>NZ_AP022318.1:0-637291 GCF_009938265.1 Burkholderia sp. THE68
AAATCCAGTGGGAAGAACGTTTGAAGGGCATGCAGGGGGACGGCGTCGAGATGTGCACGCTCGACGCGCAGACCGTGATCGCCAGCTTCGGCGGCAAGGAAATTCTCGTGGCGACGCCGCCGTCGCGAATCAGGCAGATCGCCATGATGATGAAGGAACGCGGCATCAAGCCCGAATGGGAAGTGTTCGGTCTGGCCGATATCGTTCAGGATGTCCAGCGCGCCATCAACGAAGGTCTCGACGATGCGCCGCATTTCATCAACATCGTGATCGGCGCGAATGCGTTTCAGGGCGCGTTGCCTTATACGCCGCGACTATTGCAGACGATGGTCGATCACCTGCCGCGCAATACGGTCTTCAACGTCAGCGCGATCGGTGCGGCGCAGTTGCCCGCCGCGATGAACTCGCTTCTGCTCGGCGGACACGTGCGCGTCGGGCTGGAGGACAACCTGTACTACCGGCACGGCGAACTGGCCACCAACGTGCAACTGGTCGAGCGGCTCGTGCGCCTGGTCCGTGAGATGGGCTATGAACCCGCGACGCCGGACGAGGCGCGCGAGATCATCGGATTGCGGCCGTTGCATGCGGGCATCGACGCGGCCTGTCTGGAGGGTTAGAGCATGACGGATACAGCCGGCCATATCGCCATCGTAGGCGCTGGGGTCATCGGCGCGGGATGGGCAACGCACTTCCTGGCTCGCGGGTTTTCGGTGACGGCTACCGATCCCGGCGCAGGCGCCGAAACGCGCCTGCGCGAATGGATCGACGACGCCTGGCCCGCGATGGAGCGGCTCGGGCTGGCGCACGGCGCCTCGCGCGACAGGCTCACGTTCACGAACGATATCGGCGCGGCCGTGCGCGATGCCGGTTTCATTCAGGAAAGCGGCCCCGAGCGTCTCGATGTCAAACGCGCGCTGATCGCCAGCATCGAAGCGGTGGCGAAAGAAGATGCGATCATCGCGTCATCGTCGTCGGGGTTGTCGATCAGCGAGATGCAGGCGGGCGCGAAACATCCGGAACGCATCGTCCTCGGCCATCCGTTCAATCCGTCGCACATCATTCCTTTGGTCGAGGTCGGCGGCGGGAAACTCACGCGGGCCGAAAACATCGAGAGAGCCATGGCGTTCTATCTCTCGACGGGCAAGAAAGTGATCCGGATCAATACGGAGGTCAAGGGTCATATCGCCAATCGCCTGCAGGTGGCGTTGTGGCAGGAAGCGATCAGTCTGGTGCAGCGCGGCGTGGCCTCGGTGGAAGATATCGACACGGCCATCGCGTGGGGGCCGGGCCTGCGCTGGGCGTTGCTCGGACCGTTTCTCAACCTTCACGCGTCCGGAGGCTCCGGCGGTATTGCGCATGTGCTGCGGCATCTGGGGCCGGCGCAGCGCGAGTGGTCCAGAGATCTCGGCACGTACCCGGAAACGGACGATTACATCGAATCGATTGCGAGCGGCGTCGAGCAGGAATTGCAGTCGCATGACTTTCCGGAGATGCTTCGCCAGCGTGATCGCTTGCTGATCGAGCTATTGGAAGCGAAGCGCGGTCTCTCGCAGATTCCATGAGCGCGCCCAAGGCACTTGGATATCCCGCCACGTGACCTATACTGAAAGTGAGCCGCGCGGAAGCCGGCCCCTGATGCAGAAGCGGACGAGAAATCGTTCATGGGGGCGCGGTAGCGGGGCCACGGAAACGCCTGCGTTTAGCGCGGGCGTTTTCTTTTGCGGTGCCCGGAACTGCGCGATACCAACATCGAATAGTGCGACGGACATGAAACGTATTTTGCTTGCGCTGTGTTTCGCGTGCGCGATCAGCGCGTACGCGTCGAGCGCCGTTGCCGATGCGATCACGACGTATCGCGGAATCTGCAATGCATCGGCGGGCATCGATCTCGGCTCGGGTTATTTCATCGTCGCCGATGACGAGATCAATGCTCTGGTCATCTACCGCTACGACACGCCGAAGCACGTCGGCAAAGTAGAACTCAACGTCTATCTGAATGGCACCGATGGCGGCAAGGGCGAAGCGGACCTCGAGGGCGCGGCGAGAATCGGCGACACGATTTACTGGATCGGATCGCACGGGCGCAATGCCGACGATGAACTCAAGCCGAAGCGTCATCGGCTGTTCGCGACGCGCATCGATCTTTCAGGCGCGACGCCCACGGTCGCGATGCCGAACGCCAAACCTTATGGCGGCCTGCTCGAAGCGCTGGCATCGGACAGGCGCTTCAGCGTCCTGACGGAGGCTTCCGAAAAAGGCGCGGAAAAGCCGCGAGGATTCAACATCGAAGGATTGGCCGACACGAAGGACGGCGGACTGTATATCGGCTTCAGGAATCCGCTCTCGGACGCGAACCTGTCGGCGCACGTTCTGAAGCTGAAGAACCCTGATGCGGTCATCAACCGAAATGCGGCGCCCGTGTTCGACGATCTCATCCTCCTCGACCTCGGTAAGCGCGGAATTCGCAGCATGGAGCGCGTCGGCGATGAATACTTCATCGTTGCTGGCCCGATCGATGACGGCAAGGCAGGCCGCCCTGAATCGAGATTCGCGATCTATCGATGGACGGGCGAGCGCAATGCGCGACCCATATACTGGAAGGACATCGATCCGCCCGACTTTCATGCGGAGGGACTGTTTGCCATCGCCGGGACGGATCGGCTCTATCTCCTGAGCGACGATGGCGGCAAACGGTCCGTCTGCAAAGCGAAGTCTCACGAAATGTCGGACGATAAGACGTTCCGGGGCATGAGCCTGCGTTACTGAGCCGTATCAGGCCGTCAAGGGAAGGAGACGCTTGACGCGCGCATCGCGCAAGTACAGCGCGCCCCACACCAATGCACCGAGCACCAGGCTGATGATCTGCGGCGGCGACCCGATCTCGCCGAGCCGAAAGTGCGCGCATATCGCGCCGCCGAGAAATCCGGTCAACAGGATCGCGCCCAGCACGGCGGTTCGCGGAATGGCGAAAAGAACCGTGCACAGCAGCACGATCATGCCGAGCGTGTGCGCAAGGTTGTCGGGAAATCCGGTCGCGGCGAACCTCGCCTGCATGCTCGATGGAAACGCAAGAATGCTGGCGGCATCGGCAAGTAACGCCAGCACGACCAGTCCGCTGATGATCCGGCCCGCCCAAAGCAAGGTTTTCTGGCTCATTGTCCAATCCTCGAAGATGTTCTGTGAGGGCGACGATAAGCGCGCCGAATGAGGCGAAAATTATTCCCGCGAGACTTCCTGTATATGTATCGAATATCCCGCGAGAACCGTTTCCACCCATGAACGAGTCGATTCAAACGCCATCCACCGGGCTATCGTCGCTCGGCACTTACGTTCACCCGAGCGATGAAAACGCCGGCACATGGATCGTCAGCCACGCGGAGCGGCCGCACGCGTACCGCATCGTGCACCGCCTGCCCGATGGCGCGGCGCGCGTCGATACGGTCGTCGATCTGGACAATCTCCAGGCGAAGCTGAGCAAGTGGCATCGCGAAGGGTTCGTTCGACAGGCAAGCGAAGCGCCAGCGCCGCGCCCGGAACGTCATCGCTTCATGCAGGCGTTGAGAGCCGCTGCGCGACATGACGAAGCGCGTTCGACAACGCCTGCGAAGACCACGACGATCCGTTCCGTGCACATGCCCGTCGGCGCGGGCGGGCCGCTCGTTCCGCCGCTCAATCCGGCCTATCTGTTTTCGGCACGGTCCGAGAACGTGCTTCACGACATCGTCGAGAACAGGCGCATTCTGCTGATCGGACACACGGGCACCGGCAAGACGAGCCTGATCGAGCAGATCGCCGCATGCACGAAACAGGGCGTGCTGCGCTCGAACATGAACGGTCAGACGACCATCGGTGACTTCGTCGGATTCTGGACCGTCAAGGGCGGCGAGACGATCTGGGTCGACGGCGTGCTGCCGACGGCGATGCGCGACGGCCTCTGGCTGATCGTCGATGAAGTGGACTTCGCCGAGCCCGCTATCCTCGCCGTGCTGACCTCGGTTCTGGAATCCGCGGGCCACCTTCTTCTGAAGGAAAAAGGCAACGAGATCGTGACTCCGCATCCGTCGTTCCGTCTCTTCGCAACAGCCAACGCAGTCGGCGCGATGAGCGCGTTTCGTCACCTCTACCAGGGCGCCAATGTGATGAACGAGGCGTTTCTGGACCGCTGGCGCGTCCATCAGATCGACTATCTGACGCCCGACGATGAAGCGCTCGTGCTCACACGCCTCTTCGAGTATCGCGTGACCGCCGGGATGGCGCGCACGCTTGCGGCGGTCGCCGCCGACTGTCGCGACGCGTTTGCACGCGAAGATTTGTCGAGTGCGTTTTCCACGCGCCGGCTCATCGACTGGACGGAGCTGATGCTGCGCACGGGCGACCCCGAAGCCGCCGCTGGCCCGACGATCTACGCGAAAGTCACAGCTGAAGACGCCGCGTTGATCCGCAACATCATCCGGCATCACATCGCACTCGAAGGCTGACGCGATGAACGACGATGCATCGGAACGCCTCGCCAGACTCGCGCGCACGCTTGCGCATCGGCGCGATCTGCAAGTGAGATTCGCGTCCGATGGACCGGCTTTGCGCGGCGACGTCATCGTGCTGCCGGGCGATCTCGCCGATGCAGCCCGCACGGATGCCGCGACCGGCTATATCGACATGCTTGCCGCGCGTCACCGCTACTGCGATCTGAACGCGCTCGCCGAAGCGGATGCCAGCGCCGGCTTCGTCGCGGAGGTTCTGGAGGACCGGCGCGTGTGCGAGCGACTCATCGAGTCTTATCCGGGATCGGTATCGTTTCTCACCGCGATGCGCGCTCAGCGCGAAGCGAGCATGCATGCACGCTGGCGCGATCTGTCATGGCGCGATCGTCTGCGCTGGCGCATCGAGCGATTGCTGTGGAACGAACAGACTGCGGCGATGGAACGCAGCCCAACACTTGACGCGGCCGCGCATATCGCGTCGGAAGTGCTGCATGAATCGCGCGCGAGCGAATCGACGCGGGACAGCGTGCGCCTTGCATCGAGACTCGTCGAACGCGTGCGCGCGCTCTGGGCGGGCGGCATCAATACGATGATGTTCAACGTCGACAAGGACGACACGCCAAACCTCGAAAGCAGCGCGGATTCGTCGCTGTCGCCGACGAGCGATCCCTTTGCCGAACCGTCCGATGGCGAGCCTGCACCGTCGCCAACGCGACCCGCGCCCATCGGCCGGCCGGTTCGCTCGATCCCGATCACGACCGCCTTCGATCGTGTCACCGACCTGACCGGCAAGGGCGATCCAAACGCCTGGCGCAAGCTGCGCAGCGCCGCTCGCGCGCACACCGAGCCGTTGAAGACGCGCCTCGAACGCGCGCTGAAAGCCGATGAACAGACGCATTGGCGACGCGAACAGGAACGCGGCGAACTCGACCGGCCATCGCTCGCGCGGCTCGCGACATCGCCCGGCTATCGCACGCCGTTTCGCTCGGCGCGCATCCGTCCCGGGCGCGACGCTGCCGTGACGCTGCTCATCGACCGCAGCGGTTCGATGGCGGGCCGCAAGATCGAGCTCGCGCGTCTTTGCGCGGCAGCCATCGGCGATGCGCTCGTGCAGCTCGGCTTCGCGGCGGAAATCCTCGGCTACAGTTCGATCGAAGATCCCGCGATGCGTGACTATCACGCGCACTGGCTCGCCGAAGCTCACGCGCCGTATGGCTATAACCGCTTCGTCGAACGACTCGATTTCGAGATCTACAAGCGCTTCGATTCGGAGAACATGAGCGGCCTCGCGCGCATCGAATGCGGCCACGAAAATCCCGATGGCGAGGCACTGAGCTGGGCTGCGGACCGTCTGCTCGCGCGACGCGCGCATCGCCGCATCCTGATGGTCTTGCAGGACGGCTATCCGGCCACCGGCGACGGCGATCCCGCGATTCTGCGTTCGGACCTGCGCGCGCGCATTGATGAGCTGAACGGGCGCGGCATCGAGCTGATCGGCGTCGGCATACTCGATGACGCGGTGCAGACGTTCTATCCGACGAGCATCGTCGTCGAGCAGATTCAGCAATTGCCGACGGCCGCATTCGACGCGCTCGGTCAGACCTTGCTCAGCCGCCGCGAATGGATGACGGCTCGGAGGTGAGCGTTGCGGGCAATCTGGCAGGCTCAGACATGACATAGCGCAAGCCTGAGACTTGCTCGCATATCGGTCCGCAGAAGCGAGGCTTGCCTTCCCCGCTTCCGCCTTTCTCAGGTCGCGCTATTGCCCAAGCGCGGCTGCCTCGCACATCAAAGCTGCGCAGTAAATTGAAATCCGACCGTCACGCGCGAGGTCGGGAAGCCTGACGGTTTGTAGACCGGCGTGCCCGCGAACAGGTCGTAACTGAAACCCGCATACTTCGCTGGAAGACCGCCGCGAACGCCGATCACCGCGCCCACTAGCTGCGTGCCCACGAGATCAGCCGTGTACGGCCCGAACACGCGCCCATAGTCGATTCCCGCATAGAGTGACTGGCCCGTCTTGCCGATCGGCGCCTGCAATTCGTTGCGCCAGTAGAAGCCCTTCTCTCCGGCCAACATCTGCTCGCCGTCGAACCCGCGCACGGTGTAGCGACTGCCGATGGTCAGGTCGTCGATGTAATACAGCGTGTCGTTCGTATATTGACCGTGAAAGGTCGTCACATAATGCAGCGGCTGCGTCGCGACAGCGAACGGCACCGACAGGTTCATGTCGAGCACGGCCATGCTGAAATGGTACGTGGGGTCGCCGCCCGGCGTAGGCGCAATGTCCGGATCGGGCGGCAGCCAAGGATCCGGCGTTGCGCCGAACGTGCCGATGCCCCTCCGATAGGCGAGCGCTCCGTCGAACTGGGCATTGCCGAAGTAGTGACGATCGGTCAGGCCCAGTTCGAGGAAGGTGTTGTCGCGGTGCTGGAGCGGGATTTCCGTGTCCTGGATGAAGCTCGCGCCGAAACGCTTCGACAGCTGCACGTAGCCGCCGAACACATCGCTCTGGCTGCGGCGCAGCACGCGCGCCAGCTTGAAACCGCCCGTCTGCGAATTGCCGCTCGACACGAACGTCTCATTAACGGCTGCAATCTGCTGGTAGTAGCTGTTGGTATTGCCGAACAGGGTCGCAGTCCAGTAACCCCACGGCACGGAATACGAGCCATTGAAGCCGTGCGAACCGAGTCCTTTGTCACCAAATTCAAGATCGTGATTTGCGCCGATGGTGAAGATGTCGTTGAGTCCCAGCGGATTGTCGATGCCCAGACTCAAGTTGCCTTGCAGCTTGCCTGTTGCGCGACTGCCCGAGTTGTCGACCGAGGCGACAAGCGACCACGATTTCGCGCGTTTGAGCGATAGGACGATATCACTTTCGCCAGGCACGTCGGTCGGTTCGATCTTCATGTCGACGTCCTGACTCGCGACACGCTTCATCTGCTCCAGACCTTGCTCAAGGTCACGCAGGTCGAGCACGTCGCCGGGTCTCGTCGGGAAGGCGGTTTTCCATGTGCCCCACGACAACGGCTCGGCGAACCGAACGTTGCGAATGACGCCCGGCACGAGCGCGAACTTCAACGTGCCGCCGGACAGATCCTGTTCGGGCAACAGCACGCGCGTCGTGATGTAGCCGTGAGAAAGAATCGCTTGCTGCAATCCCTTGGTCAGCAGGTTCACGCCTGCCTTGCCGACGCATTGGCCCTTGTAGTGGTCGAGCCATTCACGCGCGAAAGCAAACGGGTCGAGCGGCAATGCGGATGCGCCTTTGGCACGAATGGCATCGGGTAGGGTCGAAGGCACATCGAGTGCGAACGTGTCGATGCGAAAGCACGGCGTCTCCGAAGGGAGGATCGGAAACCCGCGATCTTCCGGGACGGTCGAGCGCACTGTCGGCGCCTGAACGGCCGACTCGCGTTGCTGAGCCTCGCGTTGTTGCTGCATTTGCTGATCCTGAATCGCGTTGGCGCGCGCGGCGGCGGCTTCGTCGGCAGATGTGGGAGTTTGCTGCGCGTGAACGGCGAGCGACATCAGGGCGGTGAGCGGCAGAGCCGCGAGCCTCTTTCTATGGATCATTATCTGCTTCTAGAATTTCATTAAAACGCCCAGCCGTCGCGAACAGCGACGCGCCCTAAAAGGCAAAGTCCGAGCGCCTTCGCTCGCTGCGACCGCGCAAGACACCGCCCCGGCTCCGTCTGACGACCATGCTCGCCGGGCGATGGCTCGGACAGGAAGACTTCGAAGCAGGGCCGCGCGTCAAAGTGGACGTCGAGCACGGTAGACCCGTCATGACGCCTGCTGCATGCATGACGCCCATATGCAACACAGGCTGGGTTTGTTGTTTCAGGACTTGTCTTGCTCCTCGTCCTTCACTTCGTAGCTCTTGCGAGTTTTCTTGTAGCTGTTGTCGAACGGTTGGATCTTCATCAGCGCCGCGCGACTCGTCATTCCACCAACCAGGCCAATTCCAAACCCTGTCAACAGTAGAGTCTTTGCGGCCCAAGACGGGACATCACACTCGACCGCAACCACCGCTAAACTAATACCAGCAACGATAAGCAGCAATCTAACCCATGACGTAAGGTTGCCATCTTCAATTTTCTTGGTCTTCATAACTCAGTATGGCCTCTGCTTCTTCATCACATCTACTGCTCCGATTTCGTTGAAGGCATTTCCCGCTCTTCACGTTTCAGGGCACAAAGCTCCTTTACGAATTGATAGGTAGATCCTCCGAACAGCACTAGATAAACAGGGATTCCGGGTACAAGACCTGCACCTCTCGCACCTTTATATATGGACAGCGCAAGAATCATCAACGGGATTGCTAGTAGACACAGATAACCAACAAAAAATTTTCGATATAGCGCTTTTCTCTTTGCAGACGTGCGTTCCATCTTATTTACCTTTCTTGCAATTGCTTTCGATGATCGTCTGTGCCGAACCCGGCAAGATCTGTATCCATGTATCAAAATCCTTTTCCAATAGAACTAGGCAAGATACCTTTGCCTCCAGTGCCTAAAATCGACGCTGTCGTACCTATCCCCCTGACAGATCCGGACTGCTCGACGGACCCAGAATCGCGGTCGTTCCATATGCGCCTGTTCCTGCCACCAGTGCCTTGTAGATGCTCATAGCCGACTTCGCAGCCGTTGATGTGCCCAGCGTATTTAACGGCAACGCCAACGGCGCGAACGCCGCCGCAATTTCTCCTGCAGCAGCCGCATTCTGATAGTTCGGCTGATCTCTCCAGACAGCCCGCTCCGATAGCCGATCGCATCACCCGTGTACGTGAACGCCGTGCCCGTAGACCATGCCGTGGAAGGGTTCCAGCCGCAGCACCTCCCGCTACTGATCCCGCAAGAATTATCGCGCCCGCGCGCGCAATCGTGTTGCCATGCTTCCCGAGCGACACATCAGGATTCAAGAATCCCCGCGCGAACGGCCGTTTTCTTACAGACCGAACAAGACCCCTGCGCCCCTTTATCCTTGGATCAAGCTCGCCGGCCGATGGCTTGAACAAGCGGGCTTCGAAGCAGGACAGAGCGCGAGAGTGCAGGTCGAACACAGCAGGCTTGTCATCACGCCTGTTTGAACCACTCCACATACGACAAGCCCGGCCGCGGCCGGGTTCGTTGCTTCAGGACTTGTCCTGCTCTTCGTCCTTCACTTCGTAGCTTTTGCGTGCCTTCTTATAAGAGTTGTCGAAAGGCTTTATCTTCAGCATGTGTGCTCTACTTGCGTACCCACCTATAGCAGCAACTCCCAATCCCAACAGCAGCAACACCCCCCCGAACGGCGCAGGTGGTACATACTTGTAAGCGAAAAACATAATCAGGATGCCAGAAACAAGTAAACTCGTTCGAACCCATCCTGCAAAATTTCGATCCTCAATGAATTGGATTTTCATCGCTTGCCGCTCCAATAATTAGCGAAGTCAGCCCAGTATTTATTCAAGGAGTTCTGCATCTGTTGACCTGTACTGCTATTAGAGAACGTATTCGCGGTCTCGTTAATTGCCGGTCCGAGGCCAGGAGCCCGGTCTGAAAAATTTCCCGCGATCAAACCAGTAATGCCCGACACAGCATATTGACCTACGTCCGGCTTAACGGTTTGTGCTACAGCATCAGCTGCAAACCCTGCAACCGTAGCAGCATAGGCAGCAACTGAGAACCCAGCCGAATATGGCGAGGGAATAGCCGCAGCAGCCGCTGTGGCTGCGCTGAATCGTCCCGCATTTGTCGAGATCATCGAGGCCGTATCCGCAACCGTGTTGCGCATGTAATCCGCATCCGACTTATCGAACTTCGTGAACGGCCCCGTTACGTCTCCGCTGAATCCCTTCTTACCGGTCTGGTCATAGACAATGCTCGGCACATCACCAGCCCGCACCGATCCAGCATTCGCCACGATATAGTTTTCCAGTTCCGCATTGGATTGCGGCATGATCTGCGTCAGGATCGGCTTGCCATCATTCGTTTTTCCAGCGTACTGCCACTGCGCACCCGAATCGCTCGGCATCTGACCAATCAGCGTCGCAGCCGCGCCCGATTCACGTCCACCATCAAACGAACCGCCCATGAGCCGCATCTGATCTTCGATCTGCTGCTCGGTGTACTTCCCGCCGCTCTTCTCCGCCAACTGCTTGGCCAGCATCTTTTCCTGCGGATGCAACTGCCGATTGTAAAGATCAGGCAACCCCGACATGCCCGCCGTTGACGAACGCGGTTTTCTCCTGACGCACCAAGCACTTGCAACCCGGTTTTCCCTGACGTGCTCTGCGAGCTGCAATTTTTTGCCCCGACGCGACTTTCTGCCCAAAGGCGCAAGTTTGCCAGAGGCCCCGTTCGGCTCTTGTCAATTTGTGTTGGATGACGAAGCATCTTCAGCCCGCCGGGGCTGACGGCGGCCGTAGGCCGACGGCAGACGCGGCGGAACCGGACGTTTGTAAGCACGAAGCCTTCTACGAACCAAAGTATTTTTTCTTGAACTCGTCCATCCGCTGCTCTACGGTGTCCTGCTGTTTCCGTACCTTATCCATTTCTTCCCAGAAGTTCCCATCTTGATAGACACCCGGATTGCGATTCGCCATCAGGTTCGTGTACGCATCCCGTGCTCGCTCCCATTCCTCGCAGAGCTCTTGCCATTGCTCTTCAGCGGTTTTGGACATAGTTATCTCCTTTGAGTTAGCAACCGGCACACCGTCGCTGCGTAACATTTCCCTACAACGCTGAACCCGTCAAGGCCGCGCGTCGCGCGCCCGTCAGGGCTTGGCCTTGACGGCGACCGGTTGTGAGACGCTCGGACATGCGGTGCAAGACGGGTTTTCGGCTTGCACCGCATGCCAAACCGCGCCTTGTCGTTGCTTCTGATTTCGCCGCGCAGCGGCGCACATTTGGGGGAGCCCCTCGGGGGCGGACGGGAGGCAGGCTGCGAGCACGGAGCGGAGGCCCGCAGGGCCGCAGCTCGAGCGCAGCAGACGCACCGGGTGGGCGGGGCCGTAGATACTCGCGCGTAGCGCGCTGGATATGTCTTTGCTTTTGCGTGCTCAACAAATTTGGCCGCAACGCGGCCACTGACTTTACCTTGCGAAGCACCGACTCGGGCCGGGGGCGCAAGACATAGCGCGTATTAGCGAATTCTGAGGCGCGGGCCAGCGGCAAGCCGTTCCTTGCTGCTTGTGCCCGCGCCTCAGAATTCGCTAATGCGCCTTTGCGTTATGTTAAATGCGCGCAGCGCATTTACCCCCGGCCCCTCGTGTGCCTCGGCCCAACGGGCCGCACTTTCTTCTTTGGCTTCACGCTCGCGGCCGCGTCGATGACGCCGGTTCTTCGTTCTTCACTTCTTCATCCGGCATATCATCATCGCTGCGCTTCCCATACACCCGATGCAACAGCCGCGTCGCCTTCACATCGTCTATCGCGTCCTGCTCCTCACGCCGCTCCAGCCGCGCCGGGTGCGTCGCCGTGTGAATCTCTGCAGATGCGCGTGAACGTGCAGGTTCGGCGCGGTGACACGTATCACGTCGATACGCTGGACGCGTACAGCGCGAAGGCGCGCGGCTTGTTCCTGAAGGCGGCGGCGGTAGAGCTGGGCTCGCAGGAGGACACGCTCAAGCGTGACTTGGGTCGCGTGCTGCTGAAGCTGGAGACGATGCAGGACGAGGCGATTCGGGCGACGCTGGCGCCCAAAGAAAAGCCCGCCATGCAGCTTGACGCGCTGGAGCACGCGGCGGCGTTGGCGTGATTGAAAGCGCCGGAGCTGATCGCGCGATTGGAGGCGGACATGGCGCGCTGCGGCGTGGTGGGCGAGCGCACGAACTTGCTGGCGGGGTATCTGGCGGCGGTGTCCAGAAAACTCGATGCGCCGCTGGCGGTGCTGATCCAGTCGAGCAGCGCGGCGGGCAAGTCGTCGTTGATGGATGCGGTGCTGGATCTGATTCCGGAGGAAGAACGGATTCAGTACAGCGCGATGACGGGCCAGAGCCTGTTCTACCTGGGCGAGACTGACTTGCAGCACAAGATACTGGCGATCGCGGAAGAGGAAGGCGTGAGGCAGGCGGCGTATGCGCTGAAGCCTCCGGGCCGAGATTCTTTTGCCAACCGCGTATCCGCCACGCGCGCTCGCCAAACGTGAACAGCAGCTCTCCGCCTTCCGTTTGCTTCACGTCCAGATCGTCAACCGCGTCATGAGCAACTGAAGGAGAAGTACCGCGTAAACGAAGCGCGGGCCGTGAGTGCTTCCAACACTCACGGCCCGCTGACCACCACCAACTCACACCAGGAGATAACGATGGGTAACGCCAATCTTAAAGCATCAACCGCCTTTGCCGAGCGGCACATCAAGATTCAAGAAGCCGCGCGCGAACGACCGTTTTCGTGGCGGCCTAACAAGACACCTACGCCCCTGTATCCGTGGATCAAGCTTGCCGGGCGGTGGCTTGAACAGGCAGGCTTCGAAGCAGGGCAGCACGTAAGAGTGCAAGTCGAGCACGGCAGGCTCGTCATCACGCCAGATTGAACGACCCCACATACAACAAACCTAGCTCGAAGGCTGGGTTTGTTGCTTCTGATAGCTTAGTTCTTAAACCATGGACCGAATCTCTCCGGATCGTCACTTAGCATTCCAGCCTTCCGCAATCGACCAGGAAGATACTTTATGAATATCGCCAATAGCACAATAAACGATGGCAACCCGATAGCAAACACCGCTACCGTGTCGCTCAGGCCGATTAGCTTTCTACATATGCCAATCACAATAACAGCATAAAACCCGGCAGCGCCGACTGATATTCCTCCAACAACTCCAATTATTTGGCTAGTTGCGTAAAGACGCCTCCAGTTCAATTCTTGCCTCCAGTGTGACGAATGTCGTTTATAACAGTCGCTCCTTTCGAACCAACACCATAAATCAAGATGCCTTGCGTTGTTCCATATGGCAACGGATTCTTGGTAAGCGGATTCAATGTTTGGTTATTCATGCGCGGCACGGTCACATCAAACATCGAACCCGGACGGTTCAAACCATCAGCAGCACCCACCTTGAGAGGAACAGGCGCGTAAAGCGCTCCGATCGCAGTGGCAAGATTTAAACCATCGTATGCAACATTTCCCCACCCACCCGGCAATGCCTCATTGAATGCGTAGCGGAGTGGATTCACGCCGGGCGAACCAATACCGTTGTACCGGTTATATAGCCCGTCACCACCTTCAGCCATATCGCTCAGGCCAAAGGCAATCATGGCTCCGCCAGCCGTACAACCTAGCCCGTTCGTACAAAGTGCCGCGCCAGTCTTGGCCGTCAAACCACCCGTTACGATTTTCGCCGCATCTTTCGCTGTACCCAACGGATCACTCTTCAACATGTCCGTGATCTTCTGCCCCGGCGTGTAATTGAACAAGCCCGTTTCCTTCTGGTTGTTCACCCACGCCAACTCCGACCCGAGCTGCGATGCTTCAAGCTGACTCACGTAGTTCGCGTTGTATTGATCGCTGCCTTGCGGATACTCCGCCCAGCATTTCACTGCATAACATGCCGCTTTCGTCAGCTTGTCCGCTTCAGCCTGATCGCCATTGGCCTTGTCCTTGATGGCTTGCTTCTCATCCAGATGCAACTGCCGATTGTAAAGATCAGGCAACCCCGACATGCCCGCCGTTGACGAACGCGGTTTTCTCCTGACGCACCAAGCACTTGCAACCCGGTTTTCCCTGACGTGCTCTGCGAGCTGCAATTTTTTGCCCCGACGCGACTTTCTGCCCAAAGGCGCAAGTTTGCCAGAGGCCCCGTTCGGCTCTTGTCAATTTGTGTTGGATGACGAAGCATCTTCAGCCCGCCGGGGCTGACGGCGGCCGTAGGCCGACGGCAGACGCGGCGGAACCGGACGTTTGTAAGCACGAAGCCTTCTACGAACCAAAGTATTTTTTCTTGAACTCGTCCATCCGCTGCTCTACGGTGTCCTGCTGTTTCCGTACCTTATCCATTTCTTCCCAGAAGTTCCCATCTTGATAGACACCCGGATTGCGATTCGCCATCAGGTTCGTGTACGCATCCCGTGCTCGCTCCCATTCCTCGCAGAGCTCTTGCCATTGCTCTTCAGCGGTTTTGGACATAGTTATCTCCTTTGAGTTAGCAACGGGCACACCGTCGCTGCGTAACATTTCCCTACAACGCTGAACCCGTCAAGGCCGCGCGTCGCGCGCCCGTCAGGGCTTGGCCTTGATGGCGACCGGTTGTGAGACGCTCGGACATGCGGTGCAAGACGGGTTTTCGGCTTGCACCGCATGCCAAACCGCGCCTTGTCGTTGCTTCTGATTTCGCCGCGCAGCGGCGCACATTTGGGGGAGCCCCTTGGGGGCGGACGGGAGGCAGGCTGCGAGCACGGAGCGGAGGCCCGCAGGGCCGCAGCCCGAGCGCAGCAGACGCACCGGGTGGGCGGGGCCGTAGATACTCGCGCGTAGCGCGCTGGATATGTCTTTGCTTTTGCGTGCTCAACAGATTTGGCCGCAACGCGGCCACTGACTTTACCTTGCGAAGCACCGACTCGGGCCGGGGGCGCAAGACATAGCGCGTATTAGCGAAGCTGGAGTTGACCATGGCTGACGCCAATCTTAAAGCATCAACCGCTTTTGCCGAGCGGCACATCAAGATTCAAGAAGCCGCGCGCGAACGACCTTTTTCCTGGCGGCCGAACAAGACACCACCGCCCCTCTATCCGTGGATCAAGCTCGCCGGTCGATGGCTTGAACAGGCAGGCTTCGAAGCAGGACAGCGCGTCAGAGTGCAGGTCGAACACGGCAGGCTCGTCATCACGCCAGATTAAACAACTCCCACAAACGACAAACCCAGCTCGAAGCTGGGTTTGACTTTTCTACTGCTCCGATTTCTTTGAAGGCATTTCATGCTCCTCACGTTTCAGGGCGCGAAGCTCCTTTACGAGTTGAATCGTGATACTACCGAGAATCACGATATAAACAGGCAATCCAACAAGTACAGGCTTCCAATTTGCCCCCTGCGCATAAGAGAAGGCCAAGACCACAGCGGGAATCCCAAGAGCACATAAATATGCCCAACTGGCACGCCTCCATATCGCTTTCTTCTTTGCTGAGGTGCTCATATCTTACTTTTTCTTGGGAACGCTAGATTCAATTGCGGCTTGCGTCGGCCCCGCAAATACCTGAATCAGCTGGTTGATGGACATTCCAATCGGCCCTGGCATATGCGCAAGTACGCCAGCGCCAGCCAACGCGCCGGCTGTACCAATCCCTCCCGACAGATCTGGATTGCTCGACGGACTCAGAATCGCGGTCGTACCGTATGCGCCCGTTCCTGCCACCAGTGCGTTGTAGATGCTCACAGCCGACTTCCCGGCGGTAGACGCTCCCAACGTATTTAACGGCAACGCCAACGGCGCGAACGTCGCCGCAATTCCTCCAGCCGCCGCCGCATTCTGATAGCTCGGCTGATCTCCAGACAGCCCGCTCCGATAACTGATCGCATCGCCCATGTACGTGAACGCGGTGCCCGTTGACCATGCCGTTGCAAGATCGGCCACAAGGGTTCCAGCCGCCGCGCCTCCCGCTACCGATCCCGCAAGAATTGTCGCGCCCGCGCGCGCAATCGTGTTGCCATACGGGTCTTTGTCGTAATTCGCATCAGCCAACTGCTTTGGCGTCTTGCCCGTATCGAGCTGCGTTCGTCCCATCAGGTTCGCCGCCTGATTGTCCGCGATGTATTGACTGTTGTAGTCGTGGTTCGCGTACTGCGGGTCGTTCTTGTAACCGTTGCAGTTCAGGTTCTGACAACCAACGATGCCAATTACATCGTAGTCGTGTATCCCACCTGAGGCCTGCGCCGTCTGCTGATCCGAGTTGCGCATCATCTCGGCAAGAATCCGTCCTTCTGCTTCGCCCTCGCTGATGCCCAGCTCCTTGGCCACATCCTTCGCGTACTTTTCGGCCTTCTTGTATTCACCAGGATGAAGTTGCCGGTTGTAAAGATCAGCATTCGCAGCCGTCATCGCGCCCGAACTGCCACCCGCGACCGCGCCCGCTCCACCAGCAATTGCATTCGCAACAATATTGCCCAACGCGCGATCCGCATCCGCATTGCCCGTCGGACTCGATGCAGCAATGGAAGCACTCAGTTCGTTGAGCTTGCCTGCCACCGCTGCCGACACGCCCGCACCCGCCGCGCCTCCCGCAATGCTTCCACCACCCAGACCCGCAATTGCCGCTCCGCCCGCGATATGCATCGCGATCCGATACTCGCCACCCTCGGCCCATTTCGCCGCCGTCTCCGGATCGTTCGCATCCTTCGCCGCTTGCGCCTGCCGATCCGCATAGTTCCCGATCTGCGTGGCCACCGTCTGGGCAACGATCGCCGCCGCCTGCTGCGTGCTCGCCTGCTGATTGAGCAGATTCTGCAAGTCCGGCAGCTTGCTCACCGTGCCGTTCAGATCGCTCGTGTCGCGGCTCAGATTGGTCACGTCCTGCTTCTGATTCGCGCCATCCGTGATCGTGATCGTACCCGCACCGATCGCGCTCTTCGTCGTCGCACTCTCGTTGCCGCTGTCGTGCTGCGAGATCATCGGCGAGACGCCACCACCGTTGGACCCCGCCGTCACACCATTGGCCTTCGCGCTGCTCGACGCACCCATCGACCCGCCCGCGCTGAACCCGCTGCTCTTCGCGTGGTAGTTCGACGCATTCGCGATATCGCTGAAGCTCAACGTGCCCGTCGTCAGGCTGTTTTTCGACGCGTCTGCATCGCTCGAGATATACGCACCTGCCAGATCCGTCTTGCCCTTCACGTTGATATCGAACCCGCCCGCACCGGCATGAATCCCCGACTGCTCTTCGATGCCCACGTAATCACCGTGCGCGTCACCCTTCTGCTGGCTGTAGCTCGCGCTACCTCCGCCCCGGCTGATGCTGACACCCGCGCTCTGGCTCTCCTGATGCGCCGCGCTATGGCTCGTGTCCTGCACGCTCGCGATGTTCAGATCACCACCAACGAGCGCCGACACCTGCCCGCCATCGACCGTCGCACCCTTGATGTTCGTATCGCCGCCCGACACGATGCTTACACTATTCGCGCCGCTGATGTGCGTGTTGTTCTGCGCCGCCGAATCCGAATTCGCATCGCCATGCGCGCGGCTGCCCGAGGCCGATATCCCATAGCCTTGCGAGCCATACGACACGCCGATGCTACCGCTCTTCGACTCGTTGTTGCTGCGTGTGCTGTCGGTATCGGTCGAATGAATCAGGTTCACCTGATTGTTCGCCGCCAGCACCACATCGCTTGCGTTCACGTTCGAGCCGGCAATCGTCACGCTGCCGCTGCCCGCCGCGCCGTTGCCCTTCGCGATGAACGCCGTCGTGCCGCCCGCCGTGATGTTCGAACCATTGTGCTGCGTGCTGTCCTCGCTGAAGGTCGACTTGCTGCCCGATGAGCCGAAGCTCAGTTCGACCTTCCAGTCCGGCGCCTGACCCTGCATCATCGGATTCGCACCGTTGACGAGGCTACCGCCCGCAGCCAGCGCGTGCAACGCGTCGACGCGCGTGTTGCCCGTGCCATTCTCCGCCGCTCGCGCTTGCTGACCCGCCGTTTGAATGGCATCGATCACCGATGACTTGAATGCGAGCGTGAAGCCCGAACTCTTCGTCTCATGGGTCTCATCGTGATGGCGATCGTCTTGCGACGCTTCGATGACGACTTCCGCTCCCGTACCCGTTACGTTGCCCGCTGCGAGCACGTCCGAGCCCTTGATATGCAGCGTGTCGCCCGCCTGCATCGTCACGTTGCCCATCGTGCTGCCGATCAGACTGCCTTGCGCGGATTTGGCCGCATCGTTGATCGTGTCCTTGGTGTCGTTCGTGCCATACGAAATTCCCACGCCCGCCGTGCCGAAGCCGCTCACCTTCTTCTCGTGGAACTCATTCGAACGGTTCGTATCCTCCGACGTGGTGATCGTCAGGTCATTGCCCGCGACAACGCTTACGTCGTTCGTCCCCGCGACTGTCGAACCCTGGACCGTCACATCATGACCCGCGTTGATGTTCACCGAATCGCCCGACACCGTGCTGCCCACGCCGATGTTCGCCTGCGTGGTCTGCATGTCGTCCGAGATCGTCTTGCGCAGTGAGCTGCCGCGCTCCGAATGCCGGTACGAGTAACCGTCGTGCTCCTCGCGCGCTTCGTTGAGCGTCACATCGCCTGTGGCGACGATATTCGCCGCGCCCGCATCGGTGCTCAGGCCCGAACCCGTGAGCGTCACATTCCCCTTGCGCTTGTCCGCGCTCAACGCCGCCAGCGTCGCGCTGCCTCCCGCGGAGAAATTCGTTCCGACAGCCTGCTCGTCGTAACTATGCTGCACAAGCTTGTCGCGATCGTCCGTGGCGACGTTGTCGAACTTCCGACTGTCGGTGACCGTCGTCGCCGTCAGATTGCCGCCCGCCGTGACCGACATGTCCTGGCCTGCGCTCGCCTGCGCACCCTTGAAGGTCATGTCGTTGCCCGAATGCATCGCGAGGCTCCCGCCTGCGCTGATGCCGCTCGTCTGGTTGAGCGTCGTGTTCTCTTCCCAATGATGATCGGCGTTCTTCGTCACCGATTGCGATGTCGTCGACTGGACGGTATCCACGAGCATGTCGTGGCCGGCCGTGATCTGTGCATTGCCACCCGCGTTGATGTTCGCGCCGTGTACCGTCAGATCGTGACCGGCAGCGACCGCCATGTCGCCCGTCGATTCGATCGTGCCTTGCGCGCCGACCAGCGTCTGCTGAACCCGGCTGTCGCCCGCCGCCGAGCTCACGCCCACTGCATCGACCAACGTCGTGTTGACGATATCGTGGCCCGCCAGCACCGCCACGCGATTTCCCGAGATACGACCCGAGGCGTTCGTGATGTCGTTGCTCGCCGATATCACCGTCGTGCCATCGCTGCTGATGCTTCCGCCACGGTTCAGAATGTCCGTGCCGGTGATGACCGTCTGCGTGCCGCCCTTGATCACGCCGCTGTTCGTGACACTGCCCGACGTGTGAATCTCCACGTCGTCTGCAGCGATCAGCGCGCCGGTCGGCTGAAGATCATTCGCGTGCGCTTGCGCCAGATACACCACCGGCGCGAGCACGTGCTGCGTCGTTCCATCGGGCAAAGTCACGACCTGATCCACCAGCCACACGATGTCGCTTGTGAGCGCATCCATTTGCGCAGCCGTCAGCGCCATGCCCGGTGCGAGGTTGAATTCCTTCGCGACGTTCACGCCGTTGGCCATCAACGCGCGATATTCATCCTCATTGCTCGTATAGCCTTCCAGATAGACACGGCCCGTGAGCTGCGTGATCTGATTGCGGATGAGTTGCTGCTCGTACAGGCCATCGCCCAGGCGCTTCTCGGTCTTCATCGGATCGAGGTTGAGCGCGCTCAGCATGTAGTCGCTGGAGATGAAGCTCGCGTAGCTCGTCAGGCGCGGATCGGTCGCGATCAGGTACTGCGCGTTCGGTGCGGTGTTGTAGCGATACAGGCCGCTCGCCGGCAGGGTGATGTTTAGTGCGCCGGTCGGACCCGCGACCGATTGTGGCGCGTTGACCGTCTGACCATTGCCCGTGGCAGCGCCTGTCGCGGAGCCGCTTGCGCCATTCACCGAGGCGCCGCTCGCGTCTTTCACGCCCGCGCCGCTGCCGCCCGACACGGACGTCATCGCGGTATTCGCGCCAAGCGTGCCGCCCGTTGCGCCCGTGGCAGAGCTTGCTGCCGCGACATTTACGTTGTTCACGTCGCGCGCGTTGATATCGACCAGATTGTTCGCGATGATCGTGCCGCCCGTGCCGCCAATGGCCACCGGCGGCAGCACGACGGACGGCTCCGTGATAGTGCCTACGTCACGCGTGATGTCTTCATTCCACGCATACGTCGAGGCGATATCCTGTCGCTGATACTGATACAACGTCTGACCAATGTTGTTCACGACCGTGCCGCCAACGTTGCCGCTCGTATCGAGTTCACCGTTTTGCACCGCATTGCCGATGTAGATCGCATCGCCCGCAGCGATCGCGCTGTATGCATTGTTGATCGTGCCGACGTTGGCGAGCGTCATCGTGCCGCCGGCGAGCAGTTGAGCTTGCGGCGCCTGCGAGCCCGTCACCTGATCCTTCTGCGTCGTCGTGGTCGTGTCGCGCGCGATTTCCACGCGCTGCCAGCCGTTGTGTGCGTCGCTACGGGTCAGATATTCGGTGGACGGATCATAGTTGATATGCGGATCGTAGGCGTCCCAGTAGTTGACCGTGATCGTGCCGTCGGCGTTTTGCGTGAGCGTGTTGTAGTAGATCGTCGTCGGTTTGCCGGCGATGTTCACCACCAACACGCGATCGACTGCATCAGGTCCGCTCGTGCTCGACACGACATCAGCGTCGCTGAAACTCACGTTCAACGGATTCTTGTAGCCATAGTCCCACAAGGCCTGGTTACAGGCGGAACCGGTCGGGCCGCCGGGGTCGCTTGCACTCGTGCCTCCGTTACATGCAATGTATTTCTTGCGCTTGGTCCCATGAACCGTATCGACATCCGTCGTTACCGTCTCGATCGTCGGCGCGGGGCGCGTGTTCGTCAGCGTATTCGTCGCCACTTCGATATTACCCAGCGCCTCGATCGTCGACTGATCGTTGGTCACCGAATTCGCGCGATTCCCGAGCAGGCCATTCGCATCGCGCATGCCGTCGCCTGCGATGTTGATATCGCCAAGGCTGAACAGGTTCGCGCCTTGTTCGTTGTGGATATCGCCTTGCGAATAGACGTTCAGTTCCGAGGCCGCCGCCATCACTGCCGCTGCACCTGCGTTCACCACCGACCGCGTTCCGTCGATCGTCACCACATTGCCGATGATCGTCCCGGTGTTCGTGAGCGTCGCGCTTTGCGTCGTCACCGCATCGCCTTCGATACGGCCTTCGTTGATGATTGCTTCGACGGCATTCACCGTCGTGTTCGCGGAATTGAGGTCCGCGCTCGCCTGATTGTCGACGTTGTTCGCGTTGATCGTCAACGCATTCACCGCCGCGAGCATGCCCTGATTGGTGAAGTTGCCGTTCGTCGAGAACGTCAGATCATGATTGGCCTGAATCTGGTTCACGCCGTCGAGCGTGTAATCGCCGTTGATCGTCACCGCGCCGTCGTTGCCCGCGATGATGCGGCCATCGCCCGTAAGCGTGTTCGTCGCAAGACTTAGGTTCTGGTCGCTGCCGATCGCGCCGTTCTGGTTCGAGAGCGCGCCGGTCGCAATCGATACGGTCCCGCCGCTGCCTTGATCGTTGCCAATGCGGCCATTGATGTTATCGACCGAAGCCGTGTTCAGGTTCATCGCACCGTTCGCATGAACGGAGCCGCCCGCGTTCAACAAGGCCGCATTGGGCCCGTTGAGCGTCAGGGCGTTCGCGCCGGAGAGCGTGGCGTTGGTGTTGTCCGCCAACTGCGCGATGGTCAGCGTCAGATCATGTCCCGCCAGCACCTGCGCGCCGTTGGCGTTCGACAGCACGCGCGCATCGAGCGCGACATCGCCATTCCCGCCGATCGTGCCCGCGCCGTTCACGCCGCCGGCATCGCTGTTGACGACCGTGTCGGCGCTGACCGTCATCGCGCCCGTTCCGCTGTTCGCGATGCGGCCGTTCGAATTATCGATCGATGCACCCGACATCCAGAACGCGGACGTTGCGCCGTCTGCTTCGATCTGACCGCTCGTGTTATCGATGGCGCCCGCCGCGTTCACCGACACATCCTGACCCGCTTGCATGAGACCCGCGCGGTTGGCGAGCGTGCTGCCGGAATTCGCCGCGATCGAACCGCCCGCCACCAGCGTTCCGTTCGAATTGTCGAGGCTCGCACCCGACACCGACACATCGCCATTGCCGCCGATCAAACCGTTATCGGTGTTGCTCAATGCGCCACGCGCCGTAAGCGTGGTCGCACCGGTGCCGCCATTGGCGATCGAGCCGTTGTCGTTGGCGATGTCCTGCGCCGTGACGCTCAAAGCGCCGTCTGCCTGCACGGTGCCGCCCGTGTTTAGCAAAGCGCCCGCATCGGTGATCGACACGTTTTGCGCGCCGATGTAGCCGCCGTTGCGGTTGTCGAGCGATGCGACATCGAGGGTTGCGGAAGTCTGACCGGAGAGCGTGCCGTCCTGATTCGCTACTGCGCCGCTCTTCACATCGAGCGCGCCATTGGTGGCGATCGTGCCGCCGTTATTGGAAATCGAACTTGTCCGAACGGAAAGCGCGCCGGTTCCCGAACTCGTGATGGTTCCGTTGTCGTTCAGCAGCGCAGCCGGAGTCAGCGACAGATCGGCCGCATTGGTCGTGATCGAGCCCGCCGAATTGTCCAGCGTGCCGGTGACAGTGAACGTCGTCGCCCCCGTGCCCGTCTGTGTGATCGTGCCGTTGCGGTTGATCAGGTCGTAAGCGGACAGTGCCAACTGATTGCCCGCGATCGTGCCGGAGTTCGTGAGCGTCGTGCCAGCGGACACCGTCGTCTTGCCGTTCGCCGCGAGCGTGCCGCTATTGAACAAGCTTTGCACCGCACGCGCGATCAGGGTTTGCATCGCGGTGATCGAACCGGCGTTGACGAATTGGCCCGCCTGCACGCTCACATTGCCGTTGCTGGCGATCTGCCCGTTCGCGCCGTTATTGAGTAGCCCACTCGTCGCAAGCGACACACTGCTGCCGTTCAGAGCCGTGATGTGCCCGTTCGAGTTGTCCAGGCTCGCGGAGGACGCATTCAACGCACCGCCTGCCTGCATCGTGCCGCTCCGATTCGAAATCGCACCGCTCACGTTGGCGTTCAGTGCACCGTTCGTCGCGATCGTTCCGTTCTTGTTGGAGAGCGATCCACTGTCGATCGAAAGCGTACCGGCGCCTGAACTCGTAATCTTGCCGTTGTCGTTCACCAGCGTGGCAGGCGTGAGCGCCAGATCTGCCGCATTGGTCGCGATCGATCCGCTGGCGTTATCGAGCGTGCCCGTGACCGCAAACGTGGTCGCGCCCGTGCCGGTTTGCGTGAGCGTGCCGTTGTGGTTGATGAGGTTCGTTGCGGCGACGTTCAGTTGATCGCCCGTGATCGCGCCATTGCTATTGTCGAGCGTCGCGGATTGGACTGTGGCACGCTGACCGGCGGAAATCGAACCGCCCGCGTCGGTTAGTGTCGTGCCTGCTGTGACGGTCGTGTTGCCGTTTGCGGCGAGCGTACCCGAGTTCGCGAGCGTCTGCGCCGCCGTCGCGACCAGATTCCGCACGGCCGTGATCGATCCGGCATTGATGAGCTGACCGGTCTGCACGGTCACGTCGCCATTACCGCCGATCGCGCCGCCCTGCGCGCTGTTGAGAAGACCAGAGACGGTGAAGCTCAAACCATCCGCATTCAACGACGCGATATGGCCTGCGCTGTTATCCACGCTTGCCGCACGCACAGTCAACGCACCGGCCGACTGCATCGTGCCGCCCTGATTCAAGATCGCACTGACGATGTTCGTCGTCAGCCAGCCGCCCGAGATGATCTGCCCGTTGCGGTTCGACAATGCGCCTGCGGTGATCGATTGCGCGCCGCCGGATTTGAGCGCGCCATTGTCGTTGGTGAGCGTGCTCGCAGCGTTGACACTGATCGCGCCGCCTGCAGTCGTGCTCGCGCCGGACAGATTCAGGTCGCCTGCATTGGCAGCCATTGCGACGTTGCCGTTGGCCGTGGTCGAACTGCCCGCCAGACTGATCGAAGCACCCGAAATCGTCGCGTTGCCGCCTGCCGTATTGCGTCCGTTAGCGCTCAACGCGCCCGAGGCGATCACCGACAGATCACCGCCTTGAGCGACTGAGCCATCCTGATTGATGCCCGCGCCCAATGTACCCGTCGAGGCCACGCTGCCCGCGTTGACGCTCGTGTTCTGTTGTGCGGCCAGCGTGCCGCTGTTGTTCAACGCGCCCGACGTGGAGACGATCACATCGTGCTGTGCGTAGGTCGTGCCGCTGTTGTCGATGCCCTGTGCGGCGCTGGCGCTGATCGAACCGCTCGCCTGAGTCGTTCCGGCGAGCACGAGTTGGCCGTTACTCTTGAGCGTCAGGTCGCCCGCCTGGGCCGCCAATACCCCACGCGTACTGACCCCCACCCCATACTCGTTGCTCGCCAGAAAAATGCGATTGCTATACATCCCGCCCAATTGACTAACGTCAATTGCAACGGATGGCACGGCGCCCGTGCCCGCTATCGGTATGGTGGCCAGGGTGGCATAATCCACCGCGCTCGGTCCGGCCAGCACGTTCAGGTTGTTGGCATAGATTGCGGCATTGACTTGAATGGCGCGAGCAATCAGGTCGACCTGATCGACGTTGGTCGCATTCAGTCCTGCGCCCTGGACCGTGATGTTGCCCTGTGAGACATTGAAGCCCGTCAAACTGCCGTTGGGTCCATAGTTCGGCGTGCCAGTGGTGAGAACAGCCTTCGACGTATTCAGGAAGCCAGCGCCATCCAAGACGATGCCGTTGGGGTTTGCGACCACCACCTCGGCTTTCTGGCCTGCCACTTCAAGATAGCCGCGCAACTGCGAAGGCGAATTGCTCACAACCTGATTGACGATAATCCGCGCCGAATTACCCGGCGTGAGATTCGGATTACCGTTTATATATCCGCCCTGCTGACTTTGAACGATCGTCGGCGAATTGTTAAGAATTGCGCCTTTTTTAGGTACATCGAACTGGGAGAACGTTCCGACCGATACGCCTGCTGCGCTCGGTCGCGCGATGTTCACTTGATTCAGACCATTTTGAGTTTGAATGACCTGCGCGCCTGAACCCGGCGCAGCAACGATCTGTGCGAACGCGAGCGTCGAAGCCGATCCGAGCAGGAGCATAGCGGCGAACGCGACAGCGCGAAGCGAGAGGGTCAGACTGGCGTGCGTAGAAGATGCAAGATATGCGCGTTGCGCGCTGCGACCGCTACCTATATGACCCGTGGCAAAGTCGGCCACTGCGACCATCATTCGGTGTGCTTTGCTGTACACCAGCTTATACAACTTGCTATTCATCGACTTGCTTTCTTATTGTGCTTTAAGGCCGCGAGTCGGACCTCAAAGGCGCTTACCCGCAACGAGCGCGCAATTGTTCCCCTTTTAAATTTTGCGTAACAGTGCGAATTATCTGAATTATCTGGCGCCGTAGTGTTTTGACAACCGTACGGCGCAAGGCCGCTTGACCCGCATCGGCTTCTTCTGAATGGTTCATCGTGCCGCGGTCAGTGCGGCGGCGGCATGAACCGGACTCATGCTTTCGCGCGCCGATCTGAGCGACCGGCACGCCCAACTCATCGAACTGTCCGACGCACAACGCCGGTGAGCGCGCGCCTCTATCAGCCCTTGACCAGTCCTCCGTCGACCACGAGGTTCTGCCCCGTCACCGCGCGGGCCCACGGCGAAAGAAAGAACAACACCGCATCGGCGAATTCAGCGGGCGTCGTGACTCGACGCAGCGGCGTGAAGCCCGCGACCATATCGAACACGGCTTCGGGCGTCGCCCGGCTGGCATCGGTCGTGCGCAACAGACCGCCCGACACCATGTTCACCGTGATGCCGTCCGGCCCGAGATCGTTCGATGCGGTTCTCGTCAGCGCGAGCAACGCGGCTTTTGCCGCGGTGTAATCGTGATACGGCACGACGGGATTCTGGAACAGATTGGTGCCGACATTCACGATGCGGCCGAAGCCGGCGGCACGCATCGCAGGCAACGCTGCCTGGATCGTGTTGAGCGCGCCTTTGAGCGCACCCTCCATCTGCTGCTGAAAGCGCGCCCATTCGATTTCGCCGAGCTTCGGACGCGCATCGCCATCGAAACTGAAACTGGCGAGTGCATTGTTCACGACGGCATGCACCGGCGCGCCGCTTTTCGTGTGAGCCTCTTCGAAGAGACGCGCGACCGAGCGTTCATCGGTGATATCGGCCTGCACGGCCACGACGCGCGACCCGAGCCTTTCGACGAGCGCTTTCGCCTGCGCTTCGCTGCGGTGATAGTTGATGACGACACTAGCGCCCTCGCGCGCGAGCGCTTCGGTGATCGCCGCACCCAGGCCGCGCGCGCCGCCGGTCACGAGTACGTTCTGTTCAGACAGCAGCATCGAGTTCTCCAAAATGGGTTCGGGAATGGTCGGCGAATTATGCAGGATGACACACGCTTTCGATCCGGTTACGCGTGTGCCGATGGCGGCCATCCCCTGTTCATGAAGAAGCACTATAGTTAAAGCTCACAAAAAGGAGCCACCATGATCTCGTGCAAACGTCACCTCTGGATCCGTGGGGTGCTGGCCGCAACCTTGCTTTACGCCCCGCTCACCCACGCCCAGCTCGGCAACCTGCTCGATCAGAGCAAGAGCGGCGGTGCCGGTGGCGCACTCGGCAATCTCGGCGGGCTGAGCAGCGGTTTATCGCTGGACTCGCTGACCTCCAGCAGTACGGGCAATGTCGCAGGCGTACTCGAGTTCTGCATGAAGAACAACTACCTCGGCGGCGGCGCATCGTCGGTCAAGGACGGACTCATGAGCAAGCTCGGCGGTTCGGCGTCCAGCGACGGCGGATACACCAACGGCGCGAAGGGCATCCTCGATAGCGGCAACGGCAAGCAGGTCGATCTGAGCGGCGGCGGCCTGAAGGAACAAGTCACGAAGCAGGTGTGCGACAAGATTCTCGCGCAGGGAAAATCGTTGCTGTAGACCTTCAACGTTTCGCGTTGAGCCTTCGCCACAAGGTCGTCTTGCTGATGCCGAGCGCCTTGCAGACCGCGTCCCGATCACCGTCGAACGCGGCAAGCGTCGCACGGATCTGATCGGCTTCCATCGAACGGCTCAGGTCGCGCAGCGACACATCCGCGCCGGCTTCGGATCCGATCTCGAACAGTTCGGGCGCGATGGTCTGCAAGTCATCCGGCGTCAATGCGACAGTCCGATCGCGGTCGGTATCCATGTCCGGAATCTCCACCGCGATGCGCTCGACGATGTTCTGCAACTCGCGCACATTGCCCGGCCACGGATAAGCGCGCAGCGCCTGCTCCAGCGGCGCGAGCAGGCGCGCCGCCGCTTCACGTCCTGGCACGCGCAGCGCCAGCATCTTGTCGCGCCGCACGGCCTGCATTAGCAGTTCCGTCGCCAGCGGCAGGATGTCACTGGAGCGCGCGCGCAACGGCGGCAAGGCGATGCTCAGAATATTGATGCGATAGAAAAGATCGGCCCGGAACGATCCATCGGCGACACCATCGGCGAGCGAGCGATGGGTCGCTGCGATCACGCGGATATCGACGCGCGTCGGCTCCGTCGATCCGAGACGGATGACTTCTCGTTCCTGCAGCACGCGCAGCAGGCGGCTTTGCAGCGAAGGCGGCATCTCGCCGATTTCATCGAGAAACAAGGTGCCGCGATGCGCGGCCTCGATCAGGCCCGCTTTGCCGCCCTTGCGCGCGCCCGTGAACGCGCCCTCCTCGTAGCCGAAGAGTTCGCTTTCGAGCAGCGCTTCCGGAAACGCGCCGCAGTTCATCGCGACGAACGGAAAGTCCTTGCGACCGCTCAGCCGATGCATGCTCTGCGCGACCATTTCCTTGCCGGTGCCGCTCTCGCCGAGAATCAGCACGGTGGCATCGGATTTCGCGTAACGGCGCACGAGCGCCTTCACGCGCTCGATCGGCTCCGATTCACCCACGACATCCTCCAGCCGATAGCGCGCGACGAATTCCTGCGCGCCCTGTCGTGATCGCAGCGTCCGGTCGAGCCGCTCGACCGCGCGCGATTCCTGGAACGTGAAGATCGTGCCGCCCGCCGTGCCGTCGCTCGCCAGCGGTCCGCGATGGATCGCGTAACTCACGCCGCGCACCGCGCCGAATACATCGCCGTCGGCGACGGGCAATACGCCATCGAGTTCGGGCGCGACTTCGAGCAGCGCACGGCCGACCGCGCGCGATGCATCGGCGATGCCGAGCGCCGCGACGAGCCGGCGATTGATCGCTTCGATGCGACCGCCCGAATCGACCGCGACGACGCCATCGCGCAAATGCTGCAACAGGTTGTCGAGGCGAATGCGGCGCGCGACTTCATGGCGCATCGCCTGGGCGACTTCCAGTGCGGTCTCGAACGCGGCGACCACGGATGTGCGCGAATACAGGAACACCGAACTCATGCCCGCGTCGGCCGCCAGGTCCGCGACCAGCCCCGGGCCGACCACCACATCGACGCCGCGATCGCGCAGATCGAGCACGAGGCTCTCCGCGTCCTGCGCGGAGCGATACGATTCGCAGATCATGTCGATACCGTACGCGGCGAGAAAGCGGCGTATTTCCGCGGGCGTGTCGCCGTGCGTGACGAGCGCGACGCTCGCGCCCTCGCGCCGCGCCTTCGTGAGCGCGTGCATCACGTCGAAGCCGGTCGGACTGATCACGACGACCGGCACCGACACGCGGCCCTTGAGATAAGCGCCGTTCGAACCGCCCGCCACGACGACATCCGGCCGTTCGTCGCGCGCGGATTCGATGCTGTTCGCGGCGTCTTCGTAGCCGAGCGGGACGACGTCGAGTTCGGCGCGATCAGCATACGCGCCGGCGATATCGATGAATAACGCTCTGAGCCGGCTGATACCGACGGCCCAGATGCGCGGGCGAGACGCAGGTTCGGTTTGCATGGTTCTCTGCACTGAATGAAACGGACGAGTCGCGTCCAGTATGCAACATCCGTTTCAGGTTCGAAATCCGGGATTTCAGTCGTGAAAATGCCAGATGGGCGACCAAAGTTTTTATCTCGCAAAATCAATAGCTTAAACCAACAACAAAAGCTGGCAAGGGATTTGCTTAGTTACGCGGACTTCATCAGGAGACAAACCGTGAGTTCCGAAATCCAGTCCGCACAGACCGCAGGCGCGCGGTTCCGCCAGGCCGTCCGAGACGAATCCCCGCTGCAGGTCGTCGGCGCGATCACCGCGTACGCCGCGAAGATGGCCGAAGCCGTCGGTTTCAAGGCGCTCTATCTGTCCGGCGGCGGCGTGGCCGCGAATTCGCTCGGCATGCCCGACCTCGGCATCAGCACGATGGAAGACGTGCTCATCGACGCGCGCCGCATCACCGACGCGTCCTCGCTGCCGCTGATGGTCGATATCGACACCGGCTGGGGCGGCGCCTTCAACATCGCGCGCACGATCCGCTCGTTCATCAAGGCGGGCGTGGCGGCCGTGCATATCGAGGATCAGGTCGGGCAGAAGCGCTGCGGGCATCGGCCGGGCAAGGAGGTCGTGCCGACCGGCGAGATGGTGGATCGCGTGAAGGCCGCCGTCGATGCGCGCACGGACGAATCGTTCGTCATCATGGCGCGCACCGATGCCGCCGCCGCCGAAGGCATCGATGCCGCGATCGAGCGCGCCATCGCGTATGTCGAAGCGGGCGCGGACATGATCTTCCCCGAAGCGATGAAAACGCTCGACGACTATCGCCGCTTCAAGGCCGCCGTGCGCGTGCCGATCCTCGCGAACCTGACCGAGTTCGGCTCGACGCCCTTGTTCACCGTCGACGAACTGAAGGACGCCAATGTCGATATCGCGTTGTATTGTTGCGGCGCGTATCGTGCGATGAACGCAGCCGCGCTCAACTTCTACGAGACCGTGAAGCGCGACGGCACGCAGAAGGCCGCCGTGGAAACGATGCAGTCGCGCGCCGACCTGTACCAGTATCTCGGCTATCACGCCTACGAAGACAAGCTCGACCAGCTTTTTGCAGCAAAGAAATAACCCTTGTAAAGGAGACGAAATCGATGAGCGAAGCAGACAACAGCACCGCATCCGCAGGCGCATTCAAGCCGAAGAAATCCGTCGCGCTGTCCGGCGTGACCGCGGGCAATACCGCGCTGTGCACGGTCGGCAAGACCGGCAATGACCTGCACTATCGCGGCTATGACATTCTCGATGTCGCGACCACTTCCGAATTCGAAGAGATCGCACATTTGCTCGTGCACGGCAAGCTGCCCAACGCTGCCGAGCTGAAGGCGTACAAGACGAAGCTGAAGGCGTTGCGCGGCCTGCCCGCGAACCTCAAGGCCGCGCTGGAATGGATTCCCGCGTCCGCGCATCCGATGGACGTGATGCGTACCGGCGTGTCCGTGCTCGGCACGCTGCTGCCCGAGAAGGACGATCACAACGTGCCGGGCGCGAAGGACATCGCCGATCGTCTGATGGCCTCGCTCGGCTCGATGCTGCTCTACTGGTATCACTATTCGCACAACGGCAAACGCATCGAAGTCGAAACCGACGACGATTCCATCGGCGGACACTTTCTGCATCTGCTGCATGGCGTGGCGCCCTCGAAGTCGTGGGTCGATGCGATGCATGTGTCGCTCAACCTGTATGCGGAACACGAATTCAATGCGTCGACGTTCACCGCGCGTGTGATCGCGGGCACGGGTTCGGACATGTATTCGGCGATCACCGGCGCCATCGGCGCGCTGCGCGGTCCGAAGCATGGCGGCGCGAACGAAGTCGCGTTCGAAATTCAGTCGCGCTATCAGACGCCCGATGAAGCGGAAAGCGACATCAAGCGGCGCGTCGAAAACAAGGAAGTAGTCATCGGCTTCGGCCACCCCGTGTACACGATCTCCGACCCGCGCAACAAGGTCATCAAGGAAATCGCGAAGAAGCTGTCGAAGGAAGCCAGCGACACGAAGCTTTTCGACATCGCCGAGCGGCTCGAATCGGTGATGTGGGACGCGAAGAAAATGTTCCCGAACCTCGACTGGTTCAGCGCTGTTTCGTATCACATGATGGGCGTGCCCACGGCCATGTTCACGCCGCTGTTCGTGATCTCGCGCACCTCGGGATGGGCGGCGCACATCATCGAGCAACGCATCGACAACAAGATCATCCGGCCCAGTGCGAATTACACCGGACCGGACAATCTCGAGTTCGTCCCGCTGGCAAAACGTGCGTAAGAAGTTCAGGCCCCGCTGCCGCACAGGGCGGTGGGGCTTTTTTATGGGCAAGCGCCTAAAATAGCCCGAATGATCAAACGAAGGGGTCGCCCCCACAATACCCTTCGAGCGTGGCATCTGAAAGACCATGCAATGACCGAGACACCGCGATGAATACTGCAAACCGCAAACCCCTGCCCGGCTCCTCGCTCGAGTACTTCGACGCGCGCGCGGCCGTCGAAGCCATCGCGCCCGGCGCCTACGACACACTGCCCTACACCTCGCGCGTGCTCGCGGAGAATCTCGTGCGCCGCTGCGATCCGGCGATCCTCGAACAATCGCTGATGCAGCTCGTCGAAAGGAAGCGGGAGCGCGATTTCCCGTGGTTCCCGGCGCGCGTCGTGTGTCACGACATTCTCGGACAGACCGCGCTCGTCGATCTCGCGGGCCTGCGCGATGCGATTGCGGACCAGGGCGGCGATCCCGCGAAGGTTAATCCCGTGGTGCCGGTGCAGCTCATCGTCGATCATTCGCTCGCGGTCGAATGCGGCGGCTTCGATCCGGACGCGTTCGCGAAGAACCGCGCGATCGAGGACCGGCGCAACGAGGATCGCTTCGATTTCATCAACTGGACCAAGAAGGCATTCAAAAATGTCGAGGTGATTCCGCCGGGCAACGGGATCATGCATCAGATCAATCTGGAGCGCATGTCGCCGGTCATTCACGCGGTCGATGGCGTCGCGTATCCGGACACGCTCGTCGGCACCGACAGTCACACGCCGCACGTCGATGCGCTCGGCGTGATCGCGATCGGCGTGGGCGGGCTCGAAGCCGAGAACGTGATGCTCGGCCGCGCGTCGTGGATGCGCCTGCCGGATATCGTCGGCGTCGAGCTTTCGGGCAAGCGCCAGCCGGGCATCACCGCAACCGATATCGTGCTCGCGCTCACCGAATTCCTCCGCAAGGAAAAAGTCGTCGGCGCGTATCTCGAGTTCTATGGCGAAGGCGCTTCGAGCCTCACGCTCGGCGACCGCGCGACGATCTCGAACATGGCGCCCGAATACGGCGCGACCGCCGCGATGTTCTATATCGACGAGCAGACGATCGAGTATCTGCGTCTCACCGGCCGCGAAGACAGGCAAGTGAGCCTCGTCGAGCAATACGCAAAGACCGCCGGACTGTGGGCCGATTCGCTGACGCGCGCCGAATACGAACGCGTGCTCCGCTTCGATCTGTCGAGTGTCGTACGCAATATGGCCGGACCGTCGAATCCGCACAAACGCCTGCCTGTTTCCGAACTCGCGACGCGCGGCATCGCGGGCAAATGGGACGACACGCCCGGACAGATGCCGGACGGCGCGGTGATCATCGCCGCGATCACGAGCTGCACCAACACCAGCAATCCGCGCAACGTGATCGCCGCGGCGCTGCTCGCGCGCAATGCGAATGCGCAAGGTCTCACGCGCAAGCCGTGGGTGAAGTCGTCGTTGGCGCCGGGCTCGAAAGCGGTCGAACTGTATCTGCAGGAAGCGGGCTTGCTGCCGGATCTGGAGCGGCTCGGCTTCGGCATCGTCGCGTTCGCATGCACGACGTGCAACGGCATGTCCGGCGCGCTCGACCCCGCGATCCAGCAGGAAATCATCGATCGCGATCTGTACGCGACCGCCGTGCTCTCCGGCAATCGCAACTTCGATGGCCGCATCCACCCGTATGCGAAGCAGGCGTTTCTCGCGTCGCCGCCGCTCGTCGTCGCGTATGCGATCGCGGGCACGATCCGCTTCGACATCGAACGCGATGCGCTCGGCATCGGCGCGAACGGCCAGCCCGTGTATCTGAAAGACATCTGGCCGAGCGACGAGGAAATCGACGCCATCGTCAAACAAAGCGTGAAGCCCGAGCAGTTCCGCAAGGTCTATGAGCCGATGTTCGCGCTGACTCCTGCAAGCGGCGAAGCCATCAGCCCGCTCTACGACTGGCGCGCGCAAAGCACGTACATCCGCCGTCCGCCATATTGGGAAGGCGCGCTCGCGGGTGAACGCACGCTCACGGGAATGCGCCCGCTCGCCGTGCTCGGCGACAACATCACGACGGACCATCTCTCGCCGTCCAACGCGATCCTCGCGAACAGCGCGGCGGGCGAATACCTCGCAAAAATGGGCTTGCCCGAAGAGGACTTCAATTCATACGCGACGCATCGCGGCGATCATCTGACGGCGCAGCGCGCGACCTTCGCGAATCCGACGCTCATCAACGAAATGGCCGTCGTCGATGGCCAGGTGAAAAATGGCTCGCTCGCGCGCATCGAGCCAGAAGGCAAGGTCACGCGCATGTGGGAAGCGATCGAAACCTACATGGCGCGCAAGCAGCCGCTGATCATCGTCGCGGGCGCGGATTACGGGCAAGGCTCGTCGCGCGACTGGGCCGCAAAGGGCGTGCGGCTCGCGGGCGTCGAAGCGATCGTCGCGGAAGGATTCGAGCGCATTCACCGCACGAACCTGATCGGCATGGGCGTGCTGCCGCTCGAATTCAAGCCGGGCGCGAATCGCCAGACGTTCGGCATCGACGGCACCGAGACGTTCGACGTGATCGGCGAACGCAAGCCGCGCGCGGATCTCACGCTGATCGTTCATCGCGCGAACGGCGAGCGTGTCGAAGTGCCGGTGACCTGCCGGCTCGACACGGCCGAGGAAGTCTCGATCTACGAAGCCGGCGGCGTGCTGCAACGCTTCGCACAGGACTTTCTTGAATCGTCGAAAGAAGCGGCCTGACAACGTACGGAGACCGAACCCCATGGCACATGCACCACAGATCAAGATCGCCGCGACCTACATGCGCGGCGGCACCAGCAAGGGCGTTTTCTTCCGCCTGAACGATTTGCCCGAAGCGGCGCGCGTGCCCGGCCCCGCGCGCGATGCGCTCTTTTTGCGCGTCATCGGCAGCCCGGACCCGTATGGCAAGCAGATCGACGGCATGGGTGGCGCGACGTCGAGCACGAGCAAGACGGTCATCGTGTCGAAGAGCACGCGGCCCGGTCATGACGTCGACTATCTCTTCGGCCAGGTTGCCATCGACAAGCCGTTCGTCGACTGGAGCGGCAATTGCGGCAATCTCTCCGCAGCGGTCGGACCGTTCGCGATCGCGAGCGGCCTCGTCGATCCGGAGCGCGTGCCGGACAACGGTATCGCTATCGTGCGGATCTGGCAGGCGAACATCGGCAAGACGATCATCGCGCATGTGCCGATGACGAGCGGCGCCGTGCAGGAAACCGGCGACTTCGAACTGGACGGCGTGACCTTCCCGGCCGCCGAAGTGCAACTCGAATTCCTCGATCCGGCAGCGGAAGAAGAAGGCGCGGAAGGCGCGATGATGTTCCCGACAGGCAATCTCGTCGACGACCTCGAAGTGCCAGGTATCGGCACCTTCAAGGCGACGATGATCAACGCGGGCATTCCGACGATCTTCGTGAACGCGGACGCCATCGGCTACAAGGGCACGGAGCTTCAGGACGCGATCAACGGCGACGACGCGGCGCTGAAGCGCTTCGAGACCATCCGTGCGTACGGCGCGCTGCGCATGGGGCTGATCAGGAACCTCGACGAAATCGCCAAACGCCAGCACACGCCGAAGATCGCGTTCGTCGCGCGCCCGACGGAGTACGTCGCATCGAGCGGCAAGCGCATCGGCGCGGACGATGTCGATGTGCTCGTGCGCGCGATGTCGATGGGCAAGCTGCATCACGCGATGATGGGCACGGCTGCCGTCGCGATCGGCACGGCGGCGGCGATTCCGGGCACGCTCGTCAACCTCGCTGCGGGCGGCGGCGAGCGGCAGTCGGTGCGCTTCGGCCATCCTTCGGGCACGTTGCGCGTGGGTGCGGAGGCGGTCGAATCGAACGGCGAGTGGCAGGTGAAGAAAGCCATCATGAGCCGCAGCGCACGCGTGCTGATGGAAGGCCGCGTGTGCGTTCCCGACGTGCTGATGGACTGAGTCAAGCCAGCCGGTACACCTTCGCCACTGTTCCTCTGAATAGCGCCTCCCGCTCACCGTCACTGGCCTGAGCGGTCAGGCGCTTGAACGCGTTCCAGCCATTACTGAACGGATACGAGCCTTTATCCACGGGGAAATTGCTCTCGAACATGCAGCGGTCCGCGCCGAAAGCCTCGATGCAGGTGTGCATCCAGGGCTTCCACGCATCCGCGAGTTGGGTCGATGATGGCGGCCGCTCGCCCTTATCGAAGTCGAAGCCGTTGATGCGCATCCCGAGGCCACCGATCTTCACATGAACGTTGGGCAACTGCGCGAGTTCACGCATGGAGCGTGACCATGTATCGAATACTTCCTTGCGTTGATCCGTATAGCTCGCAATGCGTACGACGCCACCGCAGTGATTGACGATGACCGGCGTATCCGGAAATGCCCTGGCGAGATCGAATAGCTCGGGCAGTTGCGGAAAGAACAGCCACGCATCGTAAGACAGGCCCAACGCTCCGAGTTGCGCCACGCCCGCGCGATAGGTGGGATCGAGCAACAGCCCACGCGGCGCGGCCGACAGAGGATTCACGAGCGAAGTGTCCGCGTCCCACGTCACGAGATGCCGTACGCCGCGCAAGCGTCCATCGCCGGCCTGAAGCTCGGCCTCCAGCACGTCGCGAACGGCCGCACCGCGACGAAGATCCGCAAATCCGACGATCCCCTTCGCGACCTGAGGCCCGCTCTGTTGCAACGGAGCCGTCACGCCGGCCACGTACTCGATTTCGCCCGCCGGTCGCAACTGCTCCGGGCCGGACGCTCTATAACGCGTCAACGCCTGCATGTACACCGACGCGGTGATGTTGTGACCTGAACGCGCATCCTGAAGGTACTCGTCGAGCAGATAGGTCCAGCCCGCGCGCTCATAAAAATGATGATGCGCATCGATGATCGGCATATCCGGTTCGAGCGCGGCTTCGGTGCCGGACGCGAGCCATTGCGCGCGAACGGGCAGATAGTTGCTGGTCGTGCTCATGGTGCGTGTTTCCTCTTTTGCCCACGCCCGTCGCGAAGCGATGGCCGGAATGACGATGGATGCCGCTGCCGCGCGGAGAAGCTGGCGTCGCCGGGACGAATGAGGCGTCTTCATCTTCATTCCCCCTGGTTGAACGCGAACAGCGAAAGCGTCAGCAAGGTCGTGATCGCCAGCACGACGGACAGGCCGATCATGCCCGCTGTAAAGGTGCCGAAGCTGTCCTTGAGATAGCCTACGAGATACGGCCCGGCAAAGCCGCCCAGCGCGCCGATGGAGTTGATGAGCGCCAGCCCGCCGGCGGCGGCTTGCCCCGAGAGAAACCTCGCCGGCAACGTATAGAAGATCGTGCGGCCCGCGATGGTGCCGATGAGCGCCAGCGTGATGCCGGTCATCGCCGGGACCAGTTGCTGAAAGTAAGTCGATACGCCGAGCGCCACGGCGCCGATCAAAAGACCCGCCGCCAGATTCGCGATGTGTCCGCCGCGCCGATCCACACGCCTGGCCCACCAGAGCAGCGCGATCGTCGCGAAGAAATAAGGCACTGCGGACACCCAGCCGGTTTGCGTCACGCTCATGCCGTGCGCCTTGAGCATCTGCGGCAACCAGATGCCGATACCGTATGAGCCCATCGTGAAGCCGAAGGAGATCATCGCGAGGAGGTACATTCGCACGTCCTTCAACGCGGCGCCAAAGTGCTTTTTCTTCTGGCTCGCCGAGCCTTCGCGGTCGAAGGCGCGCTGAAGAGCCTGGCGTTCGGCCGACGAGAGCCACTTCGCATCGGCGGGTTTGTCCGCCAGCATCTTCAACACGAGGAAGCCCAGCAGACATGCGGGCAGGCCTTCGACGATGAACATCCATTTCCAGCCCGCCAGACCCAGCACGCCATCCATCTTGAGAAGCCAGGTGGAAAGCGGACCACCGATGAGCGACGAAAGCGGCGTGGAAACGGTGAACCACGCGAGCACGCGCGTGCGATAGCTCGCCGGAAACCAGACCGCGAGAAAGAAGATCACGCCCGGAAAAAAGCCCGCTTCGCCGATGCCCAGCAGCAGCCGGATCGCATAGAAGCTCGTCGGCCCCACGGCGAGCGCCGTCGCCGCCGCGAAGAAGCCCCACGTGATCATGATGCGGGCAAGCCAGCGTCGCGCGCCGAACCGATACAAGGCGAGATTGCTCGGCACCTCGCAAATGCAGTAACCCGCGAACATGATGCCCGCGCCCCAGCCGAACTGCGTCGCTGTCAGGCCGAGATCGCGATTCATCGTCAGCGCGGCAAAGCCCACGCTGGTGCGATCCAGATAGTTGAAGAAATACGCGAGCGCGAGCAGCGGTATGAAGCGCCACGCGGCCTTCCTTACCGCCTGCTGTTCGAGCGTGGCGTCGACGGGACTATCGGCCGTCATGTTCGAGGAAATGGATGTCATGGTTGTCTCCGGACGAATCACTGGCCGAGCGAAGCCCTGCCGGTCCGCGCGGCGCAGTGATTCTTTATGTGCGTTGATTTCAGGCGCTGGCGAGTTCGTTTGCCGACGGATTCGATGTATCGCCCGGCTGACGGTCCCGACATTTCACGACGCCAGCCTCGGTCAGTTGCCTGAGGTCTTCCGCCGTATATCCGAGTTGCAGCAGCAGCGCCTGCGTGTCCTGTCCGAGCGACGGTGGCGCTGCACGCAAGCGCAGGCGCTCGCCATCGAGCGTCAAGGGCAGCAACGCCGTCTTGGTGGCGACCGGCTGACCGGCGCCGCTCGCGTCGGGCGGCAAGGTCACGTCGGCGAGGCCGCCGGTTGCGAGCAGATGAGGATCGTCGAAGAGATCCTGAGGCTTCGTGATGGGCGCATACGGCAAGCCGCAGCGTTCGAAGATGGCGCTGATCTCGGCGGCGGTGAACGCCTCCATGTGCCTGCGAAGCTCGGGCAACAACCACTCGCGGGCCTGCACACGCTGGTTATTGGTCGCGATCCGCTCGTCGGACTTGAGCGCGCTCAGGCCGAATGCATCGCAGAACAGCGCCCACTGCGTGTCCGATACGACCGCCAGAAAGATCTGCTCGCCGTTCTTCACCGAGAACACGTCGTAGACGGCCCACGCTGAAATGCGGCTCGGCATCGGCGCTGCGGCGTTGCCGGTCACGGCAAACTGCATCATGTGCTGAGCCACGAGAAAGACGTTGTTTTCGAACAGCGCGCTCTGCACTTCCTGGCCCCGGCCAGTGCGCTCGCGTTGAGCGAGCGCGGCCATCGCGCCGATCGCGCCGAACATCCCGCCCATGATGTCGTTGACGCTCGTCCCCGCGCGCAGCGGACGGCCTTCCGGTCCCGTCATGTACGCGAGACCGCCCATCATCTGCACGACTTCATCGAGCGCCGTGCGGTGATCGTAGGGACCGGGCAGGAAGCCCTTGTGCGACACATAGATCAGGCGCGGATTGAGCGTCGACAACGCGGCGTAACCGAGGCCGAGCCTGTTCATCGTGCCGCTCTTGAAATTCTCGCTGAAGACATCGGCGCCCGCGAGCAGCTTATGGACGATCTCGATCCCGCGTGGATCCTTCACATCCACCGCGATGCTCTTCTTGTTGCGGTTGAACGTGCTGAAGAAGCCCGCGCCGGACCCTCGCAGCGCGCGCGTGCTGTCGCCGGCGATCGGTTCGATCTTGATCACCTCCGCGCCGAGATCCGCGAGCACCATGCCGCATGTCGGGCCCATGACCATATGCGTCATCTCGACGACGCGCACGCCACCGTACGGCAAAGACGAGTTCACTTGTGCTTCGCTCATTGCGCGGCTCCCAGCAGACATCCTTCCGGTTGCGGCGCGCTCGGTGCGCGCCCGTCTGCGTAGGCGAATCCCTTGGGCAGTCCCGCGTCCTGCACATGACCATAGAGCGCGTCGCCCGGCAGCGCTTCGGTGAGAATCGCGCGCGCGGCAATGAGTCTGTCGATGTCCACGCCGGTGTCGTAGCCCATTGCCTCGAGCAGGAAAGCGAGGTCTTCGGTGACGATGTTGCCGGTCGCACCCGGCGCATACGGACAGCCGCCGAGACCCGCCTGACTCGAATCGATCGTGGTGACGCCCGCATCGAGCGCCGCGACGACGTTCGCCAGTCCCTGCCCGCGCGTATTGTGAAAGTGCGCCCCACCGGCCTTGCTGCCGACTTCGGCTTGCAGCCGGCGGAACATGCGCCGGACCTGAACGGGATTGGCGTATCCGCTGGTATCGGAAAGACCGATCTCGTCCACGCCGCACTCGGCCATAGCCAGGCAGATTCGCATCGTCTGGTCGTCGGGCACCGTGCCGGCGATCGTGCAGCCGAACGCAACCGACACGCCCGCCTCGATCTGCACGCCGCGAAACTGCTCATCGCGCAGGGCGACGATGTTGCGAACCTCGTCGATCATCTGCGCAGTCGTCTTGCGGATGTTGGCCATCGAATGTTCATCGGTGACCGAGACGGGCAGCGTGATCTTGTGCACGCCTGCTTCGAATGCGCTGCGGGCGCCGCGCAGATTGGGCGTCAGAACGGCCACATGCAGGCCTGGAATCGAGAGCGCGTGTCGCACGACCTCGCGGACGTCCGCCATCTGCGGCAGCAACGCCGGCGGCACGAACGAGCCCACCTCCACTTCCTTCAGGCCCGCTGCGGCCAGCGCTGAAATCCATCGCAGTTTCGCCGCCGTCGGCATGACGCGCCTGATGCTCTGAAGACCGTCGCGCGGTCCGACTTCGCTGATCAGGATGGTTCGTTCCGAATGACTCAAGATCACCTCCAAAGTTCTATCTGATAGACCTGTGTTCTGTTGAAAAGAACTATAGGCGCGTGACATAAGGTCGTTAAGACGGGTAAACCCCTGAAATTGTGTTTTTTAGAACTTGAGTTCTGCCTGATGAAACCGTAGAGTGACGGCATGTTTCGCTGACAAGGAACGACGCCGTGGCTGTACACGCAGATGCGACACCCGAATCCACGACCGACAGTTCGAGCGGCGTTGCCGTCCTCGATCGAGCGTTCGCCATTCTCAACGCGTTCGGACCGACCGACGACCGCCTGACGCTCACCGAGCTTTCACGGCGGACCGGTCTTTACAAGAGCACGGTCTTGCGCCTGCTCGGCGCGCTGGAGCACGGCGGATATATACGCAAGCTGAGCGACGGGCAATACGCGATCGGTCACCAGCCATTGCGCCTTGCCACGCTGTATCAGCGATCCTTCCAGGTCGGCCCTGCGATCGAACCGTTGCTTCAGCAGTTGAGCCGCGATCTCGGCGAAACCGCGTCCTTCTATGTGCGGCAGGGCGATCAGCGCCTCGTGCTGTATCGCGTCGAACCGTCGCGAAGCGTGCGGGTGTCGATCAGGGTCGGAGAGGAGTTCGCGATCGACAAGGGCGCGTCAGGCAAAGTCCTGCTCGCCTTCACCGAAACGCAGGACCCACGCTGGGATGAGGTGCGCGAGCAGCTCTGGGCAGTCTCATACGGTGAGCGCGATCCCGAAACGGCATCGACTTCGGTACCCGTCTTCGATTCGACGGGAGCGCTGATGGGTGCGCTGACCTTGTCGGGGCCCAAAGGCCGCTTCGATGCGCCCGCGACCATCAGGGTCGCGCTGGCAAGTCTGCTCGACAGCGCGAAGCGCGCCACCATCGCACTCGGCGGCAAGGGCGCGCGCTACGATGCGAGCATTGCAAGGCTGGCTCAGGAAGATTCCGACGGCGCGGACGGTGACGAGCCTTGAGCCGCACGATGCCGCGCGAGAAAGCGGTCCAGTTGTCCGGCGAACGTTTTGCTATCGTTCGCGGAGTAAGGCGCGGGACCGCCTGTCTCCACGCCCGAGCCGCGCAGCTGATCCATCACGTCGCGCATCGTGAGACGTTCCTGGATATTCTCGCGATTGAACCAGTTGCCGCGCGGATCGAGCACATGAGCGCCTTTTTCGAGCGCGGCGGCGGCAAGCGGAATGTCCGCCGTAATCACGAGATCGCCGCTTTCGACCAGTTCGACGATGCGGTCATCGGCGGCATCGAAGCCCGCTGGCACCTGTAGCGCCTTGATGAAGCGCGAAGGCGGCGTGCGCAGGTATTGATTCGCGACCAGCGTGACGCACACTTCGACGCGCCGCGCGGCCCGAAAGAGAATCTCCTTGACGGCAAACGGACAGGCGTCCGCATCGACTAGCACTTGCATCGAAGCATTTCCGATAAAGAGAGAGATCAACGATGTTACTGCTTGTCTGACTCCGGCGCGAACCTCATCAAAGCACCGCCGCCTCGTGCGCCTTCACCAGATCCGCCATGTTGTCGAAGCGGAAATCGATGTTCGGCTGCGCACCGGGGTCCATCGTCGCGCCGAAGCCCGGCTGCGAATGACGGCGATAAATCCAGCACGACGCAAGCCCGAATCCATTGGCGGGCTTGTGATCGTGAAAGAGACTTTCGGCAGTGTGCAGGATCGTCTCCTTGCGGATGCCGCGCTCGCCCAGCTTCTCCAGCATGTATTCGAAATTGCGCGGCGAGGGCTTGTAGGAACCGATATCTTCCGCCGTGAAGATCGCATCGAATTCCACTTTCAGCTTCGCATTGCTATGCGTGAAGCTCTCGTTGTCGACATTCGACAGAATCACCAGCTTGTAATGCTGCTTCAGATATCGCAGCGCGTCCGCCGAATCCGCGAACGCAGGCCAGTCGCGAATGGACCGGCCATATGCAAGGCATTCCTCGTGCGTGTACGACACGCGCCATTCCTCGGCCAGCCGTTTATAGACGATAGCCAGCAACTCCTGATACCTCTTGCCCGGCGTGTATCGCTGTTGCGACGACTCGTGACGCGCATGCGCCTCCAGCACCTGATCGCGTGTCAGCGCAGGTTCGACGCGATCAAGCAGCGCGCGCAGCCCTTCGAAAATACCCGTTTCCCAATCGATCAGCGTGCCGTAGCAGTCGAAGGTCAGCGTGTCAAAGTCGGTCAGTTTCACATTCGCTCCTGTCAGTCGATCAGATGCCATGTTACAAAACCGTGCGTTCCGGATTATTCGTTACATGGAGTTGGTGTATCGTCGGTCCACTGCTTTTGCTTAATGCGCGTGAATGCGCCAGCATATAGTCTTATGAATCTTCGCGTTGCCTTGTCGCCTCATCGTGAACTCACGCAATCGAACTCTTCAGATGCCCGATACCCTACCCGAACCACAAGCCGTCTGTAATCCGATTTCCCGAAGCGCGATCTTTCTCGTCGCCACGGTGTCGCGCGCCGAAGGCAAAGCCGACGTCGTGCGCTCATGGTGCGGCGATATCGCGGCGCTGGTCCGCGCGGTCGGCACGCGCGCACCGTCCGCGAACCTGTCCTGCGTATGCGGCTTCGGCGCCGACGCGTGGGACCATCTGTTCGGCGCGCCGCGTCCGGCGTCGCTGCATCCGTTCCGCGAATTTGGCTCGGGCGAGCGCCGCGCGATCGCGACACCCGGCGATATCCTCCTGCATATCCGCGCGGATCACATGGATCTGTGCTTCGAACTCGCGTCGCAGATATTCGATAAGCTCGGCGATGCCGTCACGGTCGTCGACGAAGTGCATGGCTTTCGCTACTTCGATCTGCGCGACATGGTCGGCTTCGTCGACGGCACCGAGAATCCGACCGGCAAGAGCATGGCGAAGTACACGCTCATCGAGGATGAAGATCCCGATTTCGCCGGCGGCAGCTATGTGATCGTGCAGAAGTATCTGCATAACCTCGATGCGTGGAACGGGCTGACCGTCGAGCAGCAGGAATTGATCATCGGACGTGAAAAGCTATCCGATGTGGAACTCGACGATTCGATCAAACCTTCGTGCTCGCATAGCTCGCTCACGACGATCGAGGAGAACGGCGAGGAAGTGAAGATCCTGCGGCACAACATGGCCTTCGGCCGTCCGGGCGCGAAGGAGTTCGGCACGTATTTCATCGGCTATGCGCGCACGCCCCGGCCGATCGAACAGATGCTCGAAAACATGTTCGTTGGGCGGCCGCCGGGCAACTACGACCGCCTGCTCGACTATAGCCGCGTGGTGACGGGCGGCCTCTTTTTCGTGCCCTCCGCCGAACTGCTCGACGCGCTGCCCGACCGCAATCCGGACGCCGCGCCATCCTCCGCCGGCGAAAGCCAGCAAGAAGATAGCCGCGCGGGAACATTGAATATTGGCTCTCTCAAAGGAACGTCACAAGATGAATAACCTGCATCGGGAACTCGCGCCGGTTTCGAGCGCGGCATGGTCGCAGATCGAAGCTGAAGTCGCCCGCACGTTCAAGCGCGCGCTCGCGGGCCGTCGCGTCGTCGACGTGAAGAGTCCAGGCGGCGTGGCGCTGTCGGGCATCGGCACGGGACATCAGACGAACATCGCATCGCCGAACAAAGGCGTCTCGGCGAAGCTGTACGACGTGAAGCAGCTCGTTCAACTCACCGTGCCGTTCACGCTGCAGCGCGAAGCCATCGACAGCGTGGAGCGCGGCTCGAACGACGCCGACTGGCAGCCCGCCAAGACCGCCGCGAACGAACTCGCGCTCGCGGAAGACAGCGCCATCTTCGATGGCTTCGCGGCCGCCGGCATCGTCGGTATTCGCGACGGCAGTTCGAATGCGCCGACCTTTCTGCCCGCGGATGTCGCCGATTACCCCACCGCCATCAGCCAGGCGCTCGAAAAGCTGCGTCTTGCCGGCGTTGAAGGACCCTACTCCGTGCTGCTCGGCGCGGATGCCTATACCGTGCTCGCCGAAGCGAGCGATCAGGGCTATCCGGTCATCGAGCACATCAAGCGCATCGTGAGCGGCGATCTCGTATGGGCGCCCGCGTTGCAAGGCGGCTGCGTGCTGTCCACGCGCGGCGGCGATTACGAGTTGCATATCGGACAGGACGTATCGATCGGCTACACGAGCCATACCGATACGACCGTGCAGCTTTATCTGCGCGAAACGCTCACGTTCCTGATGCTGACGAGCGAAGCGTCTGTTTCCATCGCGGCTGGCGAATAGCCGCATAAGATTTGCGGAGCATGATCATGTCGAATCAACAAAGCGGCCTGAGCGACGAATTCATCGAGCAGCAGCAGAAGCGTCTTCTTGCGATGAAGCGCGAATTGCTCGGTACAGAGGAAAGCACCATCGCAGGCGAACGTCGTCTCCAGGAAGAACGCGGTTCTGAAGCCGAAGAGTATGAGGACGATGCGCAACGCATGGAACAGGACATCACGAATCAGGCATTGCGCAACGTGAACGATCAGCGCATCGGCGACATCGAGCGTGCGTTGCAAAAGATCGCGGAAGGCACCTACGGGTTATCCGACGAAAGCGGCGTGCCCATTCCGAAAGCGCGCCTCGAAGCGATGCCGGAAGCTCTCTTTACGGTCGAAGAACAAGGCCGGCGCGAAGCGGGCCACTGACGTTGCGCATCGCGCGCATCAATCGTCGAAGGTGCCCTGATATTCGGGCGCCGCGTCGGATCGCGTGTTCATTTCGAACATCACGCCGCCCGGCGCGCGGCAGAAGAAGCGTGAGCCGCGCCCGTTGTTGAAGATGCCCGTCTCCATCTCCACACCTTCCGATTTGAAACGCTCATAGAGGTCGCGCACGTCATCGAGGCTCGGCAATTCGAAGCCGACGTGAAACGCGCGCGGCCAGTCGGGTATATCGTCGCGTGCGTGATCGATGACGACATCGAAGCCCGGACGCTTCAGGATGTACGACCTCTCCCATGTTCCCGATATCGCGAAGCCCAGATAGCGCTCGAAGAAGCGCGCTGTCGCGGGTGTATCGGCGGAAGGAAAGCTGAGGTGATTGAGCTTCATGCTCTGAGTCGAAAGTGTCATCGTCGGTCTCTCATGAGTCGAGTGGCGGCAGCCCCATGCCGTCGCCGCCTGAGGACTTCAGAATATAAGTAAAAGCTCACATTCGACTACTCGCATTGCGAAGGCTTGCGGCAAGTGCCCGAAGCCCGCTGCAAGGCGCGCTTTCATGCATCCGATGCCGCCGCGTGCGAATCGATTACTCGCATTTGCACGCTTTCATACGCCGCCGCTTCGCGCCAGATAACCGAAAACAGCCGCCCGCACGCGACGTTCGAGGTCGTCGAGATCGCGCTCACCGCGTTCGCCCGCGGCATCGACCATTCCCTTGACGATCGCGAGCAGATCGTGCGCCGCGACGTCGGGGCCCGGATGCCGCGGCGCGGCACGCCCGACGATCGTTCCGACCAGCTCCGCCATCTCTCCTTTCGCGGTTTCGTCGCGCAATGCCGGACGCCCTTCGGCGATATCGAGCAAGCGCGCGAGCATCGGACGTTGCAATTGCTGGCGCACGGCGGCGCCGATCAGATATTCGAGCGCGGCCTTGCCGCTGCGCTTCGTCAACGCAATCGAGGCATCCTCATAAAACCGCGTGCTTTCTCGATGAATCAACGCGACGGTCAGCGCATCCTTGCCCGGAAAATATTGATAGAGCGAGCCGATACTGACGCCCGCGCGACGCGCGACCGCATTCGTATTGAACCCTTCAAAGCCCTCGCTTTCGAGCACCTGCGCCGCCGCCTCGACGATGGACGAAACGGTCGCTTCGGAGCGCGACTGCGCCGGCGTCTTTCGAGGCCGAAAGGTTTTGCGCGATGGACGTTGGCTCATTCGACTCCTCTCGTGAAATGCCATGCCCGATTGTACAAAGCTCGTTTGAGCACGTTTGCTGTCGACCTGATAACCTCGGCGAACCTATCGAATTCGCATTGAGGAGCAGGAAGCATGAGCGCATCGACCGAATACGTGCCGCCCACCGTGTGGACCTGGAACAAGGAAAGCGGCGGTCGTTTCGCCAGTATCAATCGACCGATCTCCGGGCCGACGCATGAGAAAGCGCTGCCGGTCGGTCGGCATCCGCTGCAACTGTATTCGCTCGCCACGCCCAACGGCGTGAAGGTCACCGTGATGCTCGAGGAATTGCTCGCGCTCGGCCATCGCGGCGCGGAGTACGACGCATGGCTCATTCGCATCGGCGAGGGTGATCAGTTCGGCAGCGGCTTCGTCGACGTCAATCCGAATTCGAAGATTCCCGCGCTGCTGGATCGCAGCGGCGCCACGCCCGTGCGCGTGTTCGAATCGGGCGCGATTCTGCTCTATCTCGCGGAAAAGTTCGGCGCGTTCGTGCCGACCGATCCGGCGAAACGCGCCGAGTGTCTCTCGTGGCTGTTCTGGCAGATGGGCAGCGCGCCGTATCTCGGCGGCGGCTTCGGGCACTTCTATGCTTACGCGCCGAGCAAGATGGAATATCCGATCGACCGCTTCGCGATGGAAGTGAAGCGTCAACTCGACGTGCTCGACAAGCGTCTCGCGGATAGCGCATATATCGCCGGCGACGAATACACCATTGCCGACATGGCGATCTTTCCGTGGTACGGCGGTCTCGTGAACGGCTGGCTGTATGACGCGGCCGAGTTTCTTTCCGTGCACGAATACAAGCACGTATGCCGCTGGGCCGATGTGATCCGCGCGCGCCCCGCCGTGCAACGCGGCCGCATGGTGAACCGGACCTTCGGCGAGCCGTCGAGCCAGTTGCACGAACGTCACGACGCGAGCGACTTCGAAACGCGCACACAAGACAAGCTCGCCACGGAAAAGTAACGCCCGCAACGCGGCCGCCGTCTCATGGAACTGCGCCATCTTCGTTACTTCATCGCCGTCGCGGAGTTGCGCAGCGTGCGCGCCGCTTCCGAGCATCTGCATGTCACGCAGCCGGCCATTTCGCGGCAGATTCAGGACCTCGAAGAGGCCATCGGCGCAGCGCTGTTCGAGCGCACGCCGCGCGGTCTGAAGCTGACGCCCGCAGGCGTCGCGTATCTCGACGAAGCGCGCGATATCCTCGCACGCGTCGATGCCGCGAACCGGCTCGCGCATCGCATTGCGTCGGGCGTGCAGGGCCGCTTGCGCATCGGCTTCGTCGAGAACGCGTCGTGGAGCGGCGTGGTGTCGTCGGCGCTGAACGCGTTTCAACAATCGGCGCGCGACGTCGCGCTCGAACTGCAGCCGATGAATACGCCGGAGCAACTCGACGCCATCGCGGCCGAGCATCTCGACGGCGGCTTCTGTTATCGCTTCGGCGCGTTGCCCGAAGGCTTCGACAGCGTGCCGCTGCTGGAGCAGACCGTCGTGCTCGCGGTCCCCGAACGTAGCCCCGTCGGCCAGCACGGTTCCGTGCACGCGCGCGAACTGTCGGGCCTGCCCTTCATCGCGTTTCCACGGCGCGTCTATGCCGCGTATTACGACCGGCTCATCTCCGCATGCGCGCGGCAGGGCCTCACGCTCGATATCCGTCAGGAAGCCTCCACCGAGACCGCGATTCTCTCGCTCGTCGCGGCGGGCGTCGGTGCGGCGCTCGTCAATGCGGCCAACCGGGAACGGCCACCCGCGCGCGTGCGTTTCGTCGACGTGGCGGATTTGTCCGTGCGCCTGCCGCTCGAATTCTGCTTTCTCACGCAGCACCGCAATGCGGCGCTGCACCGCTTCATCGATCTGCTGAAACCCGCTGCACAGTGATGCTCGCAAGGCATCGCCCGCCGCAGAAAACGGCATTGGCCAGGCGTTTTATCGTCGGCAATAGTGGAGTCGAACTCACTCGATTCGAACTCCGCCCATGTCCACGCCCGCCTCGCTCATCGCCACCGATATCGACTACGAACGCACCGGCTTTCAGACCGGCACAATGCGTCTGCCGTGGTCGCACGACCGCTCCGCCTACGGTCACATTCCGATCCCGCTCGCCGTTCTGAACGCGGGCGATGGCCCCACTGTGTTGCTCACCGGCGGCAATCACGGCGACGAATACGAAGGCCCCGTCGCGCTGATGAAACTGATGCAGCGCATGCCGACGCTCGCGATACATGGCCGGCTGATCGTGATTCCGGCGCTCAATTTCCCCGCGTTTCTCAATGGATCGCGCACCTCGCCCATCGACGGCGGCAATCTCAACCGGCTCTTTCCTGGCGCGCGCCACGGCAAGCCGAGCGAGATGATCGCGCATTACATCGAGACGGCATTGCTGCCGCGCGCGGATGTCGTGATCGATCTTCACGCGGGCGGCGCATCGTTCGAACATGCGCCGACCTTGCTCGCTTCGCCGCCGCCCGAGAGCGACGCCGCGCAACGTGCGCGCTATCTCGAACTCGTGCGCGCGTTCGGCGCGCCCAACACCATGATCATGGATCTGCTCGGCGAGGACCGCACCTTCGCGGCGGCGGCCGAGCGTCACGGCACGCTCTTCATGTGCGGCGAGTTCGGCGGCCACGCGGGCTGCGATGCGGCCAATCTAGCGATCGTCGAAAGCGGTCTGGAGCGCGTGTTGCAGCGTCTCGGCGTGCTGCGCGATGACGTCGACGCGCCGGCGCCGGCGACGCGCTACTTCCGTGTCGAAGGCCCGCAACACTATGTCTATGCCCCGCATGCCGGCGTGTTCGAACCGGCCTTCTCACTCGATGACGACGTGCGCGCGGGCCAGCTCGCCGGCCGTCTTTTCGATCCGCACGAACCGTGGCGCGCGCCGCGCGAGATTGTGTTTCGTGGCGACGGCCGCGTCATGTGCGCGCGCACCTTCGCGCGCGTCGAAGCAGGCGATTGCATCGCGCTCGTCGCCGCCGAATCCTCTCTCGACTGACACTCAAACAGGAGCCATGCATGAGCGCTCATCCCCTGCCCGCGCACGCGCGCACGCCCATCGACGTGCGGCATCCGACGTATATCGTGTGGTTGTTCTTCGTCTGCTTCGCGTTCTCGTATCTCGACCGGCAGATCGTGAGCATTCTCGTGCAGCCGATCAAGCTCACGCTCGGCATCACTGATACCCAGATCGGCTTGCTGCAAGGCTTCTCGTTCACGATGTGCTATGCGACCGCGGGCGTGTTCGTCGCGCGCCTGGTGGATCGCGCAAACCGCGTGCGACTGATTGCGGCATGCGTCGCGATCTGGGCGGTATCGACCGCGCTCTGCGGCTTCGCAACGAGCTTCGCCGAACTGCTCGCCGCGCGCGCGGGCACGGCCATCGCCGAAGCGGCGCTGAGCCCCGCGGCGCTTTCCATCTTCAGCGATATCTTTCCGCCGCGCAAAGTCACGCGCGCGAGCAGTGTCTTCATGCTCGGGCCGTATATCGGCGGCGGGCTCGCGCTGTTCGGCGGCGGCATGCTGCTGTCCGCGACGGGCGGCGACGCGGCATCATGGCTCGCATCGCGTGGATTCGCGCCGTGGCAGGCCGTGTTCGTGCTCGTCGGCTTGCCGGGTCTCGTGCTGGCGGCGCTCGTCGCGTTCACGGTGCGCGAGCCCGCAAGACACGAAGCCGATGACACCACGCTCGCAGGCGATGCGTTGCCTTCGCTGCGGGACGTGCTCGTCGAACTGTTCGTGCGCAATCGCTTCTGCGCGCCGTACTTCGCCGCGTATGTCGCGCTCATCACGCTGTTCTACTCGCATGCCGCGTGGTTTCCAACGCTTCTGATGCGGCATTTTCATCTCGCGCCGTCGGCAGTGGGGAAGATGGCCGCGCCTGCCTACATGATCGGCGGAATGATGGGCGTCGCCGCTGCGGGCATGCTCGCGACGCGCGTCACGGATGAGCGCGCGTTGCAGAAGGTGCTCGCGCTATCGACGTGCGCCGTGGCCGCGCTCGTGCCCGCCGCGATCGCGATGCCGCTCGTCGCCGACAGCACGCTCGCCATCCTTCTCTATGGCGTGTGTGCGCTGGCCGCGAGCATCGCGATGGCGCTCGCGCCCGTGCCGTTGCAGATCGCCGTGCCGAACCGCATGCGCGGCCGCTCCATCGCACTGCTCGTGTTCATGACCAACGCGATCAGCGGCGGCGTCGGGCCGCTGGCGGTAGGCTATCTGAATGAACATGTCGGTGGCGCGCATGCGCTCGCGATCGTCGGCGGCAGCGCCGCGTTCGCAAGCGCCGTGCTCTATGCACTGGCGACGCGCCGCATAGCGACCGCACGCAAGGAGGTTTGACGATGAGCCATGACACGTTCCGTTGCCGCATCGGCGACATGACGATTACACGCATCGACGAAACGGAATTCGGGCTTGCGCCGGACCGGCTCTATCCCGATTGGGACAACGCGAGCGCGGGCGAGATTCGCCTGCGCTCGCATCTGTGGGTGATCGAACGCGATGGGCTCACGTTCATCGTCGATACGGGCATCGGCAACGGCAAGGCGCGAGCCTTCAGCGCGCTCTTCGACCGGCTCGACAATCCCGTGCTCGAACGTTTCGCCGCCGCAGGTTACGATCGTCATGAGGTCGATTATGTGCTGCTCACGCATCTGCATGTCGATCATGTCGGCTGGAACACGCATTGGGAGAACGGACACTGGACGCCCGTATTCCCGAATGCAACGCATGTATTCGGCGAGCGCGAGCGCGCGTTCTTCGATACGCCCGCAGGCGAGCCGCGCCGCATGGTCTATGAGGACAGCGTGCTGCCGCTGATCGATGCGAAGCTCGCGCGCACCGTTCCCGACGAAGGCGCGACGCTCATCGAAGGCGTCCGCTTCCTGCCGACCTTCGGGCATAGCGCGGGCCACATGGCGATCGAGATGGAATCGAACGGCGAGATTGCGATATTTTCCGGCGATGTCATGCACAGCCCGGTTCAGGTCGGCAAGCCGCAATGGAACTCAGTGTTCTGCCTGCAACCGGATGAAGCCCGCGCGTCGCGCGAATGGTTGCTGAGCCGCGCGGCCGAACATTCCACCGCGATCTTCACCGCGCATTTTCCGCATACGTCCGCAGGCAGAATCGAGAAGACGATGGACGGCTTCGCGTGGAGCTGGCTCGCCGCATCCGATTGACGCGGCCCCGATCCCCACTTTGCTCATCCCCCGAAAGGAGGGTATTCGACGCTTGCAAGTTCCGTGACCATAAGGACTTAATAAATTCCTTAAGAACGCGGCATGAACCGCAGAAAAACCCGGCTCACGGACGCCCGACGACTCGCCCTCACCGACGCCGACATCGCGCATCTGCGTGTCGCGATCGAATCATCCGTGCGTGACGATCATCCCGCGCTTCCGCCGGCGTACTGGCGGCGTCGTCTGAACAAGCTGTTGCGCGATGAAAATCTTCTGACGACTCAGATGCAACAGATCGTCGAACTCCTCGATCGGCTCGAAGCCGCGCAACGCGCGGACGACACGTAGACCCGTTTTCAGGCGACGCCCAGCAGCGCCTTCGGTTCGAGAAACGCCTCGATACCGAACGTGCCGTATTCGCGCCCGATACCCGATTGCTTGAAGCCGCCGAACGGCGCGGCCGGTTCGTGCGCGAGCGTGTTGACGAGCACGCGCCCCGCTTCGATGCGCGATGCCACCGCATTCGCACGCGCGGCATCGGATGATGCGATGTAGGCCTGCAGGCCGTAGGGCGTATCGTTGGCGATCGCGATTGCATCCTCGGTATCGCGATACGCGATGATCGACAGCACCGGCCCGAAGATCTCTTCACGCGCGATGGTCATGTCGTTCGTGACATCGCTGAAGACGGTGGGACGCACGAACCAGCCCGCGCCGATCTCATCCGGACGGCCCTCGCCGCCAGCGATCAGACGCGCACCTTCGTCGATTCCGATGCGGATATAGCGCTGCACGCGTTCCCATTGCTTGCGGCTCACCATCGGGCCGATGCTCGTCCGCGGGTCGCGCGGATCGCCCGCCTGAACCTTCGTCACCGCGCTCGCGATCTTGCGCTCGAACTCCGCGAGCCGCGCGTGCGGCACCAGAATGCGCGTGCCGGCGATGCATGCCTGCCCGCTGTTCATGAAGCCCGCATCGAGCGCGAGCGGTACGGCTTTATCGAAGTCCGCATCGTCGAGCACGATCATCGGCGACTTGCCGCCGAGTTCCAGCGTCACGCGCTTGAGGGTATCGGCGGCGGTGCGCAGAATCGCTTTGCCGACGATCGTCGATCCCGTGAACGACAGCTTCGCGACATCGGCATGCGCGCTGATCTCCGCGCCGACCGTCTCGCCGCGCCCCGTGACGATATTGAACACGCCTGCCGGAAGCCCCGCTTCATGCAGCGCCTCCGTGACGACGCGCGTCTGCAGCGCGCTCATCTCGCTCGGCTTGATGACGGCCGTGCAACCGGCCGCCAGCGCCGCCGCGAGCTTGCCGCAGATGAAGCCCGCATTGCTGTTCCATGGCGTGATCAATCCGGCGACGCCGAGCGGCTGCATCACGACTTTCGCCGAACCCGCTTCACGCACGAACGCATAGTCTTCGAGCACGTTGGCCGCTTCCAGCAGCACATTGCTCGCGTGTTGCGCCATCCAGCGAGCCCGCGACACGGGCGCGCCGTACTCTTCGACGATCGCCTCGAAAAGCTCATGCTCTTTCGCGACGACAGCAGCGTGCATGCGCTTCAACATGTCGATGCGTTCACGTGGGTCCGTCCGCGAAAACGCCGGAAATGCGCGCTTCGCCGCCGCGATGGCATGACGCGCGTCTTCGGCGTCGGCCAGGCGCACGCGGCCGATCACCTGTTCGGTAGCCGGATTGAAGAGATCGAAAAGCTCGCTGCCGTGCGGCGTGACGAACGCGCCGTCGATATAGATTCGGTCGATGATCTGCATGATTGATCCGTAAGTCGATGTCCTGATCGCAAAGATAAGGCGTCTGCATTGATTCGACTAGCCGTACAATCCGGCATGACCTCTTGAACGATTTAGCATAATGAAAACGTCCGGGCTCGCCGAACTCGAAGCCGTTCTGGCCGTCGCGCGGCATCGCAGCTTCCGCGCGGCGGCGAGCGAACTGAGCGTGTCGACATCCGCGCTCAGTCACGCGATCGCCGCGCTCGAAGCGCGCATCGGCGTGCGGCTCTTCAACCGGACGACGCGCAGCGTGTCGCTGTCCGAAGCCGGCGCGCAGTTCGTGCAGAACGTCGCGCCCGCGCTGTCGACAATCCGCGATGCGCTCGAGCAGGCCGGCAGCTTCCGCGATACGCCATCGGGCACGTTGCGCATCAACACGTCGGTGGGCGCGGCGCATCAGGTGATGCCGGTGTTCATCGCGTTTCTGCAGCGCTATCCCGACATGAAGCTCGACATCGTCACCGAAGGCCGGCTGATCGATATCGTGACCGGCGGCTTCGATGCGGGCATTCGTCTGCTGGAAACCGTGCCGCAAGACATGATCGCGGTGCCTTTCGGCAAGCGGCAGCGATTCGCTGTCGTCGGCAGTCCGGCCTACTTCGCGCAGCACAAGCCGCCGCGCACGCCCGCGGACCTCGCGGCGCATCGCTGTATCCGCAGCCGCATGCCGAGCGGGTCCATCTATCAGTGGGAATTCGAGCGGCACGGAGAACCGGTGCGCATCGACGGCGACGGTGCGCTGACACTCGACGAACCGGGCCTGATGCTGGCGGCGGCGCGCGCGGGACTGGGTCTCGCCTACTTGACCGAATGGAACGTCGACGCGGATCTCGCGGCGGGCACGCTCGTGCGCGTGCTCGAAGACTGGACGCCGCCGCTCGACGGACTGTGCCTTTATTACCCGGGGCGGCGACATGTGCCCGCCGGGCTGCGCGCGCTGACTGAGATGATCCGCGACCATGCCGACGCGAATAGAAAGCTCGCGGTGCCGAAAAAGAAGCGCGGGCGCGTCAATTCAAAGGCTTAACGCCGCCATCAGTTTTGTTTATCGCGATTACCTCGTCGAATTCGTCGATCACGGTTTGAAGAAGTCTCGCCGCGCAAGGTTTTCTCGCGCGTCGCGGGCTGCGTCGCAACGTGCCGTCGGGACGATCCCACTGGTTAACCCTTTCTTTCTGCGCCGTTCGAACGGCGTACGTTCGGAGGCGCGGGCAAAAGGCGCACGGTGCGCCGAGCCAAACGCGTCATCAATCCAACGACAACGATGAGGGGTTCTCAAGAGTGAAACGTCAACTGAAGCCATTGAGTGCGGGCGTGCTTGCCTATGCGGCGATGATCGCGACTCCGGCCTTCGCGCAAAGCAGCGTCACGCTGTACGGTATCGTCGACGATTCGATCGTCTATCAAAGCAGCCAGACCAATCTGGCCAAGACGAACCCGGGCCGCTCGAACGTCAAGATGGCCTCGGGCATCTGGGCGGGCAGCCGTTTCGGCCTGAAGGGCGCTGAAGATCTCGGCGGCGGCAACAAGGCGATCTTCCAGCTGGAATCGGGCTTCGACATCAACAGCGGCGGCCAGCAGTTCACCAACGCGATGTTCGGCCGCCAGGCATGGGTCGGTCTGACGAACCCGGGCTACGGTACGCTGACCTTGGGCCGCCAGTACACCTCGTACTACACGCTGCTCTCGCCGTATAGCCCGACGAACTGGCTGACCGGCTACTTCGGCGCGCACCCGGGCGATCTGGACGGCCTCGACACGATCTACCGCGCGAACAATTCGATCGTCTACACGTCGCCGAAGCTCTACGGCTTCACGGTGAGCGGTTCGTACTCGCTGGCCGGCGTGCCCGACAGCGTGTACCAGGGCTCGACCTGGTCGGCGGCGATCCAGTATCAGCAAGGCCCGATCGGCGGTGCGGTGGCGTTCTCGCGCATCAACAACGCGGCCAACGGCGGCGGCATCTACAGCGGTCAGTCGACCACCATCAACGATACGACGAGCACGACCGGCGCCGGTCAGCCGGGCGTGTCGGCGGTCACCGCCGGTTATCAGCGCGCGCAGGCTCAGCAGCGCTTCGCCGTTGCGGGCGGCTACCAGTTCAACAGCGCGTGGGACATCTCGGTCACGTACACGAACGTTCAGTACATCCCGGGCACCAACTCGCTGTTCACCGACGAAGCTGTGTTCAACACGGCCGGCACGGTGCTGCACTGGAAGGCGACGCCGGCATGGGACTTCGCGGCGGGCTACAGCTACACGTGGGCTAGCAAGGCGAACGGCATCAACGACGCGGCTTCGTACCACCAGTTCAACCTCTCGCAGTACTACTCGCTCTCGAAGCGCACGGGCCTGTACGCGCTCGAAGCGTTCCAGCGCGCGAACGGCAACACGCTGGCAGTTCCGTCGGGCACAACGTCGAATCGTCAGACGGCGGCCAACGCGACCATCGGCGATGGCTTCCAGAGCGCGCCGTCGGCATCGCGCAGCATGTTCGCGGCGGGCGTGGGCATCATTCATCGATTCTGATTCGGATTACGAATCACCAAGTCATTATCTTTTCTTCGCTCGCGCAGCAATGTGCGGGCGAGGCTCAGTTGTACGCCATCGAAATGAAGTCAGGGAGATAACCATGAGAGCTCTGGATTCCGGGCGGTTGCTTGCCGTTTTGGCGGCCTGCATCGTGACCGTCGCCGTCGCTGCGTGCGGCGGCAGCGGCAGTGACGCCACAAGCAGCGACAGCACGTCCAAAACACCATTGGCTGTCGTGAAGCCGGTCGTGGACTGTTCGAAGCTGGCATCGACGGATATCACCGATATCGGCGGCGCGGGCAGCACGATCAGTTCGGCCACGGTGACCGCCGCGACCGTCAATGGCGCGAGCGTGAACTTCTGCACAGTGAAAGGCACGCTCGCCCCCTCGAACACCTTCGAAGTCGCGCTGCCGGTCGACTCCTGGACGCAGCGCTTCGCGGAACTGGGCTGCGGCGGTCTGTGCGGCAACCTGAGCGATCCCACCAAGCAAACCTCGTTCAGCTTCAGCTATACCTGCCCGCTCGTGCAGCAAGGCGGCTTTGTCACGGCGGCGACCGACATGGGCCATTCCGGACAGGACGCCACATGGTCGAGCGATCCGCAAAAGCAGGCCGATTTCGCTTATCGCGGCCAGCACATCACGACGCTGGCGGCCAAGAAACTGATCAAGGCTTACTACGGTCAGGAGCAGAAGTATTCGTACTTCGTCGGTTGCTCCGATGGCGGACGTGAAGCGCTGATGGCCGCGCAACGTTATCCGTCGGATTACAACGGCATCGTCGCGGGCGCACCGGCCGCGCACTTCCAGATTCAGAACTCGCTGTATCACGGCTGGAACGTCGAATCGAACAGCACGACGGGCACGAGCGCCGGCAAGGCCGTGCTCTACGCCGACAAGGCTCAGGTGCTGCACAAGGCGGTCGTCGCCGCGTGCGGCGGTCAGGCGGGCGTCGCCGATGGCCTCATCGCCGATCCGCGCACCTGCCATTTCGATCCCGCGACGATTCAGTGCGCGGCCAGCGCGTCGAGCACGAGCAACTGCCTGACGGCGGCGGAAGTCGATACGGCGAAGAAGCTCTACAGCGGCCCGACCGATGCGGCCACCGGCATGCTGATGCTGGGCGGCTCGCCGCTGTATGGATCGGAGGCGAACTGGATCGGTGTCGAAGTACCGACGTCGAACTCGACGGACGCGCCCGTGCCCGTGTCGAGCATCTTCAGCTACATGATCGTGACAGGCGCCTACAACCTGATCTTCACCGGCTCGCCGACGATGCCGAACATCGATACCTTCGGTTATCACGACGCGAGTTTCTACCCCAACTATCTGCAGACGAACCACGCGCTCAACGATGCGACGAGTCCCGATCTTTCGGCGTTCAAGAACGCGGGCGGCAAGCTGATTCTGTGGCACGGCTGGGCCGATCAGCACATCTCGCCGCTCTTCACGATCCGCTACTACCAGGCCGTGAAGGACACCATGGGCGAAGCGAGCGCGAATGAATTCTCGCGGCTGTATCTGGTGCCGGGCGTGGGTCATTGCGGTGGCGGCGAGGGCTTCCCGAACATCGATCTGGTTTCGCAGATCACGGGCTGGGTCGAACAGAGCGCGGCGCCGAATGCCGTGATGACCTATCAGACGGACGCGACGACGAACAAGGTGACGGCATCGCGTCCGGTGTATCCGTATCCGGCTGTCGCGAAGTTCAGCGGCAACGGCGACTGGCACGACGGCGCCAACTGGAGCCAGGGCGCACCGCTGTATAACGATCCGGCGCCTGCCTGGGCGGGGTCGGCGTTCTATACGACGTATAGCCCCAAGACGCAGGGGGTGGCCGCGCCGTAACTCGTTGGGCGCGCGCGGTTCCTGCGCACTATCATGATCGAATCGTCGCGACATGGGTCGATGCGGGCCTCAGTCCGACGATTTGTCAAGGAGGACGTCATGTTCCGCCATCGCATCTTCGGGACGTTCGTGCTGGCTGTTGTCACGCAGGCATCGGCTGCGTCGAACGATGATTTTTCCGGAACGGTCGATATCGGCGGGCGCGCGCTCTATCTCGAATGTCGCGGCCATGGAAGTCCCACGGTGATTCTCGAAGCGGGCGCGCTCGGCCGTGGCGATGTCTGGAGCCGTGACAAACTGCAGCCCGCCGGCGCGCGGACGATGGTGCTGCCGGGCGTCGCCGCCTTCACACGGGTATGTGCGTATGACCGGCCCGGCACACTGCGCGAGGTCGATCCGAAACTCGAGCCGAACGGTCCGCAGTTCGAACCCAGCCGCAGCACGCCCGTGCATCAGCCGCGCACGACGCGCGACAAGGTGAACGATCTGCACGCGCTGCTCACGGCCGCGAAGATACCCGGTCCATATGTGCTCGTCGGTCACTCGGCGGGAGGTCTCATCTCACGCCTGTATGCCAGCACGTATCCCGACGATGTCGTCGGCATGGTCCTGATCGACACGACGCCCGAGAACGTCTGGCTGCGTTTTCACGAAGCGCTGGCACCCGCGCAATGGGAAAAATTCGAAGCGCTCACCGTGAAAAATCAGGAGTTGCTCGACGCGTATCCCGAAGCGGAACAGTGGTGGACCGCGCCGCTCGCCGACGACGCTTCGACCCGTCAGGTGCGCGAGGCGAGAGCACGCGCACCGATGCGCCCGATGCCGCTCTTCATCCTCGGCCATGGCATTCCGTTTGCCGCGCCGTTCCCCGGATGGCCGGCCGACAGAATGGAAGCCATCATGAGCAATCTGCGCAACGATCTGGGAACGATGACGCCCGACGCGAAAGTCGTCGTCGCGAAACAGAGTGGTCACGACATTCATCAGGATCAGCCCGAGCTTGTCATTGCCGCGATCCGGCAGGTGGTCGATGCAGTACGTGATCCGAAGACCTGGCGCGCCGCGCCCTCAACGTAGAAGCAGTTGCTGCGGAACGAATTAAAACAGTACAGACCGTTCCGGATCCCGGCACAAGCAAGATGTTTTTTCTGCTGTTCGGTTTACTTCTACATCAGAACAAAGTAACCTTTCCTCGCTGATTCAAGCCCGGCGGATACTTGCCCTCGGGTGAGAAGCAATCGCCCTCAAGTCAGAAATTTGACTTCGTCGAAACACGCTCGCTGCACATGTTACCGATGACCTAGCGTCATCGAGCGCTAGCCGCTCATCGTGCCGGCCGCCTTTTTTCAACTGCGGCCGGTCGTTCGGATCACTAAAGACCTTTCGCGAAGTCATCGGAAGCGCATGCGCGCGGCCTGGTGTTCGCATCGTCTCGTCCACCGCCGGGAAACGCCTACTCTCGTCTTCGCGAGATCGCGCCATTATTTTCGTCATCCTAATTGATATGAAGAATCGATCCTTCTCCTCGCTCGGCGGACTTATCGCCACGGCAGTCCTGATGAGCGCGCTGCTCGCCGCATGCGGCGGCGGCAGCGACAGTGACGGTGCCGCCGACACCGCCGCAACCGGCAAGAGCGCCGCGTTGCCGAAGTCCACTGCAAAAGCAGCGAGCGGTAATGGCTCGATCTTCTACGGCATGAACGGCCATAACACCAATGGCGGCGCATACGACTTCACGAGTCCGCAGACGCAACTTGCGCAGCTTCAGGAACTGGGCGCAACGATCTATCGCAACGACGTGTACAGCCAGACCTCGGCGAACATGCTCGCCGGCATTGCGAAGACGATGGCGGACGGCGGCGTGATGGTGTATCCGGTGATGCTCCTGACCCTCAACTACGACAGCGAAAGCGACGCCTATGACGCCGGCTACAGGCTCGGCCAGCAGACCGCGAACAGCTATCACTACACGTACTACGAGGTCGGCAACGAACTGGAGGCGAAGGCCCTTAACGGCAACGTCGACGGCACCGTCTGGTATCAGTACGACAACTGGTCGTACATGCTCGCGCGCGGCGTGATTCGCGGCATGATCGCGGGCGTGAAGTCGGTCGACGGCTCTGCGAAGATCGTGCTCGGCGGCACATGGCTGCACACCGCCTTCTTCCAGATGCTCGCCGATGGCTCGCAACCCGACGGCACCTGGGGCCATCCGACCGTGAACTGGGACGTCACGTCCTGGCACTGGTATTCGAGCCAGGGCGATATCACCCACGCATGCGGCGGAACGGGCTGCCACGATGTGCTCCAGACGCTGCACGACATGGGCAAACCGATCTGGATCAACGAGTTCGGCGTGCGTCCGGACTACGGCTCGTACAACCAGATCGCCAGCTACATGACGGGCAACACGATGATGGCGCAATTCGCGAGCGTCGCGTCGAAGTACAACATTCAGTCGATCCAGGCCTTCCAGCTCTACGACGACAGCGAAGGCGACTACGGCCTCGCCGAGGGCGACGGCATCACGAAGAAGGCCGCTTACTGGGCGTACAAGGACTTCGTGCAGAACCACCCGATGTGACGCATCGGCGGTAAGAAACGGAAAGGCGCGCGCTTTAAAGCAGGCGCGCGCACCCGCCGTTATCGCGGTTTGCGAGAACCGGATAACGACGAGGGAAGCCATGCAGATCAACAGTGCGACGACGACTGCCTACACGAGCGCCGATGCGCCTGAATCGCGCCGGCCTGCCCCTGCCGACGCCACGACCGACGACGCCACCTCACAGCCGACCGATGCGCCGTCGTCGATGAAATCCTTCGCATATGGCGCGCTCGGTCTCGAACGTCCCGAAGTGCAGGCGACCGATACGAACGGCTTCTACACCGCAGGCAAATGGGTGGCAGCGGCCGTGACAATCGGCGGCATCGTGTCCCTGTTCGTTTGATGACCGCACTCGTGAATTAATACCTGGAAATAACTTGCCGGATTGGCGCTTTGCTCCGCATATCGAATCGCGGCGCAGCGCGGGAAGATCTCGATGCGCGCTGTCTGCACACGACAGACCGCCTCTTCCCTCGTCACTACGCCAAGCCATGCAAGCACACCTCTCACGCACTCCCAGCCTGCTCTCCTTGCGCCGCGCGCTCGTCGCCGTAGCGCTCTTCGTGCCGATGCTGTCCGCCTCCGCCGAGGATCTTCCGGACGTCTGTTCCGCGCTGAAGACCATCGTCAATGCACGCTCGTTCGACACGCTCGCCAAAGACCGCGCCCTGCTGCCCGCCGGTTCCCCCGGCCAGGGCACATGCAAGAGCAGCGCGCATGCCTATGACTGCCGCTGGCGCGCGCACTGGGGCGCGGATGGCATCGTCGCTGATCCCTTGCAGGAACTGGGCGCGGATATCGCCGCCTGCTTTCCCGATGTGCGTCACGACGTGAACACCGCCACGCGCCAGCATTTCGCGCTGCGCGACACCACTGACAAGCGCGTGACGACGATGACCGCGACGATCGAAGCGCCGAACACCTTACGCCTGCGCATCGTGCGGTGAATGTGACTGGAAGGCTCATCGCGCGCGCGCTCTTCGCTGTTGGCGCTGGCGCGCTTTCCGGCTGCACCTGGACCCTGATCACGGCAGCCGATGCCGCGGGCTCTCTGGTGCAGGCTGGCTTCACGGTCGCATCGAGCTATTCGTCGCCGACATCGGTGACGGGCGCGCCCGCCGCGCTGCAATCCGTGTGCATCGAACTGAATCAGACGGTTGCGACCGGCGACTTCGTGCCCGGGCTGCAAGTCGCCTTGCAGCGGCGTGGCGTGAACTCGATGGTCTACAACCCCGGCACGTCGCCGCCCGGTTGCGAGGCGATGCTCGTGTACAACGCGACCACCCGCTGGGACAAGCGCGCGTTCAGCCGCGAGCCGATGTCGTATCTGTCGGCGATCGATCTGACGCTCCTGCGGCAAGGGCAGATTCTCGTGACCGCGCGCTACGACACGAATGGTCTGAACATAGACCGCTTCGCGAGCGCGCGGCAGAAGCTAGACGCGCTGGTCGATCACATGGTGGTGTCGCGCGCGCCCTGACGCTTTCCTTACCGCATCTTTCCGATGCGATCGCGCGCGTGAAAGCGATGCTAATCTGCCTTCGCTGTAGCTGTTGACCGATCCCTCTTGCGGCTCGCCGGTGTCCTTCTGGCGGGCCGTCTTTTTTTGCGGTCGCGCTTGAAACCCGGCCGCGATCTCCGAGGTCTTGCGAAGGCTTTTCCCGCATCGGCGGGCAATGCTAAAGTTCGCAAAGTGGTCGGACCAGTGAGGCATAGCATGCATGAAGAGAGTCAGGAAGACGTGTTGCAGATCGCCGATGCCGTCGCGGGACGCATCGAAGGGCTGATCGTCGACGGCGTGCTGAAGCCCGGCCAGGCGCTGCCTTCCGAACGGCGGCTGACCGCGAAGCTCGGCGTGTCGCGGTCCGCCGTGCGGGAGGGGCTGAAGGTGCTGCGCACGCGCGGGATCATCGAGACTTCGCATGGACGCGGCTCGTTCGTCGCCGCGCTGACGACGCAACCCGCGCTCACGCCGATGATGCATCTGCTCGGCTCCCAGCCACGCACGCTCTACGACATTTTCGAAGTGCGCGAAATGCTCGAAGCCGAATCCGCGCGTCTTGCCGCGCTGCGCGGCACGCAGGCGGATTTTGCGCTCATCACGCGCCGATACGAGGAAATGCTGGCCGCGAACGAGAGCGACGTGGCCGAATCGACCCGCGCGCGGCTCGACTATAACTTTCACCTGTCGATCAGCGAGGCATCGCACAATCCCGTGCTCGTGCATACGCTGAGTTCGCTCACGGATCTGCTGCTGAGTTCGGTCTTCGCGTCGGTCAACAACCTCTACCATCGCGAGGCGCAAAAGCGCGTCATCGACAAACAGCACGCGCGTCTCTACAAGGCCGTGCTGGGCAAGCAGCCGGAGCAGGCGCGCAAGGCCGCGAGCACGCATATCACCACGACGACCGCTTGCATGCGGGAAATCGAGGCGGAAGAGCAGCGTCTGGTGCGGGCTACTCTGCGTCTGAAGGGCTGGCAGTGATCCCGCGTCGCGCGCGAGCGCACGGACGTGCACAAGCCGGCGCGCCCTCGCCGTCATTGATTCGCGCGGAAAACGCCTCCTGGCACGACAAAAAGAAGTGGTAGGACCAGTGGTTCGACGTCTCGACAGTCTCTTACTGGCACGGAACAATGCGCTCCAGCAAAGCCAGTAGCGGCGACAAGCCGCACGATTCAGGAGACTTCAAGATGAACCCGCACACCCCGACTCTCACAGCCGCCACGGCGCCAGACAACGCGACCTACGCGAAAGTGACCTGGCGTCTCTTGCCCTTTCTTTTCATCTGCTATGTCGCGGCCTATCTGGATCGCGTCAACGTCGGCTTCGCGAAGCTGCAGATGCTGAGCGACCTGAAGTTCAGCGAGTCGGTGTACGGGCTCGGCGCGGGGATTTTCTTCATCGGCTACTTCCTTTTCGAGGTGCCGAGCAACATCCTGCTGCATCGCGTGGGCGCGCGCGTGTGGATCAGCCGCATCATGGTGACGTGGGCGCTGGTGTCGGCGGCGTCGCTGTTCGTGAAGACGCCAGCGATGTTCTATACGTTGCGCTTCCTGCTCGGTGTCGCCGAAGCCGGGTTCTTTCCCGGCATCGTGCTCTATCTGACCTACTGGTATCCGTCGGCGCGACGTGGCCGCATGAACGCGCTCTTCATGATCGGCATTCCGGTGGCTGGCGTGGTCGGCGGTCCGCTCTCGGGCTGGATCATGCAGGCGTTCAACGGCTTCCACGGCCTGTCGAACTGGCAGTGGCTGTTCCTGCTCGAAGCGCTGCCGTCGCTCGTGCTCGGCATCCTCACGCTGTTCATGCTGCCGAACGGGATTCGCGCGGCGTCGTGGCTGAACGAGCAGGAGAAGCAGCTTCTCGAAGCCAACATCGCACGCGATGAACCGGCCGGCGCGGATCATTCTCTGAAGAGCGTCGTGTCGAACGGACGTGTGTGGCGACTCGCTGCGATCTACTTCTGCTGCATGATGGGCCTCTATGGCGTGAGCTTCTATCTGCCGACGCTCATCAAGACGGCGGGCGTGAAGAACGCGCTCGACGTCGGCCTGTTCACGGCGATTCCTTATGCGGTCGCGATCGTGTCGATGATTTTCGTCGCGCGCAGTTCGGACCGTCGCAACGAGCGGCGCTGGCATCTCGCCTTGGCGGGCGTCGCTGCCGCTGCGGGCTTCTATGCAAGCACGCTCCACACCGGCAATCTCGCGCTCGCACTGATCACGCTGTCGGTCGGCACGGCGGGTGTGTTGTCGATGATGCCGGTTTTCTGGACCTATCCGAGCAGCGTGCTCACGGGCGCCGCCGCCGCCGCCGGCATCGCGATGATCAATTCGATCGGCAATCTCGCGGGCTTCGTCAGCCCGTCGATCATCGGCTGGATGAAGGACGTCACGCACAGCACGAACGCGGGGTTGATCGTCGTCGCCGGGGCACTCGTCGTCGGCGCGGTCCTCACGCTCACACAGCGCGCGACGGCTGCGTCGGCGGAATCGTCGTCTTCCGAACCGCACCGGGCTTGAGGCCGCCATGTCCGTGATCGCTCCCTCCGCCCTTGCGTTCGGCGAATCGCGCAGAAGCCTGCTTGCGTCGCTCGGCGATATCGTCGGCGCGCGCAACGTGCTCACCGGCGATGCACCGACGCGCCGCTATCGCACCGGCTACCGCTTCGGCACGGGCCGCGTGCTGGCGGTGGTGCGCCCCGGCACGCTCGTCGAACAATGGCGCGTGCTGGTCGCGTGCGTCACGGCGCGCACGATCGTCATCACGCAAGCGTCGAACACGGGCCTCACCGGCGGCTCGACGCCCGACGGCGACGGCTACGATCGCGATGTCGTCATCGTCAGCACGGCGCGGATCAAGCGTGTCCATCTGATCAAGGACGGGACGCAGGCGGTCTGCATCGGCGGCACGACGCTCGATCAGCTCGAACGCGCGTTGAAGCCGCTCGGCCGCGAGCCGCATTCGGTGATCGGCTCGTCGTGCATCGGCGCGTCGGTGCTGGGCGGCATCAGCAACAATTCGGGCGGCTCGCTCGTGCATCGCGGACCGGCCTACACGGAGATGGCGGTGTTCGCCGCCGTCGACGCAGCGGGCGTGCCGCGCCTCGTGAATCACCTGGGCATCGAAGTCGGCGGCACGCCCGAAGAGATCCTGTCGCGCATCGAGAACGGCACGTTCACCGATGCCGATGTACGCGAAGGCACGGCCGCATCGGATCACGACTACGCGACCCATGTCCGCGATATCGATGCGCCCACGCCCGCGCGCTACAACGCCGATCCTCGCCGGCTCTTCGAGGCGTCGGGCTCAGCCGGCAAGGTGATGACCTTCGCGGTGCGTCTCGACACCTTCGCGGCCGAGCAAGGCGCGAAGGTGTTCTATATCGGCACCAACGACACGAGCGTGCTGACGGACATCCGCCGCCACGCGCTCGCGAATTTCACGCATCTGCCGATCGCGGGCGAGTATCTTCATCGCGATGCGTTCGATGTCGCAAGGAAATACGGCAAGGACCTGTTCGTCATCATCGACAGGTTCGGCACGGACCGGCTGCCGCTCTTCTTCAGTCTCAAGACGCGTTGCGACGCGTGGTTCGAGCGTCTCGGCTTCATGCCGAAGCACCTGAGCGATCGCGTGCTGCAGTGGGTCAGCGAGCGCTTGCCGGATCATCTCCCCGCGCGGCTTGCGACGTATCGCGAAGAGTACGAGCATCATCTGATGCTGAAGGTGCCCGCAACGGGCATCGATGAAGCGCGTGCGTTTCTGTCGACGCGTTTCGCGGATGGTGGCGGCGCATATTTCGAATGCAGCGATGAAGAAGGCCGCAAGGCATTCCTGCATCGATTCGCGGCGGCTAGCGCGGCGGTGCGCTATCGCGCGGTGCATCATCGCGAGGTCGAGGATATCGTCGCGCTCGATATCGCTTTACGGCGCGACGACCGCGAGTGGTTCGAGAAGCTGCCGGCGAAGATCGAGCGCCCCATCGTGCTGAAGCTGTATTACGGGCACTTTCTGTGTCATGTGTTTCACCAGGACTACATCGTCATCAAAGGCAACGACTGCCTGGCGCTGGAACACGAGATGCTCGAATTGCTCGATGAGCGTGGCGCAGAGTATCCCGCCGAGCACAACGTGGGGCATCTTTATGAGGCGAAGCCAGAGCTTGCGGCGTTCTATAAAGAGCTCGATCCGTGCAATTGCTTCAATCCGGGAATCGGGAAGATGTCGAAGTTCGCGGCCTATCGGGAGCGTGCGGGCGAGGCTTGAACGTCCTCTCTACGCGACCATCTTCACCCGCAACATCGCCACGTCCGCATTGCTGACCGACAAACCCTGCGCCAGATAATTGCTCAACGTGCCGAACCCGCGATGCATCTCCTCGAACGCCGCTTCGAGCGTCGCGCTCTGCGCCTGATAAAGCGGCGCGACCGTTTGCGCATCCGTCCCGAGCCGCGCCGCATGCGCCTTCACGCGTGCGTCGATGTGTGCCTGTGCCGCCGTATTGGTCAACAGATAGTCCTGAATGATCACGTCGAGCGGCACATCGGCGATGGAGAGCAACAGCGCGGCCGCCCAACCCGTGCGATCCTTGCCTGCCGTGCTGTGCATCACCTGCGGCCCCGCAACGCGCGCAAGCCGCGTCAGCAGCGCACCGAACTGCAGGCGCGCGACCGGGTCCGTGACGAGCTGACGTTGCTGCCCGATCATCCACGCGCTGGCCGCCGCCGCGTCGCGAGGCATCGCCGCCGCGGCGTCGATCGGCGCGACTTCATGCGTCTCGCGTACGGCGTTCGCCGGCACGCGATCCGGCGCTAACGCCGTCTCGCTCACCACGCGAAGATCATGCACCGCGCGCAACGACAGCCGCGCGAGCGCAACCGCATCGGCATCGTCGGGCGTGAGCGTGCCCGCGCGATAGAACACGCCGCGCCGCAGCCGGTTTCCATCGACGGTCGGATAGCCTTCGCCCATGCCCGCCACATCGCGGAAGTTTTCGATCGAAGCGAGCGTCGGCGTCGCCGCCACGGCCTGATCGTCGCTCGCGCCGCCGCATGCCGATAGCAGCGCGCCCGCGCCGAACGTGGTCGAAAGCAGCGCGACACGCGCGCCGCCATGAATGAAAGCGCGTCGCGACATGGGCGCCGCACGCGTGGACGAAGCAGGCATCATGTTTCTTCAAAGGGAATGACGATGCGCACGATCAGCCCGCCGCCGTCGGCGTTGCCGATCTCGCAGCGGCCACGCTGCTCGCGCGCCAGCCGCTCGACGATGGTGAGCCCGAGCCCGCAATGACCGTTGCCGCTGCGCGCGGGATCGAGCCGCACGAACGGCCGCAATGCGTCGTCGAGGCGTTCGTCGGGAATGCCGGGACCGTGGTCGCGCACTTCGATCAGCCAGTTGCCGCCCCTTCGCGCGGTGCGGATCTCGACGGGGGGCTCGCCATGCTCCAGCGCGTTGTCGACGAGATTGGTCATCAGACGGTCGATGAACGTGCGCGGCAACCTGAACGCCTCGCCCGCGTCGAGCGACAGCGCGAACAGCGGCTCGTCGCCATCTTCGGGCGACGCGAACTGCTCCGCGATGAACGCATCGACACCGGTATCGCTGCTTTCCGAAGTCGAGCGGCCCGCGAATTCGAGGAACTGCTGAACGATGCGCGTCATCGAATCGATATCGCGCAGGAAATGCGCGCGCTCGCGCTCATCCTTGGCGAGCACGCTCGCGCGCAGCGACAGGCGCGTGAGCGGCGCCTTCAGATCGTGCGCGATGCCGGCAAGCATCACGGCGCGATCGTCGTCCGTGTCGATGAGCTTCTTCATCATCTGGTTGAACGCGCCGATCAGCTCGCGCAATTCGCGCGGACCGTTTTCATCGACGGGAACGGGACGCTCGCCGCTCCCGAAGCGGCGCGCCGCCTGCGCGACACGCGCGAGCGGCCGCTGCAACTGCCAGGTCGCAAAGAGCGAAAGCACGAGCGCGCCGGCGAGCAGCACGACCGCCTCCGTCATGAAGGGCGCGGGCGGCGGCAAGTCGATCGGCGTGACGATCCACACATTGCTCGACGGATAGCGCACCCAGAGCCGCGACTTGTTGCGCGCATCGATATCGACGGCGATCTGCGAGCCCTCCGGCAAGCCATCGGCGATCTGGCGCGCGAGATGAGCGTGGCGCGTCTTGCGGGCATCGCGCAAGGTGAGCGGCTCGGGCATGTTCCACACCGGCACGATATGCACGCGCGTCTCGCGCATCAGCCGCCCGCCGAGCGCGACATCGTTGTGCGCGGCCTCGAGCACGATCAGCAATGCGCGCGCGTAGCCATCGGCTTCGCGGTGCGGACCCTGCACGTGGAGAATCGCGAACCATCCGCCCTGCAGCGCGAGCAGCACGCACACGGACACGAGCGCCATGCGGCCGAACAGCGTGTCGATGAAACCGCGCGGCGCGCGCGCGGCCTGCCAGAGACCCGGACGCATCGCGGTCAGGTCCCGAAGCGGTTCGATGTCGGGCCGTCGGTGTCGGGCACGAACACGTAGCCTTGTCCGCGCACGGTCTGCACGTGACGCGGATTCGACGGATCGTCCTCGATGATGCGGCGCAGACGCCAGATCGGCACATCGAGCCCGCGATCGCGAAAAGCCAGATCGTCGCGATGCACGAGATCGTGGATCAGCACGCGCGAGAGCACCTTGTACGGATGCTTGATGAATACCTTGAGCAGCGCGAACTCGCTGTCGCGCAATGCGATGCGTTCGTCGCCGCGCAGCAGCGAGCGCGTCACGAAGTCCACTTCGAAGCGGCCGAAGCGTTCGCGCGGCGCGGGCTCGGGACGGCTCGGGGCACTCGCGCGTCGCCGCAGCACCGCCTCGATGCGCGCGAGCAACTCACGCGGATCGAAGGGCTTGGCGAGATAGTCGTCCGCGCCCGATTGCAGGCCCGCGATCTTCTGTGGAACGCTGTCGCAGCCCGTGACGAAGATCACGGGAATATCCTCGCCCGCCGCGCGCAAATCGCGCAGCGCGCGCAGGCCATCCGTGTCCGGCATCATGATGTCGAGCACGACGATGGACGGACGTTCGAGCTCCAGCCGCCGACGCAGCCCGCCGCCGTCGTGCAGCACGGACACGTCGATGCCTTGCGCATTGAAGAAGTGGCGCAGCAGGTCGCGCACCGCGGAGTCGTCGTCGACGATGAGAACCGATATGGACATCTCAAAATTCTATTCGGAGGTTATTCCCAATCCGCGCATCGCGCGCTTCGCGCGACATTACGGATTCTTACGGAACGCGGTTTCGCGGGCCGCGACGTTGCAAAGCACGCGCGTGCGATTCTCGTTCGAAGCCGTGCGCACGCGCTATTCGACTGCGCATCGCGCGATGAAACACGCCGTAACGGAAAGAAATGGAAAGTTCTCGACCGTCGCGAGCGCGTGCGCGCGGCGCTTAGAATCCGTGCATGACTCCACATGTACTGATGGTCGACGACGACCCCGTCGTGCGCGATCACGTTCGCGACTATCTGCAGCAGCACGGCTTCGACGTGTCCGTCCTGAGCGACGGCACCGGTCTGAGACGCCGCGTGCAGGCCGAGCGTCCCTCGATGATCGTGCTCGACGTGATGATGCCCGGCAAGGACGGCATCAGCGCGTTGCGCGAATTGCGCAATGCTCACGACGATATTCCCGTGATCCTGCTGACGGCGCGCTCGGACGTGCTCGACCGCGTGATCGGGCTCGAACTCGGCGCGGACGATTATCTCGGCAAGCCCTTCGATACGCGCGAGCTGCTCGCGCGCATCCGCTCTATCCTGCGGCGCCGCGAGAGCGCGTCGGCGTTCACGGCAGGCGCGCCCGAGATGCGGCCGGCGTATCGCTTCGGACCGTTCGAAATGGACTTCAGCGCGCGTGAATTGCGCCGCGATGGCGAACGCATCGCGCTGCGCTCGGGCGAATTCGCGCTGCTCAAGACGCTCGTCAAGAACGAGATGATCGTGCTCACGCGCGCGCAACTGAACGAGAAGCTGCGCGGCAACGGCGCGCATCGCGATCGCAGTCTCGATGTCGCGATCTGGCGTCTGCGCCGCCTGCTCGAGATCGATCCGTCCGAACCGCGCTACGTGCAGACCGTCTGGGGCCAGGGCTATATCTTCGTGCCCCACGGCGATCCGACGGCGGCCGGGCGCATCGCGGCGCGCGTGGAAGTCTGAGGCGCGCGGCGTCATCGTCAGAAGGTCAGCACGCTCATGAAGAGACGTTGCAGCCAGCCCATCGTGGTCGAATCGGCGAGCATGCCGACGCCCGCCTGTTCGATGCGCGCATTGGCCACCTTGTTCGAGGCGACGTAATTGCCCGCCTCGATATCCTTCGGATTGACGATGCCCGAGAAGCGCAACTGATCCTGATTGCCGCTCATCGCGATGATCTTGTCGCCCGCGACCACCAGGTTTCCGCCCGGCAAGGTGCCGATCACCGACACCGCGAGCGTGCCGCTCATCGCCGACAGATTGCTGGTGCTGCCGTTGCCCTTGAACGACGTATTCGCCGAGCCGACGTTGAACAGGCGCGCGAGCCGCGCCGCCGCGCCGCTCGATTTGTCCGCGGCCTCGGCACTGATGCTGCTCGCGCGGCTCGCGCTGGCGTCGGCGGAATTGCTGCCCTGATACGACTCCGCGAGGCGGATCGTCAGCACGTCGCCTACTCGCTGCGCACGGGCGGTTTCGTAGAGCGAGACCGAGCTGCCCGCCTGATAGATCGCACCCAGCGTATTGACGTTGACCGGCTGCGCGACGGCCGGCGCATAGGTCGGCATCTCGACGACGGAACGCGACGACGAGCACGCGGCAAGCGCGAGCAGAAACGCCGCGCAGGGCAATGACGTCAGTTTCATGAACAATCCTCTCCTTTGATTCAGGGCGTGTCCTGCACGGAGGCAAGACGCCATCGGTCGGCCGTTTCGCGCAGCCACGATTCGTAGGCTTTCAGGCGATAGATCACATGCGCCGAGGCCGCCGCGCCGTTCGCTTCCAGCGTGATCGAACTCGTCGCGTTCTCCCACGTTCGCGTCCTGTAACCGTTCGCGCGATCGACGCGGCTTCGGCCGAACTTCGATGACAGCGCTTCGGTAAAGTCATCGACCACCCGCGCATCGATCACGAACGCCATGCGATACAGCCGCGGCGACGCATCGCCTGGCATCGCCGCGAAACGCAACACGTGATCGCGCGAAGGCGCGCCATCCACGACGGCCTGCGATGCGCTCCATCCCGCCTGCGTGCGATGCGCCCACTTGCACGCGATCGACAGGCTGTGCGCGTCGCGCAGCACCATGCCAAGCGAAGCCGCTCCGAGATCCGTATCGCACACGGCGACGCTGCCGGGCGGTGTCGCGCGCGCGGGTTCGTCGCGGCGGAACGCATCGAGCGAAATGCCGAGCGGCAGGCCGCGAAAATCGAATGGCTTCTGTGCGGCGGCGAGCGCGGGCATCGCCATGCAGACGCAGGCCGCGCCACGCATAAAGGTTCGCTTCATATCAGTCGATAGCTGTTGCGCACGCATCGAAGGGCGTGGACGCGGCATGGCCCACGACCGGCACGATCTTCAGCGCGGCCGATGTCACGCGGCACGGCAGCGCGGCGAGCGCGCAGCCATCGAGCAGGAACGGGCACGCCGCCACGGCCGCGCACACGAGCGCGAAACGCAAGGATGTCGCCATGATTCACGCCGTGGTATCGACGTGATTGCCGAGATGCGCCGGATTGACCGGCGCGGTCTTGGCGTTCGCGTTGCCGGTTTCGATGGTCGGGGTATCGGTGCTGCGCTTGATGGGCAACGTGTGCGACGCCGTTTGCGTCGCGTGGGATGTGCTCGGGCCGGTGACGTTCATGCTGCGCGCTCCTTGAAGATGAAGAACCGTTGCGAATTGCAACGTCAGCGATCTTCCGTGAGCGCGCATATTGACGATCGCGCGAGAAAAACACGCTTTTCGCGAGTGCTTACGAGGCGTTACGCGACCGTTACCAGTTCTTCCCGGCGTCGAATCCATTGGATGTTGCGGCGCAACACGTGGCGCGAGATGGTATGACTGTTTCGGCGCAAAAAGCGGGTTAACGTGAATAAAAAGTGGCCGGATAGCCTCATATAGTCAATCTATCTCGCCGCCCGCCAAATCGACAGTGGAAAACCCAAATACCGGAATTGCCGGTATGGCGACGGGATGAATAGAACAACGAATTAACAGGTTATTCCAGAATCATTCGAACAAGACAGGTTAAAAACCAACGGATGGAGGAACCACTGTCATGAAACGCCGCACCGTGTTAGTTGCGATGGCCGCCGCGCCGCTCGGCGCAATGCTCCCGCTCCCCGCCTTCGCGCAAAAGCCCATCGTGCTCGGCTTCGCGCAGGTCGGCGCGGAGAGCGAATGGCGCACCGCGAACACCCAGTCGATCAAGTCCAGTGCGCAGGAGGCCGGCATCGACCTGAAATTCTCCGACGCGCAGCAGAAGCAGGAAAACCAGATCAAGGCGATCCGCTCGTACATCGCGCAGAAGGTCGATGTGATCGCGTTCTCGCCGGTCGTCGAGACGGGCTGGGATACCGTGCTCGTCGAAGCGAAGAACGCGAAGATTCCGGTCGTGCTCACCGACCGCGCGATCAGCAGCAAGGACGACACGCTCTACGTCACCTTCATCGGCTCGGACTTCACCGAGGAAGGCCGCAAGGCAGGCCGCTGGCTGGTCGAGAAGGAAAAGGGCAATGCGGGGCCAATCAATATCGTCGAATTGCAGGGCACGGTCGGTTCGGCGCCCGCGATCGATCGCAAGAAGGGCTTCGAGGAAATCATCAAGTCCGATCCGAAGTTCAAGATCATCCGCTCGCAGACCGGCGACTTCACGCGCGCGAAGGGCAAGGAAGTGATGGAGGCGTTCCTCAAGGCCGAGGGCAAGAAGATCAACGTGCTCTACGCGCACAACGACGACATGGCGATCGGCGCAATCCAGGCGATCGAGGAAGCCGGCATGAAGCCGGGCAAGGACATCATCATCATTTCCGTGGATGGCGTGAAGGGCGCATTCGAAGCGATGATGGCGGGCAAGCTCAATGTGTCGGTCGAATGCAGTCCGCTGCTCGGGCCGCAGTTGATGTCGGTCGTGAAGGACATCAAGGCCGGCAAGTCCGTGCCCAAGCGCATCGTCACGCAGGAAGGCATCTTCCCGATGGAGGTCGCGGCGAAGGAATTCCCCAATCGAAAGTACTGATCTCCGATGACTTCGCCCGTACTGGAGCTGCGCGGCATCGACAAGCGCTTCGCCGGCGTCCATGCGCTGCAGGACGTGAACCTCACCCTCTATCCGGGCGAGGTTCACGCGCTGATGGGTCAGAACGGCGCGGGCAAGTCGACGCTCATCAAGGTGCTGACCGGCGTCGTGAGCCTCGACGCCGGCGAGATCCTGCTCGACGGCCGCGCGATTCACCCCGACTCGCCGCTCGCCGCGCAGAAGCTCGGCATCAGCACGGTCTATCAGGAAGTGAATCTCTGCCCGAACCTCTCCGTGGCGGAGAACATCTTCGCCGGCTACTTTCCGCGACGCGGCGCGCTCGCCGGCTTTCGCATCGACTGGGAAGCGACGAACCGGCAGGCGCGCGAACTGCTCGGGCGCATCGGGCTCGATATCGACGTGACGCGCGTGCTGACGAGCTATCCGGTCGCGGTGCAGCAGATGGTCGCGATCGCGCGGGCGCTGAAGCTGTCGTCGAAAGTGCTGATCCTCGACGAGCCGACGTCCTCCCTCGACGACGACGAAGTGCGCCGCCTCTTCGACGTGCTGCGCCGCCTGCGTGAACAAGGGCTCGCGATTCTCTTCGTCACGCACTTTCTGAATCAGGTCTACGCGATCTCGGACCGCATCACGGTGCTGCGCAACAGCCGGCGCGTGGGCGAATGGCGCGCGAACGAACTCGGCACGCAGGCGCTCATCGCGGCGATGCTCGGCCGCGAACTCGCCGCCGCGCAGGCGCGCCAGTCGCCGCCCGACGACACCGAAGCGCACGCCACCGACGACGCCCTGCTCGACGCGGTACGTCTCGGGCAGAAAGGCCAGTTGCAGCCGCTCGATCTGCGCGTGCGGGCGGGCGAAGTGGTCGGCGTCGCGGGGCTGCTCGGCTCCGGGCGCACCGAACTCGCGAAGCTGCTGTTCGGCCTGGAGAAGCCCGACGAAGGCGAACTGCGCATCGACGGCGTGCCGGTTTCCTTCGCGACGCCCGCGCAGGCGATCCGGCACGGCATCGCGTTCTGTCCCGAGGAGCGCAAGGCGGATGGCATCGTCGCGGAGCTGTCGCTGCGCGAGAACATCGCACTCGCGCTGCAGGCGCGCATGGGCGCGCGACGCTGCCTCACGCGCGCCGAACAGAACGCGCTCGCCGAACGCTTCGTGCGCGCGCTCGGCATCAAGGCCGCGAATCTCGACATGCCGATCGGCCTGCTCTCCGGCGGCAATCAGCAAAAGGCGCTGATCGCGCGATGGCTCGCGACCGAGCCGCGCCTCTTGATCCTCGACGAGCCCACACGCGGCATCGACGTCGCCGCGAAGCAGGAAATCATGGACGAGATACTCAGGCTCGCCTCGACGGGCATGGCCGTGCTCTTCATCTCGTCGGAGATCTCGGAGGTGGTGCGCGTCGCCAATCGCATCGTCGTGCTGCGCGATCGTCGCAAGGTCGGCGAGCTGCCGGCGGGCACGAGCGAGGACACCGTATGCGAAATGATCGGAGCCGAACATGGATGACACCGTGCGACGCGGCAAGCTCCGCTCGATGATGGAGCATCGGCTCGGCTGGCCGATCGTCACGCTCGCCCTGCTGCTCGCGTTGAACGCGGCGTTCAATCCGGGCTTTCTGCATGTCGAATGGCGCGACCATCATCTCTACGGCAGCCTCATCGATATCCTCAATCGCGCCGCGCCACTCGCGGTCGTCGCGCTCGGCATGACCATCGTGATCGCGACGCGCGGCATCGATATCTCCGTGGGCGCGGTCGTCGCCATCTCGGGCGCGGTCGCCGCGTGGGCGATCGGCGGCTCCATCTCCGGCAACGTGACGCGCTTTGCGCTGCCGGTCGTGATCGTGGCCGCGCTCGGCGTCGCGTTGCTGTGCGGCCTGTGGAACGGCTTGCTGGTCGCACGCGCTGGCATGCAGCCGATCATCGCGACGCTGATCCTGATGGTCGCGGGCCGCGGCATCGCGCAGCTCATCACGAGCGGCCAGATCATCACGATCTACTACTCGCCCTACTTCTTCTTCGGTGGCGGATATCTGCTCGGCGTGCCGGTATCGATACTGATCGTCGCGCTGGTGTTCGCGCTGCTCTGGCTCGCGATCACGCGCACCGCGCTCGGGCTGTTCCTGCAGGCGATCGGCATCAATCCGACCGCCGCGCGCGTCGCTGGCGTGCAGGCGCGACGTCTCACGCTCGGCGCGTATGCGTTCAGCGGCCTGTGCGCGGGCGTCGCGGGCATCCTCATCAGTTCGAACGTCAAGAGCGCGGACGGCAACAACGCGGGCCTGCTGCTCGAACTCGATGCGATTCTCGCCGTGACGCTCGGCGGCACCGCGCTCACCGGAGGCCGCTTCACGCTCGCGGGCAGCGTGATCGGCGCGCTCATCATCCAGACGCTCACGTATCTGATCTATTCGCTCGGCGTGCCGCCGGAGGTCAATCTCGTGGTGAAGGCCATTGTCGTGTTCGCAGTGATGATGCTGCAATCGGGCGAATTCCGCGCGACGGTCGCGAAATTCGCGCGCCGTCCCGCGCTCGCGGATCGCGAGGTGCGGCGATGAACTCGGGCCTGCCCACGCTCACGCAGCATCGCAAGGACGACGCGCCGCCGCGCAAGGCCGTGCGCAGCCGCTACCTGCCGCTTGCCGCGACGGTGTCGCTGTTCATCGTGATCTCCGTGCTCGGCTCGGTGATGTACACCGGCTTCTTCTCGCCGCAGGTCTTCCTCAACCTGCTGATCGACAACGCGTTTCTGATCGTCGTCGCGGTGGGCGAGACGTTCGTCATTCTGTCGGGCGGGATCGATCTGTCGGTGGGATCGGTGATCGCGCTCACGACGATGGTGTCCGCCGCGCTCGTCGAGAAAGCGGGCTGGCATCCGCTCGTCGTGATTCCGCTCGTGCTCGCGATGGGCACCGCGTTCGGCACGCTGATGGGCTGGCTGATCGCGCGCTTTCGCCTGCAGCCTTTCATCGTCACGCTCGCGGGCATGTTTCTCGCGCGCGGGCTCTGCTATCTCATCAGCATCGATTCGATCAGCATCACGGACCCGTGGTACGCGATGGTTTCGCAGATCCGCATCCCCGTGATGAGCGGCGCGTCGCTGTCGCTCGGCGCGGTGATCGCGCTCGTCGTGCTGGCACTGGCGGTGTTCGTCGCGCATTACACGCCGTTCGGGCGCACGCTCTATGCGGTCGGCGGCAATCCTCATTCCGCGCTGCTGATGGGCTTGCCGGTGAATGCGGCGACCATCGGCGCGTACGCGTTGTCGGGCTTCTGCTCGGCGCTCGGCGGCGTGCTGTTCACGTTCTACATGCTCTCGGGCTACGGCCTGCATGCGATGGGCCTCGAACTCGACGCGATCGCTTCGGTCGTGATCGGCGGGACGCTGTTGACGGGCGGCGTCGGCTATGTGATCGGCACGCTGTTCGGCGTGCTTCTGCTCGGCATCATCCAGACGCTGATCTCGTTCGACGGCTCGCTCAGTTCGTGGTGGACCAAGATCGCGGTCGGTGCGTTGCTGCTCGTGTTCTGCCTGTCGCAGCGCGCGTTCGGCGAGCGCTCCGCGACGAAGCGCTGACATGGACTATCGCCATCCACAGCCCCGCAAGAGCATGCACGCGCGCATCGTGCAGGAGCTCGGCATCGAGATCGTGAGCGGCAGGCTTAAGCCGGGCGACCGCTTGCCCGCCGAGGCGAAGCTGTGCGAAGCCTATGGCGTGAGCCGTCCCGTGCTGCGCGAAGCGACTCGCGTGCTGGTCGCGAAGGGACTGGTGCTGTCGAAGCCGCGTCTGGGCAGCGTCGTGCGTCCGCGCGATGAATGGCACACGCTCGATCCCGATGTGCTCTTCTGGACCATCAACAGCGTGCACGAAGGCGAGTTCTTTCAATCGCTGCTCGTGGTGCGCAGGATCGTCGAACCTGCCGCCGCCGCGCTCGCCGCATCGAACGCGACGCCGGACGATCTCGCGAACATCCGTGCCGCTTATGAACGCATGTCGCTTGCGGACACGCCGAATGCATTGCTTGCACCCGATCTGGAGTTTCATCGCGCGATCATGACCGCCACGCATAACGACATGCTGATGTACATCGGGCATATGCTGTCGCTTGCGCTGTCGGAGTCGATCAAGCTGACGAGCCGTCATCCCGATACGCACGCGCTGTCATTGCCACGGCACAAGGCGATACTCACCGCGATCACGAATCGCGATCCGCTCGGCGCGCGTCATGCGAGTCTCGTACAGCTCGACAATGCACTGGCCGATGCGCAGAGCGTGCTGTCGGCGGTGTATCAGGAATAGAAGGATTGGTTACGTACTGCGACGCCACGCGTTTTCTCTGAGCGCGTTCGCAAGCGTTTCCACGGACCATGCTTCATCGAGCGCCTGACGCAACAGCGCCTGCTGGCTCTTCGGCGCAAGACCGCCCAAGGGCGGATCGCGATCGAGATTCGTCGGGAACGCATAGCCTTCCGCGCAGGACGCGATGACCGCATCGAGTTCGGCGTCGTTCATGCGCCCCGTGGATTTTTCATCGAGCAACACCGGATAGACGGCTTCGCACATGCGCGCGCGATCGAGCGTTTCCATCGCGCGTCCGTATGCCGACGAAACTTGCAGCAGATTCGCCATGCGCTGCACGTCGCGCGTGCGGTTCGCGCCCGCCGCGTGAAAGAGCGCCGGGCTGAAGAAGAGCGCGTCGCCTTTTTCGAGCGGCAGTTGCACGTAATGCGCTTCGAAGTGCGCGCGGAAATCCGCGCGACGCCATGCGAGATAGCCCTGCGCATAGCGTTGCGAGAACGGCAGCAGTTTGGTCGGCCCGCTTTCGACGGGCATGTCGCTGTGCGCGACCGCGCCCTGCAGCGTGAGGAACGGCGACATCGCGTGAACATGCGCCGGATAGCGCTGCACTTCATCGGCAGTCTGGAAACCGAGGTGATAATCGCGATGCGCCTGTTGCGCGTCCCCGCCCGGGCGCACGACGTTGACCTGCGACGTCATCTGGAAAGCCGGCCCGAGCCACGCTTGCGCCGCACACTCGATGAACGGATTCGCGAAGTAGCGCGCGAACACGCGAGGCGCTTCGAGGCAGAGCTTTTCCTGCGCGTTCCAGATGCGATCGTTCGCGCCCGCTTTCGCAAAGTGATCCGCGCCGCTCGTTCCCTGCGCGCGCTCTTCACGGATGATCGATTCGAAGATCGCGGTGGCCTCGTCGACCGGCGCGACATCCGCATAGGCCGCCTTGAGCACGAACACGCCCGCGCCGTCGCGAAGCACCGTGGCCCATTCCGCCTGCAACGACGCGCGCTTCGGCACATCGTTCAAGGCTTCGCGCAGCGCGCTGCAATCGTAGAGCGGAATCCTCTGCTGGATATCGGCGGCGAATGCCGGCCCTGGCGCGGTGTCCCGTTCCAGCAGCGCGGAGAATTCATCGAGCGAGCAGTCGCTCTCCCGATACAGGTTCGTCACGTTCATGTCTCGCTCCGTTTTCGACAAGCATAGCCGTTCGCGCGAAGCCTCGACAATCTGTGACTACGTGCGCGTCAGAAGCGCTCGATCATGCCGACCTGCACGCCGCGAACCGGCGCGCCCGGATACGCCACCGGCAACCCGACGACATTCACGCCGCGCAGCGTGAAGGTCGCGTCGCCGCGATTGCGCAGCATCGCGCCGCTCGCGTAGAGCAGTACCTTCGGCGAAAGGTCGTACTCGCACGCGACGCTGAACTGGTCCGCATCGTTGTCGCCGCCCGAGCGGTCGCGCGCATAGGCGTAGCCCAGCGATGCGCGCAGGCGCGGCGTCACGGCATAGCGCATCGATAGCGCGATGCCGTCGTTGTGATAACGCGGCGATCCGCCATCGCCATTGAAGTACGACACGAAGGCCGTTGTTTTGCCGATCTGGTACGACACGCCGCCGAGATTCGCGCGCAAGCCGGTGTCGCCCTGCGTCTGCTGATGCGCGTAGGAAATGCGAAACGGCCCGTTGTGATACGCGAATGTCTCGTAGTTGCCGGAGAGGCCGTTGCCGTCGCCGCTGTCGCGCAATGCGACCATCAGTGTCGTCGTGAAGCCGTGAAAGTCCGGCGACAAGTAGGCGATGCCGTTATCCGTATAAGGCGTGATCTTCGAGAGATTGTTGAGACCCGACGCGATCGTGCCCGCGCCGAAGGCGTCGAGGCCGCCCTTGAACGGAATGTAGATCGGCGAGTACTGACGGCCCATGCGCAATTCGCCCCACGGCGCGCCGAGGCCGATCCACGCCTGCCGGTTGAAAATGGTGTTGGCCGTGGCGAAGCTGCCGTCCGCCGAACTGAAGCCGCTTTCGAGATCGAACAAGAGACGCGTATCGGAACTCAGTTGCTCGTAGCCGCGCAAGCCGAAGCGCGAACCGCGATACGCGCCCGAATCCATGCGCGGCGTCCACGAGGAGCCGGGATTCGTCACTTCGATGCTGGTGTCGATCGTGCCGTACAGCGTGACGGCGCTTTGCGCATGCGCGGCCGTTACGCCGATGCCGCACATCATCGACAGGACCAGCAGGCGTGCGCGCTTCGCCGTGCGGCGATCGAAAGGGTGTGTCAGACACATGAAAACATCGGTCAGGGGACGGGTCGAATGAAGCGGCGGCATGCACGTCCGTGCCGCCGCCCGCCATGATAATCGTCCAGGCGGCGATCAGGGCTTCAACGCATACGCGATGACGTAATCGCCGCGGTCGGGCGACTGACGCGCGCCGCCCGCCGAGATCAGCACGTACTGCCGGCCCGTCTTCGGCGAGACGTAGCTCATCGGTCCACCCTGGCTGCCCACGGGCAGACGCGCTTTCCACACTTCCTTGCCCGTGGCGCTGTCGAACGCGCGCAGATAGTAATCCTGCGTGCCCGCGATGAACACGAGGCCGCCCTGCGTCGCGAGCGTGCCGCCGAGCGTCGGCATGCCGATGGGCATCTTCATCCGCATCTTGAAGCCGAACGGTCCCGTGTCCTGCACGGTGCCGACCGGCACTTGCCACAAGAGCTCGCGCGTCTTCAGATCGACGGCGGAGAGCGTGCCGAACGGCGGCTTCTGGCACGGAATGCCGAGCGGCGACATGAAGCGGTTCTTGTTCACGGCATATGGCGTGCCCTTCAGCGGCACCGCGCCCATGCCCGTGTTCACCGCTTCGCCGCCGTTGCTCGCGGGCGCGCTGTCGGTCTTTTGCGGGATCATCTGCACCCAGAGACCGAGGCGCATGTCGTTCACGAAGATCACGTGATGGTTCGGGTCCGTCGACAGGCTGCCCCAGTTCATGCCGCCGAGCGAACCCGGAAAGCTCAGCGAAACGTCCGTGTCGGGCGCGGTGAAGAGGCCGTCGTAGCGCATCGACTTGAAGCCGATACGGCACGCCAGCTGATCGAACGGCGTCGCGCCCCACATGTCCGATTCCTTCAGCTTGTTCGCGCCGATCGTCGGCATGCCGGCAGAGAACGGCTGCGTGGCCGAATATTGCTCGTTCGGGATCGTGCCGGTTTTCACCGGGCGTTCCTCGACGCGCGTGAGCGGCTTGCCGGTCATGCGGTCGAGCACGAAGATCTGGCCGGACTTGGTGCCGATCACGACCGCCGGTTTCGTCGATCCGTCCTTCGCCGGGAAATCGATGAGGCTCGGCTGCATCGGCACATCGAAGTCCCACAGGTCGTTGTGAACCGTCTGGTACACCCATTTTTCCTTGCCGGTGGTCGCGTCGAGCGCGAGGATCGACGTCGCGTAGCGATGATCCAGCGGCGTGCGCGTGCCGCCCCACAAATCCACCGACGAGCTGCCCATCGGGATGAAGACGGTGTTCATCGCGGGATCGTAGGACATCGGCGCCCACGAGTTCGGCGTGCTGCGCGCGTAGGTCTGGCCCGGCTGCAGGCGCGCGTTGGGATCGTCGCGGCCCGGATCGAAGGCCCAGCGCATCTCGCCGGTGATGACGTCGAAGCCGCGCAGCACGCCGCCCGGCATGTCGGTCTGCACGTTGTCCGCCACGCGCCCGCCCACGACGATCGTCGTGCCCGCGAGCGTCGGGGCGGAGGTGAGCTGATACTTCGGATCTTCCGCCGCGCCGAGGCCCGCTTTCAGGTCAACGAAGCCATGCTCGCCGAAGCCTTCGCACAGCGCGCCGGTATCGGCATCGATCGCGACGAGGCGCGCGTCGATCGTGTTCATCAGCACGCGGCGCTGGCAGCTTGCGCCTGCCGCGACGGAAACCGGCGTCACGGACGTCGAGCCTGCGACGGAAGGTTGCGTCAATGGCCGCGTCGCATCGAAATACGCGAGGCCGCGGCAACGGTTCCACACCTGCGCGTGCGCGTCGATCTCGCGCTTCCAGATTTGCTTGCCGCTGTCCGCATCGACGGCGATCACGTTGTTGTGCGGCGTGCACATGTAGATGCGATCGCCGATCTGCAGCGGCGTCTGCTGATCTTCCGCGCCGTTGCCGGTGGGACTGTCGGGGATGTCGCCCGTATGGAACGTCCACGCGACCTGAAGGTTCTGCACGTTGTCGCGCGTGATCTGGTCGAGCGCGACGAAGCGGCTGCCGCCGGGCGTGTTGCCGTAGCTGCTCCAGTCCTTCTGCGCCTCGCCTTTCGCGACGGGCACGAGCGGCGCGGCCGTGCCGTCGAACGCGACGGGCGGATGCGGCTGGAACATCTGCACGAAGGCGACGAGCATCGCGAGCGCGATGACGCCTGCAAGTCCGTACGCGCGCTTCGACGCGGCTTCGCCCGTCTCATGCCTGCGCAACGCAGGCCACGCGAGCAGCGCGAGCACCATGAAGCCGGCCGGCAGCATCAGCCGCGACACCAGCGGCCAGAAATCGATACCGGCATCGAGCGGCGCCCAGATCAGCGTGCCGGCGAACGCCGCCGCGTACACGAGCACCGCCGATGACTTCGCCCGCATGAACTGCACCGCCGACACGACGATGACCGCACCCGCGATCGCGAAATAGAGGCTGCCGTGCAGCAGCGCGAGCTTCGCGCCACCGATGACGAAGAACAGGCCCGTGGCCAGCAATGCGAGGCCCAGCAAAATACACCCGGCTCTCAGCGTGGCTGAAATACGGGCTTCACTCGTAGACATCAATCTTCTCCAGGAATGTGGCGTGCGAATCAGCCACGCGCGCAGGTCGAAAACCCGCGGGGGCATCAGCGTAAACCACTATATTCTAACTGGATAGTTAAACGTCTGCCGGATTCGCCCCGCGACGAAGCTGCCGCTCACACACCCGGCTCACTCGCGAACGCCGCGCCTTCGCGCTCCAGCCACGCGCGAAACAACACGATCAGATCGTCCGCGGTCTTGTCGTCGGCGATATAGGTGCAGTAGCTCCGCGACGGCAGACGCGGACCGTCGAACGGCGCGACGAGACGCCCTGACGCGAGATCGTCGGCGACGAGCGCGGTCGGTCCCATCGCGACGCCCAGGCCGTCGACGGCCGCCTGCAAGGTCAGATAGAAGTGGTCGAAAGTGAGCGCCGCCGCGGGCATCAACGCGGGCATCTCCACCTGCGCCAGCCAGTCCGGCCACACGCGCGGCAGGCTCGACGTATGCAGCAAGGTATGCCGCCGCAAGTCTTCAGGCGTTTGCAGCGGCACGCGCCGCAACAGCGCGGGACTGCACACGGGCAAGCGCTCCTCTTCCAGAAAAGGCCGCATCGCGTAGCCATAGAATGTGTCGGGGCCACCCCGGATCACGATGTCGTAGGTGTCCTTGAGGTTCTCGACCGGTTCATTCGACGTCTCGACCCGCACTTCCACATCGGGACGACGCGCACGGAATTTTTCCAGCCTCGGCACGAGCCAGCGCAAGGTGAAGGTCGCGGGCGCATTGACGTTCAGCGTGCGCGCGACGGCCTCTGACAGGCCATAGCGCGCGGTAGCCTGCGCAAGCTGATCGAAGAGCGGACCGACCTCCGCGAGATACACCCGCGCCGCAGGCGTCAGCACCACGCGCCGGTTATGGCGCTCGAACAGGGGCGCGCCAAGCCACGCCTCGAGCAGGCGCACCTGCTGGCTGATCGCGCCGTGCGTCACATGCAGCTCAACCGCCGCTTCCTTGAAGCTGCCGAGCCGCCCGGCGGCCTCGAAGGCGCGCAGCGCGTTGAGGGAAGGTAATGCAGGTCTCATTCGTCGTAGATTTTCTAACGCGACAACGCAAATTATATGGTTTGTGGGCGCATCACAAGTTAGATATTCTATGAACTATCCGTCACATAACCGACATAAAACGCATGTTCACCTACACCGGCGGTGTCGTCCTTTTCGCAGCGGTGCTCCACGCAAGCTGGAACGCAATGCTGCATGGCAATCGCGACCGGTTCCTGTCGATGACATGGATGAGCATCGCCATCGGGGTCGTCTCCGCGCTCGTCGTGTGGTATCTGCCGTTGCCGGCCAGGGCCGCGTGGCCGTACATCGCCGCATCGGGGCTCGTGCATATCGTCTATAACGTGAGCCTCGTGCGTTCGTATCGACGTGGGGATCTCGCGCAGGCGTATCCGATCGCGCGCGGCTCCTCGCCAATGCTCGTCACGCTCGGCGCGGCCCTGTTCGCGCACGAGGCCATCGGCCCGATGCACGCGTTCGGCATCGTCCTGATTTCCGGCGGCATCATGGCGCTCGCGCTGCAAGGCGGCCACGTATCGCGCGCCGGGGCGCTCGCCGCGCTGACGACGGGCGTGACCATCGCGGTCTATACGGTGATCGACGGCATCGGCGTGCGCGCATCCGATGGCGAGGCGCTGTCCTATACCGCGTGGATGTTCATGTTCTACTGGTTCATGCCGGTGATCTTCATCGCGAAACGCGGCCTGCCGGCGCTCTGGATGCCCGTGAAGGCGACGCCGATGGCCGTAGGTTCGTCGCTCGCGGGCGGTCTCGTGTCGATCGCCGCGTATGGCATCGTGATCTGGGCGATGCAATCGGGCGCGATGGGCGCGGTGTCCGCGTTGCGCGAGACGAGCGTCGTGTTCGCGGCGCTCATCGGACGCGTGTTCCTGCGTGAAGCGGTCAGCGCGAAACGCTGGCTCGCGTGCGTGGTCGTCGCGGCGGGCGCGGTCTGTCTCGGGCTTTAGGGTCTGTTCATGCCGTGAATTGGGGCACAAGCCGTGCCCTGATCGACGAATCGGGATTGCGTGAGGTTCGATACATTCCTCGCGTAACCCATAGAGTCGAGACGAACCTTGCAACCCGTACCCGAATGGCACGCGGCGCCCCTGCCCGCCGATGAAGCGAAGCGACTGCAGTTGCTCCGCAGTCTCGACCTGCTCGATACGCCCCACGAAGAAGTCTTCGACCGTGTGACGCGCGTCGTCGCCGAGCTGTTGCAGGTGCCTATCGCGATGGTGTCGCTCGTCGATGAACATCGCCAGTGGTTCAAGTCGCGCGTCGGACTGGATGTCTGCGAAACTTCGCGCGACGTGTCGTTCTGCGCCTACGCGCTGCATTCCGAAAGGCTGCTGCTGATCGAAGACACGCACGAAGACGCGCGCTTCGCGGGCAATCCGCATGTCACAGGCGCGCCGCATATCCGTTTCTATGCAGGCGCGCCGCTGCGCTCGTCCGCGGGTTTCGTGCTCGGCGCACTGTGCGCGGTCGATACGAAGCCAAGAACGCTGAGCGCGGCTGCACAAGCGGCGCTGTGCGATCTCGCGGCCACGCTGGAGCGCGAGATCGTGCAACGGGAGGCCGCGCGCGAAACCCGCGCAGTGCAGGAGGTCGACCGCCGCAAGCTGCGCCTGTCCGAATCGCGCTTTCACGCGATCTTCCAGCAGACGCCGACGGGCAAGGCGATCGTCGATCTGGACGGCCGCTTCGTCGAGGTCAATCCGAAGCTGTGTGAAATCACCGGCTACAGCGCCGACGAACTCGTGGCGATGACCTTTCAGCAGATCACCGAGGAAGCGGATCTTCCCGACGATCTGCAACTCGTCGCCGAACTGCTCGATGGCACGAGAAAAACCTATACGCTCGAAAAACGCTATCGCCGTAGCGACGGCGGCACGGTGTGGATCGATATGTCCGTCGCGCTGATTCGCGACGATCGCGGCCTGCCGCTGCACTTCGTCAGCACGATGCAGGACATCACGAGCCGCAAGCACAGCGAAACCGTATTGCGCGATTACCGCCAGGAACTCGAACGCCGCGTGCTCGAACGCACCTGCGAACTCACCAGCAGCCGCACGGCCTTGCAGACCATCACGGACAACCTGCCCGTGCTGATCGCCCATGTCGATACGGACCTGCGCTACCGGTTCAACAATCAGGTGTATCGCGAAGTATTCGGCTTCGATCCGGCCGCGCTGCGCGGAAAAACCGTTCGGGACACGATCGGCGCGGCGACCTTCGAGCGTTGTCTGCCGTGGTTCCGCCGCGCGCTCGCCGGCGAACGCGTGACGCACGAGGACATCGTCTACGAGGCCGCGCCCGGCCGGGTCTGGAACGCGACGTATATCCCGGAATGCCGGCGCGATGAGGTCGTCGGCTTCTACATCATGTCGCAGGACATCACCGAGACCAAGCGGCGCGAGAACCAGATGCGCTCCGAGGTCATGCTCGATGCGCTGACCGGCCTGCCGAACCGCCGCGCGCTGGCCGAGCAGCTCGCGCTTTCCATCGAAGCGGCCCGCGACGCAGACCAGCCCTTCGCGCTCTTCTTCATGGATCTCGACGGCTTCAAGAACGTGAACGATCAGCACGGCCACGACGCCGGCGACGCGCTGTTGCGACAGGTGGCGGCGCGCCTGAAAAAGACCACGCGCGCGGGCGATCTCGTCTGCCGCCTCGCCGGCGACGAATTCGTGCTGCTCGCACGCGGCATCGCGTCTTCGAGCGCGTGCAGCCGGATCGCGCAGGACATCTGCCGCGCGATCGGCCGGCCCTTCGCGATCGGCGGCGGGGAGGCGCTGCTCGGGACCAGCGTCGGTATCGCAATGTGCGCGGCCGGCTTCGGCACCACCGCCGACGCCATCCTCGCCGACGCGGACCGCGCGATGTACGAAGCGAAGCGCAAGGGACGAAACGGCTTTCGCTTCGCTTCGGTGCTGACCGCCGACGCGCCTGCGCTCGTTTCATGAAAATTTCACGATACGGAATTGAGGTCCGTTTCCCGAAAATTCACGCTGCATGGCAGCACGACGCGGGTTGCACATCGGAGGATCGCCTTTCTCATCATGGGAGAGTGGCTCCAGCTCATTGATTTTCATCGACTTTTATTTGGTGCGCGCGGCCACACGCCGATGCGGCCGGCAGGCGTTTCTTCTATAACCTCTTGTACAAGAGGTGCACGTTCGCCGCGGCGAACCGCCCGATGCTTTCCAATCAAGCTGGAGAAACGCGATGCAGAATGTTTATATCGAACCGATGCCGAAGGGCCAGTGGGGGCCGATCGACGGCTATGCGCTCGAATTCCATGACGGCACGAGGATCACGCAGCAGGTCTATCGCTCGGAGCGGCTCGCTGTCGACGAGATCAAATTGCGCGGCTATTCGCCTCTGCTCGCGAAGGTGCGCATCACCGACAAGGGTGTCGAGGAACACTGGCAGGCCCCGGAGTAACCTTCACCACGCGCTTCGCGTCTCGCGCGAAGCGCGGCCTCATCGACTTCCTCCCTCGATCCGCGCGGCGCTCGAAACAGTCCGCGCGCGATGTCATCAAAAAGTCGGCTGACCCAATGCACGATGCATATCGGCGTCGATCCCTCAGACACGCATCCGATCAACGCCTCCGCCGCAAGGAGATCGATCATGTTGGTTGCCTGCGTTGCCTATCAGGACGGCCGTAAGCTCGGCGACATCACCGTCGAAGCGATCAGCGACTATGTGCAGAAGCCGGAGTGCTTCGTCTGGGTCGCGCTCAAGGACCCCGGGGCCGACGAACTCGAAGCGATGAGAGAGGAATTCGATCTGCACGAACTCGCTGTGGAGGACGTGCGCGCGCATCATCAATGGCCGAAGATCGAGGAATACGGCGACTCGCTGTTCGCGGTGATGCACACGGTGGAGCAGCAGGAAGACGGCAGTCTGCTGTTCGGCGAAGTCGATGTATTCGTCGGCAGAAACTATGTGCTATCGGTACGCATGCGCGCGACGCGCGGTTTCAGGCGCGTGCGCGAGCGCTGCGAAAGCGAGCCGCCGCTGCTGCGGCAAGGCTCCGCGTTCGTGCTCTATGCACTGATGGACGACATCGTCGAAGGTTATTTCTCCGTGCTGGAGACGCTCACCGCCGAACTCGAAGTGCTCGAAGACCGCATTTTCGCGCGTCAGGAAAACAGTCAGTCGCGCGAGCTGATCGAGGATCTGTATCGCTTCAAGCGGCAGCTCGTCGTGTTGCGGCATCACATCGGGCCGCTGCTCGAAGGCGTCGGCAAGCTGACCGGCGGGCGCGTGCCGGGCATCTGCGAAGGCATGACGGCGTACTTCAAGGATGTGTACGTTCACCTGGAACGGATCGTCGGCGCGATCGAGGGACGCCGCGAGATGGTGATCACCGCGATCCAGGTCAACCTCGGCATGATCGCGCTGGCCGACAGCGACATCACCAAGCGCCTCGGCACGTTCGCGGCGATGTTCGCGGTGCCGACGATGATCGCGGGCATCTACGGCATGAACTTCGAGCACATGCCGGAGTTGCACGCTCAATTTGGCTATCCAGTAGTGATAGCTGCCATCGTCACGATCGACACTCTGCTCTTTCGATGGTTTCGAAAGGCGAAGTGGATCTGATCGTCAGACGCTCTCAGTTCTTCTTCGTGCTGGGCTTCCAGGTGCCGTCGTAGACCATGGCGGGTTTCGTGGGCGCGGGAATCGCCGCCACCTTCTGGATTTCCTTCGTCGCGGGTTTCGCGCGCGCGACTTCCGCATGACGTGGCGGCTTGCTCGCCTGCTTCTGCTTCGGCTCTGCCTTCACAGCAGCGACGCGTTGCGTGCTTTTCGCGCACGAACGATCGGACTTGTGTGAACACACGGCGGCGGGTTTGGCGGCGACCTTCTGCGTGCGCTGAGCGCGCGCCACCGGCGCTTTCTTCTTTTCGACCGAATGTGCGGGAACGACCTTCTCACTCACGCTGTCCTTGCTCGACGCGGCCACCGCAATCAATGGCGACGCCGCTACGGCCGGCGCTTGCGTCACCACAGCGACGGGACGGCTTTCGACGAGCTTGTCGGCGGGCGCTTCGATTTTCGGCGGCGCCGTCCGAACCACGCCCGCGACCGCGACAGGCAGCGCGTTCGCGCGCAGCGTCGACGTGTGCTGCTCGAAATACGCGCGAATCAGAAAGCAGGCGCCGATCACGACCGCGCCCATCACCACCGTGGCCAGCACGGAATTCGACACGCGTTGGGTATCGAGCACGGCCGCGCCGCCGGCTTCGGGCGCGGGCAAGCGCGCTTCGTAATCACGTGGGCGTTTGATCCGCTCCACGCGGCGCAGAGCGCCGAAGTCGCGGAAATGGCGCGTCACGCCGCGCGCCGCCTCGACCGCGCGCACCGCCGTTTCCGCGCCCTTGGTCAGCACGGCTCCGTGCCTGTCCGCGCCGCAAAACGGGCACGCGGGTTCATCGACTGAGGACAGGGTCTCGCATCGGGGGCAGATGACTGAGTAAAGCGGCGAGCCACCGCCTCGCTGGTCCATTGTCACACTCCATCCGAATCATTTCGGAAGGCCGATCGACAATCAGCGATCGCCCGGTCGCAAGTAATACATACGAATCACCGTAGCACACCGGGCATCGTTTCGGAAGCGGCAACCGCCCCAATGAAGGGCGTTCAATCATCAGTGGAATCGGCTTGATCAGGCGTGCAGACGGCGCTCGAACACGCGCGTCGCGAGCGTCACGGGGTAGCAGTAGGCAAAGAACAGCGCGAGCGTGCTCATGTACATGAGCACGGTGAAGCTCGAATGCGCGACCGTCGTGCTCGCGATTTGCGCGGTGTCGAGCACGTCGTGGATGCCGACGAGCGATGACAGCGCGGTGCCCATCGTGATGATCGCGTAGACGTTCATCCACGGCGGCAGCATGCGGCGCGCGCACTGCGGCAGCACGATCAGCACGAGGATCTGTCTGCGCGACATCGCGAGCGAGTTGGCGGCGTCCCATTGTGCAGACGGAATCGACTGAACCGCGCCGCGAAACACTTCAGCGATGTTCGCGCTCGCGGGCAGCGCGAGCGCCGCGATCACTTTGAGCCAGTCGGGAAACGGCACGACGTGGCCCGCGATCGTGAATTCGAACGGAAACACATACGTCGTGAAGAAAATCAGCACGAGCCAGGGCGCGTTGCGAAAGGCCTGAATCCAGAGCCGCGCGACACGTCCCGCCGCGCCGCTCAGCAACGCCAGCGCGCCGATGAACACGCCGATCAACGTGCCGAGCGCGAGCGCGCCGAGGCTCACGCCCACATTCACCGCGAAGCCGCGCAGCAACGCGGGCAGCCAGCGCAGAAACGACGCAAGCAACTGCGCGCCGGAGATATCGCGTGGCGCGAGCAGCCACAGCGCCATCGCCGCGAGGATGATGGTGGCGCACGCATAGACGCCCGAGCCGATGCGAACCCGCGGATCGAACTTAACGCTGTCCATAACCAGGCACCGAAAGCCGGCGTTCGATCCAGCGGCCCGACACATTGACGAGCGCCGTGAGCGCGTAGAAGAACAGCAGGATCAGCAGCATCAACGCGAGCACGTTGTCGCGCTGCGTCCAGATCATGATCGACTGATACGTGATGTCGCCGACCGCAATCGCCGATGCGATCGCCGACGCCTTCACCAGTTCGACCGCATTGTTGACGAGCGCCGGCAACGCGGTGCGCAGCGCCAGCGGCAACTCGATGCTCCAGAAGCGCGCGCGCCGCGAAAAGCCGAGCGATTCCGCGCCTTCGAGCGTCTCGCGCGGCAACGCCCCGAAGCCCGCGCGCAACGCTTCCGCATGAAACGCGCCCTTGTTGATCGAGAGCACGATCACGACCCACAGAAACGGCTTGAGCGGATTGTCGGCGCCATGCGCGTGCAGTGCTTGCGTGATGAGCGTGTTGAGCACGAGGAACGCGCAATACAACTGCACGATGGTCGGCGTGTTGCGCGTGAGTTCGATCACGCCGCGCGCGACGCCCGCGATCGACGCGCTCTGCGAACGCAACGCGACCAGCAGCACGACGCCGACGACCGCACTGCCCGCGAGCGTCGCCATGACGATGCCGATGCTCAAGGCGATGCCATCGATGAACGACACGCGATCGTAGTGATCGAGCAGAAAGCGGTAATCGAGTCCGGCGTGCGCCGCTCGTTCGATGAACGCATTCACTTCGACGACACCGCTGTCGACGAATACTGCGAGTGCCATTGCGCGAGCGCGGGCGAAGGCGGCGTCAGCCCGTTCTTCGCTTCCTCGTCGATGAGCCATCCCGTGCGATGCCAGTCACGCACGATCGGATCGAGCCGCGCGGCGATGTCCTTCTCGCCCTGCCGCACCCAGATCACTGATGGCGACGGAATCAGCTCGGGCTGCAAGGTGCGATAGTTGCGCCATTCCGGATCGCGCGCCTGCAACGGATAAAGCAGCGGCGCGGCGTCGTGCACCGCCGCCACGCAGTTGCCGCCCTTCAGCGCGAGCAATGACTCCGCAGCGCCGGGGAACGCACGTGGAATCGCACCATAGCGTTCGACGACCGGCTTGATATAGCTGCTGCCCTGCGAGATGCACACGGGCTTGCCGCGCAGATCTTCCCAACGGGTGATGCCGCTCGAATTCGCGGTGATCGCCGTGCCGCCGACCTGGTAGTACGGCGTCGCGACGTGATCGAGAATCTCGCCGCGCTGGTCCGTGTACTCCATGTTGGCGACGAGAATATCGACCTTGCCTTGCTGAAGGAACTGCACGCGCGTGGACGGCTGTACCGACACGAGCTGCACGCCGGCGCCGAGCCGCTTCGCCAGATCCTGCGCGAGGTCCACGTTGAAGCCGCGCAGCTTCTGCGTCGCCGGATCGATGGAACCGAACGGGCCGCCCGTGATCATCACGCCGACGACGAGTTCATGCCGCGAGTTGATCTTGTCGAGCGTCGCATCGGCATGGGCCGCGCCGATGCCGGCGAGCAATAGCGCGCAGGTTGGGACGAGCGAGCGAAGGTGAACGGCGAATGACATCGAAGCCTCGGAAGCTGGAGTAGTGAAAGGACACGCCAGCGTACGCAAGGGCGAACGCGCGGCAAACCAATCTGATCTGCTTTACAAAGCACACGCGAAGAAAAAAGCATCGAGCGTGCGCGAATAACCTTGTGACGATTGCTTGGTTCGAAAAGGGCTGCCGCGTTTCTAGAATGAGCATTCCTTTTTTGCAGCGACAACGATCCGCCACATGATGTCTCTCGTCCATGGACGCGCTGCCTTGTCCGCCCCTCAGTCTTCCGGCCACGATGCGCCCGCGCTCGTCACCTTGCGCGACGTGCATCTGTCGTATGACGACGCCGCCGTGTTGCGCGGCATCGATCTGACCGTGCGCCGCAATCAGGCCGTGTCGATCATCGGGCCTTCGGGCTCGGGCAAATCGACCATCCTGCGCTGCATCAACGGGCTCATCGCGCCCAAGCGCGGCGAAGTGCGCGTGGGCGGTGTCGATGTCGGCGCGCTGAAACGCGATGAGGAGAAGATCGCGCTGCGCAAGCGCATCGGTTTCGTGTTTCAGCAATACAACCTGTTCCCGCATCTGAGCGCGCTGCAGAACCTCACCATCGCACCGATGCGCGTGCTCGGCGCAAGCCGCGCCGAAGCCGAACACGCCGCGCACGCGCTGCTCGCGAAAGTGCGGCTCGCCGACAAGGCCGGCGCGTATCCCGGCGAACTGTCGGGCGGGCAGCAGCAACGCGTCGCGATCGCACGCGCGCTCGCGATGCAACCCGAGCTGATCCTGTTCGACGAAGTGACTTCCGCGCTCGATCCGCAGACCGTCGGCGAAGTGCTCAATGTTATCGGCGAACTCGTCGACGAAGGGCTCACGTGCGTGCTGGTCACGCATGAAATGCGCTTTGCCGAGGACATCAGCGATCGCGTGGCGTATACCGAAGGCGGCGTGATCGTCGAGGAAGGCGCGCCCGAGCAGATCTTTCATGCGCCGCGCGACGAACGCACGCGGCGCTTTCTCGACAGCACGCAAAGCCGTGCGCGACGCACACGTTCATCCCTGAAACTCGCATCGATCCCATCGTGACCCACACCTCCGTTTCATCGACCACGCCTGTTACCGAGCGACGCGAACGCGTCGAATCGCTCATCGCACACACGCACGCGATCCTCGAACGCGACGGCCTCACGCGCGATGCGCTCGCGCACATCGCCGCCGCGCTTCAGACGCTCGCCGCGCGGCCCGAGCTGTTCTCGCGCGACGATTTCCCGCCGCCCGATGCATCGAGCGGCGATACGTCGACGCGTTATCGCCTCAATCCGGGCAGCGACGGCATTGCGCTGTATCTGAACTCGCTGTTGCCGGGCAAGACGACGATTCCGCATAACCACGATACGTGGGCCGTGATCGTCGCAGTGGAAGGCAGCGAACTGAACCGCGTGTATCGCCGCACCGATGATCGCAGCGACGCAGACCGCGCGAGCCTCGAACTCGATCGCGAAGTGCTCGTCGAGCGCGGCACGCCGATCGCCTTCCTGCCCGACGACATCCACAGCATCCATGTGACGGGCGCGCGTCCGACGCTGCACTTCCATCTGTACGGCAGGCCGCTCGAAACGCTGTCGGGACGGCTCGGCTTCGAGGACGGCAGAATCGTGCGCTATAACCAGACGCATCTGCAGCGGCAGACGCAGGCGGTCGGCTGATGGACGAGCGCGTTCACGCCCCGTCCACGCGTGTTCTGCACGCCGGCCTCGGCGCCTTCGACGACGGCGCCGCGCCCGTCAACGTGCCGGTCGTGCGCACGAGCACCGTGCGCTTCGCATCGGGCGCGGAGTACGAGCGGCTCTCTCGGCTGCGTCATGACGGCGAGAATGTCGCGACCTACGGGCGCCACGGCACCGCGACGCATCGTGCGCTCGAAGCGGCCATCGGCGAGCTGGAAGGCGCGGCGCATGTGCTGCTCGCGCCGTCGGGTTTGTCCGCGATCACGCTCACCCTTCTGGCGCTGCTCGCGCCGGGCGATCACGTGCTGATTCAGGACAGCGTGTATGGGCCGGTGCGCGAGCGCATCGAGCCATTGCTCGCGCGGCTCGGCATCGAAGCAACGTACTTCGCCGCGCAGGACGGCCCGCCGCGTCACGCGCTGCGCGCGAACACGCGGCTCGTGTACGTCGAATCGCCGGGCTCGTTTCTGTACGAGATCATCGATCTGCCCGCGTTCGGCGCGTTCGCGCGCGAGCACGGACTCATCGTCGCCGCCGACAACACGTGGAGCGCGGGCTGGCTGCATCAGCCGCTCGCATACGGCGCGCACGTGTCGATTCAGGCGACGACGAAGTACGCAGGCGGTCACTCCGATTTGATGCAGGGCGCGGTGAGCACGAACGACGCCGCGCTCGCACAACGCCTGCGCGACACGCACGAAGCGCTCGGCTTGTCGGTCGGCGCGGACGATGCGTATCTCGCGTTGCGCGGCATCCGGACCATCGGCGTGCGGCTTGCGCAGCACGCGCGCCACGCGCTCGCGGTCGCGCAATATCTGCAAGGCGAGAACGCGGTCGCGCGGGTGTTTCATCCCGCGTTGCCGGACGACCCGAATCATGCGTTATGGCAGCGCGATTTTCGCGGCGCGAACGGGCTCGTGTCGTTCGCATTCATGCCACGTCACGACGCGACGCATGCGCGCGCCTTCGTCGATGCGCTGCGGCTCTTCTCGCAAGGCGCATCGTGGGGCGGCTTCGAAAGCCTCGCGCTCGTCGCGCCCGCGGCGCGGCTGCGCGCGCACAGCGACTTCGCCAGCGATGCGCCGGTCGTGCGTCTGCATGTGGGCCTCGAACATCCGTCCGACCTCATCGACGATCTGCGCCGCGCCTTTCGTCTCACTTGTACCTGACCGATCCATGCCCTCAGCCCTCGACGCTTTCCGCTTCATCGACGCATCCACGCTGCGCCACTGGCTCAACGACGGCCGCGAAATCGCGCTGCTCGACGTGCGCGAGGCCGGGCAATTCGGCGAAGGCCATCCGTTCTTCGCGACGCCCCTGCCCTTCAGCCGGCTCGAACTCGACGCGCCGCGTCTGTTGCCGCGCTTCACCGTACGCATCGTCCTGCTCGACGACGGCTACGCGCATGCGAGCGTCGCGCAGCGGGCCGCCGCGCGTCTGCGGCAACTCGGTTACGACGACATCGCGATACTCGAAGGCGGCGCGAGCGCCTGGCAACGCGCGGGCTATACGCTCTTTCGCGGCATCAACGTGCCGTCGAAGACGTTCGGCGAACTCGTCGAACGCGAGTACGGCACGCCGCATGTCAGCGCCGTCCAGTTGCAGCGCTGGCGCGCGGAGCGCGGCGGCTGTCCGATCGCGCTCATCGACGGGCGCACGCCTGATGAGCATCGCAGGATGGCGATACCGGGCGCGGTCTGCGTGCCCAATGGCGAACTCGCCGCGCACATCGACGCATTCGCGGGCTCGCCCGACACGACCATCGTGATTCATTGCGCGGGACGCACGCGCAGCATCATCGGCGCGCAGACCTTGCGCAATCTCGGTATCCGCCGTGACGTGTTCGCACTCGAAAATGGCACGCAGGGATGGACGCTCGCGGGCTTCGAGCTCGAACATGGCAGCACGCGCGGTCATGCCGATGCGCCGCTCGCCGGCTCCGACGCGCGCACGCGTGCGCAGGCGCTCGCGCAGCGCTTCGGCGTCGTCGCGCTCGATGAACGCACCGCGCGCGCCTGGCTCGACGACGCCACGCGCACGACCTATCTGCTCGACGTGCGCGCGCCGGAGGAATATGCGCGCGACGGCCTGCCGTTCGCGCAACACGCGCCCGGCGGCCAGCTCGTGCAGGCGACTGATCAGAGCGTCGCCGTGCGGCATGCGCGTCTGCTGCTCGTGGATCACGACGGCATTCGCGCGCCGGTCGTCGCGCACTGGCTCGTGCAACTGGGCTTCGAAGCCGCGACCGTCGATGCGGATATCGCCGCGCGCTTTGCGCCACGCGAGCATGCAAGGGCCGCGCGCGATGACGATGCAAGCGCGCATCCGGACCTCGCGGACGACTCCATCGTGCTCGATCTGCGTGCGAGCGCCGCGCATCGGCACGCGCGGCCTGCGGGTTCGCACTGGACGATTCGTCCGCGCGTTTTCGATACGTTGCGCGAAGCGCACGCGACGCACGATACGCCCATCGTGCTTTTCACCGATCCGAACGCGCGCCATGCCGCCCGCCTCGTCGCCGATGATCTGCGTGACGCGGGCTTCGCTCATGTGACGATCGCAGCGGCAGGTCTTGACGCGTGGCCGGGCGCGGTGGATCGCGCTGAACTGTATCTCACGCCCGAGCAACGCATCGACTTTCTCTTTTTCGTGCATGATCGTCACGAAGGCAATCTCGATGCCGCGCGCGCGTATCTCGCGTGGGAAACCGGCCTCATCGCGCAGTGCGCAGCCGACGAACTCGCCGCATTCCGCGTCGGTGAAGCGGCGCTGCTCGCGCAGCCATAACGAACATCACACAGCCATGTCCGACAAGAAGCCTTACCCTGTTCGCACGTTCGAAGACGTGCGCGAAACGCTGCTCGCCAGACGCGAGATCGCCTTGCTCGACGTGCGCGAAGAAGACCCGCACGCGCAGTGCCATCCGCTTTTTGCTGCGAATTTTCCGCTCTCGCGCATCGAACTCGATGCGTACGCGCGCCTGCCGCGCCGCAACGTGCCGATCGTCCTGCTCGACGACGGCGAAGGTCTCGCCGCGCGCGCCGCCGACAAGCTCGCCGAACTCGGCTTCACGGATGTCGCGCTGCTCGCGGGCGGTCTCGACGGCTGGATTCGCGCGGGCGGCGAAGTCTTCCGCGACGTCAACGTGCCGAGCAAGGCATTCGGCGAGTTCGTCGAAGCGAAGCGCCATACGCCTTCGCTGTCCGCCGAAGCGCTCGATGCGTTGCTGAAACATGGCGACGATCTCGTCGTGCTCGATGCGCGCCGTTTCGACGAATATCGCACCATGAACATTCCCGGCAGCGTCAGCGTGCCGGGCGCGGAACTCGTGCTGCGCGCGCGTGCGCTCGCGCCCGATCCGGCCACGCGCGTCGTCGTCAATTGCGCGGGCAGAACGCGCAGCATCATCGGCGCGCAATCGCTCGTCAATGCGGGGCTGCCGAATCCGGTGGCCGCGCTGCGCAACGGCACGATCGGCTGGACGCTCGCGGGGCAGACGCTGGAGCGCGGCAGCGAGCGGCGCTTCGATCCCGACGCGGGACGCGACGCGGCGCATCTCGGCGCATCGCGACAGGCCGCGCTCGCGCTCGCGACCCGCGCGGGCGTGCGCCGCACCTCGCTCGACGAAGCCGCGCGCTGGGCCGGCGATGCGTCGCGCACGACGTATCGCTTCGATGTACGCACGCCCGACGAATACGAAGCCGCGCACGCGAGCGGATATCGCAGCGCGCCGGGCGGCCAGCTCGTGCAGGAAACGGAGATGTTCGCGCCGGTGCGCGGCGCGCGCGTCGTGCTCTTCGATGATGACGGCGTGCGCGCGAACATGACGGCGTCGTGGCTCGCGCAGATGAACATCGAAAGCTATGTCGTCGATGACGCCACGCCGCGCGATCTGACCGAAAGCGGTGCGTGGCAGCCGCAGCGGCCCTTGCCGGCGACCGCACCGACGCTATCGCCGCAGCAGCTCGCGGCATTGCTCGACGATCCGTCGAGCGGCGTCGTACTGCTCGACTTCGCGCCGAGCGCGAACTACGTCAAGGCGCACATTCCCGCTGCGCACTGGATTCTGCGCTCGCATCTCACGCCCGCTCATGACGAGCTGCGCAATCTGCCCGATGCGAAGCGCTACGTGCTCACATGCGGCACGAGCGCGCTTGCGTCCTACGCGGCCGCCGATGTCGCGGCGCTGACTGGCAAGCCCGTTCACGTCCTCGAAGGCGGCAATGCGGCCTGGAGCCGCGCCGGTTTGCCGACCGAAGGCGGCGAAGCAAGGCTCGCGTCGCCGCGCATCGATCGCTATCGCCGTCCGTATGAAGGCGTCGACAATGCGCGCGAGGCGATGCAGGCGTATCTCGACTGGGAATACGGGCTCGTCGCGCAACTGGAGCGCGACGGCACGCATGGATTCTTCGTGATCTGAGCGGATCAGGCGCCGATGCTCGCGTAATACCCCATCCCCAGATGGATCAGCTCGCCGACGATCACCACGACGAGCAGCCCCACGATCCAGCGCCGCGCCTGCTCGGAGATCGCAAGCCTTGCGCCCAGCAGGCCTCCGGCGACGCTGCCGAGCGCCATGATGCCGCCGGTCTTCCAGTCGATGCTCTGATGCGCGGCGAAGATCGCCATCGCCACGACCGTCGTGGTGAGCGTCGCCAGATTCTTGATCGCGTTCGCCTCGACGAGCGTGATGCCGCACGTCAGCACGAGCACGAGCAACATGTAGGTGCCCGAGTCCAGCACGATGAAGCCGGTCCAGATGCCGACGATGAACAGCAGGGACATCGGTTTCCAGTCCAGCCGGACGTCGCTGTCGGATGCCGACGTCAGCAGGTTCTTGAGCTTCGTCAGCACGAGAATGAGCGCGACGACCACCGCGGCCACGATGGCCAGCCTGAGATCGTGGCTCGGCATGAGTTCGCTCAGCAGCGCGCCGACGGCGGCGCCCAGCGTGAGCGGAGCGGCAACGATGAGTGCGCGTTTCCATGGAATCGCGCCCTCGCGCGCCAGCCCGACCGTTGCGGCGAGCGCGCCGACGAGGACCGGCACGCGATTGGTTGCGTTGGCCGCGACCGCGTGCAGTCCGACCGACATCAGGACCGGCAGCGAGACCGCCGATCCTGACGACGCGACTGTGTTGAGAAAGCCGCAGAACAGCCCCGCAGCGATGACGATGACGATGGTTTCCGGCGTGAATGCCATGGCACTTCCCTCGCTGTAGCGATTATTCGATCGGTCGCAGTCTAGGGTGTTGCCGGCCGGCTGTCTGTCCTCACGAAATGGGACAGGAAATCGGTTAACACAGAGCTAATTCAGTGCCTCCAGAATGCATCGCATACCGGATCGGAGGAAAAAAATGAGCCTGCTAACCGATGAACGAATGAACACGTTGAGCGAGATTGCCGCTGATTGTTTCGATGTCGATTTCGAGCGCGGCGGTGCGCTCGGCGACGGCATTCTCGTCAAGCCGATGGATATCGTGCGCGCGCTGGAAAGTGCCTACGACATGGGGCTGATCGCGGGATATCAGTTGACGCATGGGACGCTGCGGGCGCGGTGAGTGCTGCGCGACGGCTGGCAGCCTCACCACGCCGACGCCTCATGCGTACCGCACCCTCGCCGCCTTCATCGCGCCACAGATCGCGCTCACATGCCGATGATCCGTGCCACAACACCCGCCCACCACATTCATGCGCGGCAACCACGCGTGCAGCGCACGATACTGCGCGCCGAGTTCCACGGGATCGCCGTCGTCGAGATCGGCGGCGTCGTCGAGGTCGGCATGACTGCGCCGTGACGCGTTGGCGCGGATGCCATGCACGCGGTCGCGCCACGCGCCGCCATCGCCGAGTACGGTTTCGAAATGCGACGGATGCGCGCAATTGATCATGTAGTACGCGGCGTAGGCGTCCGTTTGGGCATCGGCGCGCTCGATGACATCGCCGAGTGCATCGCCCGACGGCAGACGTCCATCGGTTTCGAGCGTGAACGAGATCGCCACGGGCATGCCGCGCGCCCGGGCGGCATCGATCACGCCGATGCCCTCTTCCGGATACGTGATCGTGAAGGCCGCGATCATGTCCGCTTCGGTTGCCGCGAGCGTATCGATCTGCGGCTGGTGATACGCGCGCGCCTCTTCGCGGCTCATGCGCGACTCGACGCGATACGCATCGCCGCGCGGCCCCAGACACCCGCTGATGACGATGGGCGTGTTCGGCGTTTCAAACGCCTCGCGCACCCGCACAAGCAAATCGATCGCCTGCCGGTTGGCGTGCGCGAGCGCGGCATCGGAATAGCCCAGCTTGCGGCCCCAGTCCGCATTCGCGCGCCATGTCGGCGCTTCGAGCACCAGGCCGACGCCCTCGCTTTGCGCCAGCGCCGCATAGCGCCGGAAATACGCGTCGAGGCGCGCCGTGCCCGCGGCGTCCTTCAGAAGATCGAACGCGGCGAAGCACGGCAGCTCGATGCCATCGTGAAAGATCAAGGTCGTTTCGATGCCGCCGTCGGTCATGAAAAGCGCGTCGTCGAGCTGCGGAAGGTGCGTGCGGTACTGGCTCATGGTCATGCTCCGTCTACGAGGTCCACGTCAATGAAAGGAGGAGATACAACACGCGCGTGCCGTTGCCCGTCCCTGTGGGAGCCGGCTGGCGCACACGCCTTCCTTACACTTAAATAACAATACGACGGAGCCACGATACGACCCGCGCGCGTTCGACACCAAAGCCATTTCGGCAACTAACCGGACAAAACGGCCATGAACGACCGATCACCCGTGCGCATCTGCATCCTCGCGCTGCCCGAGACGTCGGCGTCGGTGGTGTACGGCATGTACGACATGTTCATGTCGGCGGGACGCGACTGGGGTCTCATCGTCGAGGGCACGCCGGGGCGCGCGCCGATCGCGCCCATGGTCGTGTCGCGTCACGGCGGCGCGTTCATCGCCGGCAACAACGTGCGTATCACGGCGGAGGCGACGCTCGATGCCTGCGATGACGCCGATGTCATCTGCGTGCCCGAGCTGCTGGTGCCGCCCGGCGAGCCGCTCGCGGGCCGCTTCGACGATGAAATCGCGTGCCTGCGACGCTGCCATGCGCAGGGCAAGATCCTCGCGACGGCATGCTCGGGCGCGATCCTGCTCGCGGAAGCGGGCCTCCTCGATGGCCTCGATGCGACCACGCACTGGGCGTACTGCGATTTCATGTCACGGCAATATCCGTCGATCAAAGTGCGCGCGCATCGCGCGCTCGTCGCATCGGGCGACGGCGAGCGGCTCATCATGGCGGGCGGCGGCACGTCGTGGCTCGATCTCGCGCTGTATCTGATCGCGCGGCTCGCGGGCATCGAAACCGCGATGCAGACGGCGCGCATCAATCTCGTCGACTGGCACGACGTCGGCCAGCTGCCGTTCGCGCGGCTCGCGCGCACGCGGCAGGCGGAAGATGCGGTCATCGCGCGGTGTCAGTCGTGGATCGCCGAGCACTATGCGCAGCCCTCGCCCGTCGGCGCGATGATGCAGATGAGCGGCCTGCCCGAGCGCTCGTTCAAGCGCCGCTTTCAGCAGGCGACCGGCATGTCGCCGCTCGCGTACGTGCATACGCTGCGGCTGGAGGAAGCCAAGCAGATGCTCGAAACCGACCGTCAGCCGATCGAGGCCATCGCCAATGAAGTCGGCTATGAAGACGCGGGATTCTTCAGCCGGCTGTTCAGACGCAAGGTGAGTCTCACGCCGGCACAATATCGCCGCCGCTTCGGCGCGATGCGCGATGCGATCGGCTGCATCAGCGAGAACCGGTAAGCGTCGTTCCCGCCACCCGACGCGGCAGATGCGGCGCCGTCTGCGCAATGTGATCGAGTTCGTCGCGAACCGCGTCGATCACGCACGCGTCGCGCACGCAGGGATCGGCGGCGTGGATCGCTTCGAGCCGCCGCCGCACCGCGCCGTACTGCGCGCCCGCACGGCGATGCAGCTCGGCGCGCTCGCCGTAACGCAGGAATGTCTGCAACGAGGCGAGCACGGCGGCGCTCAGACTCGTCATGCCGATGACGACGCGCACATCCGGCGACACCGCTGTCGCGACGAGCGACAGAAACGCCGATGTGCCCGTCGCCGCCGTAATGCCGATGACGGCGAGCCCCAGACGCCGGCCGCAGCGCGTCAGGCGGTCGGCCATCGCGTAATGGCGAAGCTGCGATTCGCGCGCGCGCCGGACCCACGTCAGCACGAGCGATGACGTGTCGCGAGGTGGATCGTACGAGGATGCGGAGCCGGCTGGCGAAAGTTCCAGGGACGTGTCGGTCATGTTCTAAGCGTTGTGCGAACAGACCTCATCTTTGCCGCGAATGCGGACAGATCACGTCCCGATCACCCCGCGACTCACTTGTCGTTGCGCGGCGGCTGGATCATCTTCCAGCCATTGCCGGCGGGATCGCGGAAGCCGGCGTCGACACTGCCGAAGCGATCGACCGGCTCCTGTGTGAACTCCACGCCGCTCGCCTTCAGCCGTTCGTAGCTCGCGCGGCAATCGGCGACATTGAGCACGAGCGGCGGCATCGCGCCCTTGGCGACCATCGCGCGCAGGGTTTGCGCCGTCGCGTCGTCGTGAACGGGCGGGCCGGGCGCGAACAGGCCGAGCTGGAACGACGGCTGATCCGGATGCTGCACGGTGAGCCATCGGTACGTGCCGTTGCGCACGTCGGTGTGGACGCGGAATCCGAGCTTGTCGACGTAAAACGCGAGCGCTTCGTCCTGATCGTCGACATAGATGCCTGCCACGCTGATGCCCTGGTTCATGTGACCTCCTTCGTTGAAGATGGGCGCACTTTACCGTTCGCGACGCGCCGCCGCTTCTCCAAAACTGCGATGTTGAGATCCGGGCGCTGCGCGGCCTTCAGCACGCAGGCGGGCACGCGATCGATCGCGTGGTTATCGCTGCGGGATGCGGCGCGCATCGCGCCCGGACTGTGGCCGGTGATATCGCGAAAGATGCGGCCGAAGGTGCCGAGGCTTTCCCAGCCGGTGACGAATGCGATGTCGGTGATGGGAAGATCGGTATCGCGCAACAGCGTGACGGCCTGCTCGATGCGCCGCGTCAACAGATAGCGATGCGGCGGAAGGCCGAACGCGCGCTTGAACGAGCGCGCGAAATGGGCTTCCGAGACGCCGCTGACTTCGGCCAGCCGCCTGACCGGCCAGTCTTCGTGCGACGACGCATCCATGCGGTCCTTCGCGCGCAGAAGGCGGCGCAGCAGGGCCGGGTCCTGCAAGGCGTCGGGGTCGTGGGATGGCATGTGGCGTCGGGACGAAAATGCGTGCGGCTAGTTTAACTGGACGCGCCCCGCCCCTCACAGCAACGGCAGCGTGAGCCTGATGTGTTCCGCGAACGCCGCCGTCAACAGCGACGGACGCTCCCGCGCAAACTTCAGCGATATGCCCACGCCCGGCAACGCGGGCAATCCGGTATCCGCGTTCAGCACGCAGAGATCCGCAGGCACCGCTGTCTGTGTGATGACCGCGAAAGCCTGACCCGAGCGCACCAGCGCGGTGAGTCCCGCGAGACTGCTGCTCGCATACGCGATGCGATACGCCTTGCCCGCGCGCTGCAACGCCTCGCATGCGGCGATATGGTCGAGCGTGTCCGGATCGGAGAGCGCGAGCGGCAACGGATCGTAGTGCGCGGATTCCATCCCCGGGCAGCCGATCCACACGAGCTGCTCGCGCCGGATGACCTCGCCGCCGGGGCTGTCTTCGGGCAGCGAGAGCATCGCGAGATCCAGCGCGCGTTTCTTCAACTGCTCGGCGAGCCGGGGCGTCGGACCGCACACGACTTCGACCAGCGCATGCGGATGCTGGCTGGAAAACTGCCGCAGCAGCGTCGGCAAAAAGACGGCGGCGTAATCGTCCGGACAGCCGAAGCGGATGCTGCCCGAAAGGCCCTTGCCGCAGAGATCGGCCATGGCTTCGTCGTGCAGGCGCAGGATGCGTTGCGCGTGAACCAGCAGGCGCTCGCCGGGATTGGTCAGCACGACGCCACGGCCGGTGCGCTGAAAGAGCGGCTGATCGACGATATCCTCCAGCCGCTTCATCTGCTGGCTCAGCGCCGATTGCGTCCGGCCGATGCGCTCGGCGGCGCGGCTCAGCGCCCGCACTTCGGCGATGACCGCGAACGAGCGCAGCAATTCGATCTCCAGCGAAAGGCTCAAGATATTAGATCCTCTTCTATCTCGCATTAGAACTATTCGATTCTATAAAACCACAGCGCCGACTACACTGCAAATTCCTCTCACCATCCGCCAGGAGAAGCACGGTGTCCCTGAACAACGACGCAACTTTTTGGCACAACGCCAGGCAGCATCTGATTCGCTACGGCGGCACCTTCGAGCCGATGATCATCGAGCGCGCGCAGGGCAGCTTCGTCTACGACGCCGATGGCCGCGCGATTCTCGATTTCACGTCGGGCCAGATGAGCGCGGTGCTCGGCCACAGCCATCCCGACATCGTCTCGGTAATCAGCGAATATGCGGGCAAGCTGGACCATCTGTTCAGCGGGATGCTGTCGCGTCCCGTGGTCGATCTCGCGACGCGTCTCGCCGATATCACGCCCGCCGGCCTCGATCGCGCGCTGTTGCTCAGCACCGGCGCGGAGTCGAACGAGGCCGCGATCCGCATGGCCAAGCTCGTCACGGGCAAATACGAAGTCGTCGGCTTTGCGCAGTCGTGGCACGGCATGACGGGCCATGCCGCGTCGGCGACGTACAGCGCCGGGCGCAAGGGCGTCGGTCCGGCGGCGGTCGGCTCGTTTGCGATTCCCGCGCCGTTTGCGTATCGCGCGCGCTTCGAACGCAACGGCCAGTACGACTGGCTCGCGGAACTGGATTACGCGTTCGATCTCATCGACCGGCAGTCGAGCGGCAATCTCGCGGCGTTCATCGCGGAACCGATTCTGAGTTCGGGCGGGATCATCGAGTTGCCGGAAGGCTACATGGCGGCGCTCAAGCGCAAGTGCGAGGAGCGCGGCATGTTCCTGATCCTCGACGAAGCGCAGACCGGCATCGGCCGCACGGGCACGATGTTCGCGTGCCAGCGCGACGGCGTCACGCCCGACATCCTCACGCTATCGAAAACGCTCGGCGCGGGTTTGCCGCTCGCGGCGGTCGTCACGTCGGCGGAGATCGAGGAACGAGCGCATGAACTCGGCTATCTGTTCTACACGACGCACGTGTCCGATCCGCTGCCGGCAGCCGTCGGACTACGCGTGCTCGATGTGGTCGAACGCGACGGGCTCGTCGCGCGCGCGAACGTGATGAGCGCGCGGCTCAGACGCGGACTGCTCGATCTGATGGAGCGCTTCGACTGCATCGGCGATGTGCGTGGACGTGGTCTGCTGCTCGGCGTGGAAATCGTCAGGGATCGCCGCACGAAAGAACCCGCCGATGGACTGGGCGCGAAGATCACACGCGAGTGCATGAATCTGGGCCTCAGCATGAATATCGTGCAGTTGCCCGGGATGGGTGGGGTGTTTCGCATCGCACCGCCGCTTACCGTCAGCGAGGAAGAAATTGATCTCGGGCTTGATTTGCTGAGCAAGGCTATCGAGCGGTCGCTATAGGTCCGAGGGCGTCGCCGCGTGCGACGCCCCAACCATTTACCCGCCCGCCGCCGCGCGCTCGATCGCGTCGATGTCGATCTTCTTCATCTGCATCATCGCGTCCATCGCGCGTCGCGCGGCTTCGCGATCGGGGCTGTTGAAAATCTCGAGCATCCGCTTCGGCGTGATCTGCCAGGAAAAGCCCCAGCGGTCCTTGCACCACCCGCACGGTCCCTCCTCGCCGCCATTGCCGATGATCGCGTTCCAGTAACGATCCGTCTCCTGCGCGCTGTCGGTGTGGACCATGAAGCTCACCGCTTCATTCGGCTTGAAATTCGGGCCGCCGTTCAGCCCGAGAAAACGCTGACCCAGCACGGTGAATTCGACGGTCAGTTCAGGCCCCTGCCCCACGCCCGGCTTCGCGGAAACGTGCCCCGCGCCGACATGGCTATCCGGAAACGTGGCGGCGTAGAACTCCGCCGCCTCACGCGCGTCGCCATCGAACCACAGACAATTGACTAGCTCGGCCATCGCGTTCTCCTTCGAGACAGTGGACAGTGCGCCGACGATATCACGCCCGCGCCACCGCGCGCGCCCGGCCCCGCGCGGACGGCACGACTTCCGCCAGCAATTCCTCGTGCAGCGCGCGCAACACCTCGACGAACGCCGACGCAAGCCGCTCGCGCGGCCGATGCGGCGGAAACAGCAGATAGGTCGGAAAGCGCACCGCCGGCAGGAACGGACGGATCGCGATATCCGGTCCTCGGAAATCGCGCGCGACGATCGGATGCGCAAGCGTCACGCCCATGCCGTGCCGCACCATCTCGCAGCACATCGCGGTGTATTGCGCCTCGATCGCGAGCACGCGCTTCACGCCCGCGCGCTGGAACACTTCGTCCATCAACGCGCGCGTGCCGTCGCCGTGACACAGCGAAATGAACGATTCGCCTTCCAGATCCTCCGGCCTGATGACGCGCTTCGCCACGAGCCGATGCTTCGCCGGCATCACGCACACGGCGGACACGCTCGATAGCTGCTCCACATCGCAGTTCGACGCCTCGCTCACATACACGGCAACGCCCAGATCGCAGAACTGCGACGCCGTCCAGTGATTCACCGTGCCCGACGTGTTCACATGCAGCGACACCGTGACTTCCGGAAATAGCTCGACGAAGCGCTTGATCGCGTGCGGCACGAGCGTGATGCCCGCCGAAGGCATCGCCGCAATGCGCAAACGGCCGCTGCCGAGATTGCGGATCTGCGCCGCCGCATTCGCGAGTCCCTGCAAGCCGACGAACGCACGTTCGACCTCGCGGAAGAAGGCGGTACCCTCGCTCGTGGGAATCAGCCGCACGCCGCTGCGCTGAAAAAGCTGCAGACCGGTTTCGCGCTCCAGTTGCGAAATCAGCCGGCTGACATTGGGCTGCGACGTGAACAGCGCCTTGGCCGCCGCGGTCATGGATCCGGACACCATCACCTCGCGAAACGCCTCGATGTGCTTCAGATTCATGGGTATTTTCCCCGTATTTTCCCCGTATTTTCCCTATTCTCGACGATCCCGATCCATATCATCCCTGCATAGATAAGTATTTTATTCGTATTGGACGATATGACCACCCGGCGCGACACTTCATTCCATCGACGGGCAAACGAGCCCGCTCCCCACGTAACGGAACTGGAGATCGTCGTCATGAGAAGCGCGCTGCCTCGCCGTCTGTCCGTCCTGTCCCGCACCGCGTTCGCGGTCCTTTCGATCACCGGAGCACTCGCCGCCCACGCCGAAACCACGCTCTATGTCGCCAACGTCGGCGGTTCGAACGAGCAGCTGTATCGGCAGAAGATCATTCCGCCGTTCGAGAAGGCGCACGACGTCAAGGTCGTCTACGTCGCGGGCAATTCGAGCGACACGCTCGCCAAGCTCCAGGCGCAAAAGGGCCATCAGCAGATCAACGTCGCCGTGATGGACGACGGCCCCATGTATCAGGCGATGCAGATGAACCTGTGCGCGAAGCTCGACGACGCGCCGATCATGAACGACGTCTATCCGCTCGCGAAGCTCGGTCCCACGTCGATCGGCGTCGGCATGGTGGCGACGGGAATCGGCTACAACGAGCAGGCGTTCAAGAAGGCCGGCCTGCCGCCGCCCGATTCGTGGAAGGCGCTCACCGACAAGCGCATCAAGGGCAAGCTCGGCGTGCCGCCGATCACCAACACCTACGGCCTGCATACGCTCGTGATGCTCGCGCGGCTGTCCGGCGGCGGCGAGAAGAACATCGATCCGGGCTTCACCGAAATGACGAAGCAGGTCGCGCCCAACGTGCTCTCGTGGGCGCCGACGCCCGGCGAGATGGACGGCCAGATGCAGTCCGGCGACGTGATTCTCGCGCCCTACGGCAGCGGCCGCGCGGTGGCCCTGCAGAACACCGGCTTTCCGCTCAAGTTCGTCTACCCGAAGGAAGGCGCGGTCGCGTTGCAGGTGGCGGCGTGCGTCGTCGCGGAGAACGCGCAGCCCGCCCTGTCGCAGCAGTTCGTGCAGTATCTTCTGACGCCCGAAGTGCAGATGCTGCAGGCGCAGAACATCGGTCTCGGGCCGGTCAACAAGACCGTCAAGCTGACGCCGGAAATCGCCGCGCGCGTGCCCTACGGCCCCGAGCAGATCTCGAAGCTCACCGCGATGGACTGGGCCACGATCAACCAGCATCGCACCGAGTGGACCGAGCGCTGGAACCGTTCGGTCGAGCGCTGAAGCGCGCCCACGATCCGTTGACGTGACGAAGGAGCAACGCGCATGGCCTTTCTGACTCTGCAAGGCATTTCGAAACGCTACGGCGATTTCACGGCGATCGAGCAGCTCGATCTGGCGGTCGAGCGCGGCGAGCTATTGTCGCTGCTCGGCCCGTCCGGCTGCGGCAAGACCACCACGCTGCAAATGGTCGCGGGCTTCGTCACGCCGACGACCGGCCGCATCGAACTCGATGGACGCGACATCACCCACGAGCGCCCGGAAAAACGCGGCATCGGCGTGGTGTTTCAGAGCTACGCGCTGTTTCCGCACATGACGGTGGCGGGCAACGTCGGCTTCGGACTGGAGATGCGCAAGGTGAAGCGCCGCGAGCGCGACGAACGCGTCGCCGAAGCGCTCGCGCTGGTGCGTCTGAACGGACTCGGGCATCGCTATCCGAAGGAACTGTCGGGCGGCCAGCGGCAGCGTGTGGCGATCGCCCGTGCTATCGCGATGCAGCCCGAACTGCTGCTGCTCGACGAACCGATGTCCAATCTCGACGCCAAGCTGCGCGAGGAGATGCACATCGAATTGCGCGCGATCCAGAAGCGTCTTGGCATCACGACGATCCTCGTCACGCACGATCAGGTCGAAGCGATGACGATGAGCGACCGCATCGCGGTGATGCATCGCGGCGCGATCTCGCAGCTCTCCACGCCCTACGACGCCTACGAGCGCCCCGCGACGCCGTTCGCGTCGACCTTTCTCGGTCGCACCAATGCGTTTTCCGGCGAAGTGCTGCGGCGCAATCCGCGCTGCGCGATCGTCGACGTCGCGGGCACGCAGATGCATGTGCCGCACGAAGGCCGTCATGTCGATGGCGCGGTGAACGTCTACATCCGTCCGGAGAAGGTGCATCTGGCGAACGGCAAGACTGGCGATGCCCGCGTGCGCGGCCGCATCGCGACGCGCGTGTTCGTCGGCAATCAATGGCTGCTCGAAGTGGAGACCGGCCTCGGCAAGCTGCGCGTGGCGCAGCCGAATCACGGCGCGCCGCCGCCTGAGGAAGGCGACGAAGTCGGTCTCGACTGGACCGACGACGACCTGCGCGTGCTCACCCAGGACATCCGGGAGAACGTCAATGGCCACGCTTGACGACGCCCGTCCCGGCGCCGCGCCGTGGCTGCTGTCGGGGCCCGCGCTGCTGCTTTTCATCGGCCTGCTGCTGGTGCCGCTCCTGCTCACGCTGATGCTGTCGTTCCGCGTGTTCAACGATACGGCCGGCGTCTTGCCCGCCTTTACGCTCGGCAACTACTGGGAAGTGATAAGCGATCCTTATTACGGCACGATCTTCCTGCGCACCGCCGGGCTCGCGTTCGCGGTCACGCTGCTCTCGATCGTGCTCGGCGTGCCGGAGACCATCGTGCTCGCGCGCATGAAGCGGCCGTGGCAATCGCTGTGTCTGCTGATCGTGCTCGGCCCGCTGCTCATCTCGGTGGTCGTACGCACGCTCGGCTGGCAGATCCTGCTCGGCAACAACGGCGTGCTCAACAACGTGCTGCAGGCGCTGCACGTCACCGACGAACCCATCCGCCTGGTCTTCACGATGACCGGCGTGATCATCGCGCTCACGCACGTGCTGGTGCCGTTCATGGTGATGTCGGTCTGGGCGACGATGCAGAAGCTCGACCCGCAGGTGGAATGGGCCGGCCGCTCGCTCGGCGGCTCGCCATTCGCGGTGTTTCGCCGCGTGGTGCTGCCGCAGATCATGCCGGGCGTGCTGTCGGGCTCGATCATCGTGTTCGCGCTGTCGGCGTCGGCGTTCGCCACGCCCGCGCTGATCGGCGGACGGCGGCTGAAAGTGGTGGCGACCGCCGCCTACGACGAATTCCTCGGCACGCTCAACTGGCCGCTGGGCGCGAGCATCGCAGTGCTGCTGCTGATTGCGAACGTGGCGATCGTGATGGGTTGCAGCCGTCTCGCCGAACGCCGCTTCCGGCATATCTTCGACTGAGCGGAGGACCCACATCATGAAAGAAAACGGCTGGCTCGCGCTCACCTACAACGCGTTCTTCCTGACCTTCATCGTCGCGCCGCTCGCGGTGGTGATGCTCGTCGCCTTCACCGACAAGGGCTTCATCTCGATGCCCTTCGATGGCGCGTCTTTCCGCTGGTTCCACGCGATCATCGAGAACGGCGACATCGTCGCGGCGTTCTGGCTGTCGGTGCGGCTCGCGTTCGCGGCGGCGACCATCGGCGTGCTGCTCGCGGTGCCCGCCGCGCTTGCGATCGCGCGCTATCGCTTTCCGGGCCGCGCCGCGCTCACGAGCTTCTTCCTCTCGCCGATGATGATTCCGGCGGTCGTGCTCGGCATCGCGTTCCTGCGCTTTCTGTCGCTGCTGCATCTGTCGGGCTCGTTCTGGTCGCTGGTCGCGGCGCACGTGATCATCGTGCTGCCGTATGCGTTGCGGCTTGCGCTGTCTTCCGCCGTCGGGCTCGATCGCGATGCCGAGCGCGCGGCGCTCTCGTGTGGCGCGAGCCGCTTCACCGCGTTTCGCCGCGTCGTGCTGCCGATGATCCGCACGGGCGTCGCCGGCGGCTGGGTGCTCTCGTTCATCCAGAGCTTCGACGAACTCACGATGACCATCTTCGTCGCGACGCCCGGCACCACCACGCTGCCCGTCGCCATGTACAACCAGATCGCGCAGACGATCGATCCGCTGGTGGCGTCGGTCTCGGCGGTGCTGATCGTCGGCACGGTCCTGCTGATGATCCTGCTCGACCGCATGGTCGGACTGGATCGCATTCTGATCGGAGAAGCCCGATGACATTTTCAAGCTCCGCCAGCCCCGATGTGCTCGTCCTGGGCGGCGGCCTGGTCGGCTCGGCCGTGGCCTACGGGCTCGCCCGCGAAGGCGCGCGCGTGACCGTGCTCGACGAAGACGACGGCGGCCTGCGCGCCTCGCGCGGCAACTTCGGCCTCGTGTGGATTCAGGGCAAGGGCTATGGCTTGTCGCCGTACGCGCAATGGTCGCGCAGTTCGTCGACGCGCTGGCCCGGATTCGCCGATGCCTTGCAGAGCGAAACCGGCATCGATGTCGCGCTGCGTCAGCCGGGCGGCTTCCAGTTCCTGTTCGATGACGAAGAACGCGCGGAACGCGAGAAGCGCCTCTCGACGCTCAAGGCCGAGCTCGGCGATTACCCGTATCAGATGCTCAGCGCCGCCGAAGTGCGCGAGCGCATTCCGCAGATCGGGCCCGCCGTGATCGGCGCGAGCTATACGCCGATGGACGGCCACGTGAATCCGCTCAAACTGCTGCGCGCCCTGCACGCGGCGATGCGGGCGCGCGGCGTGCGGCTCGTGTCGGCGGAGCGCGCGGAACGCGTCGTGCCGGAAGCGGGCGGATTCACGGTAACGGGCAAGCGCGGCACGTATCGCGCGGCGCGCGTCGTGCTCGCGGCGGGCCTCGGCAATCGCGCGCTTGCGCCGTTCGTCGGACTGAATGCGCCGGTCGCGCCGAATCGCGGGCAAGTGCTGGTGAGCGAGCGCGTCGCGCCGTTTCTCCACTATCCGACGCTCAACGTGCGCCAGACCGACGAGGGCAGCGTGCAATTCGGCGATTCGATGGAAGAAGTCGGCTTCAACGATTTCACCACGACGCACGTGCTCGCCGACATCGCCCGCCGCGGCGTGCGCGCCTTCCCGATGCTCAGGCACGTGCGGCTCGTTCGCATGTGGGCCGCGTTGCGCGTCTACAGTCCCGACGGCTTTCCGATCTACGACGCATCGCAGGCGCATCCGGGCGCGTTCGTCGTCACTTGCCACAGTGGCGTGACGCTCGCCGCCGCGCATGCGCTGCGCGTCGCGCCGTGGATCATGGGCGCGCCGATGCCCGATGAACTGCCCAGCTTCTCCGCGCGCCGCTTCGAGCACGCACAAGAACTGACTCCCGCACATTGAGTTCGACATGACAGCCCAATCGAATCCCACGCTCTTCAAGCCGCTCGATGGCTCCGCAGGCGGCAACATCGAAATCTGGTTCAACGGCCAGCCGCTCACCGTGCCCGCCGGACGTTCGGTCGCGGCGGCGCTGCTCGCGGCGGGCGTCTCGCGCTTTCGTGCGACGCCCGTCTCCGGCGCCCCGCGCGCGCCCTACTGCATGATGGGCGCGTGCTTCGAATGCCTGGTCGAAATCGACGGCGTGCCGAGCCGCCAGAGCTGCATGGTCGACGTAAAGGCCGGCATGCGGGTGCGCTCGCAGGAAGGCGCGCGCGATCTGCCGCCGGCGACCGCAACCGATGCTCCGCTGGAGAACGCCCATGGCCGCTGATTTCGCACCCGAAGCCGTCGATGTCGTCGTGGTCGGCGCCGGTCCCGCAGGCATGAGCGCGGCCACCCGCGCCGCGCGCGCGGGCCTGAAAACCGTGCTGATCGACGAGCAGGACGCGGTCGGCGGGCAGATTTATCGCGCGATCGGCCGTGCGGACGCGCGCCGCAAGGAGATTCTCGGTCCGGACTACGCGGCGGGCGCGGCGATCGCTCAGGCGTTCGCCGCGTCCGGCGCGCGCCATGTGACGAATGCGAGCGTCTGGCAGGTCACGCGCGAGCGCGGCATCAACTATCTGAAGGACGGCCAGATCGCCTCGTTCGATGCGCAGCGCGTGATTCTCGCAAGCGGCGCGCTCGAACGCCCCTTCCCGATTCCCGGCTGGACGCTGCCCGGCGTGCTGACGGCGGGCGCCGCGCAGATCCTGCTCAAGAGCGCGGGCGAAGTGCCTGCCGCGCCGCCGGTGCTCGCGGGCTGCGGGCCGCTCCTGTATCTGCTCGGCTGGCAATACGTGCGGGCAGGCGTGCCGATTCGCGCACTCGTCGATACGACGCGTCACGAAGACCGCTGGCGCGCGAAGCGTCATCTGCTGTCGGCGCTGCGCGCGTGGCCTTTCCTGAGCAAGGGCCTGCAACTGATCCGCACGCTGCGCGACGCGGGCGTTCCGATCTTCGAGGCGGCGGACGATCTGCGCGTGGAAGCGCGCACCGGCACGGATAACGCCGAGCACGCGGCGGCGCTCTGCTTCACGACGCAGGGCGTCGCGCATCGCGTCGAAGCGGACGTGATCCTGCTGCATCAGGGCGTCGTGCCGAACACGCAGTTCACGCATGCGCTGCGCGCGGGGCATCGCTGGGACGATGCGCAACTGTGCTTCACGCCGAAGACCGACGCATGGGGCGAACTCGATGTGCCCGGCATCTTCGTCGCGGGCGATGGCGCGGGCATCGGCGGGGCGCAGGCGGCCGCGTTGCAGGGCACGCTCGCGGGCGTCGCGGCGGCGGCGCAACTCGGCGCGCTCGACACCGCCGCGCGCGATGCCGAAGCCGCCCCGCTGCGCCGCGCGCTCGCGGACGTCATGCGTATCCGGCCGTTTCTCGACAGCCTGTATCGCCCGCGCCATGTGAATCGCATTCCGGGCGATGCGACCATCGTGTGCCGTTGCGAGGAAGTGACGGCGGGCGAGTTGCGCCAGTTCGTCGAGTTGGGCTGCGTCGGGCCGAATCAGGCGAAGTCGTTTGGACGATGCGGCATGGGGCCGTGCCAGGGCCGCATGTGCGGACTCACGGTGACGGAAGTCATCGCCGATGCGCGCCGGGTCTCGCCCGCCGAAGTCGGCTATTACCGCATCCGTCCGCCGATCAAGCCGCTCACGCTCGGAGAACTCGCCGGTGAATGACGCAAGCGGAGCTCAGGAAGCGGACGTGCTGGTCGTGGGCGGCGGATTGCATGGCACGAGCAGCGCGTTTCATACGGCGCGGCGCGGCGCGCAGGTGATCGTGCTCGAAGCCGACTATGTCGCGCGCCATTCGTCGGGCGTAAATGCGGGCGGCGTGCGTACGCTCGGACGGCCCGTGCCGGAAATTCCGCTCGCGCTGATGTCGCGCGAAATCTGGCACGGCATGGCCGATCTGATCGGCGAGGACGGCGGCTTCGTCGCGTCGGGCCAGTTGAAGATCGCCGAAACCGACGACGAACTCGAAGCCTGCCGCGAGCGCGTCGCGCTGCTCGAATCGCACGGCTTCACGCATGAGAAAGTGATCGACCGCGACGCCGTGCTCGAACTCGAACCGGCGCTCGCGCGGCACGTAACGGGCGGCATCTGGGTCGAGCGCGACGGTTACGCGTTGCCCTTCAGGACGACGACCGCGTTCCGCCTCGCCGCGCAAAGGCTCGGCGCGCGCTTTCTGGAAGGCACGCCGGTGCGACGCATCGAGCAGCGTGGCACGCGCTGGTTCGCGCACACGCCGCGTGGCACGTTCAGCGCGGAAAAGCTGCTCGTCACGGCGGGCGCGTGGTCCGGCGAACTCGCGAAGCAGGTGGGCGAGGCGGTGCCCGTGCATCCGGAAGGGTTGATGCTGATGGTCACGCATCGCGTCGCGCCGTTCTGCCGCGCGACGCTCGGCGCGACGGGCCGGCCGCTCTCGTTCAAGCAGTTCGACAACGGCACGGTGGTGATCGGCGGCAAGCTGATCGGCATCGCGGATCTCGCGAATCGGCATGGCGAAGTGGATTTCATCCGCCTCGTGAAGAGTGCGCGCACCGTGACTGATCTATTTCCGCATCTGCGGCATCTTGGCGTGAATCGCGCGTGGGCGGGGGTTGAAGCGTTTACCGCGGATGAATTGCCGGTGATTTCCGCGAGCCGCGAGGCGTCGAATCTTTACTACTCGTTCGGTTATTGCGGTAGCGGGTTTCAGCTCGGGCCGGGGTGCGGGAAGCTCGTGTCGGAACTGATGCTCGATGGCGTGGCGTCGCTGTCGCTTGATGCTTTCGCCATTGATCGGTTTGAGCGCCATGCGGTTTTTAGTGACGCGAGTGCGTCGCGGCTCGTTGCGCATTAGGTTTGTCGCCGGATCCCGTTTTCGTGTTGGTTTATTGGCGTTGCCCCTGTGCGGGGCGGCAGTCACTTTCTTTGCTGCTGCAAAGAAAGTAACCAAAGAAACAGCTTGAGACGCCCGCGGTCATACGCAATTTGGGTGTTCTTCTCGTTGTTCGTGGCCTCTGTAGCGAGTGCCCTCGTAGGCCACATCGGGCGTGGACCGCGCACGGTCTGACAAGCTAGTACACCAAGGACGCAGGTTCAGCACGAAAAAGTTCCGGCACAGCGCTACGCGCTGCCGAAGGGTATGCAAGGGAAACCGACGAGAAAAGATAAACGCAGAAGCACGCGCAAACCCGATTGACCCATCGGCCGCGAAGCGGGCCGGAGTCATTTGGCGCTGAACCATTGTGTTATGTGGTGCGATGTGACAGACCGTGCGCGGTCCAAGCCCGAGGTGGCCTGTGAGGGCACTCGCTACAGACGCCACGAGCGAGGAGAAGGATACCCAAATTGCGTGTGACCGCGGGCGTATCGGGCTGCTTTCTTTGGTTACTTTCTTTGCAGCAGCAAAGAAAGTGACTGCCGCCCCGCACAGGGGCATCACCAATAGACCGACACGAAAACGGGATCCGGCGACAAAAAGCAAGCGGGTAACAGGCGCTTCCCTAGCGCATTTTTTTAACTCGGAGAACTACACATGAACGATATCGTTCGCATCGACACCAATCAACGCATGAGCCGCGTCGTAAAAGCGGCGGGCCTCGTATTCATCGGCGGCCAGACATCGGCCGATCCCACGCCGGACGTGAAGCTGCAAACCGCTAAAGTGCTCGAAAAGATCGACGGCTTTCTCGACAAGGCCGGCATCGACAAGACGCGTCTCGTCTCCGCGCAAGTATGGCTCGCGGACATCGGCCGCGATTTCGCCGGCATGAACGAAGTATGGGACGCGTGGGTACCCGAAGGCTGCGCGCCCACACGCGCGACGGTGCAGGCGCAACTCGCGTCGCCGGATCTGCTCGTCGAAATCGCGGTCGTGGCGCTCGGCTGAGGCGAAACGCGCCTCTTGCACGGAGCGCCACGCGAGGGCTTATAGCAGCGCTTCGCTGCGCTCGATGCCGCCCGGCGCCGCTTCACGCACCGGCTGGCGAGGCAAGCGCTGCAACACCGCTTCCGCGACGAGTTCGGCCGTCGCCGCCGAAAGCGTCCAGCCAAGATGCCCGTGCCCCGTGTTGTAGAACACGCCGGGACGCTTGCCCTGCCCGACCTTCGGCAGCATGCTCGGCAACATCGGGCGCAGGCCGCTCCACGGAATCACGCGCGCCGTCGACACGTCGGGGAAATAACGCCGCGTCCATTCGACCAGCGGCGCGATGCGATCCGCGCGGATATCGCGGTTGAAACCGTTCAGCTCCGCCGTTCCCGCCACACGAAAACGGTCCGCGCCGAGCCGGCTCGTGACGATCTTCGCGCGGTCATCGAGCAGGCTGACCCACGGCGCATGATCGCGGCTGCGGGCGTCGTCGAGGCAGACGGTGATCGAATAGCCCTTGACCGGATAGACGTTGAGATGATCGCCCGCCATCGCGGCAAACGCCCGGCTGCCGACGCCCGCGCAGACCACGATGCCGTCGAAGCCGAGCGGCTGCGACTCGCCCGCATGTTCGACGGTCAGCGTGAGACGCCCCGCCTGCTCATCGATCGATGTCACCGATGTGTCGTAACGGAACTCGACGCCATGTCGCGCGCAGGCATCCGCGAGTCCGCGCGTGAACTTGTGGATGTCGCCCGTCGAATCCGATGGCGTGAAGAAGCCGCCATGAAACGCACCGCGCAGAGTCGGCTCGATCGATTCGATCTCTTGGGGCGTGACGGCGTACCGGTCGAGACCCGCGCCCTTCAGAATCTCGTTGACCTTCGCGGCGGCGTCGAACTCCTTGCGCGTCGCGTAGAAATGCAGGATGCCGCGCCGTTCGAGATCGAAGTCGATGTTCTCGTCCCGCGCGATGCGAAAGAGATGCTCGCGCGCCGCGATCGCGAGGCGCACGGTCTCAGCCGTATTGACGCGGTAGTTCGGTATATGCCGCAGAAACTCGCCCATCCAGCTGTACTTGTGCCAACTGGGGCGCGGGTTCATCAGAAGGGGCGCGTCGCGCGTGAACATCCATTTCAGCCCCTTCAGCACGGTGGCGCGGCTGTTCCACACTTCGGCGTTGCTCGCGGAAAGCTGGCCGCCGTTGGCGAACGACGTTTCCATCGCCGCGTAGCGATGGCGTTCGAGAACGGTGACGCGAAAACCGCGCTGCGCGAGGGCGTAAGCGGTCGTGACGCCGGTGATCCCGGCGCCGATGATGGCGATTCGTGACATGACATGGTCCAGATTTATTGAGCATCGCCGGCCTTGGCTACATACCGCAGCCGGCACCGATGCCCCATCTGTCCATGTACCTGAGAGTTTCGCCCGCGAGCAGTCGACGTTTGCGCCGATAGCCGGGGGCTCCCCTTCGGTGGGCGCGTGAAAGCGCCGCTCTCCAGATGTTCCGGCGCGCACGGTCCTTTTGCCTGAGAGTTTCCGGGGCGGTTGCTCCGTCGGCGTCGTCGCGGGGGACGAGCTCTTCCGTGGCGCGTTGTCGAACCCCTCGACAATACCGATACGAAACGCGCGTGGCAAGCCCCTTCGACGTTGACAGACCGCCGGGCTCGCCGTCAGACTGCCGTCGTCCGTTCTTTCACCGCACCAACGATGCCGACTTCCCAACTGTCCGTCTACTTCTTCGCCCAGGCCGCTGTCATTGTGTTCGCGAGCCAGTTGGTCGGCCGGCTCGCGCAACGCGTCGGCCAGCCGCAAGTGGTCGGCGAGATGATCGCGGGCGTGCTGCTCGGGCCCTCGCTCTTCGGGCTGCTGCTGCCGCACTGGCAACAGGCGCTCTTCCCCAAGGCGACGATGGGCATGCTCTACGTCGCCGCGCAGCTCGGCGTCGGGCTCTATATGTTTCTGGTCGGCACGGAATTTCGCGCGGATCACTTCCGCGCACGCGCGAGGAGCGCGATGAGCGTTTCGCTCGCCGGCATCCTCGCGCCGTTCGTGCTCGCGTTCGCGCTGACGCCGTGGCTGCTCACGATCACCGGCCTCTTCGCGGAAAAGGTGCGGCTCTACGAGGCGTCGCTGTTTTTAGGCGCGGCGATCGCGATCACCGCGTTTCCGATGCTCGCGCGCATCATTCACGAGCGCGGACTCGCCGGCACCTCGCTCGGCACGCTCGCGCTGACCGCAGGCGCCTTCGACGACGCCGCCGCATGGTGCATCCTCGCGATCGTGCTGGCGAGCTTCGGCGGCTCGTGGACGGGCGCGTATATGGCGATCGGCGGCGGCGCGGCCTTTGCGCTGTTCATGATCTTCGTCGGCGGCAAGCTGCTGCGCAGGCTCGCCGCCGGACTCGATCCCGACGCGCCGCTGCCCACGAGTGTGCTCGCCGCCGTGATGGTGCTGTTCTCGCTGTGCGCGTTCGCGATGGACTCGATCGGCATTCACGCGGTGTTCGGCGGCTTTCTGCTCGGCGTCGCGCTGCCGCGCGGCCCGCTGACCGAGAAGCTGCGCGACATGCTGCAGCCTTTCGTCGTCGTGTTCCTATTGCCGATGTTCTTCACCTACTCCGGTCTCAACACGCGGCTCGACATGCTCATGGACCCGGCCATCATGGTGGCCGCCGTCGCCATTCTGTTCGCATCGTTCGGCGGCAAGGGCATCGCGTGCTGGGCGGCCGCGCGCATGAACGGCGAACCGCCCGGCGACGCAATGGCGATCGGCGCGCTGATGAACGCGCGTGGGCTTATGGAGCTGATCATCATCAATATCGGGCTGGCGGCGGGCGTGATATTGCCCGGGCTGTTTTCGATACTCGTGCTGATGGCCGTGCTCAGCACGCTGATGGCGTCGCCGCTGTTCAACTGGATCGTGCGCCGTCAGGCGGCATTGCGGGAGGTCGTGGCGCGATAGTTTTATCTGGATACCGAAGCATTATCGACGCGCCACAGGGGCGTCGCTCCGCGACGCCCCCTCATGCAAACTTCACCTTCGCATGAGCCCCATCACGAGCGTCACGAGGAAAATTACGAGGAATATGAAGAACAAGATCTTCGCGATGCTCGCAGCGCCCGCCGCAATGCCGCCAAAACCGAGCGCGGCCGCAATCAGCGCGATCACGAAAAAGACCAACGCGTAATACAACATGATGTTTTCTCCTTCCCGTTTGAATCCGCCGCGCGCCCCATGTGCGCGGACAGTGCGGTAGCTTAAGCAAGCAGTATTCCTTACCGGATGGAGCATCGATTTTTCCCGTGATATCCTTGGCTTCGTCCTGCATACACCATCAAACCTGCATCGAGCCGCGAGCGCGGATCTGTCGTTTTTACACTGTCGTCAAGAAGACTCGTCGTCTGCCGTTAATTACAAAAAAGGACCCGAATCCGACAAGGCGCGGTGACGCTCGCTCGCACGCTGTTCCGCGTTATCGAATGGTCATGCACTACGGGCACCATTCCAGCGGAGCAATCCCCGAATAAGGGCCATGCTCGCATGGTTGACGATCTGCGGTTCAAGGTCGATCGCTTCGCCATCTTGAGCGTCAAGCCATATGCGGCGGGCATCCCACCACCGGAGCGCGAACAGCACGTTCGGATGCCATTCCTCCGACGATAGATTGACGGGCGCCGCCCTTGCGGCCCCATTGGGAAAGAATTGATGAAACCGGCAAGGAATTCGCTGCGGTCACGCGTTGGCCGATATATCGCATATGGCGTGATCGCCGCCGCGCTCGTCGCGGGTGTGGGCGTGGTGCATTGGCGCAATGAAGTGCGCGCGACGCAATCGCAGCCCGCTGCGCTGAGTGGCATTGCGAATCAGATGCGGCACGACGCATCCGCGTGGACGCATCGGGAAAAGGACGCATCGGAAATGCTGACCGATATTCGCGAGCGCAACGTCGCGACGATCGGCGTCAGCCCCGACGCCATCCTCGTGTCGACGATGAAAGGCGAAAAGTACTACGTCGCGGACCACAAGGGCGCGTTCTCCAGCGCGCTGCTGCTCGGCGACATGAAACCGGGCGCCGCGTCGCCCTATCAGCTCGTATGGCTGCCCGACGCCGATGTGCGCGTGGGCATGGCGCGCTGGTCCGAGACGTTCGACCGCTCGCGCGATGTGCTGAGCCTGCTGCTGCCCGTGCTGATGATCGGCGGCCTGCTCTGGTTCATGCGCCGCGAGATGCGCGGCGGCGCGCAACTGCTCGGCACTTCGCCGACCTTGCGTTTCGACGACGTCATCGGCGCAGGCGAAGCGAAAGCCGCGCTCAACGACGTGCGCGCCTGGCTTACCGAGCCTGCACAATTTACCGGCATGGGCGTGCGCGCGCCATGCGGCATCCTGATGACGGGCGGTCCCGGCGTCGGCAAGACGCGCCTCGCGCAGGCGCTCGCGGGCGAATGCAACGCGAACTTCATCGCGATCACCGGCAGCTATTTCAGTGCGAAGTACTATGGCGTCGGCATCCAGAAAGTGAAGCATCTGTTCGAACTCGCGCGCAAGAATGCGCCGACGGTGATCTTCATCGACGAAGCGGATGGACTCGGCAAACGCACCGATACCGGCGGCGGTCCGGTCGAAGCGGAGAGCAACCGCATCATCAATCAACTGCTCGCGGAAATGGACGGCTTCGAATCGAACGAAGGCGTGATCATCGTCGCGGCAACGAATCATCCGGACAATCTCGACGAAGCGCTGCGCCGCCCCGGCCGTTTCGATCGCACGGTGCAGGTGCGTCTGCCGAGCGTCGACGACCGCGCCGAGATCCTGCGCTTCTACGCGGCCAATCTGAAGACGAAAGCCGATGACATCGATTTCGAACAGCTCGCGCGTCTGACGACGGGCCTCTCGCCGGCCACGCTGGCGATGATCGTGAATCAGGCGGGACTCGTCGCACGCAAGGCAGGCCAGCGCGAAGTCGGCGCGACACATTTCCTCGAAGCGATCAAGATCGCGCGCATCGGCGATATCAACGGCGCGGAGCGCGCCTTGTCCGACGACGAACGCACGCGCGTCGCGGTGCATGAAGCGGGTCACGGACTCGTCGCCGCGCTGCTCGGCACGGGCGTGCTCGAGGAAGTCACGATCCTGCCGCGCGGCGGCGCTTTAGGCGTCGCGCTCATCACGAAGATGCAGGACAAGCATCTTTATCGCGAAACCGAATTGCGCAACGAGATTCAGGTGCTGCTCGGCGGGCGCAATGCGGAACTGCTCGTGTTCGACGAAGCATCGAGCGGCGCGGCGTCGGACCTTCAGGAAGCGTCGCGCATCAGCCTCGACATGGTGTCGAAGTTCGGCTTCAACGAAGACGGCAATCTGTTCAGCCTCGCCGCGCTGCCGCAGCAATATGCGGGCTTGCAGTTGAAGAACTCGATCGAGCACGCGAACGCGCTGCTGCACGATCTGAGCGATGCATGCCTCGCGCTGTTGCAGGCGAATGAACCGGTGTTGCGCGCGATCGCCGATGAGTTGCTCGAATCGGAGACCGTGCCCGGCGAGACGGTTTATCGTCTGATCCGCGAACACGCGCAAGCGCTCGCGAACGAGGAAACCATCGACGAAGCGCTGGCCGCCTGACCGGGAGAACCGACATGGTCGATGCGTATCGCAGCAAAGGGTTGTCCAGCGCGCTTTCGTATCAGGACCCGAATGCCGCGTTCCGCTGGCTCGAAGCCGCATTCGGTTTCGAGCCGATGTTCGTCATCCTCGACGCCGACGGCAATCTCGCGCACTCCGAGATGTCGTATGGCGAATCCGTCGTCATGATCGGCAGCGAATGGAGCGACGATCACAAGAGCCCACGTTCGGTCGACGGCAAGAACACGCAGTCGGTGCATGTGCAGCTCGCGGAAGGCGAGGACATCGACGCGCATTGCGCGCATGCGCGCGCGGCGGGCGCGTCGATTCTCGCGGAGCCGCAGACGCAGTTCTACGGCGACCGGACCTATCGCGCGAAAGACCCCGAAGGACATATCTGGACGTTCGGCGTCACCGTAGAGCGCATGACGCCCGAGCAATGGGACGCGGCGAGCGGACTGACGACGCGCAAACGTCTCGATTGAGCGGCGACGCGCCTTACTTCGCGCCCTGATCCGCGCCGAGATACTGCTTTTCCAGGCGGTCGATGGTGCCATCCTGCTTGAGGCGCGCGAGCGCGGCATCGAGCGCCTGCAGCGTCTTGCCATCGCCCTTGCGTACGCTGATCACGCTGCTCGCGCCCAGCAACGCGGGATCGTCGATACGCGGCCCTGCGAGCTCGAAGCGCGCGCCCTGCGGCTTCGCGAGAAAGCCGAGCCGCGCCGCCGAGCCGACCACGACGGTCGCGTCGAGCCTGCCGTTGACGAGGTCGGCGTAGATACTGTCCTGATCCTGATATTCGCGCACGATCACGCCGCGCTTTTCCCAGTTCGCCTTCACGAACGCAGCCTGCGTCGAGCCTTGCAGCACGCCGACACGCTTGCCCACGAGCTTCGCCGCATCAGGCACGAGACCGCTGCCACGCGCGGCGACGAGGCGAATATCCGCCGCATACACGGGCTGCGTGAAGTCCATCACGGCCCGGCGCGCGGCCGTGGGCGCCATCGACGCGTTGATCGCATCGAACTTGCGCGCCTGCAATCCGGCGATCAGTCCGTCGAAGCTGCTCTCCACCCACACGCACTTCACGTTCGCCGCGGCGCACATCGCATTGCCGATGTCGATGTCGAGTCCGGCGAGACGGCCATCGGGCAACTTGTATTCGTAAGGCGGATAGCTCGGGTCGGTGCCGAAACGCAAGGTGCCGGCGGCGCACGCACCTGCTGCCGCGGTCAAGGCGACGGCCACGAAAAGCGCGCGTACTCGATGATGCTTCATCGAAAACTCCTTCAGACAAGGGATGAAAGGGAATTCAGGCCGCGCAACGGTCCAGCGCGAGGGCTACGAAGAAGCGCACGCCGAGCGGCAGCACGTCGTCGTTGAAATCGAATTCGGGATGATGGCAATACACGCCGCCCTGACCCAGCAGCGCATAGGCGCCCGGCTTGCGCAACAGGAACTCCGAGAAGTCTTCGGAGCCATTGAGCGGCGCGAAATCTCGCAGCACGTTGGGCGCGCCGAAGATGGCGTTGGCCACGCGAGCCGCCGCTTGCGCCTGCTCGCGATGATTGATCGTCGCCGGCGAGCTGTTGCAAAACGCGACGGAGATCGCGCATTCGCTCGTCATCGCGATGCCCTCGCAGATCGAGCGGATACGCGACTTCATCTGCGCACGCACGCTCTCGTCGAACGCGCGCAGCGTGCCCGTCAGCGCCGCGTGCGACGGAATCACGTTCGGCGCGCTGCCTGCATGCACGCTGCCGATGCTCAGCACAGCGGTCGCGCCGGGATCGATCGAGCGGCTCACGACCGTCTGCAACGCGCAGATGAGCTGCGCGGCGGCCATCACCGGATCTTTCGTTTTCTCGGGCGCCGATCCATGTCCGCCCACGCCTTGTATGTCGATCACGACTTCGTCGCATGACGCGAGCATCGCGCCGTCGAGCACGCCGAACGTACCCGGCGGAAAGTGCGGCGCGTTGTGCAGCGCGTAGATTTCGTCGTAGCCGAAGCGCGTTTCGATGTCGTCGGCGAGCATCGCGTTCGCGCCGCCGCCCGTTTCCTCGGCGGGCTGAAACACGAGCACCACCGTGCCCGCGAAATCGCGATGTCCGCTGAAGTGCCGCGCGGCGCCGAGCAGCATCGCGGTGTGGCCATCGTGGCCGCATCCGTGAAAGACGCCCGCGCGTTGCGAGCGATGCATCGGCACGCCCTCTTCCTGCATCGGCAGCGCGTCCATGTCGGCACGCAATGCAATCGTGCGCCCCTTGCCGCGCAGTCCATGCACGACGCCGACGACACCCGTGCCGCCGATGCCCGTATGCGTTTCGATGTCCCACGCCTGCAGCTTCGCCGCGACGAGTTCGCTCGTGCGATGCTCATCGAACGCGACTTCGGGATTCGCGTGAATGTCGCGCCGCAAGGCGACCAGTTCGTCGATATCGATGTCGACGTCATTCGTTTTCACCCTTGCGTCTCCTTGTATACTTCGGCCTCGCATCCGTGCCGCTTTGCGCATACTAGGGGCACGCCGGCCCGTACCGGTTTCCAATTTCTCATGCACATAGCCAACGCTTATGGAACGGGGAACGCTCAAGACCGCGCAATTGCAGACGCTCGTCGCCATCGCCGAGCACGGCACACTGATGGCCGCCGCCGATGCGTTGAACGTATCGCAGCCCGCGGTCACGAAGAGCATCAAGGAACTCGAAGCGCGCCTCGGCGTGCAACTGCTGGAGCGCAGCGGCGCGGGCGTGCGTCTCACGCGCTACGGCGAAACGCTGTTGCGCCGCGCGCGCGCCGTGGTCGCGGAAATCGTGAGCGCCGAGCGAGAACTGGACGAGATGAAGTCGGGCATCGAGCGCACCTTGTCGATCGGCGTCTCCTTGCTCGCATCGTCGATCGCGGTGCCCGACGCGTTGCGCGCATTCCGCGCGCGGCTGCCCGGTGTCCGCCTCAACGTGCATGAGTGCGTGCCCGCGCAGATCATCGACGGCTTGCGCGACGGCTCCTTCGATCTGTGCGTCGCGTTCGTCGCCGACAGCGACATCACGGCGGAATATCGCGTCGTGCCGGTCAGTGAGACGGCGCAAGTGCTGGCCGTCCCGCGCGGCGATCCGCTCGCGCAGGAAAGGCAGCTTGCGCGCATGACGGCCGCGCGCTGGCTCTATTACCACACGCGCGACAGCCTGCCCGCGTTCTGGCGCGAGCTATGCGGCGGCAGCACCTTGCCGATGCCGTCGCATGTGAACATCTGCACGTCGCAGCGGCTCTATGCGCAGCTGGCGCAGGAAGCGGGAACGATCAGCGTGTGGCCCGAGCCGCTGCTCGATGAGGAAATCGCGCTCGGCCGCATGGAACGCCTGCACAGCGACGCCCAGACGACACGCCTCACGCTCGGCCTCATGTATCGCAAGGATCTGGTTTTGAGCGCGAGTCTCGAATACTTCATCGAGTGCATCCGGCGCACTTCCTAGCTTCAAACAACCTTGCGCAGATCGAACGGCGTCTCGCGCAGGCGCTTGGCCGTAAGCCTGAACACGGCATTGCTCAACGCCGGCGCCACCGACGGACTCGACAACTCTCCGACGCCGCCGGGCTTCGCCGGATCGCCCTGCACGATGTGGATGTCGATGTCGGGCATGTCGCTCATGCGCATCACGCGATACGAATCGAAATTGGTCTGCTGAACTTGGCCGCGCCGGATATCGACGCGATCGGCGAGCGCATGTCCGAGTCCCCACATCAAGCCGCCATACAACTGCTCTTCCACGCCGCCCGGCGACACCGCCAACCCGCAATCGGCCACGCACGTGAGCTTCTCGATCACGATGCCGTCGTCCCGCCGCGACACGCGCGCGATCACGGCGACATAGCTGCCGTACGCCCGGTTCGTCGCGACGCCGAGCGCGGTGCCGCGCGGCAGCGGCTTGCCCCAGCCGGCTCGCGCCGCGGCCTCGCGCAACACGGCGGCGTGCCGCGCGTCCTGCATATGCGCGAGCCGGAAGTCGAGCGGATCGCGATGCCCCGCATGCGCGGCTTCATCCATGAACGACTCGACCGCGAACACGTTCGGGATGTAACTCACCGCGCGATACCAGCCGGTCGGCACGCCTGTTTCGTGACGCACCCAGCCGATATCGACATGCGGTGCGCCATAGGCGAACTCGTACTTGCTAATCGCTTCCGTGGTGCTGTAGTCCATGCGATCGGCACGATCGAAATAGCCCGGCTCCCACTGTTCCGGCGATGCGGGCATCACCGCGCGCAGTTGCAATGCCGACAGATTGCCGCGCGCGTCGAGCACGGCCCGTGCGCGGTGATGGCTCGCCGAGTGATAGAAGAGCGCGCGCATTTCGTCTTCGCGGCTGTTCATCAGCTTGACCGGCTTGCCGGTCTGCAGCGCGAGCCAGGTGACTTCGAAGAGCCAGTACTTCGATTCGCGCGCGCCGAAGCTGCCGCCCGAAACCAGTTCATGCAACACGACACGATTCGCCGGAATGCGGCCGATCACTTCGGCTGCCTCCTGCGCGGTCGATGGCACTTGCAAGCCGCCCCAATACGCGATGCCGCCGTCTTTCGCCCACGCTGTCACGTTGATGGGTTCGAGCGGATTCGACGCCTTGTAAGGCATCGAATAAGACGCTTGAATCACGCGCGGCCCGCGCTTCAGTATCGATGCCGCGTCGCCGTTCTTCACGGTCGGCACGACGCGCGCGGCGGGATCGTCGAGCCATGCGGCCTGTTGCGCGGGCAGATCGTGGCTGTCGAAATTTTCGAAGGCGCTGTCTTCCCATTCGACGTGCAACGCGGCCTGTCCCTTGTGCGCGGACCAGTAATCGTCGGCAAGCACGGCGACGCCCGCCTGATTGCCGCCGAGCACATCCGGGCGGCCGGGTATCTGCAGCACCTGGCGCACGCCGGGCACGGCGAGCGCGGCTTTGGCGTCGACGCTGCGCACGCGCGCATCGATCACGGGCGCGCGCGTGACGACCGCGACGAGCATGCCGGGCAAGCGCACGTCGATGCTGTACGCAAACTTGCCGCACACTTTCTGGGCCGCATCGCGCTTGCTGCGCAACTTCCCGATGTATTTGAACTGCGACGCATCCTTCAGGCGCACGTCCTTCGGCGCGGGTAACGTTGCCGCGATCATCGCGAGCGATCCATAACTCGCGCGCGCGCCGGTCGCCGTGCCGATCACGAAGCCGTTATCGGTCGAACACGCAGCGGGCGATACGTTCCACTGCTTCGCGGCGGCGGCGATCAGCATCGCGCGAGCGGTCGCGCCCGCATGACGCAAGCGATCGTACTCGAGCGACACGCTCGTGCTGCCGCCCGTCGAAAAAACCTTCCACAAGGGATGAATGTAATCAGCATAGAAGGGATTCTCCGGCGTGATCACGTCGATGCGAAACGGATCGACATCCAGTTCCTCCGCCACGATCGCCGCGAGCGCGGTGCGCGTGCCGGTGCCCGAATCGTGCTTGTGGACGACGAGCTTGATCGTGTCGTCGGGCAAGACGCGCACCCATGCGTTCGGCTCGAATTCCTTGTCTTTTCCGTGGGAATCGCCGCTCTTCGCCAGTGCCTCGGGCAAGCGAAAGCCGATCGCGAGTCCCGCTACGAGCAGCGCCGAACTCTGCTTCATGAAACGACGGCGCGCCGCGCCATGTTCGATGTGCATTCAGGCCTCCGCCGCCGCGCGCTTGATAGCCTTGCGGATGCGCGCATAGGTGCCGCATCGGCAGATGTTGCCGGACATCGCCGCCGTGATGGTTTCATCGCTGACGGCCGGCTTGCCCTTGAGAAACGCCGCCGCCTGCATCACCTGTCCCGACTGACAATAGCCGCACTGCGGTACGTCCTCGGCGACCCACGCGCGCTGCAAGGGATGCGTGCCGTCTTTCGACAGACCTTCGATCGTGGTGATGCGCCGGCCCGCTACAGCCGCGACGGGCAACAGGCACGAGCGCACCGCATCGCCGTCCAGATGCACCGTGCACGCGCCGCAAAAGCCGCCGCCGCAACCGAATTTGGTGCCCGTCAAACCCAGCGAATCGCGCAGCACCCACAGCAAAGGCATGTCTTCCGGTACATTGTCGAGCGAGTGCCGCGCGTCATTGACGATGATTTCGATCATGCGCTGTCTCCTGAATGTCGTTCGTGCGTGCGGTCATTATCGGAAGCCGATACGCAAGCGCGCCAGCGACGATTTCTTTGATCATCCGTAAGCCCGGCTAACACCCATGTTGAAGCGCTACCCTTCGATCCAGTCGATGCAGGCCTTTCTGCAGGCGGCACGCGCCGGCAGCTTTTCGAGCGCGGCGCGGCAGTTGTCGCTCACGCACAGCGCGATCAGCCAGCAGATCCGCACGCTCGAAGAGTTCGTCGGTCAGCCGCTGTTCGTGCGCGAGGGCGCGCGCGTCGTGCTCACCGATGCGGGCGCGCTCTTCGCCAACCAGCTGGGCGACGGCTTCGAGCAGATCGACCGTGCGTTGTCGTCGGTGAAGGAGCGCGCGGTGAAGCACTCGATCACGCTCGACGTCGATCCCGAACTCGCGCAAAGCTGGCTCGTCGCACGTTTGCCCGCGTTGCTCGGCGCGTTGACGGGCACTTCGCTAACGATGCTGTCCGCGCCGCGTCACGATCGCAGCGCCTTCGAGCGCGTGGATCTCGCGCTGCGTTACGGCTATGGCGAATGGGATGGTTTCGAGAATGCGCTGATCTGCGGCGACCGTCTGACGGTCATGGGCTCGCCCGCCCTGCTGAACGCGCGAGGGCTCGCGGCACCGCTCACGCCGGAACAGGTGCTCGCGCTGCCTTTGCTCGGCTACACCAAGCGCTCATGGATTCCGTGGCTCGCTGCCGCCGGCCTGCCGGAAGTGGAACCGCATGCGCTCGCTGTCTTCGACAACGCCGCGGGGCTTATCGCGGCCGCGAGCGCGGGCGTGGGCGTCGGCCTTGCGCGCGGCCTGCTCGCCGCCGATGCGCAACGCGACGGCAGGCTGATCGAACTCACGCAGGTCGAGATCCCGACGCACTACAACCTCTACGCCGTGTGGCCGCGCGAGAAGTCGGCGCGCGTCGCGCCGCTCGTCGATGCGATACGTGAACTCGTCGCGCAAACGGTCAACGCGCGCCCCCGGAGTTGACGACATCGCGCACCGTATCGAGAAACCGCGCCAGCACGGGCGACGGCGTTTCCGCGCGATAACGCGCATGCAGCGACACTTCGGGACGCGGCGCCGCGAGCGGCACGAATGCAACGCCGCCGCCCGACAACTGCTGCGCCGATGCAGGCAGCAACGCAACGCCAAGCCCTTCGCGCACGAGACATAGAAGCGTGTGCAGTTCCACGACTTCCTGCTCGATGCGCGGCGTGAATCCCGCTTCGACGCAACAGTCGCGTAGAAACCGCGCGAGCTGCGACTGCAGCAAGCCGAACGACAGAAAGCGCTCGGTTTCGAGCTCGCGCAACGCGATCTCGCCGCGTGAAGCGAACGGATGCGACAACGGCAACGCGACCACCGCCGGTTCGCGCAACACCACTTCGCTGACGATCTCCGGATCTTCGTGCGATACGCGAAAGAAGCACACATCGAGCCGCCGTTCCTTCAACGCCTGAATCTGCGCGGCCGGCGTCATCTCGTGCAGCGTCCACCTCACTTGCGGATGATTGCGCGCGAACACGCCGAGCGCGCGTGGTATCGGCTCGACCATCGCCGAGCTGATGACGCCGATCTCAAGGCTCCCCACTTCGCCGCGCCCCGCGCAACGCGTGAGATCGATCGCGCGCTCGAACTGCGCGAAGATCAGCGGCGCCTGTTCCTTCAGTGTTTTCCCTGCCTCGGTAAGTTCGACGCGATGTTGCGAGCGCAGAAAGAGCGCAGTGCCCATCTCCTCTTCGAGGATGCGGATCTGCTGACTCAATGGCGGCTGCGAAATGTGCAGCCGCGCGGCTGCGCGGCCGAAATGCAGTTCATCGGCGAGCACCGCGAAGTACCGCAAAAGCCGCATGTCCATATCGTCAACGTATCAAGATCGTGATCAAAAAATATTGTACAGAGCGTACATAACTTGTGAGACTGCATCGCAAGCAGCAGTGCACATCAGTGTGACACTCGATGCCGGCGAGGGGAAGACGCAGCACATCGCGTCTTGCAAAAGGCCGCATGGGCAAGCTCGCGAGAGCTTTCGTTCCATCGATGCGCCTGCCCGCGATCCGGCAACTGGACACGCCAGTTCCCCTCAAGGAGATCGAGACCATGATCATCGACACAAGCTGTTATCCGACCAATCTCGTCGACCTCGCCTGGCGCCATGACGGCGAGCCGTTTTCCGGCGAGCGCCTGATCGAGGTGATGGACGGACCGTACATCATCAACGGCAAGCCACGCCGTATCGACAAGGCTTTCATTCAGCCGCCGCAAGGCAACACCATCTATACGTGGACCGACGGCGTGCGCTCCGGCCGCGAGTCGATCGACGACTATATGGCCTATACGGTCGAGCTCACGCAGAAGTATCCCGACCGACTGCTCGGCTGCTTCGTCTATAACCCGCGCTGCGGCCCGCAGAACGGCGCCGACGCGATCGAGTTCTATGCGAAGGAGCACGGCTTCAGGATGGTGCAGTTGCAGGCCAACATGCATGCGTATCGTCCCGACCGCGCGCTCGACTGGCTGCGCCCGGCGTTGCGCAAATGCGCGGACCTCGGGCTGATCGTGAAACTGCATACCGGCGACGGTCCCTACAGCATTCCGAGCGAATGGTATCCGCTGATCCGCGAGTTTCCGTCGGTGCCGTTCATCATGGCGCACTTCGGCGTGCAGACCGGCGGCGTGTATTGCTTCGAGCCGTATCAGATGGCGCTCGATACGCCGAACGTGTATTGCGAGTCGAGCTGGTGCCTGCAATCGCGCATCGTCGAGTTCGCGAAGGTGTTGCCCACGCACAAGATCCTGTACGGCTCGGACACGCCGCCCAACGAACCGGGCATGTGGCTGCGCCTGCTCGAAGTGCTCTGTCACGAGCCGCCGCAAGGCCTCAACCTCGACGAAGACACGCTCGAGGACTATCTCGGCAACAACCTCGCGCGCATGCTCGGCATCGAACCGAGCGCGCCGCCGCGAAGCGTCGAGGAAGCACAGGCCTATCTCGACCAATGCAAAGAATCTGACTACGCAGGAGCGCGCTGATGATCATCGATACCCATCTGCATCCGACCAATCTCGTCGACGAAGCCTGGCGGCACACGGGCGAGCCCTTCACCGGCGAACGCCTGCTGAAGATGATGGACGGCCCGTACATCATCAACGGCAAGCCGCGCCGTATCGACATGGGCTTCATTCAGCCGCCGCCGGGCAACACCGGCTATCGCGACGGCAACCGGCGCGGGCGTGAAGGCATTCGCGATTACATGTCGTATATCGCCGAGCTTACGCAGAAGTATCCGGACCGCTTCATCGGCAACTTCACGTATAACCCGCGCTGGGGTCCGGAGAACGGCGCGGCCGAACTCGAATTCCACGTGAAGGAATACGGCTTCAAGATGCTCAAGCTGCACGCGAACATGCATGGTTATCGGCCGGACCGCGCGCTCGACTGGCTGCGCCCCGCGATGAAGAAATGCGCGGAGCTGGGCGTCGTCGTGCTGATCCATACCGGCGATGGTCCGTACACGATTCCGACGCAGTTCTATCCGATCATCCGCGAATTCCCGATGGTGAACTTCATCATCGGTCACTTCGGGATTCAGACGGGCGGCAATTACTCGTTCGAAGCCTTCTGGATGGCGATGGATACGCCCAACGTCTATTGCGAATCGGGCTGGTGCTATCAGTCGCGCATCGTCGAATTCGCGCGTCAGTTGCCGCGCAACAAGATCGTGTTCGGCACCGATTCGCCGCCGAACGAGCCGGGCATGTGGCTGCGCGAACTTGAAATGCTGTGCGGTCCCGCGCCGCAGGGCATGGATCTCGACGAGGAAGGCCTCGAAGACTACATGGGCAACAACATCGCACGGCTGGTCGGCATCGAACCGACGAAACCGCCGAAAGACCTTGCCGAAGCGGAGAAGCGATTGAAGGCGACCTACGTGAAGAGCGACGAAGTCGCGCAGACAGCCTGACATCACGCGGGGCGCGGTTGCGCACGCGCCCCTTCTTCCTTCCGACGGAGCTCACGATGGCCGATAACCTCTTTCGCGCCACGCAGGACTTTCATTGCTTCGCGCTTGCTTATCGCGAGCGTTATCCGGACGACGTGCTGACGCTCACGCAGCCGCTGTCCGCCGATCAGGATGTCACGGCGGTCGTCGCGGCGCTCGCATCACGCGGACAGCATCCGATGCTGGTGTGCGAGAACGTCGAAGGCATCGGCACGCCTCTGGCGACCAACTTCTTCGCCTCGCGTGAGCGCATCGGCCGCTTGTTCGACGTCGATGCGCGCGGTCTCTTCGACGCCTGGCAACAGCGCGCGAATGCGCCGATCGCGCCTGTGCATGTGGCAAGCGGCCCGGTGCTCGATGAAGTCATCGAGGCCGACGCCGTCGATCTCGCGCAACTGCCGATGATCCGCCACTTCGCCACCGATCGCGGCCCGTACATCACGAACGCCGTGATCGTCGCGGAAGATCCGGTGACGGGCATCGCCAATCTCAGCTATCACCGCTCGATGCGCCACGCGAGGAACGCGCTTGCGACCAGCCTGCATTCGCGCGGCCACTTGTGGCGCATGTTGCAGACGGCGCAGACGCGCGGCGACACGCTGAAGGTCGCGATGGTCATCGGCGCGCATCCGTTGTTCATGCTCGCTGCGGCATCGCGCGTGCCTTTCGGAGCCGATGAGCGCGCGATCGCCGGCGGACTCTTCGGCGCACCGCTGGAACTCGTGCGTACGCCGCGTCACGGCATCGGCGTGCCCGCCGCCGCGGAGTTCGTGCTCGAAGGCACGATCGATCCCGAAGCGCGCGCCGAGGAAGGCCCGTTCGGCGAATTTACGGGCTATTCGTCGGACCGTTCGACCAACAACGTGTTGCGCGTGGACACGATGATGCGCCGTCGCGATGCGTGGCTCGTCGATGTCGTCGGCGGTCCGTATGCCGAGCATCTCACGCTCGCTCGCCTGCCGCGCGAAGCGGAGATGAGCGAGAAGCTGAAGGCGCGCTTTCCTTCCGTCACGGCGCTGCACTATCCGAACTCCGGCACGCACTTTCATTGCTATGTCGCGTTGAAACAGACGCGCGATGGCGAAGCGCGTCAGATCATGCTCGCGCTGCTCGGCTGGGACCCGTATCTCAAGCACGTCGTGGCCGTCGATAACGATATCGACATCACGGACGATTCACAGGTGCTGTGGGCGATCGCCGCGCATGCCCAGCCGCATGAGGACGTGTTCATCGTCGGCGGCTTGCCGGGCAGTCCGCTCGATCCCTCTTCGTCCGTGGATGGCACGACCTCGCGCATGGGCATCGACGCGACGCGCGGTTCGCATTTCGACGGCATACGCGCGCGCATCGGCGAGGATGCGATGCGTCGCGCGGAAGAGATTCTCCAAGGAGCCACGCGATGAGCACGCGACGCATCGCGGTCGGCATCAGCGGCGCGTCGGGTTTCGTGTACGGCGTGCGGCTGCTGGAATGGCTGCGCGAACTCGATATCGAAACGCACCTGACCATCTCGCGCAGTGCGCTTCTCACGATGTCGCACGAAACCGACTACAAGCTCGCCGATGTCAGCGCGCTCGCAAGCCACACGTATCGATGCGACGACATGGCCGCCGCCATTTCGAGCGGCTCGTTCCGCACGCTCGGGATGATCGTCGCGCCGTGCTCGATGAAGACGCTCGCCGAAATCGCCAGCGGACTCTCATCGAGCCTCATCTCGCGCGCCGCCGACGTCACGCTCAAGGAGCGCCGCCCGCTCGTGCTGCTCGCACGCGAAACACCGTATACGCTGGCGCATCTGCGCAACATGGTCGCCGTCACGGAGATGGGCGGCATCATCTCGCCGCCGGTGCCCGCGTTCTACGCGCGCCCCGCTTCACTCGACCAGATGATCGATCACACGCTCGGGCGCGTGCTCGATCTGTTCGGCCTCGAATGCAACGGAGTGCGCCGCTGGAAGGAACACGAAGCCTGACTGACTCGAAGACTCAAAGGAGACATGCAATGACTCACATCCACACCACGCATAACGCATTCGACAAGATTCCCGTCACGGTGCTGACCGGCTTTCTCGGCGCGGGCAAGACCACGCTGCTCAACTACATCCTGCGCGAAAAGCACGGTCACAAGATCGCGGTGATCGAGAACGAGTTCGGCGAAGTCGGCATCGACGGCGGACTCGTGCTCGAATCGACTGAAGAGATCTATGAAATGACCAATGGCTGCGTGTGCTGCGTCGGCGCGGTGCGCGAGGACCTCGTGCGTATCGTGAGGATGCTCGTCGAGCGGCCCGAACGGCTGGATCACATCATCGTCGAGACGAGCGGGCTCGCCGACCCCTATCCGGTTGCGCAGACCTTCTTCATCGACGATCCGATCGCGCAGCGCGTGACGCTCGACGCCGTCGTCACGATGGTCGATGCGAAGCATATCGCCGCGCATCTCGACGATCTCGTTCTCGATGGCCGCGACAATCAGGCCGTCGACCAGATCGTCTGCGCGGACCGCATCGTGATCAACAAGGTGGACCTGGTGACGCCGCAGGACATCGCGACGCTCACGGAGCGACTTCGCGGGCTCAATGCGACGGCCGAGATCGTCGAGTCGAGCTACGCGCAGATCGATCTGCGCGGCATTCTGGGCGTGGGCGCGAATGAGTTCGCGCAACAACTTGTCGAAGCGGACGATCACCATGACCACCACGACCACGATCATCATGAAGAAGGCCATGACGATCATCATCACGACGACACCGTTACATCGGTCGGCATCGAAGTCGACGCGGATGTCGATCTCGACGCGCTGCAGGCGTGGCTTGCCGAACTGCGCGCATCGGACGCGACGAATCTGTTCCGCATGAAGGGCATCTTCGCGGTGAAGGGCCAGCCGTATCGCTACGTGCTGCAAGGCGTGCACGACATCGTCGAATTGCGCGCGGCGCAGGCTTGGGGCAGCGAGCCGCGCTCGTCGCGCATGGTGTTCATCGGACGCGAGCTCGACCGCGCCGCACTGACCGAGCGCTTCCATGCCTGTCTCGCCGTGCCGCTCATGGCCTGACGAACCAGGCCGCCGATAAAGATAATCAGGAGACACGTGATGAACACCGACCAACACCCCGTCGATCGCGTCCTGCCCAAACGGCAGATGATCACGCTCGGCCTGCAGCACATGCTCGTCGCATATATCGGCGCGATTGCCGTGCCGTTGATCGTCGCATCCGCATTGAAGATGTCGCCCGCCGACACCACCGTGCTCATCAGCACGGCGCTCTTCTGCTCGGGCATCTCGACGGTGCTGCAGACCGTCGGGTTCTGGAAGTTCGGCGTGCGCCTGCCGATCCTGCAAGGTGTCGCGTTCAGCAGCGTGGGCCCGGTCATCGCGATCGGCATGAGTCCTGGCGTCGGCTTCGCGGGCGTGTGCGGCGCGGTGATCGGCGCGGGCGTGTTCACGATGTTCGCCGCGCCGCTCGTCGGACGCTTGCGCCGCTTCTTTCCGCCAGTCGTGACGGGCTGCATCGTCACCGTGATCGGCCTGCAGCTCTTTCCGGTCGCGTATCAGTGGGCGGGCGGCGGCGAGCATGCGCAGCAGCACTTCGGCGCGCTGCCGTATCTGAGCGTCGCGTTGTTCGTCGCGCTGGTGATCCTTGCGATCAACCGCTTCGCCAATGCGTTCCTGCGCAATCTATCGGTGCTGATCGGCCTGATCGGGGGCAGCGCGCTGGCCTGCGCGCTCGGCATGGGCGACTTCCGCAATGTTGCCGACGCGCCGTGGTTCACGATGCCGCTACCGTTTCACTTCGGCATGCCGGTGTTTTCCGTGGTGCCCGTACTGACCATGATCGTCGTGATGGTCGTGCAGATGGTCGAGTCGATGGGTCTCTTCGTCGCGATCGGCGATATCGTCGACAAGAACATCAGCGAAGAGGACGCGGTGCGCGGCATGCGTGCAAACGGACTCGCGAGCGCGATTGCGGGGATGTTCGCTGCGTTCCCGTTCATCGCATTCATGGAGAACGTGGGCCTCGTCATTCTGACCGGCGTGCGCAGCCGATGGGTCGTCGCGGTGAGCGGCGTGCTCATGTGCGTGGTCGCGCTGGTGCCCAAGTTCGGCGCGGTGGTGGCCTCGACGCCGGCGGCCGCGCTCGGCGGCGCGGGCATCGCGATGTTCGGCGTGGTGGTCGCCGCGGGCGTGCAGACGCTCGCGAAAGTGGACTTCGAGCGCAATCGCTACAACGTGCTGATCGTCGGCTTCACCATTGCGACCGCGCTGATTCCCGTGATGGCGCCACAGGTCTTCAGGCAGATGCCCGAGTGGACGCAGCCCTTCGTGCACAGCGGCGTGGTGCTCGCGTGTCTCGTATCGGTCGTGCTGAACGCCGTGCTCAACGGCGCGCACGAAGATGACGTCGTGCCCGCGCACAACATGGTGCGCGAGTAAAACATGATGACAGGACAAACCTTCATGAACACGCAAAACCAAGCATTGCTAATCAAACGACCGGTTGCCGTAATGAGCGGATTGCGCGGCGATGCCGCGCGTCTCGGTCAGGTCGACATTCGCATCCGTCACGGCATCATCGAAGCCATTGCGCCGGATCTGGAAGCACGCGACGGCGAACGCGTCATCGATGCGCGTTCCTGTGTCGTCTATCCGGGCTGGGTGAACACGCATCATCATCTGTTCCAGAATCTGCTGAAAGCCGTGCCTTCGGGCATCAACGCAGATTTGCAGGAATGGCTCGCAGCGGTCCCTTATCCGCGCCTCGCACGCTTCACGCCGGACCTCGCGCGTGTCGCCGCACGCCTTGGCATGGCCGAACTGCTGTTGTCGGGCGTGACGACGTGCGCGGATCATCACTATCTCTATCACGCGGATGGCACCACGGAGACGGGCGATCTGCTGTTCGACGAAGCGGCGTCGTTCGGCCTGCGCTTCGTGCTCTGTCGCGGCGGCGCGTTGCAGGCGGCGGGCGATCATCCCGGCTTCTCGAAGGTCGCGCTGAAACCCGAGACGCTCGATCAGATGCTTGCCGATATCGAACGCCTGAAAACGCGCTATCACGATGCCCGCGCGGCATCGATGCGCCGCGTCGTGGTCGCACCCACCACGCCGACCTTCTCGCTGCCGCCCGCGCTGTTGCCCGAAATCGCGCGCGCGGCGCGCGGCATGGGTCTGCGCATGCACACGCATCTTTCGGAGACGCGGCGCTATGTCGACTTTTGCCGCGAACGCTTCGACAAGCTGCCGGTCGAGTTCGTCGCCGAGCACGAATGGCTCGGCCCCGATGTATGGTTCGCCCATCTCGTGCATCTCGAAGCGAGCGAGATCGCGATGCTCGCCGAAACCGGCAGCGGTTGCGCGCACTGCCCCGTCAGCAACGCGCGGCTCGGCAGCGGCATCGCCCCCGCGCCGCAGATGGCCGCGGCAGGCGTGCCGATGTCGCTCGCGGTGGATGGCGTGGCATCGAACGAGTCGGGCAGCATGATCAACGAGGCGCACTTCGCGTGGCTCGTGCATCGCGCGGCGCAGGGCGTCTCGGCGACGACCGTCGAGGAGACTATTCATTGGGGCAGCGCGGGCGGTGCGGGCGTGCTCGGTCTCGATGCAGTCGGCACACTCGAAGTCGGCAAGGCCGCGGACCTCGTCCTGTACGACATCGATGATCCGCGCTTCTACGGCTATCACGATCTCGCGGTGGCGCCGGTGACGTCGGGCGAGCCTGCGCGCGTGCGCTACAACGTCGTGAACGGCCGGGTAGTCGTCGATGACGGCGTGATTCCCGGACTCGATCTCGACGCGCTGCGCCACGAAGCCGCCGAGGGCGTGAAGATTCTACTGGCCGATTAGCGAGGCATCGCGATGCAAACGAAACGCATAAGACTCGGCATCCTGACGCCATCGTCCAACACCGCGCTGGAACCGCTTACCTGCGCGATGCTGAGCGCACTGCCGCACGTGAGCGCGCATTTCGCGCGCTTCACCGTGACCGAGATCAGCTTGCGCGATGCGGCGCTCGGCCAGTTCGACGTCCGCCGCATTCTCGAAGCCGCGCGCCAGCTCGCCGATGCGCGCGTGGACGTGATCGGCTGGAGCGGCACATCGGCGGGCTGGCTCGGCTTCGAGCGCGACGAGGCGCTATGCCGTCAGTTGACGGAAGCGACCGGCATTCCCGCGACCACATCCGTGCTCGCGTTGAACGAGATCCTCGCGCAGACGGGCGTGCGGCGCCTCGGCATCGTTTCGCCCTATATCGACGATGTGCAGACGCGCATCATCCGCAATTACGAAAGACTCGGCATCGAATGCGTGGCGGAACGGCATCTGGGTCTGAGCGAAAACTTCAGCTTCGCCGAGGTACCTGACGACGTTCTCGCCGAAATGATGCGCGAAGCCGCATTCGCGCGGCCCGATGCGGTGACGACGTTCTGCACGAACCTGCATGCCGCGCATCTGGCGCGACCATTCGAACGCGAGACGGACATTCCCGCTTACGACACGGTGGCCACTGTCGTGTGGAAAGCGTTGCGCATGCTCGACGTGGACACGTCGCCGCTATCGAGGTGGGGAACGATGTTCGATGTCACGCCACCTCGCCGCTCTTCTTTTGCGACCGGTATTCCGTCGGCGACATCAGAAACTGCTTTCTGAACACCTTCGAAAACCGTTCGCCGTTGGTGAGTCCGGTTCTGCGCGCGATCTTGTCTATCGGCAAATCGCTTTTGGCGAGCAGCTCGCAACTGAGATCGAGGCGTGCGCGCAGAAGATATTGCGAAGGCGTCAAACCCATTTCGCGCTTGAAGAGCCGCAGGAAGTTGCGTTCGCTCATCGCGACGGTACGCGCCGCGTCGCCGACGGAGATCGCACGTCCGCAGTTACGTTCGAGCCAGCGCGCCGATTCCTGCGCTTTCTCCGCGAGCGTGGTCGTTCCGATCGTGCTGAGCATGATCGGCAGATGCTGGTCGTTGCACGAGGCAAGGCGATCGGCGACCGATGTCGCGACGTCATAACCCAGATCGCGTTTGACGAGCGCAAGCGAATTGATCAGCGCATCGCCGCGTTCCGTCGACGGTCCGCTCTTCGACGCACCGGGATTCCATGCGCCGCGCTCCACCGAAGCCCAGGCGCGCCGCGACACGCCCGCTGCCGAGAGCAGCACGTCGCCGTTGCCGAGCGAGCTGACCACGCGGCTTTGCGAGCACGCGATCCTCAATACCTCGATGAGCCCCTCATCCGTGGCCGCACGGGCGACACCCGTTCCACCCGCGATATACAGGGCATCGAAGCCCTGAAACCGCTGACCGCCGAGCCGCTCGGTCCACACGCAAACGGACGACGAACAGGCGATCGCGCCACCGCGCGCCGAGACGAGGCGAACGCTATATCTCACGCTCTTGCTCGGACCGGATGACTGCAATTCGTTGGCGATATGAAGCGCCTCGGCAAGCGTGCCTGCGCCCAGCAGCGAGAATCCGTCGTACAACAGAATTCCTATTAGGCTTGTCACTCTCTCTTCCGATGAGTGATAAAGGCTGCTGATCTCTGCATCGCCGAAGGCTGTCGCGTGGGACATGGCGTTATCTCCCTATGTTTTCGGTTGCAGATTCACGCGGTAAATTCCGCACGATTCCGGCAGCGTAGTGTTCTATTCGGTACATCCTTTCCGCAGTGGCGGGCAAAAGCATGGTTTTGGCCGAGAACGGCGCGTCGGCCGACCGGCGCTTACGGCCCGTTGACATTCCTTACCTGCATTTCGATCATCCGATTTGGTTTGGATTGCCAAGTTATTTAAGTCGTCAATGGCGCGCAAACGTTATCGTCGTATGCACCATCGCGTGGAATAAGGTTATCGATTCGATGATCGCGCAGGCGAGACCCGCGTTTGAATGTCATCGGCCATCCGGCCAACATCTTGCCGAAATCCGTCACGCCAAAGGATGAAAACGGCACGACGACTACTCTTTTTTGTGAGCGTGCACATCTTTGGGGCTGTGCTTTCAATTCAAACGATACTCTGCCGGAGTCGCTCACATGAGCTTCAGCAAGCGATACTCGCAATACTATGATCTTTTCTATCACGAGAAGAACTACAAGGCGGAGGCAGCGTTCGTCACTGACCTCCTCGGCCGGCACGGAATCGTCGGCGGCAATCTGATGGATCTCGGTTGCGGAACCGGCCGGCATGCAGCCGAATTCGCAACGACAGGATTCAGCGTCGCCGGCGTGGACATGAGCGCGGATATGCTCGCCCGCGCCGATGCTCGACGCATCACGCTGCCGGGCATGGTCGCGAAGCGGCTGAAGTTTCAGCAAGGCGACGCGCGCACCGTCAGGACCGAAGAGCTCTACGACGCCGTGGTCTCGCTGTTTCATGTCGCGAGCTATCAGACGACCAACGCCGACTTCATGGCGATGTGCCACACCGCGGCCACGCATCTGCCGCGCTCGGGCCTCTTTCTCTTCGATTGCTGGTACGGTCCGGCCGTGCTCGCCGATCCGCCGAAAGTGCGCGTCAAACGTGCGTCGAGTGAAGATACCGCCGTGATACGCATCGCCGAGCCCATGATGCGTCCGCACGATAACACCGTCACAGTGAATTACACGATCCTCATGACGGACTGGCAAACGCAATGCGTCGAGACGGTGCTCGAGACACACGTCATGCGCTACATGTTCAAGCCGGAAGTGGAACTGATGCTGGACCTGAGCGGTTTTGAAGTGCTGGACAGCGTGCGATGGATGGGCGGCGAACTCAGCGCCGAGGATCTGTCAGCGACGTTCGTCGCGCGCAAGAGATGAAATCATGCATCGCGCCTTTCGCGCGATGCGTGTGAGTCAATAAGCGTTGCTATTGCGCATTCCCTTGAAGATCGTCGCCATGATGATCCGCATGTCGAGCGCGAACGACCAGTTCCCCAGATAGTACAAATCGTGCGCCACGCGCGCTTCCATCTTTTCTATCCGGTCCGTTTCACCGCGAAAGCCGTTGACCTGCGCCCAGCCCGTAATTCCCGGTTTGACCCGATAGCGATGGATATAGCCCGACACGACCTTCCGATACAGATCGTCGTGTTCGAGCGCGTGCGGACGCGGGCCCACGACGGACATGTCGCCGCGCAGGACATTGAAGAACTGCGGAAGTTCGTCCAGGCTCGTGCGCCGCAGGAACGCGCCCACACGCGTCACGCGCGGGTCGTCGCGCGTGGCCTGTCTCAGCACGCCGGCCTCTTCGATATGCATACGCATCGAACGGAACTTGTAGATGGTGAATTCATGCCCGTCGGCCCCTTTGCGGCGTTGCCTGAAGAACACGGGTCCGGGCGAACTCAGCTTCACCGCGATGGCGATGCAGATAAGAAGCGGCGCGACCGCGGTCAGCGCTGCGAGCGCGAAAAGGCGGTCGAACACATCTTTCTGCAGTAACGCCCTTTGCGAAAGCGGAGAAGCCACGAGATTGATCGCGGCCACGCCGAGCAGGTCTGTCACGCCGCTTTCGAAGAGCGCAAGACTGCGCACGTCGGGAATGAAACGCACGTTGACGAGATCTTCACGAAACTCGTTCACGAAACGCAGGATGGTTCGATCCTGCGATAGCGGCAATGCGAGCCACACTTCGTGCACATGTTGCTCGCGCACGTGCCTGACGAATTCGTCGAAATCATCGAAGACCGGTACGCGTGACGTGATCGGCACATCGGGCGATGCGTTGTAGACGGCGATCGTCCGAAAACCCGATTGATTCGCGCGCTCGATCCTGCGCATGATCGATTCACAGTGCTCGCCGCATCCCACCACGGCCACCTGATGAAAGTTCATGCCGGCCAGACGCATGCGCGCGAGCACCGCATGCGTAAGCAGGCGTCCCACGATCATCCAGGCGCCCGACATCGCGGTCCAGTAGGCGAACCAGAGGCGCGAGACATCGTCGAGCCGATGCAGCGAGAACATCAGCACGAGCACACAGGCCTGCACGACCAGCCACGCCAGCGATACGTGGCTCGCCAGAACCACCTTGCTGCGTCCGCGCCATGACTCGTATACGCCGAAGCCCGGGAACAGCACGAGTGCAAAGGCCGCGGCAATGGCGACGAACGGCATGTAATAGCCCGGCTCGGCGACGTTGTCGAACCTGATCCGCGACGCGATGGTCGCGCCGCCCACCACCATGGCGATATCGAAAAACCGCGCCAGCAATCCCTGAATATCGCGCATGTCTTTACCTCGGCTCCGAAGGCACTGTCGATGTGGTCAGATGCGGCCGTAGCAATCGTCGAGACGCACGATGTCGTCTTCGCCGAGATAGGAACCCGATTGCACCTCGATGATTTCGAGTTGCACCTTGCCCGGATTTTCCAGCCGATGGCGTACGCCGAGAGGAATGAAAGTGGATTCGTTTTCGGAGAGCAGAAACTTGTCGTCGCCGCGCGTCACGAGCGCCGTGCCGCGCACGACGACCCAATGCTCCGCGCGATGATGATGCATCTGCAGCGATAACCTCGCGCCCGGCGCCACGACGATACGCTTGACCTGAAAGCGTTCGCCGCGTTCGATCGAATCGTAAAAGCCCCACGGACGCCGCACCTTGCGATGCATCTCCGCTTCCGGCGCGTGCTGCTCGCGGATACGCGTGACCAGTTGCTTGATGTCCTGGGCATGTGCGCGATCCGCGACGAGCACGGCATCATCGGTATCGATGACCACGACGTTGGCCGTCCCCACACATGCGACCAACCGTCCGCCTTCGGAGCGCGCATAACTCGACGTCGCCCCTTCGAACACCACACGTCCGCTCGCGACGTTGCCGGACTCGTCCTTGTCCATCGCGTCCCATACGGCATCCCACGAGCCCAGATCCGACCATCCTGCCGCCAGCGGCACCACCACGCCCTTGCAAGGCGAACCGGCGTCGCCGATGTGCTCCATCACCGCGTAATCGATCGAGTCGGATGGCACGCGGCCGAACTGAAGCGGGCATGGACGAATGAAATGACCTTCGGCCTTGCCATCTTTCAGCGCGGCGGCGCATGTCGCATGCATCTCGCCGTTGAGGTGCTGGAGCGCCGCGAGCCACACGCTTGCCCGTACGATGAATATGCCGCTGTTCCACCAATAGCTCTGCGCCGCGACGTATTGCGCGGCGAGTTCGGCGGCGGGCTTTTCGACGAAACGATCGATCAGATGCGCGCCGTCATCGAGCGGCTCGCCGATGCGGATATAGCCGAAACCGGTATCGGGCCGCGTGGGCGGCACGCCGAGCGTCACGATCATGCCGCGCTCGGCATATTCCGCCGCGATTGCAATCGCGCCGTGCAGCGCGGCGATGTTCGAAATGGAATGATCAGACGGCATCGCCACCAGGATCGCATCCTCGTCCTGCGCGATGGCCGCGAGCGCTGCGAGTGTGAGTGCCGGCGCGGTATCGCGGCGCGCAGGTTCGACGATGATCCGCGCATCGACACCGCAGAGGCGCACCTGTTCTTCAGTCGTAAAGCGATGCTCCTCGCCGCACACGATGATCGGTTGTGCGTCGACGTCGAAGTTGCCCGCGAATCCTTCCATTCGTGTGACGGTAGCTTGCAGCAGTGAATCCCTTCCGACCACGCCGATCAGTTGCTTCGGGAACTGCTCGCGTGACATCGGCCACAGGCGTGTGCCCGAACCGCCCGCGAGAATGACCGGCACGATGCGACGGCAAGCCTGAATGCCCGGCTCTTGCGCACGCGTTGCATCTTCGGAACTCGTTGCGATTTCCATGGAGGAACTCCGTGATCATTCACATTCAATCTTCGGAAGAAATGCTGTGCTCGACTTCGAGGCCGCGATATCTAAAAGATCATCGATGCGTGCGATGACGCCGACGTGTCGCGTTCATTGACTGTAGATAGCATCCGGGCCGGATGGTTCTCGTGACCGATTGTGGCAAGACATTGGCGCGGAGGGCATCGCGAGCTTTCGAAAGGCCTCCGCACGATCTCGCCGATGGCGTGCTTCAGTGATGCGCGGCGCTCAGGGGAGCGAAGATTCGCGCCCTGAACAAGCTCGCAGTATATGGGGAAGTTGAACGCGATGCTGCAATGACGTTGCTTAAAGGAACGTGGCCAGCATATTTCGAACCGCGGCCACTGCCTTGTCTTGCTGGGCCTCGGTGAGTGCAAGGCCGCTCGGCAGATAGAGTCCCCGCCGGCTCATGCGTTCGGCGACCGGGTAATGCTCCCCATCGAACAAGCCTTGTTTGCGAAACACCGGCTGTTCGTGCATGGGCCAGAAGAACGGCCGTGCGCTGACCCCCGCGTCGGCCAGCATCGAGCGCGCCTGATCCGCATCGATGGGCAGGCTGTCGTCGAGTATGAGACCGAACACCCAATAAATGTTATCGGCATAGGGGCACGCCACCGGCGCGAGTTCGAGGCCTCTCACGCCGCGCAAGAGCGTCTCGTAACGCTGCCCCAGTTGCCGCTTTCGCGCGATATGCGTGTCGAGCTTTTCGAATTGCGCGAGCCCGACCGCCGCCTGGAGGCTGCTCATTCGGTAATTCCAGCCGAGTTCTTCGTGAACGAAACGTCTCTCCGGCTTGAAGCACAGGTTGCGCAGACTACGCGCGCGTGCGGCGAGCGCATCGTCGTCGCACAGGATCATGCCGCCTTCGCCCGTCGCGATATGCTTGTTCGCATAGAAGCTGAAGCACGAGATATCGCCGAAACTGCCGCACTGGCGCCCGTCGTAGGTCTGGCCGATGGCCTGCGCCGCATCCTCGATGACGGCGATCCCATGCCGGTTCGCGAGCGCGAGCACAGGCGCCATGTCGACGGGCAGACCGAAGGTATGCACCGGCATGATCGCGCGCGTGCGGCTCGTGATCGCGGCTTCGATCTTCGTGACATCCATGTTCCACGTATCCGCGCTCGAATCGACCAGCCGCAGGCGAGCGCCGGTGCGGACGATGGCCGATGCGCAGGAGATGATCGTGTGCGTCGGGATGATCACTTCATCGTCGGGACCGAGTTCAAGCGCAGCGGCCGCTATATCGAGCGCCGCGCTGCCGTTCGCCACGGCAATCGCGTGCTTGCGTCCGACGTAATTCGCCATGGCCCGCTCGAAGCGCTCGACGAAAGCGCCATCCGAAGAGATCCATCCACTCTCGATGCATTCGTTCAGATAAATCTTTTCGTTACCGTCGAGCAGGGGTTCATTTACCGGGATCATCGCGGGCCTCGTCTGGTGTCAAGCTCGACTTGCGGGTTCATTGAAGCGTACCTTTTCCTGCTCGCCGATATACGGCCCCTGCTTCACCTCGATGAACGATACGTCATCGATGACTTCGAACCCGTGTCCTCCCGAAGCCAGCAGGATGACATCTCCGGCATGCAGCATGCGCTTCGTTACGAACTCCCGATCAGCGGTGTAAAGGCTGACCTGCATTCGCCCGCGCTTCACGAACAACACTTCCTGCGTGCATTCGATCCGGCGCTGCAAACATGTATGCACATGCGCGTGAATCACCTTTCCCGCGGGATGTTCCATATACGCGAGCTGTTGAGGAAACTCTCGCGGCGTCAGAAAGTTGATCCCTTCTTTCGAGTACGAATCGCGGATGATGATGGCCAGCGTAACCCCTGCCGAGGTGATGACTTCGAGAGTCGAATCCTGGATGACTTCAGCGCTGCCTGTTGCCGATAAAGATTCCATGTTTTTATCCCCGACGAGAGCCTGTCGCGTCCTTTGGCACTGCGAGCGTTACGGCAGCCGTCCCTCCGGGCACACCATGAGCCCGCGACCGACCGTCACGCCTTCACGAAGCTTAGAACTGGCGCGCCGATCAACCGAGGTCGTTGGCCGAATAAACCATGACGTTGGCCGAAGCAGGTCTCGCGCGGTGAGGCCGTTTCAAGGACGATCCTTGCATCGGTGTCATCGACAGGAAATAAGCATGCACAGCGACAATATCTTGGCACCGTCCGCCACAAACGCGATCTTGTCCGGATGCATGGCTAACCTGACAATCGCACGTCAGGACTCTCCGGATCCAGTGTCTGCGGGAAATCACGTTTCGATCAACGCACCTCAATGGACGATTGAGCACCAACATGAATAAAGGTTCTCGGATCTATGTCGCCGGACACAACGGCATGGTCGGCTCAGCGCTTCTGCGCGGTCTCGCCGCGCGCGGCTATCACCATCTGATCACGCGATCCAGGAAGGAGCTCGACCTGCTCGACCAGCGCGCCGTGATGGGATTCTTCGCTCAGGAGAATATCGATGTCGTGCTCCTCGCCGCGGCGAAGGTTGGCGGGATACACGCGAACTCGACACAGCCGGCATCGTTTCTCTACGAGAACCTCGTGATCGAAAGCAATGTGATTCATGCGGCGTTCACGAGCGGCACGCCCGAGCTGATCTTCTTCGGCTCCTCCTGCATCTATCCGAAGTATTGCCCGCAACCCATCCGGGAAGACTATCTGCTGACGGGCGCCCTCGAACAGACCAACGAAGCGTATGCCATTGCAAAGATTGCCGGTCTCAAGCTCTGTGAGGCCTATAGCCGCCAGCATGGAACGCGCTACCTTTCGGTCATGCCCACGAATCTTTACGGCCCGAACGATAACTATGATCTGCAGAGCGGGCATGTTCTGGCCGCGCTCATTCGCAAGACGCACGAAGCGAAGCTCAACGGTCTACAGTCGCTCCCGGTGTGGGGATCGGGATCTCCGAGGCGGGAATTTCTCCACGTCGACGATCTGGCGTCCGCCGTGCTCGCGCTGCTGGATAGTGAACACACCGAAGGTCTTTTCAATATCGGATATGGCAAGGACATATCGATCGCCGACCTCGCCCGCCTGATTTGCGATGTCGTCGGCTTTTCCGGATCGCTCGATTTCGATCTGTCCAAACCGGACGGAACGCCGAGAAAGTTGCTCGACGTATCGAAGCTGGCCGCGCTCGGCTGGTCGCCGACGATTGCGCTGCGTGATGGCATTGCGGCGACTTATGCCGACTACATGAAGAACGTGCAGCGAATGGGCTATGCCGACGCGTAACCCGTAACGTACTCGGAGAATTCAATGGCAAGCGTGCCTTTGTCCGCCGTGGAGATTCAGGAAGCGACTCGAATCGCGCCAGCTCATGCAAACGATCGATTCGAGAATGCGCTGTTCACTCGCGAGTTCCTTTCCGTCGATATTAGTCAGGTAGTCGACGAGCTGAACCAGAAAGGCTACTTCGCATTCCCTTCCGCACTCACGGCCGAAGCCATCGCAAGCATAGAGCGTGATGCAACCGAGACGAAGCACGCTCTGAACGTGAACAAGGTCAGCGGCGTATTCTCGGAGCGACAATATTATCTGACGAACCTGCTGGCGGTCTCGAAGACCTTCTATGACTTCGCGACATCGCCTTTTGTGTTCGGCGTCAGCGAAGGATATCTCGGAGATCAGTTCAGGCTCAAGGCGCTGAGATACTACGAGACCTATGGCGGCCACCATATGCAGTGGCATACCGACAACAAGACCGACAGGGAATTCGCGCAGATACCCGGCATCATTTTCATCTTTTACGTGTCGGATGTCGAAGACGGCGAGTTTCAGTACGTCGAAGGCTCGCACTTATGGTCGGGCGAAAGGGCGTACAGCGACTATACGGATGAATTCATCGCCGATAACTTCGCGTCCTCCGTCAAGAGCTTCAGGATGCCTCGCGGGTCGCTCGTCATCTACAACACCTACGGCATTCACAGGGCGCGACCCGTCTCGGACAAGAACTTCGTGAGGAAGAGTGTCTTCTTTCAGGTGGACAGCGAAATCGAGAAATCTGAGCCGATCATCGTCAATACTGAATTCGTCTCCCGTCTCGATGATCAAACTTCTATGTTTCTGGGTTTCGGCCGGCCTTCGAACTATGATGTCTTTCCGGACACCACGCTCAATTCGCTTCCGCTCGATCGGACCATGTTATCGGTCATGGGGAAGTATCTTTGCTATCGCTTGTCGCGAGGGGCGTTCGCGCGATTTCCGAGTTCGCTCAAACCGGTGATTCGGAAATTGATCGGAAAATGAGGCCGTCAGGCGTGAGCGACCTACCACGCCCTACCCACGTTTCACGAGAATCGGTGACAGAGTCTCTCTGAACGCCCCTTGCGTGAGAAGCGAAGCAACGGCATCGATTGCCTTCTCTATATTCGAGCGCTTACGCAAATAGATTTCCTCCGCACCAACCAGCGCCTCGACGATAGACTCCGCCTCCGGTTTCGCGAAACAGATGGCATCGTGAATCTCTTTCATACTGATGGCCGGAAGATTGGTGGATATCACCAACCTTCCCGACGCAACATACTCGACGACCTTGAAAGGAAAAACTCCATTGCTCATCTTTTCGATCGACGCATGCGGATTCACCAGTACGTCGCAGTCCGAGATCAGATCAAGCAACGTTTCATCGTCGACCCGGCCGTGAAAGTGCACCGAGTGACCTTCGGCGGACAGGCGCGTGAACTCCGCCGCCAGCGGTCCCGCTCCGCATACGTGAAAGCTGAAGCGCTCGCTCGATAGACGGATCATATCGAGCACCACGTCAGCGCCCTTTTCCGCACTCAGTCCGCCGAAATAGCCGATCACAGTGCGTGTACCTCCCCGCGAGAACGGGCGACGACGCCTGCACACTTCGATCAATCCATCGGATACCACACCTGGACACAGCACGACCGGACACCCGCTGCGTCGTGATTCACGCACGGACAAGTATTCATTGACCGCAAGACATAATGAAGGCGCGGGCAAAAGAAAGCGCCATGTGATGAAGTCGAGCATCGGCTTGGGATGCCAGCGCCGTCGTGAGAACAGCCAGTCTTCGAACTGAAGGACGAGACGCGCGCCGAACTGTCGCGTCAATGCGCGCGCGAGCATCGACTCGAATGCGTACGGGTTATAGATCCACACGGTCTCCGGCTTGCCCAGTTTCGAAATCTCGCGGCTCACGGCCGCCACTTCGAAGAGGTTCAACATCTTGCCGATGGTTCTTACGGGATAGCGCCGCAGCGTGATCTCGCGAATGTGCCTGTCGCCGACGCGCGCATCGCGGATTTCCCTATGCGACCACCCTTCCTTCTCGTGCGCCGTGTTGATCAACACGACATCGTTCGCGAGATGCGCCGCGAGGGTCAGAAAGAACTCCAGTTTGCGCGCTGCACCGAGATCCCTGTTCGAATCGCGGTCAGCAGCGCTATACGGCGCGATGAATACCAGCATGGTCGCTCCGCACCAGATGTCGGGAAAAGGGGTTGCTCGTCATGCTCACAGATCGCCAGTACGTGTCGCCGAAACAGAGGAACAGCGTCGTCACCAACGGATACTGTTCCCAGAGATTGATATCCATACACGCGCCTATCGTGATTCCGAGGAACACCAGATAACGCGCGAACAGATTCCGTGAATGATGCGGACAAATTCGCCAGAGGAATGCGAGCGCGCCCGTCATGAAGATGAACATGCCGAGCGCGCCAATCTGAAACTGCATGGTGACGAAGGCGTTATCGATAAGCTGATTGAACCGGTACTGCTCCGGATCGACGCCTGATCGCTCCAGCATCGTAAAGGCCGTATTCGTGCCGACGCCAAGACCTCTGCCGAGCAATAGCTCTTCGGCATTCGCGTCCGCCAGCTGGGTTGCGATATTGCCGAGGTTATACAGCCGGCCGCCTTCATCGAGCTGATTGGCGAGAACATCGCCACGACCGACTGCATCGACCATATGCGTGTAGCCGCCCAACATGAGACACGCGGCGATCGGCAGTGCGCTTATCACGAGGAGCATCCGGCCATTGCGATTGAGCCTGCCGTCGAGCATCTCCCAGATCATGACGGCGGCCACCGGAGCAATGGAGATCATCGCGAAGCGCGTACCGGAAGAAACTGCAATTGCCACCGCCACGGCCAGCAACATCAAACGGATCACGAGCCGCGCACGGTCGAGAATCAGCGCCATGCATGCCAGGGAAATCGCATACATGCCGGCGAGCGCCGCGTTGCTGAGCAGACCCGTGTACCGGTCGCCCGCAAACGAAGCCGTCTGGCCCTGCCCAAGCAGCATCCACTGCCGGACCGCGACATAGAAGTCGAACGCGCCGAGCGCCAGCAATGCGGCGACGAAAAGCGTCTGGCCTCGCGCGCCATCGGGTAACCATCGGGCGAAAAGAAATAGCCCGAACGATGCATGCACCAGAAGCACCCAGCGCAATCCGGCGGCGAGAAAGAACAATGGCGTCGAGCCCGCAATGAACGGCACGAGTCCCACCGATATGACGCACAGAATCCATGCGAAGAACAGCAGAACGAGCGTGCGCGTGCCGTATGGAAAGCGGCTCATGCCCAGTGCAAGCGGCCAGCAAACGCCGATCACGGCAATGCTTGCGTCCTTCACATACTTGACTGCGCCCGCCTCTTCCATCCCTGCCGCGCCCATGTTCCATACATTGATGGAGCCGGAGGCGAGCGCAGTGAGCGCCTGATCCGCGTATTGCGCGAGTGCCGCGGCGAAAAGCGTGTAGACGGCGAGCGAAAATATCCAACGGGTCACCATGACTTGCGCTCCGAAGTATTACCGCCCGCTCAACGAACGCACGTCGTCATTCGTGATGTTCCAGCGCCCGATATCCTGCGAGCGTGATCAACGCATCGCGCTTGGCAATCTGATAGTCGGACAGGACCATCTCCTTCACGAGCGCGGCAAAGGACACGGTCGGCGCCCAGCCCAGTTTCGCGTGAGCCTTCGATGGATCGCCCAGCAAGGTCTCCACTTCGGTCGGCCTGAAATAGCGAGGATCGACGCGCACGATCACCGTACCGGGCGTGACCCGGCATTCCTTGCTGGTGACCGCGTCCACGATGCCGACTTCGTCGACGCCGCTACCTTCGAACCGCAGCCTGATGCCGAGTTCCGCCGCCGCCTGCTGCACGAACTCCCTGACGCTGTATTGCACGCCCGATGCAATGACGAAGTCTTCCGCTTCCGGTTGTTGCAGCATCAGCCACTGCATCTGGACATAATCGCGTGCGTGTCCCCAGTCGCGCAACGCGCCGAGATTGCCGAGATACAGACAGTCCTGCGATCCGATCGCGATGCGTGCGACCGCGCGCGTGATCTTGCGCGTCACGAACGTTTCGCCACGAACGGGCGATTCGTGATTGAACAGAATGCCGTTGCACGCGTAAATGCCGTACGCCTCGCGATAGTTCACCGTGATCCAGTACGCGTACATCTTCGCCACCGCATAAGGACTGCGCGGATAGAACGGCGTGGTTTCCCGCTGAGGCACTTCCCTGACCAGACCATACAATTCGGAAGTCGATGCCTGATAGAAGCGCGTGCGCTTCTCGAGACCCAATATGCGTATCGCTTCGAGCATCCGCAACGCGCCCAGACCGTCTGCGTTGGCGGTGTATTCGGGCTCTTCGAACGAAACCGCCACATGACTCTGCGCGGCCAGGTTATAGATCTCGTCCGGCTGCACGCGCTGGATGATGCGCAGCATGCTCGACGAATCCGTCAGATCGCCGTGATGCAGATGAAAGCGGCGCTCCGCGACGTGATCGTCCTCGTACAGATGGTCGATACGGTCGGTGTTGAAAAGCGACGAACGGCGTTTCACGCCATGCACTTCATATCCCTTGTCGAGCAGAAATTCAGCGAGATACGAACCATCCTGACCGGTGATTCCGGTGACCAGCGCGACTTTGTTCGGCATCGTTTCTTCTCCTCATTTGCGTACGCCAGTTTGAAATGCGTTCAGACGGTCCGGATATTCGACTCACCGCGACTCTTGCTGTATCGATACGATGTCCCGTAGCCCGAGCCGTATGTGGATCGGTCGGCGGGGACATCGGTGAAGAGCACACCGCTCACGCTGACGCCGCCCTTTTGCAGGCGGCTCAACGCCTCGTGCACTTCTGCGACGGAATGTCGTCCGTGCCGCACGACGAACAGCGTCGTTCCGGCCTGACGTCCGATCAGCGTGGCATCGGTGACGGCGAGCACGGGCGGCGTGTCGATGACCACGGAGTCGTAACGCATCGAGGCCGCATCGATCAGCTCGCTCAGGCGGCGGCTCATGAGAATGTCGGCGGGATTGAGCGAATCGCCGCCGCGTGGAATCAGATCCACGCCATCCATGACGTCGCGCTGCACGACATCGTCGAATGCGGCTCCGTTCAGCAGCTCGCGAAGTCCGGCGCCGCCGGCCGGCGCGAAAGAAGCGTGCATGTTGCCCATCCGCATGTCGGCGTCGATGAGAAGCACTCTCTTGCCGCCAGCGGCCTGCACGGCGGCCAGATTCGCCGATAGAAACGACTTGCCCGCGCCGGGCGTCGAACTCGTGATCATGATCACGTTGTTGCGCGGCGCTCCGCCGATCGACTGCAATGCCGTGCGCAGACTTCGCACGCCTTCGACCGCCACGTCACAGGGCGATCGCGCGGCCAGCACATGGACGCCGGGAAGCCTGCGGCGCATGTCTTCCTGAAGCCTGACTTGCCGTTCGCTGTGCGGCACCACGGCGCAAACGGGGACGCCCAGGGCGCGCTCGATCTCCACGCTGCGTTCCACGCCGCCGATCATCGCCTTGCGCAGGAATGCAGCGACGATGCCAAGCGCGACGCCCAGCGCGGCAGACAAGGACAACAGCGCGCGCCAATTGGGTTTGATCGCCTTTTCGGCTGGCAGCGCGCGATCGACGATTCGCACATTGCCGACATTCCCTGCCTTGATGACGCGCAGTTGCTGTGCGCTATTCAGGAGACTCGTATAAAGCTCGGTATCGACACGCACGTCGCGCATGAGACGCAAGGCCGTCTGCTCGGTATCGGGCAAGGTCGCGATACGCCGGCTCAACGCTTCACGGTCCTGTTGCATCCGGGCGATCTTGGCATTGACCGCCGCGAGCGCCGGATAACCCGGCTGGTAGCGCTCCGCGATATCGTCGCGCTGCTGCATGAGTCCGCGCATGGCCGTATCGAGATCCACGACCTGTTGCAATAGAAGCCGGCTCTCCACGCTGAGATCGACCGTACCCCGGCTATTACGGAAGGCGTTGTATTGATCTTCCGCCTGCTGCAGTTCCGCTCGCAATTTCGGCAACTGGCCTTCCAGGAAAAGCAGCGAATGCTCCGCTTCGGACGATCGTCTCGCGAGATCCTGGGCGCGATATTCCTGAGCGATCGTATTGACGATATCGGCCACCCGCGACGGATCGCGGCCCTCGAGCGCGATGCCGATCATGCCCGATTGCGACTTCCTTTCCGAAATGGCCAAAGCGCTTTGCAGTGCAAGAATGGTCGCGAGCGTCGAATTCGCCGTCAGCGTGAATTCACAGCCGGGCGGCGCGTAGAGTTCGTTGACCACGAGGCGCGCTTCGCCGCCTCCATAAGGCGCCACCAGTTCCTTGCCTGCCGTTCCCTGGCCGAGCACGATGCCATCCGGTGCGATCAGTTCGTACGAACCATCCTTGCCCGCCTTGACGAGAAACTCGCGGCCGATCGCAGAGTGCGGGATGTCGAACTTCGATACGTCGATTCTTTCGTCACCCCATGCGAAGCGCCGCAAACCGAACGGCGCGTCCGAAAAACTCGTTGCGCCGTTCAGCTTGGCGATCCATTGGCCGAAGACGGGAAAGTAGCGCGGATAGGCGCTGATCTCCAGATGCAATTGCCGCACGGTTTCGCCCACTACCAGGCGCGAACGAATCAGCTCCATTTCGGTATCGGCGCCCGCCTTGACTTTCGAATCGAAGATCGATGCAAGGCGGCCCAATGCTTCCGCATCGGACGAGCTCGAATTCTGCGAGCCGATTTGTATGAGCGCATCGGCGCGATACATCGGCGGATTCAGCGCACCATAGAAGGCGCCGAGCGCGAGAATGCCGAGCGCAACCATGCATACGAGGCGCCAGCTGTCGCTCAAGACCCGAAAGTAGTCCGATATCGACACGTTGTCCCCGTGCATCGAATCGCCGTGCGTGTCCTGTTTCATCGAGGCCATGTGTTCGCCAGTAGGGTGCGTTGCAACCGGCGGCAATGCGTGGCCGCCAGGCGCAGTGATATGAGGAACGACGCAGCGCACGACGTCTTTGTGTCCGTCGTTGTTGGTTAATTTACATGCGCCATCGTCGCGAACGAATTGGCGACGGAAATCGCCAAGATGTTGTCGTGAGCGAAGGCCATGCCGGCAAGAATGCGATGCTCTTTCGGAGCGGCGGCGTGCGTCGGCGAGGCTTTGCCGGCTGATGCAAACAAGCGCGTTGTAGCATCCGCCGGATAACATCTGTTGCGTGGCTATTCGAACGGGCGATTGCCAAGCATGAACACGCGATGCGCGCCTGCATTCGCGGCAATGAGCTTGAGCGTTCCTTTTCTACTGACCGCAAAGCGCACGAGATCGCTTCCCGACACGAGCGTTCGGACCGGCTCGCCTGCGCCTCGCTGCGACAGATTCAGCAGATACAGGCCCGTCGATGCATGACCGGACCCATTCCCGTCGCGCGACACGAGCACGATCACCGCGTGCGCCTTGTCATCCACGCGGACTGGCACGCCCGTGTCGAAGCTGTCTGAATCGAAGGCCATGCTGAAGAGACCCGATCCGCCGATGTCGTGTCGGACCTGCTCCACCGCACGAAGCGCTCCGCCGCGTATCGTCACATCGCCGTCGAAGCGCGCCGCGCCCAGCGTAAAGCGATCCTGCGCGTCCCTGAGCGTGCAGTCCCACGACTGCACGGGCGCGATCGGACCATCCGACTGAATGGCGCATGCGCCGTAAGCCTGCTGGAGGTTGACGCCGAACACAGAGGACGAGACGTCTAGCGTTCCGATGAACGCCGGAACGACTACGCCACTTCCCAGATAAGGATCGTCCCAGCCCGCGCCGACAGGTCCGCTTCGCCGCGGATTGTCGCGATAACCGACACGCTCCAGATAAACCCCGTTGAAGACGGCGGACTGACACGCGTCGACGAGCACGGCGGGCCGTGGCGACATCGCGTGCGATATCTGCATGAAGACGTTTTCGTTCGAGGGACGCGCATATCGCGACATCACGCGAATGCAGAATCCGCAGATACCCCGGTACGGATACGCCCTCGCCTGCGATGCAGCGTTGAGTTGCGTGCCGAGTCTCGATTCGTTGTTCCGCGTCTTGAAGAACGTGGCATCGAACCAGGTGTCGATACGTCGTTCGTCATCGCCATAAGCGCGCTCGTAGATATTGCGCACATTGATGAAGGTGCACTTGTCCGCGAAGCCGCCGCGCTCGTTGTAGTCGTCGTTGCGATCGGCCCATTGACCTCCGACGAGGATCGGCACGCCCGTCCTCTGCGCTTCGATACTGCTGAACATGCATTGTTCGAGCACAGCGCCATAGACGCCGATGCCGCATCCGAGAAAGCGGAGCTTTTCGAAGGCGCAACAAGCCAGCGTCGAGGAAAGGGCCGCAAAAGCGATAAAGCAATCGATGAAAGTGAGGTCCTCGAGTCCGCTTTCATACACGAACTCGTGACCATCCAGCACGCCGAAGGTGACCGGCTGCTGCGCGTCCGCAATGCCATAGCGATATGCGCCCTTCACCACGGCATTGATTCCACATAGCTTCACGCCGGGCCATACCCCCACGCAATAGGATTGACGCGATGCCGGCTCCGGCGAAAGCTTCCTGTCCTTGGGGCTTCGACTCTGCCCGTCATCATGGCAGGGAATGGCCAGCGTTCCCGACACGGCCGCTACGCGATACGTTCCGTTGTCGAGCACTACGCGCTGTGCGCGCCCCGTCGATGCATAGCGTGAGCCCGCGAACGCGACCGCGCGGTTGATGGCATCGGTGTCATCGGTCGTCCCGTCTCCTTGCGCACCGAACCACCTGGCGTAAATATCGCCCTCGAACACGCGTTTCCAGCGCTTTCCCGACTTCGATACGATGATCGTGCCGCCATTGTCCGCACTCGATGCGTCATCCGGATCGAGCCAATAGCACGCCGTATCCGAGCCGCGATGACCCGCCGAGTGCTGAGACACGACGAGGCGCGTGAGCGTCCCGGCATATTGGCGCAGCCTTGCATAACCCTGAATCGGCCCTTCTGAAAGGATGTATCCGGAGACGTCGCCTATGCGCGCCTGCAGGAGCGAATTCCTGACGACGACGATTCTGTCCTCGGGTGAAAGACTTTCCGCGAGCTGCATCGGACCCGATGAGCCCTGCTGCTGCGCGGGCAGATCCTTGGCTGATTCCGCACGACGCGCTTGCGCACCCACCGCCGACACGCCGCAACACGCGACGAGAATTTTCGTCAGTGCGTGGCGTCTGGTTTTCAGCGCCTCGCCGGCGGCCTGCCACTTTCTCCAAAACTGGACCATGACGTCGGAATGCGCGTGGAAGGAATTACGCCGTCGGCCCAAGCGATGCATGGGCAAGAATTCGCTTTCTGAAAAGCCCTATGTATACGATGTAATCGGCCACGATACTGGCAATGATCGTCGACCAGATAACCCAGTCCACTGTGCCGAACTTCGTCAGCAGATAGATCTTGAGCGGAACCGACACCGCGCAGAACACGAGCACGGCGAGCAACTGCGGCCGCAACTCGCTCACACCATTGAGAAAGATCGTGAAGGCATTGGCCATGGCTTCGACCACGGCCAGCACCGCCGCTGCACATCGCAGTTCGATCGGCACGTCGAGGTGACTCCCGGTCCACACCTTCAGCAACCACGGCGACAGGGCGAGGATCAGCGCGCTCATGAAAAGCGCCGTGCCCGTCGTCACGCACATGGATAACTTCAGCGTGTTCCTGATGAATTTCTTTTCACCGCGCGATCGTGCATCGGCATAAAGACCCCACAACGGGCCGGATAACATCAGCATGGCCACGGTGATGGCCTGAAACAGCCGCTGTGCGACGGCCAGTCTCGCGACTTCGCTCGCACCGAGAATATGCGACACGATCAACGGATCACACGCGTTGCCGCATATCATCCCGATCTGGAGAATGAGGAATACGCCGCCGGTTCGCATCAGCGCGGTGCAGTCACGCAAACCGCTGCCGCTCCAGATGCCGCGACGGAGCCGAAACATGCGCTCCAGATAGAGCCGCACCAGAAGAATGATCGCGGTCGCGACCTGCACGCCATAGGTGCAAAGAACCAGATAGGGCATCGGCGCGTGGGAGCGCGCACAAAGATAGAGCAGCGGCAACGAGCAAAGATATCCGATCGCCGCAACCGTATGCGGCTCCCACGCTCGCTGCAGGCCAAAAAAGACCTTTCTTACGCCACCGAGCGGAATGTTCACGCAAAACAGCGCGATGAAAGTGAAAGTCGACAGCACGGCCTCCCGAGCCACTTCCGGCGACTCGATCTTGAGCAGGTGCTGAAAGTCCAGCAGCATCATGACGCCGATCAGTACGCCTCCCGCCGCAACGCCGATCCCGGTGAGCAGCACGATGCCGCGCGTGACGATCGTCTGAAGGGCTTCATGATCGTCGGACGTTTTGGCATCCGCCACGAGATTGACGAGCCCGTTCGCTACGCCGAGGTCCAGCACCTGAAGCATGACGGCGAGGCTCGATATGGTCATCCAGATGCCGAAGCGCTCTTGTCCGAGATACGGAAGCGTAAAGGATACCGATAGCACCACGACGGCAAAGCCCAATGCCGCACTCACCGAATTGCAGGCAGCCGAGCGCGCGGCCCGTAGATAGCGCTCCCTGTCGCGCCCTTCCGACGCGCCGACGCCGAATGGCAGTCGACGAAAGCAGTGTCGCAAAACGGATGCGGGCGCGCGTGCGAAGGAACGTTCTTGAAGCGGCATTGGGTCGTCTCGTACGGAAAAGGACAGCAATTAGCGCCTGAGCTCACGCAATTTGACCGCTCATCAACGCGATATAGTTCTGAGCCACGCGTGAAACATGAAAGCGATGCTCGAAGCACTGCTTCGCCGCTGCCCTCATCGCAGTCTTTTCTGTTTCGGGTAAGCGCGTCCATTGCATCAGGAGTCGCGTCACGCCCTCCTGCGTGTCTTCGTCCGCGAGACCGGCGCCATCGGCTACGACCTCCTGCCAGATTCCGACCTTGTCGGTCAGAAGCACCGGCACGCCGCACGCGAGCGCTTCGGCCACCACCACACCGAAATTCTCCTGATGCGAGGGCAAAACCATGACATCCGCCGCTTTCAACAACGACCACTTGTCGATGCCCTTCACCATGTCCAGCCAGGTGATGCTTTCCGCGAGCCCGAGTTGTTCCGCTTCACGACGCAGCTTCGAAGCGAGGCCATTGTTGTCCGGCCCGGCGATGACGAGTCGATAGTCCCCAGCCGCGTGCCGTATTTCGTGAAAGGCGCGGATCAGCAAATCGCATCCTTTCTTTTCGTGGATTCGCCCGAGAAAGAGAATCAGCTTTTTGTTGTCCGATGAGCCGGAAGCGCGCCATTTCTCGACCTCGCTCGCACCGATCGAAGGCGGTGGCGCCGTGCCGATGGTCATCGTGCTTTCATTCGCCCGATAAAGCGGGAAAGCTTTGCGCGCCAGTTCGCGCTCGCTTTCGGTGGTGAACAGCACGCCCTTCGCGCCACCGACAACATGCCGTTCCACGAACAGCCAGTAAACGAGCTTCTTTGCGTACTTCAGCGGATGACCGGCGTTGAACCACGGGTCCAGCATGCCGTGCGGCATCACGAAATAAGGGATGTTTCGCGGACGCAGCGAGAACACCGCCGCCGCGCTGTGAAACTGCCAGATGCCGTCCACCACGATCGCATCGTATTGTCTGCCGTGCCGGCTGAGCCATCGAACCAGCCGAAAGCTCAGCGCGTATTTGCCTGCATAGTGGCCAAGGCGCACGACACGATCGAACGCGGCGTCATCGGTCTTATCGGCATGCGCCGAAGCATCGAGGCAAACGATATCCACGCTGTGTCCGCAGAGCCGGAGTTCCGTCGCGAGCCTCTTGAGCGCCTCGGCCGGGCCGCCATACCGTGCCTCGATGGACGGAATGATATGAAGCGTTTTCAATGACGTCCTCCGATGAATCGAGATGCACTCCCGGATAGCCATCGTAGTGTCCGCTCTGCCTGAGAGATGCCATTGGCGGAAATCATCAAGCTTTTGGCCGGCTCTCCTCCCCTGGTACGCGGGGTTGGAGGGGAGTCATTGCGCCCATCGTTCAGCCAAGGTCTTGCCAAGTTCAGTCAGAACGGGTCCAGTGCATGCACGACAGGCTAACGTTGGACGAGTACACGATCAGCCTCACACATGCATTCCTTCTCGGGGACCTAAAACATGCTGTTCAAGCGAGCCGCTGCGAGCGCTACCTACGATCGTGATCTGTCCGTTCCCCGGTACGCTAGCCACCGCGCCGAGTATCAGGAACTCACGAACGGCGCGGATCGCGTTCTGAACCGATTCAAGATCCGGCCCATCCGGATGGTGGTTTTGCTCGAGCAGGACAATTCGACGGGCGGTGGGTTCCAGCAGGCGACGAATGCCGCGCTTCTGCTCAAGCGTCTGCCGCCCGAACTCTGCAGCGTGACGTTCGTGACGACGCTTCGGTCGGCGATCGAAGAATTGCGTCTCAACGGCGTCGACGCTCATTACCTTCCGATCCGACAATGGCAACGACTCCTCGCCCGCGTGCATGTGATGTGGCGTCAGTTGAATCCACCATCGTTATTCAAGCGGCGAATCCATTTCAACTGGCTGGATCGGTCTCTGCGAGACATGAACGCCGATCTCGTCTATTTCACTTGTCCTTCGTACCTTGCGCTCGTGACCGCGCAGTTCAGTTATCTCTTCACGGTCTGGGATCTCGCGCATCGGGATGAGGTGGACTTTCCCGAAGTGCGATCCGGTGGAGAATTCGAACGTCGCGAGCAGATTTATCAGCAGGCGTTGAAGAAGGCGACGGGCATCATCGTGGATTCGCAGGCCGGTCACGATAACGTCGTCCGGCGTTATGGCGTCGATGCGGATAGGGTTCATGTGATTCCCTTTTCTCCCGCCACCGGTACGCTGCTACCCGAGCACGAACTCGGCCAGCCGGATCGCCATATCGACGTCAAGGCCGAGTACGGTCTGGACTGCGACTACATTTACTATCCCGCGCAATTCTGGCCGCACAAGAATCACGTGTATTTGTTGCGAGGACTACGCAGTCTGGAAGATCGATTCGGGATTCGCCTGGGCGCTGTATTCTCGGGTCGCGACCTCGGCAATCTCGCTCATGTCCGGTCCGTCGCGGCCGATCTCAGGCTGACCGACAGGATTCGCTTCGCCGGCTTCGTGCCTGATCGTGAAGTGGCGAGCCTTTATCGTCAGGCAATCGCCTTGGTGATGCCTACCTATTTCGGCCCGACGAATCTCCCCCCTTATGAAGCATTCCAGCTCGGCGTCCCGGTGCTTTACTCCGACCTCAGGAATTTACGCGAGCAGGTGGGCGACGCGGGCCTTCTTATCGACCTGCTGAACCCCGACTCGATGGCCGACGCGCTTCAGACGCTCATGAACGATCCGCACTTGAGAGAGATGCTGATCGAGCGAGGAAAACAGCGTATCGGATCGCTCACGGATGAGCGGCGGCTTTCGGTTATCGCGAATGCTTTGGAGGCGTTTCGCGCACGCCGGATGTGCTGGCCGGCTATCGACGCGAGCTCGTCCATGAAAGCCGAGGGATGAATCGTGCTGACTGCCGCTACTTTTCTTGCGCCCATAGCGCGCCGACTCGGTTTCAGCGCCGAGTTCAACGGCAGCTATGGATCGTGGTCCGACGCGCTTGCCGCGGCCGGCGGTTACGATGCACCGCAGATTCTCCAGACGGTGCACAGTTCGGCGTTGCGGGTCAAACGAGGCGAAGCCGCTTTCGAGCGCGATTCGGTCTGTTTCATGCACGAGGAATTTCGCTGGCCTCTGCTGAGTTGCCTGCTCTACATAGCGAACGCCAGACAAAACGGCCTGCATGTCGTGGATTTCGGCGGATCGCTGGGCAGCCTCTATTTCCAGCACAAAAAGTTTCTGAGCGCGACGAGCGGCCTGATGTGGTCGATCGTCGAACAGGCGGAATACGTGCGCGTCGGGCGCACGGATTTCGAGGACGACACCCTGAAGTTCTTCGCCACGCTAGATAACGCATCGGCGCGAAGCGAAATCGACGTCACGCTGTATTCCGGCTCGCTTCAGTATCTCGAAGATCCATTCGACGAGCTTCGCCGCGCCGCAGCCCTTTCAGCATTCGTCATAGTGGACCGCACGCCATTCATCGAAGCTCAGCAGGACCGTATCGCGATACAGCACGCACGCAATTCGATGTATGACGGAACCTATCCTCACCGCTTCTTCTCCAGGCAGAAGTTCGATCGCTTCATGATGGAACTCGGGTTCACCATGTTCTGCGAATGGGATGGATTCGACAAAACGGATGCGGATTGCCGGTATCAGGGCGTTGCCTATCGGGGACCGGTTCGAAGATAGATCGCGGCAGGAACATTCAAATGGCATCGGAACTGTTTACCGACGAACGCGTGTCGACCGAAAAGACGCCTTCGCGCGAAAGGAACGATGATCGCATCATCGATCTGAGCCGCGCAGGCAAGGGCAATTATGCAAAGGTGCGCTCGTCTTTCATCGAAGCGTTATGGTTTGTCGTCGAAGCCAGCGTCATCAATAACAAGCTCGTGCCTTTCTCCGGCCTGCGCGTTGCGCTTTTGCGGCTATTTGGCGCAAGGATCGGCTCGGGTTGCCGTTTCGTGCATCCGGTGCGCGTAAAAGCGCCCTGGAATCTCGTGGTCGGCGATCACTGCTGGTTCGGCGTGAATGCGTGGATCTACAACCAGGCGCCGATTCACATCGGCTCGCACGTCTGCATTTCCCAGGGCGCTTTCCTCACGACCGGATCGCATGCCATGAGCACGACGATGGATCTGCGCGTCGCGCCTATCGTCATCGAAGACGGCGTGTGGATCACGGCGAACTGCGTCGTGCAGATGGGCGTCACGATCGGCCGTTCGGCCGTGGTCACGCCACTGTCCGTCGTGCATCGTTCGCTCGAGCCTGAAGGCGTCTATGGCGGCAACCCATGCCGCTTCATTCGCAAGCGCTTCGATTGAAAGTCACGGTTCATCGAATTGCCGTTCTTCGATACTCGACGCGCACTCGATTCTCCAATTCCCGCAATGAAGGTGGCTCGATGAAAGTGCTGATGATCTCGCTCAACTATGCGCCCGAAGTCACCGGGGTTGGAAAATACTCGTCCGAAATGGCGGAATGGCTCGCATTGCGCGGCCATACGGTACGCGTCATTACCGCGTCGCCGTACTATCCCGAGTGGCGCGTGCAGTCCGGCTACAATCCGTGCACTTATATGACCGAGTGCATCAACAATGTGTCCGTCATACGCGTTCCGTTCTGGTGCCCGAAGCGTCCATCCGGTCTGAAACGCGTATTGCATCTGATGAGCTTTTCGCTTTTCGCCATTCCGGCCGCGATAAAGCAGATCACGTGGCGTCCTCAGGCCGTATGGCTCGTCGAACCGCCTTTGTTCGCTTCTCCCGTCGCATTGTTGGCTGCGCGCATAGCCAGCGCTTCATGCTGGCTTCATGTTCAGGACTATGAGGTCGATGCCGCTTTTCGCCTTGGCATACTGAAAGGCCAGGCTGCGAAACGGCTCGCCCTGCGTATCGAAAAATGGCTGATGTCCCGTGCCGATGTGGTTTCCACGCCGTCCGCCGCAATGACACGGCTCGCCGTGCAAAAGGGCGTCCCTTGCGAAAAGGCCTTTACGTTTCCGAACTGGGTCGATATGCAGCACGCGCACCCGGATAGCCAGCTTAGCTCGTATCGCGCGCAACTCGCCATCGACTATGGCGTACGGGTCGTGCTCTATTCGGGAAATCTCGGGCTCAAGCAAGGTCTGGAAATCATTGCGGAGGCCGCGGCGCTTCTGACGTGGCGCAGAGACATCATGTTCGTGATTTGCGGCGCGGGACCCGCAAAAGCGTTTTTGCTCGACAAGGCGCGCGATCTGCCGAATGTGAAGTTTCTCGATCTGCAACCGAAGGATCGCTTCAACGAACTGATGGCGCTTGCGGACATGCACGTCCTTCCACAACGCGCCGATGCCGCGGATATCGTCATGCCGTCGAAGCTCGGCGCGATGTTGTCGAGCAATCGCCCTGTGATTGCAACAGCCAATCAAGGCACCGAGCTATGGGACGTCGTGAACGAGGTGGGACTCGCGATCGAACCCGAGTCGCCGAAAGCCTTGTCGCACGCCATCCTTCGCCTCGCCGACGACCAGCCGCTTCGCGAGCGTCTCGGCGCACTCGGCCGGCAATATGCGGCGTCCAATCTATCGAAGGAGTCGATTCTTCTGCAATTCGAGGCGCGACTTCGCAGCTCGGTGACCGCAAGGCGCCGCGTCGGCGACGAAGCGACGACGATCTAGCCGCCGATGCCTCAGCGCTTCTGCCGGCTTCGTCCACGATATTCAGTCGGGGACATCGAGAACTCCTTGCGAAACAGCTTCGAGAGTCTTTCTCCGTTGCTGAGCCCCGTCCGGCGCGCGATCTTGTCGACCGGCAGATCGCTACTCTCGAGCAATTTGCACGTGAGGTCCAGACGCGCGCGAAGCAGATACTTCGACGGCGTGACGCCGATTTCACGCTTGAAGAGACGCAGGAAGTTGCGCTCGCTCATCGAAGACATGCGCGCCGCGTCGACTACGGAGATCGGCTTTGCGCAGTTGCGCACGAGCCAGCGCGCCGACGCGCGCGCTTTCTCCGCGAGCGTCGTGTCGTACATTTGCTCCAATGTGCTCGCGAGAGAAAGGTCCGCGCCCGAGCCGAGACGGTCCGCCACGCGCACCGCCAGTTCCGCGCCCAGATCCCTTTTGAGCAACGCAAGCGACGTCATCAAGGCTTGATCGCGTTCGTACTCTGGAAGAATATCGGTCGTCGACCGGGGATGAATGTCCTGTTTCATCGAAGGCCATTCGCGTGGTCCCACACCTGCCGCCGACAAAAGCATGTGACCATTGCCGATAGCGGTAATCTTCACGCTCTTCGCGCTGACACGTCGCAATAGATCGATGAGCCCGTCATCCGCGGAGGCGCGCGCCACCCCGCTGCCCCCGGCGACGAAGAGGTTATCGAGGCTATCGAAATGACGGCCTGCGAGTTGTTCGGTCCAGACGGACATCGAAGACGAGCACGAGACCGTTCCGCCGCGAGCCGATACGAGATTCACGCGATACGTCAGCGAACGGCTCGCGCCCTCGGATTGGAGTTCGTTCGCCACATGCAGCGCCTCGGCGAACATGCCCGCGGCGAGCAACGAAAATCCGTCATACAAGATAATGCCGACATGCTTGATCACCGCTGAATCATTCACGGCATATCCGCCATGGGCGGCGCAAGCCACAGCGTCGAGGGCGTCAGATGAGTTTGACATCGCGGAGCCTCCAAGTCGTTGCGTTGGTATCCTTCGTATGGAACGAGCGTATCGACTGCAGGGCGTGATCGAACTTATATGCGGCTGAACGTCTCACAGGATCAGGCTACAGGTAAGAAAAAATTGCGTCGAGAACTCAATAAAAATAGGCATCCATATGAAAAAACTTCCGTTCCATTTTTAATGGACGAATGCTCACGGACGTTCGTATAGACGCAATACATGGAATGGCATCTCTTATGAAGAACTAACGTCGATTTGCGTAATAAACAATCGAGGGCGTTTTTTGGACGCCCTCGATTTCAATCGTCTACCAATCACGTCATATTCAATTCATATCTTATGACGAGCAGCATTATCGCCGCTGGTCACTCATCCGCGAGTGGCGCGTGTGAAGTCTCACGGCTCGCGAGCATTGCGATCAGCGCGACGCCTGCGGCCCCCACGAGATACCACGCCGGCGCGAGCCTGTTGCCCGTCACGCCGATGAGCCACGTTGCGATCAGCGGCGCGGTGCCGCCGAACAGCGCATTGGCCGCGTTGAAGCAGAAGGCGAAACCGCTATAGCGCACGCGCGTCGGGAAGATCTCGGAGAGAAAGCACGGCAGCGTGCCATCGTTCATCGTGAGCAGCGCGCCGAATGCCACCTGGATCGCGACAATCATCGCGAAGCTCGCTCCTGCCAGTCCCTTGAAAAGCGGCACGGTCAGAACGGCGAACAGAATCGAAGCGCCGATCAGCATCGACTTGCGACCCACGCGATCCGACAGTGCGCCCATGATGAAGATCAAGCCGATATAGGCCGTGAGCGATATCGTCGCGGCGATGAACGAGGCGGTCTCGCTCATGCCCATCTCGGTAGAGAGATAAGTCGGCATGTAGCTCAGCACGAGGTAGAACGCCACCGCATTCAGGCACGTCGCGCCGAATGCGATCAGCATCCGCCCGCGATGCTTCGACAGCAATTCGGCAATCGGCGCCTGCGTTGCCTGATGACTCCGCTCCATTGCCTTGAAGCGCGGCGTGTCTTCCAGCTTCACGCGGATATAACGGCCAATCAGTCCGAACGGCGCAGCAAGCAGGAAGGGCAGACGCCAGCCGAACGACTGCAACTGCTCGCTCGTGAGGATCGCATGCATCAGCGCGATGAGAATCGAGCCGAACAGCAGGCCCGCCGCCGTGCTCGCGGGCACGATGCTCGTATAGATGCCGCGGCGCTTGTCCGGTGCGTATTCGGCGAGAAACGCAGCCGCACCCGCATATTCCCCCGAGGCCGAAAAGCCCTGCACCACGCGCACGAGAAGAAGCAGCGCGGGCGCGAGCATGCCCACCTGGGCATAAGTCGGCAGCAGTGCGATCAGGAACGTCGAACACGACATGATCAGAATCGACAGCGACAGCGACGTGCGTCTGCCGATCCGGTCGCCCACGTGACCCCATACGATGCCGCCGATCGGACGCACGATGAACGAGATCGCGAATACGCCGTACGTGGCGAGCAAACTCGTGGCGCCATCGGTCTTCGGAAAGAAGACGACGGCGATGATCGTCGCCAGATAACCATACGATGCATAGTCGAACCATTCGACGAAATTGCCGATGAAGCTCGCACAGGCGGCACGCTTCAATAGCTTCGGGTCGACTTGCGTGCTTTCCTCACGCGATGCCTGAGGCATCGCGACCTGCGCGGTTACCGCTCTTTCCGTGTTCATCGACTGTCTCCGGACATGATGATTCGATTGCGCTACGAAAATCCCGGCGGCCGCGCCGCCGGTTCGCGCACCGCGCGTTCAGGCTGCGATGATGTTGCGCTCCGGCCCGTAAGGAAAGCCCGTGATGTTGGTGGCGCCCTGCTCGCCCACGACGAGGATGTCGTGCTCGCGATAACCGCCCGCGCCGGGCAAGCCTTGCGGCAGCATGATCATCGGCTCCATCGAGACGACCATGTTCGGTTCGAGCACGGTCTCGATGTCCTCGCGCAATTCGAGTCCGGCTTCGCGCCCGTAGTAATGCGAGAGCACGCCAAACGAATGACCGTAGCCGAACGTGCGGTACTTCAGCACGCCGTACTCGGCGTAGATCTTGTTGAGTTCGCTCGCGATATCGCAGCAGCGTGCGCCCGGCTTGATGAGTTGCAGTCCCGCTTCATGCACTTCGACATTGATCTTCCACAGGCGCAGATGAGCATCGGAACAATGATCGAAGAACATCGTGCGTTCCAGCGCCGTGTAATAGCCCGCGATCATCGAGAAGCAATTGAGGCTGAGGATGTCGCCCTTCTGCACCTTGCGCGTGGTGACCGGGTTATGCGCGCCGTCCGTATTGATGCCCGACTGAAACCATGTCCACGTATCCATGAGTTCCGAATCGGGAAAACGTCGCGCGATCTCGCGCACCATGGCCTGCGTCGATGCGAGCGCCACTTCGTGCTCGGGCACGCCTTCATGCACGGCTTGCGCGAGCGCCGCGCCGCCTGCATCGCACACGTTCGCGCCGTGCCTGATCACGTCGATTTCCTCCGCCGACTTGATCATGCGCAAACGCATCGTCTGCGTGCCGATATCGACGAACTCGACGGCTGGCAGCGCGGCCCTCAGCTTCGATAACATTTCGACGGGAAGCTGATCGAACTCGACGCCCACACGCCCACTGTCCTCGATTTCGCCCTGCACGGCGCGGAAAAAGTTATCGCGCTGCCAGTCGGTATAGACGACGTTGTAGTCGCCAACCGTGCGCCGCCACGGCTGGCCGCCGTCGATGTTCGCCGAGATCGACACGACCTTCTTCTGCGTCACGACGAGCCCGTATTTGCGCCCGAACGAGCAATATAGAAAGTCCGCGTAATAGTTGATGTTGTGATACGACGTGAACAACACGGCGTCGATGTTTTCGCGCGCCATCAGATCGCGCAGCTTGCCGTGGCGACTCGCATATTCGGCATCGGAGAACGTGTGCTTCGCTTTTTCGCCGTTCTCGATGCGGATCAGGTTCTCCATTTTCATGCACTCAGCTCCTGGGTGAAAAGTCCGTCGGTGTGAGTGAATGGTAGGAGCCTGATGGTTTCGAACATTTCCCGATTCGACGTCAAAATTCGCCTTTTCGACATCGAGGGTTAACCACGTACTGCGTACGTACGCGCCTGTTTCAAAGCGCTTTTTGATAGCGGCGGCGGTCGGCTATCGGCGAAATGCCGAACTGTGCCTTGTAGCGCGTCGAGAAATGAGTGAGGGACGTGAAGCCGGTGCGCGCGCATACGTCTTCGAGCGTGCGCGCGGTCCGGTACAGCAGTTGACGCGCGCGCAGCAGCCGTATTTCGGTGTAAGCCTGTGCCGGCGTCTTGCCGAAACGCTCTTGAAACCATCGCTCCAGCTGGCGTTGCGAGACCTTCACGAACGCCGCGATCTCCGCGATGCTGAGCGTTTCCTCGATGTTGCTCTCCATGACTTGCAGCGCTTCATCGAGCTTCGCGTGTGCATCGCCGATGTATTGCCGCAGCGACGTCACTTGCCGCTCTTCATGGCCACGCCGCTCCGCGACGAGCAATTCGAGCACGCGCGCGGCGAGCGCGGGGCTCCCCGGGGGAAGCGCGAGCAAGTGCACCATCAGGTCGAGCGGCGCGACGCCGCCGCTGCACGTGTACCGGTCGCGGTCCACTTCGTAAAGCCGGTTGGAAACGGTGAGCTTCGGAAACTGTTCCAGCAGCGTGTCCTGATCTTCCCAATGGATCGTGCAGCGGTATCCGTTGAGCAGACCCGCGCGCGCCAGAAAATAGCTGCCCGTATCGAGCCCGCCGAGCGCGCTGCCGCGACGTCCTTGCAGTCGCAACCAGTCCATGATCGCGCCGATGCCTTTGCGCGGAATCGGATTCGGTCCGACGACGAAGACCGCATCGAACGCTCCCGACTCCGCCATGGCGACATCGGGAATCACGCGGATGCCGTCGCTCGATCGAACGACATCGCCATTGCCATTACCGCCGATCAGCGTGTATTCGTAGACCGTACGCTCGACGAGCATATTGGCGATACGCAACGGATCGACCGCCGTGCCGAGCGCGATCAGCGAGAAGTTCTCGAGAAGCAGAAAGCCGATCCGCATGACACGCAAATCGTGCATGCCGGGATTCGCATGCTTTGCTTTCGAACGCGCAGCGGCGGATGACATCGGAAGTCTGAGCGAAAGAGTGATGAACCTCCGGCATCATAGCGTCTCCGTCTGTGTCGATTTGCAGGGAGATCGCTCGTCGTGTTCATGAAGTAGCTGGAACTGCCACTCGGAGAACATCATGCGCAAGCTCATCGTTTCGACGTTCATCAGTCTGGATGGCGTCATTCAGGCACCCGGCGGACCGGAGGAAGATCGCAGCGGCAGCTTCGTCCTGGGCGGCTGGATTGCACCCTATTCCGACGAAGCCATCGGCCAGTACTTGCAGGAACTGCTTTCGCAACCGTTCGAGTTGCTGCTGGGACGTTGCACATACGATATCTTCGCGTCGTACTGGCCACACGTGCCGGCCGATGCGCGCAACCGCGACATCGCCGACCTGTTCGACCGCGTACCGAAGCATGTGGCGACGCATCGATCCGGCGATCTCGACTGGCAAAACAGTCATGCGCTGGACGGCGAACTCCCCGACGCGGTACGCGCGCTCACACATCAGGACGGAGCCGATCTGTTGACGTTCGGAAGCGGCAACATGGTGCGCCAACTACTCGCAGCCGGCCTGGTCGACGAGCTAAGGCTTCTGATCTATCCCGTCGTACTGGGTCGCGGCAAGCGCCTGTTCGGCGACGACGCAAAAGCGTCCGCCTTCACGCTGACGCACTCGGCCGCCACGTCCGGCGGCGTAATCATTACGCGTTACATCCGCGACGGTGAAGTGCGAACCGGAACGGTCGGCAAGGCCGACTGAGCGATTGCGACGCGCGGCACCTTCTGGCCCTGGGACATGAACTCGCTCGCCAATACGATTCTCGTGCTGCACGCGTTGATCGTGCTGTTCATCGTCGGCGGACTGATCGCGATCTGGGCGGGCGCCGCATTCGGATGCGCCTGGGCGCGCAATCGCGTGTTTCGGATCGCGCACATCGTCGCCATCGGTATCGTCGCGACGCTGGCTGTCGTCGAGCTTCCGTGTCCGCTCACCGTTCTGGAAGATCGATTGCGCACCGGGCAGTCCGGCACGCAAGGCTTCATACAGCGCTGGGTCGGCGCGTTCCTGTATTTCGATTTTCCCGCCTGGGTCTTCACGCTCGCCTACGTGGCCTTCTTTCTTGCCGTGGTCGCCACGTGGCGCGGCATTCCACCGCGGCGCACGATTCAGAACGACGAACGTGCGAGATAACCGGTCGGTTTGCTTCTGAGCTTGCGGCTCACCTTGAGCGCGAGCAGCACCGGCTTCGTGATATGCGGACGAAGGATCGCGTGCTTGCGAACGTATTTGGGCACGTACCACTCGGAGCGCGTGCCAGCGTAGAACAGCGCGGCGTGCCCCGCTCGCAGCGTGCGCGGCTCCTGACCATCGGCGGTGATGATGACTTCGCCTTCGATGACGTAGATCGTTTCATCCTCGTCGAAATACCAGTTGAAACGGCCGGCAGTGCAGTCCCAGACCCACGACGACGTGGTCGTATCGAGACTTTGCGACCAGCGGCCGCCGCGTGCGACAGGATTGCCTTCGAGGATCCATGCCGGGTCGATCGGCGCCGGCTCGAGTTGTACATCGTCGAGACGCACGGACTCGAAAACGGGAGTTGTCATGGAGGCTCCTTTATGTTGCTGATGATCGGTCATAAATAGAGCGAGGAAATGCTCACTCGTCTGATTCGGTAATTTGCTCCGTCGATGTAGTTGCGGAAGCCCTAGACGGAGACATCTCCGCGATGAAATCGTTCACCGCTCACCTTACAACTTGTAATGTAAGGCCATGATGCCACACCTCTGAGCATTGCAAACATAAATGCATGCATTTGCATGACAAATGGAAAGCGTGCGGAAGAGTGGAGAAACTGGCGATATGCGAGCGCGAATAAAGCGGCTCGAAAATGGAGGCTAATGCAGTTGCTGAAACGCGAGGAAATAGCCGTTGCAATCGGTCATGGCGAATTCGGTTGCCATGACGGACGCGAGTTCTATCGTCAATGCAACTGCAACGTGCCGACAAGCCCGGAGATGCCGAGCCACGCCAGTTGCAGCCCGATGCAGAACAGCACGAATGCGAAAAGCCGCATCGCAATCTGGGTTCCGGTCTTGCCGAGCAGCTTCGCGAGACGTCCCGCGAAGCGCACGCAGAGGAAAATGCAACCGCACAGCAACAGCAGCGCCACGACGACGCCGGCCAGATGCACCGGCGAGAGCCCCGCGTGCGGCGTGCCCGTGCCCAACGCGATGGCGACCGCGATCGATCCCGGCCCAACCGTGATGGGCAGCGTCAGCGGATAAAAAGCTCTCGCACGCAAGGAAGCGGCGCGCCCGGCATCCTCGATCGGCGCGGCGCTTTCGTCCGAGGGCGATTGCAGCAGACCCCAGCCCGCCATCGCGATCACCAGGCCGCCTCCGACGCGCAGCACGGCCTCCGATATCCCGAAGAACGACAGCACATAAGCGCCGACCGACAACGACACGAGCAGGATCACAAAGCCGTTGATCGCGATGCGCCGCGCCAGTTCCGCAAGGTCCGCATCGCTCGCGCCGCGCACCATCCCGAGGATGATCAATGCAACCGCAGGCGGATTGATGATCGGGAACAGCGGCGTCACGATCAGAAGAACGGTCTTGAAGAACTCGTGGATCATCGCGCACTAGCCCTGCAACGAAGCCCAGCGCACGAGACCACTCATGCCGGCTTCTTCCAGCTCCTGCACGCCGCAGTCCCTGACGATGAAAACGGCGGCCATGTCGGGCGCGTTCGCCGGGGACAGCCGGCGCGGCGCGGCGAATGTCGTGCCGACGCTTTGCAGAAGAATGCGATCGCCGGGAGCCGGGCCTGCGACGATCGCCTTCATTCTCAGAAGCCGGCCGCCCAGAACGCCCGAGATGTTCTCCATCCATTCGAGCGTCTGCTCCCATTCGGGCGTGCCGTGGAAGCGCGCACAAAAGACGCGCAAGCGCGGATGCAGCAGCACGCGGGACGAACGCCTGCCTTCGTCCGCTTCGTGCGCGATGAGCGCCTGACCGCTCTCGATATCGCGAAAAGCAACGCGCGCGCGTTCACGCACGCTGTCTTCATCGACGAGATGTGCGAGCGGATTGATCCGTGCGATACGCGCGCGTTCGAGGCAGCGTTGTTCATCGCCGACAAGATCGGTCTTGGTCAGCACGATCGTGCGCGCCGCGCCGAGTTGCGCGGCGACATCGTCGAATGAATCGCCGTCGAGCGGCGGGCGGCTGCAATCGTAGGTGACCGCGATATGAACGCGCAGTCCCATCGCGGCGAGTGGATTCAGCGAGCGCATCACTTCGCCCGGACGCGACAGGCCGCTGCATTCGAGCACGATGCGCTCGAATGCGGGCAATCCCGCTTCGATGCGCGACGCCACCAGATCCTCGATGGTCATCACCAGATCGTTGTTCAGCGAACAGCACACGCAGCCGTTGCTGAGCGTCGCCATCGCGGCGCCGCGCGCGGATTCGGAGAGAACGGCGCCATCGATATTGATCGCGCCGACCTCGTTGACGATGATCGCCGTCGATGTCTGCGCGGCGCTGTCGCCCAACAACGCTTCGAGCAGCGAGGTCTTGCCGCTGCCGAGCATGCCCGCGAGCATCATGAATTGCGTTGCGGGCGCCTTCATTTCGATGGCTCCGTTGCGCGCGCATACGGCGTCTCGCCGTTCTTCCATGTGGCTGCGACCATCGCGCGAACATCGCCGAGCAGTTCGTCGACATCGAATACGACGCCCGAGCGAATCGTGTATTCGAGCGCGCGTTTCTGTTCGACCGCGCCGAGTTCGTCGTTCAGGCGCGTCGCGCCCGTGCCGTAGAGAAGCTTGAAGTCCGCCAGCGGATTCTCGCGATGCACGAGCACATCCGCGCGACGCCCGACTTCGAGCACGCCCGCCTCTTCACCGATGCCGAGCAGATCCGCCGCGTGCGAGGTTCCCGCGCGCAGGACTTCCATCGGCAGAAAGCCCGCTTCCTGAAGCAGTTCGAGCTCGCGCACATAGCCGAAGCCGTAGATCTGATACATGAAGCCCGAATCGCTTCCGGGGCACACGCGTCCGCCGAGATTCTTGTAGTCGTTGAGGAAGTGCATGAAGATTCGGTAGGTCTCGCGCCATTCGACCTCGTTCTTCACCGACCATCGATAAAAATACGCACCGTGTCCGCCGCGCTGCGGCTGAAAGTACTTCCATGTCGTGCTGTCCGTGTAGCTGCCGTGCCATTCTGCGCGGCGCGCGCGCATCACCGTCAATTGCGCATGATGACAACACGTGCGCAGGCCGAGCTTCGCGCATTCGTCGAGCGCGGCCTGCATGATCGCGGGCGGCGCACCGAAGAACTTCACGCCTTCCGCGCCTTTGTCGCGCGCCTGTCGAAGCCATTCGCGTCCATCGTCGGGACGATAGATGGTCTTCAGATGATCATTGACGGCGGGAAAATAAACATAGGGATAAAGATGCGGCGCCGCGATGCGATTCGCCTCCGTTGCCGCCTTCTGCTCGCATGTCCATGCGAGTCCGTTCATGCAGCCCGTTTCGCGCACCGACGTGACGCCGTGCGCGAGCCAGAGCTTGTAGATGTAATCGGCGGGCAGCATCTCGCCGTTCTCCGCATGAAACGGCGTGCCGATATGCGCGTGACTGTCGATGAAGCCCGGCGACACATACTTCCCGTGGCAATCGATCTCCCGGTCGCCGCGCGCCGGACGGCGGTCCGGGTTCACCGGCTTGTGCGGCACGCCGACCACGGCAAGCTCGGCGATCCTGCCGTCCTCGATGACGATATCGGCGGGGCCGAACGGCGGCGCGCCCGTGCCATCGATCACCGTCGCGCCGCGCAACACGAGGCGGCCGAAGGGGCCTTCGCCCCGGTCTCGCGTCGTCGATGCCCGGACCTGCGCAAGACCTTTCTTCGCGAAACCGGCGACCATTTCCTCGCCGACTTCGATTTCGAACTTCGATGCGCTCATCTATTCACCTCGCACTCGTCGGCACGCGTTCTCAGTGGTGATCGAATAGCGCGATCTGATTGGCCTTCACCATCGCGTGCACTTTCGCTTTGAACTTCATGTCGGGATCTTTCTTGCACGCTTCCACCACGGTTGCGGCGACGGGCTGAGCCGTATCGATGACCGTCGTCTCCGTGCCCTTCACGCCGAGCTTGTCGACGCCGGCGACGTAGTAGACCAGCGCGGGTTGATACGCTTCGTCGACCTGCACGAAGTCCGCGCACGACATCTTTGCCGGGGCGACTTTCATTTCCTTCGCGCTGGCGGCTTGAACAGCGAAGACGCACATCAGGGCCAACAGGATTTTTGCGGGCTTCATATAACACTCCTTGGTTTCGTTGAATGGTGAATCAGCAGACTGCAGGCGTATCGTAGAGAGGCAGAGTTAGCGCAGAATTACTCACGCTGGCTGCGCCTGCCCGGCATGCATCAGCGTCCAGCCAATGCCGCGCACGTTGCGGATCAGCGCGCGACCGAAGCGCTTGCGCATCGAGTGGATGAGCACGTCGAGCGCATTGCTCTCCACTTCGTTGCCCCAGCCGTAGATGCGTTCTTCGAGTTGCGTGCGCGACAGAATCGCCTCGGGCCGTTCGAGCAGCGCATGCATCAGCGCGAATTCGCGCGCGGACAAGGGCGACGCCACGCCCTCGCGCAACAGCGTGCGACGATCTAGATCGAGGCTCATCGAGTCGTCGCCGATGCAGGATGTCGCATAACCAGCCTGGCGGCGCAACACCGCGCGGATGCGCGCCAGCACCTCGCGCACGTCGAAGGGCTTGAGCACGCAATCGTCCGCGCCGACATCGAGACTGCGCACGCGTGTTTCCGGATCGCTGCTTGCGGTGAACGTCAACATCGGCACCTTGTTGCCCGATTCGCGCGAGGCTCTCAGCAACTGGAGACCGCCGCCGCACAGCAGGCCGAGGTCGAGCAGCACGACCGCGTAGTAAGCCGCATCGATGGCCAGGCGTCCGGCTCTCGCATCGCGGACCCAGTCGACCTGGTAGCCGCCATCTTTCAAGGCCCGGAACAGGGCCTGCCCCATTTGCAGATCGTCTTCAACCAGTAACACGCGCATGATCTTCCTTCTTTTTCGCAAGCGTTCGTCGCAGTTCGTTGAAATGGCAGGCACACCGTCGCCGATTCATTATTACGGATACCGAATCGAACGGGATGATGTTCCAGCGAATTGCCCGACGCCGCGATCATCGAAAATCAGTCGAGCGTGAGCAGTTTAGATTCGTGTCGAGATGTTGTCTGTCCTCACGAAACAGGACAGAACCATTCGATGTCAGCCGAGCAGTGCCGTCAGCGCAACGAGTTCGCGCTGCGTGCCGATGCCGAGTTTCGCCAGCGCGCGCTGCTTGTAGGTGACGACGCTCGCAGGCGATAGTGCGAGCATCGCGCCGACTGTCTTCGCGGTCTCGCCCTGCCCCAGAAGCTTCGCAACGGAACGTTCGCGCTCGGACAGCGCCGTGTGCCATTTGATCGAAATCTCGCGTGGCACGCTCGGCGTCGCGCGCAACATCGAATGCGTCGAAGCGAGCGCGGCGAGAAAATCGGCGAAGGCGGCGATGCAGGCTTTGTCGCGTTCGCTGAAGCGCCCCATCGCGGTGGAGCGGTAGAGGCTGAGAAAGGCCGTGTGTTCCGTGCCGGGCGCGATGATCGACAGCTTGTCCGCGATGCCCGGCTCGATGAAGAAGCGTTCGAAATATTCCGCGTTCGATGCGCGGTCCATCATCAGCGGGCGGACCGCGGGCATGAGCGGCTTTATCGTTTCGGTCGTTTCGGTCTCACCGATGTGGGCAAACTCGCGCACCAGCGGGTCGTCGCGATAGCAACCGCCCACATACGCTTCAGTCAGCCGTGTGGCGACACCGCGCGCGCGCCGGCTCGCCAGCGCGGAAATGTGCGCGTCGCGCGGCTTCACGTTGACGAGCACGCAATGCTCGATCTCGACGAGACCGGCCAGCGCCGCAATCAGGTTGTTGCCGAAATCGTCCGTGCCCGCCGCGCGCACGCAATTGGAGAAGGGAAGAATGGCTGCAAAATCTCGCGGATTCATATGAATGCTCATTGCCCTGAAAACGATGCTGGGATCGCGCTCGAAGAGCAAAGAGCCGGGTTGCCCTCCGAGCGCTGGGAGGCAATGGCGCGCGAGCATATATCCGCGATGATGCACTGCGTGATCGATGTCTTGTCGTCGCGCGAACGGACTGGCAACTGGACTTTGTTTCATATGTCCACTTGAATACCAGTCATCCAAGTGGTCGCTATGTTAGGAAGGGGAAGTGGTACCGTCTTGTCGTTTTATCCCCGCAAAAGCGACGATTTCGGCATATTTTCGTCAATTGCAAAAGCGAGCCCGACTATGCGATGCAAGTCGTCGGGCGACGCCCGGAGATCTGATCGAACGTTCAGTCTCTCCTGTCGCTTTCGGGCTCATGCATGTCGCGTGACCGAAGACGCTCCATTACGAAGCGCGGGTCGTGCGAACCTGCATGAACCCATGGTTTTCCCGATGACCGGTGCGGCTCGCACCGAATCTCATTGCAAGGGATGAATGGCGATGATCACGTTGTCGTCCACATCGCTCGCGTATAGCGTCTGTCCGTTCCACAGCAGCGCCCCGATATCCGGCAGCGAAACCGGAAGCGATCCTGTCGCCAGTTGTGTCTGACCCACCACGCCCGCGACGGTGCTCACGACGCCCGCGGGCGAAATCTCCCGGATCGTGTTGTTGTTGAAGTCGCTTGCGTAGATGTTGCCGGCCGGATCGAGCGCGAGCGCGTCCAGTCCGTTGAAGGTCGCGGCAGTGCCGGGACCGTCCGTCGAGCCTGAAACGGACGTCGAACCCGCGAGCGTCGTCACGACGCCGCTGGTCCCGTTCAGCCCGATCTTGTAGAGCACGCCGGCGCTGGCGTTCAGATCGTCGTCCGAGACGTAGATGTTGTTGGCCGAATCGATCGCGATGCCCTGCGGATTCACCAGCGCCATCGGTGCGCCGCCCGAGTTGCTGGCGAGCGAGATCAGGTTCACCTGGCCCGCCGGCGTGATCTAGGCGAGCACGCTCGGCTGTGTCGGCGTCGACGTGAACACGTACACGTTTGAATTGCTGTCCACGGCGATGGCGCCGCCGCCGTCCGTCTGAACGGCGAGATTCGTGGCGGCGTTCGTCAGCGTCGTCACCTGCCCGGCCGGCGTGATCTTGCGGATGACGGCGGCCGTGGCGTTGGCGCCCCGATCGGTCACGTAGAGATTACCGGCGCTGTCCGATGCCATCATCCAGGGCCCGGCGAAGAGCGCGCCGCCGCCGGCGCCATCCGCTGAACCCGCCTGCCCAGGCGTTCCCGCGAACGTCGATACCACGCCGTTGCTGATCTTGCGGATCGTGAAGTTGCCGGTATCAGCGACGAAAATATCGCCCGCTGCGTCCGACGCGAGGCCTTGCGGAATGTTGAATTGCGCGGAGGCCGCGGCTCCATCGGTCGAGCCCGTGGCATCGACGACGCCCGCATACACGCTGACGACGGGCTGCGTGGCGGGCGGCGGTGGCGGCGGATTCGACGACGACGACGAACTCCCGCCGCCGCCTCCGCACGCGCCCAGAAGGCTCGCCAGAGCGCCGATGACGACAAACCGTCCGATCGTGGACGAACCAGAAAGAGGCGAAAACATTTTCATAGGATATCGAAGCATATTTGCTGGAAGTGACCGGCATTTCCGGCCGGCATCGAAAAACTCGCGCGTGGTCCTGCGCCACGAATTCTTCCCTTCCAGACTTAGTTGCCAATTACGCGCGGGCGTTGGCCGTCTCCGCCGCCGTGGCAAGCGCGCTCGGATCGGGGGAACGCGCTCAGCGAGTGCGCAAAAGTCTAGACAAAAACCCGACGCGACGTGGATACAGCGCAAAACGGCCTGACGCGATGCCGTCCCCGCTAAGTGCTCCAGCGCACAAATCCCTTGGGGCATTTGCGTCCATAAGTGCGCCACCCCGCATAAAAGGCCGCTAAAAAAGACTTAGCGCTCAAGAGACACGCCTAAGGAAAGCGACTTAGAAATTCGCTAAGAATGCTTGTCATTTACCCCTTGAGCCAAGGGGCTAAAGCTTTGTTCGCCAACGCACCGAAGGGGAAAATCAAAAGGATGTTTAATCTTGGCAAACGTGCAACCAGAAGCTCAAGAAAATGCGCGACACTAAAACAAATCTCAGCGGCTCAGGGAACGGTAATGTTGCCCGAATCGCGTTTTACCGAAGCTCAGGCGTGCGTATCGGTAATTTCGAGCGAGGAGGCAACTCATGACGCCCATCGTCTTTGGGGGGCGCTTCGGTTGGCTTCATGTCGGCCAGGGCAAGCAAGGGGTCGTGCTGTGCAACCCGTTCGGGCATGAAGAAGCGTGGGGGCACAAGGCCATGCGCTTTCTGGCCGAAGAGCTGTCGCGACGCGATATTCCGGTCCTGCGCTTCGACTATCTGGCCACGGGCGATTCGGTCGGCATCGATCACGAAGGCGATCGGCTCGATGACTTCGTCGCGGATATCGGCGCGGCTGTCGATCGCTTGCGCAAGGAAACGGGCGTAACGAAGGTGACGTTGTGCGGCTTGCGTCTCGGCGGGACTCTGGCTGCGCTTGCATCGCACCATCCGCTCGTAGATTCGCTGGCGCTGCTGGCTCCCGTCCTCAACGGCCGTCACTATCTGCGCGAGCTGACAGCGTTGCGCAAGACGTGGGTCGAGAATCTTCCCGTCGTCGTGCGTGAGGGGCAGATCGATTCGCCCTTTCACGTACTCGGGCAGGTCTATAGCGAAGCGTTTCGCAACCGCCTGAGCGGACTCGATCTCGGCAAGGCCATGAGCCGTCAGCCTGCCATGCCCAAGCGCGTATTCGTCGCCGATATGCGACGCGGCGCGAGCCAGTCGCTATGCGTCGCACTGCGCGATCGAGGCGTCGAGGTCGAAACGGAAACCTTCGACGACTACTTCGATTTCATGCAGGAAACCGCATCGTCCACGTTGCCGGAAACGACGCTCAAGCGAACCGCCCAATGGATAGCGGACAGCATGAAGGAAAGCCGCGCCGACGATCTCGCATCGCTGCGCGCGAGAAAGGCCGCGCGGCCGGGCATGTGCGACGATGCGATCATCGAAACCCCGGAAGCGATCGAGCGCCCCGTGATCTTCGGCGCTGCGGGGCTCTTTGGCATCCTGTGCGAGCCGCGCGACCGGCTCGCGGGCGGCACGGTGATCGTCATCACGAATACGGCGGGCAGCGTGCATCATGGCGACAGTCGGCTGTCCGTGCGGATCGCGCGTGAAATGGCGCGGCGCGGCATCGCGTCGCTGCGCTTCGACGCGCGTGGCATTGGCGACAGTCCGGCGCGATCGCCTGACGGCACGCTCGATACAACGGCGACGATTCACGCGGAAAGCACGATCGAGGATGTCGGGACTGCGGCCGCATGGCTCAAGCGCAAAGGCTACGATACCGTCGTCATGTTCGGCATCTGCTCGGGTGCGTACAGCGCGTTGCGGGCATCGCTCGTCGAACCGGCTATCGCGGCTGTCATCGCCGTGAATCTGCAGCGCTTCTATATTCCCGAAAGGATGACGCTGCAAGAGTTGCGAAACCAGCGGCGCAACACGATGGCGCGTCTCGGACCCGCGCTTCTGAAGCCAGCTAAATGGTGGCTGGTTCTAAGCGGCAAGCGCGGCCTCAAGCCGATCATCAAGGCGTTCGCCTCGAATGCGGCGGCGCGGCTGCATTCGCAGTTGTTCAGCGTCAAGGCCAAAAAAGTCGTGCATAGCGGCGAGACGTCGCTCACTGACCCGCACAGTGTGGTTCACGCGCTCGAACGCAAGGGCGTACGCACGCTGCTCGTGTATGGCGCGGGTGACGAGGGTCTTGATCAGCTCAACGCGCACTTCGGCAGGCACGGAAAGAAACTGTCGCGGATGACGAGAGTCAAGGCCGCAGTGTGTAAGGACGTCGATCACGCTCTCTACGATACGCGCGCATTCGCCAGCGTGATTGCGCTGTCGGCGACGTTCATCAACGATCTGCAACCGAAGAGCGTGCCGGTGATGGAGCCTGTTTCACCGCTCGGGGTTTCGCAGCAGTTGTGAAGGTGTGGGGTGGGGTGTGTGACGGACTGCTTGCGCGAGCAAGCAGTCCGTTTGTTTTTTCTGATCCCGCAAATCGACCCTGTCTGTCTTAAGCCGACAGCCCTCCGTATCCTGTCTCCCGTCATCCGACACATCGACTCCCGTCGAGCACCCGCGTATCGACTCAAAACTGCGCCAAGCGCAGATATTTTCTCTTGCAATCAATCTCTTAGATTAACCGAACAGATCTTCTAGCCCTGTCTGGCACGCCCCTCGCATATGTAGCTGCGAGCGCAACGATTGGTGCTCAACCAACCACCAAACCAGATATCCCAGGAGCTACATCATGTTGAAGATCGACAACCTCGCAGTCAGCAAAGAACTCGGCCGCGCAGAAATGGGCGCCATCGTCGGCGGCGCGAGCATCTTCCAGAACAACGGCATCAACTCCAACTACAACGGCGGCTTCTCGTTCGCCAGCCCGCAAACCAACGTCGCTCCGGTGACGCAGGTCGATGCTTCGCAACACACCGACGTCGACGTGAAGAACATCACCAAGTCGCTCGCTTCGGTCGGCAGCCTGCTCGGCGGCGTGGCGCTCTAAACCCTCATCCAATCATTCAAGTCCTCAGGAGAACCATCATGTTGAAGATCGACAACCTCGCAGTCAGCAAAGAACTCGGCCGTGCAGAAATGGGCGCTATCGTCGGCGGCGCGAGCATCTTCCAGAACAACGGCATCAACTCCAACTACAACGGCGGCTTCTCGTTCGCCAGCCCGCAAACGAACGTCGCTCCCGTGACGCAAGTCGATGCCTCGACGCACACGAACGTCGATCTGACGAACATCACGAAGTCGCTGACGTCGGTTGGCAGCGTGCTCGAAGGCGTGAAGCTCTAAACCCTCATCCATCCATTCAAGTCATCCGGAGAACCATCATGTTGAAGATCGACAACCTCGCAGTCAGCAAAGAACTCGGCCGTGCAGAAATGGGCGCCATCGTCGGCGGCGCGAGCATCTTCCAGAACAACGGCATCAACTCCAACTACAACGGCGGCTTCTCGTTCGCCAGCCCGCAAACGAACGTCGCTCCCGTGACGCAAGTCGATGCCTCGCAACACACCGACGTCGACGTGAAGAACATCACGAAGTCGCTCGACGCTGTCGGCAGCCTGCTCGGCGGCGTGAAGCTGTAAGCGTTACCCCGCGAAGGGAGAGGGAGCAACATTGTCTCCTTCTCCCCTTCATCGAAGGTCCTCTCTCTGAATTTTCCGGCCCTCGCGCGCAATGCGCGGATCTACGCGGCCACCGTTTCCTTCCGTTTCGAAATCCGACGTCTCAGGGCAATCGCCTAGTTGACAGCGTCATTTTTGACTCCCTACACTGCATACATCGCTGCACACATTTGAATACGCAAACATGTGTGGTGCAAATTCCGACGTCATATGCGGGTTTACTCTTATTCGGGAGTCGATCATGGTTCAGTTGTCCCGTTTCACCCTTCGTGCTGTCGCGTGCCTGGCATTTGTCGGCTTGGCAGCCGCCCATACGCCCGTTCGGGCCGAAGACGGCAGTGCCTGGCAAAGCGTGAAGAAGGCTGGCGTGCTTCGTTGCGGTGCCGCGGTCGCGCCGCCGTACGTGATGCGCGACCCGAAGACGGGCGAGTACAGCGGCTTCTTTTCGGAGTTGTGCCGCAACTTCGGGCAGAACGTACTAAAGGTGAAGGTCGAGTTCGTCGATACGACGTGGGACAACATCGTCGCCGGCCTGCAATCGGACAAGTGGGATCTGTCGATGGCGCTGAATCAGACACCGGAGCGCGAAAAAGCGGTCTCGTTTTCGACGCCCGCGACGGACTACAACGTGTCGTTTGTCTATAACAAGAACAACCCGAAGATCCCCAAGGGCGCGCGCAGCATCGCCGACATCGACAAGCCGGGCGTGACAGTCGCCGTGATGTCGGGCGCGGCGCAGGACAAGGCGATCACGGCGACATTGAAGCAGGCGCGCATCATGCGGCTGCCGGGCAACGACGAAACCCGCCTCGCGCTGATGTCGAAGCGCGCCGATCTTCTCGCCGATGCCAACATCACCAACATGCTCCTGACCGAGGCGCATCCCGACTGGGCCGCGACCGTCCAGCCGAGTCCGCCGCTCGCGCAACAGGAAGTCGCGTTCGGCGTGCGCAAGGAAACCTCCGCCGCCGATCTCGCCGTGCTCAACGATTTCGTGAACTCGCAAGTCAGAACGGGCGCTGTCGACAAACTCATCAAGACGTCTGTCCAGGCGATGCTGGTCGCAAACAAGTGATGTGACGCGCCAATTCGCGCCCTGTTCGATTCTCTTCGAACAGGATACCTAAGCATCGCGCGCTCTTTAGCGCGCTTGCTGGAGAGATTTCATGCTGTCATCGCAAACCATGATTGCTCAACACGACGTCCCGCCGGCGGTGATCGACTTTTCGCTTTCGACATCCGGCGAGTTCGTGCAATTCAGTGATGTCTACAAGTCCTATGGCGAGAATCTGGTCGTCATGGACCACATGAACCTCGACATGCGCGAGGACGACCGCCTCGTCATCATCGGCCCGAGCGGCAGCGGCAAGAGTTCGCTACTGCGCGTCATGATGGGACTCGAAGGCATTCAGGGCGGACAAATCGGGTTTCAGGGCAAGCCGTATATCTTCGGCGCCGACGCGGGACGCGCGAAGCGTATCGACGCGAAGCTGCAAAAGCAGATCGGCATGGTGTTTCAGCACTACACGCTGTTTCCGCATCTGTCCGTGCTGGGCAATCTGATTCTCGCGCCGGTCAAGGTGGGCGGCCTCTCGAAAGCCGAAGCGAACGAGCGCGCGCGCCTGTATCTTGCGCGGCTCGGTCTCGAAAGCAAGTTGCACGCATATCCGAGCCAGCTTTCGGGCGGCCAGAAGCAGCGCGTCGCGATTGCCCGCGCACTGATGCTCGAACCGAAGCTGATGCTGTTCGACGAAGTCACCTCCGCGCTCGATCCGGAGATGGTCATCGAAGTGCAGAACGTGATGCTCAAGCTCGCCGAACAGAAGATGGCGATGATCATCGTCACGCACGACATGCACTTCGCCCGCGATATCGCCACGCGCGTGGTGTTCTGCGCGAGCGGCAAGATCGTGGAACAGGGCGCGCCCGCCGACATGTTCAAGTGCCCGAAGCAGGCTCGCACGCGCGAGTTCCTCGAGAAAGTGCTGCATCTCGACTGAGGCTCGACATGAACTATCAATTCGATTTCCGCTTTCTCGAAGGCAGCTTCGGCGCCCTGCTCGATGGCCTCAGGGTCACGATCGAACTGGCCGTCGCATCGAACCTCATGGGCCTCGTGCTCGGCTTCGCGCTCTGTCTTCTGGCGATGAGCCGCTGGACGATCGTGCGCTGGCCGGCGCAGTTGTTCATCGAATTTTTTCGCTGCACGCCGGCGCTTTTGCAGATCGTCTGGTTCTTCTACTGCGTGCCGATGATGGTCGACGTATTCATCGACCCGATCCTGATGGGCGTGCTCGCGCTCGGGCTGAATCTCACCGCATTCAATGCGGAAGCCTATCGCGCGGGCGTGCAGGCCGTGCCGAAGGAGCATCTCGACGCCTGCGTCGCGCTCGGTCTCAAGCCCTGGCAGCGCACGATGTATGTGGTCCTGCCGCAGGCGCTGCGCACCGCGATGCCCGTGCTGATGACCAACGGCATCGGCAGTCTGCAGCAGAGCGCGCTCGTCGCCATCGTCGCGGTGGCGGACCTGATGTATGTGGGCAAGAGCCTTGCGACCGAAGCGTATCGGCCGCTCGAAACCTACACCGTCGTCGCGCTGATCTATTTCGCGCTGTCCCTGCCGATCGCGAAGCTCGTCCATGTGATCGAGCGCCGCCAGGACCTCGCCGTCGAGCGTTGAGGAGAGGACCATGCAACTCGACTTTTCCGCCGTTTTCCCCTACTGGCTCGTGCTGCTCAAGGGGCTTGCGCTGACCATCGCGTTCACCGGCAGTTGCGCCGTGATCGGCAGTCTCGCGGGCTTCGTGCTGAGCCTGTTGCGCATGTCGCCCTCGCGCTGGATGAAAGCGGCGACCACGCTCTATGTGGAGTTCTTTCGCGGCACGCCGCTGCTGATTCAGCTCTTCTGGGTGTTCTTCTGTTTCCCAGTGGTCTTTCACCTTCCGCTTCCGCCTTATGTGTCGGTCGTGATCTCGCTGACGCTCTACATGGCGGCGATCACCAGCGAAACGTTTCGCGGCGCGCTCAAATCGATCTCCGCTGAACAGCACGACGCCTGTATCGCGCTGAGTCTCTCGCCGCAGGCCAAGATTCTTTATGTGATCTTCCCGCAAGCGCTGCTGCGCGCGATTCCGCCGCTGCTTTCCAACGTCGTCAGCCTGTTCAAGGAAAGCGCGCTGATCTCCTCGGTGGGCGTCGCGGACCTGATGTTCGTCGGCCAGAACATCTCGAACAGCACCGCCAAGCCGGTGGAGTTTCTGACGACCGTCGCGATCATTTACTTCCTCGTCGCTTTTCCCCTCACGCGTCTCGTCGGCGTGGTCGAGATGCGATTGCTCAGGCGTTACGCCTACTAACCCCAATCAACGACTCAACGTTCAGTGGAGCAACTCATGCAGATGAAAGGCATTCTTCCCGCACTCGTCACGCCGTTCAGCAGTTCCGGCGCGGTCGATCACGACACGCTCGCGAACCTCGTCGAATTTCAGTTGAAGGTGGGCGTCAAGGGCTTCGTGCCGCTCGGTTCGACGGGCGAATACTACGCGCTCACCCACGACGAGCGCCGCGCGATCCTGAAGACCGTGCGCGAAGTCGTCGGCGAGCGCGGCATGCTGATCGGCGGCGCGAACGGATCGTGCACGCGCGAGGTCATCGAACAGACGCAACTGGTCCGCGACGCGGGCTACAAGACCGTTCTCATCGCGCCGCCGTACTACGCGCTGCCGTCGCAACAGGAACTGATCGGCCATTACGACGCGATTCTCAAGGCGGTGCCGGACGTCGATCTCGTGCTGTACAACTATCCCGTGCGCACGAACGTGGAAGTCGGCTTCGAAGTGCTCGAAGCGTTCAAGGACCACCCGCGCGTGGTCGGCATCAAGGAAAGCAGCGGCAATCTGCTGCGCGCGATCGAAATCGGCGAGAAGTACAAGGAACACTATCAGCTTTCCTGCGGCTCCGACGACCAGGCGCTCGACTTCTTCCTGTGGGGCGCGTCGAGCTGGATCTGCGGTCCGGCAAACTGCTTCGTGAAGCACGTCGTGGACTTCCATGCCAGGTTCGAGTCGGGCGACATTCGCGGCGCGCAGGACGTGATGCGCTCGCTCTTCCCCGTCATGGCGACGATGGAATCCGGCAAGTTCGTACAGAAGGTGAAGTACGGCTGCGAACTCGCGGGCTTCAAGGTCGGGGCCGCGCGCATGCCGCTGCAGCCGCTCACGGACGACGAGAAGACGGCGTTCCGCGAGGTGTTCGAAGCGGCGCAAGGTTGACGATATCGAGCGGGGCATCCGGATGAGCACACATCACTTCAAGAGCATCGAAGGACATACCGAGGGCATGCCGGTACGCATGGTGATCGACGGCGCGCCGCCGCTCCCCGGCGCGACCATGGAAGCGCGTCGCAAGGCGTTCGTCGAGCATCACGACTGGATTCGCCGCGCGCTGATGCTGGAGCCGCGCGGGCACGCGCACATGTCGGGCACGCTGCTCTACCCGCCCATTTCCGCCGATGCGGACATGAGCCTGCTGTTCATCGAGACGTCGGGCTGCCTGCCGATGTGCGGCCATGCATCGATCGGTTCGGTATCCTTCGCGCTCGAAGCGGGACTCGTGCGACCGAAGTCGCCGGGCACGGTCATCGTCGACGTGCCTGCCGGCAAGCTCACCGCGAAGGTCGAGATGGACGGCGCGCGCGTGTCATCGGTGCGCTTCATCAACGTGCCGGGTTTCCTGCTTCACCGCGATGTCGAGATCGTGCATCCGCATTTCGGCGCGCTTGCCGTCGATATCGCGTACGGCGGAAACTTCTATCCGATCGTCGAGGTACAACCGAATTTCCCGGGCTGCGAGCACTTCACGCCGGATCAACTGCTGGGCTGGGGCCGGCAGATGCAAACGGCCGTGAACGCTACGATCGACGTGATTCATCCGGATCATCCGGGCATACGCGGCGTGAATCACACGATGTGGACCGGCGCGCCCATGTCGAATGACGCCGATGCGCGCGCGGTCGTCATCGCAGGTGATAGTCTTGTCGATCGTTCGCCGTGCGGGACCGGTACCTCGGCCCGCGTCGCGCAACGGCACGCGCGCGGGCTGCTCGATATCGGTCAGGCGTTCCGTCATCAAAGCCTGATCGGCAGCTGTTTCATCGGACGGGTCGAATCGACGACGAAACTCACGAACGGTCTCGACGCCGTTCTGCCCAGCGTCGAAGGCCGCGCGTGGCTGACCGGGCGCGCGGAGTATTACGTCGATGACGCGCAGCCCTACGCTCATGGCTTCAGCTTGCAGGAGTATGTGAAGTGAACGCCGTTCCTCGCGAAGTCTCCGCGCACGATCCGCTCCCATCCAGCCAGGAAACCGCCGTGGTGATTGGCGGCGGCATCGTCGGACTGTGCTGCGCGCTCTATCTGCAACGCGGCGGTTACGCCGTCACGCTGATCGACCCGCAAGCGCCGGGCAACAGCACGGCCAAATGGAGCTGCGGCCAGATGGCGGTGAGCGAGATCATTCCGCTGTCGAAGCCCGGCATTCTGATGAAGATACCCGGCTGGCTCATGGATCAGAAGGGTCCGCTCGCGCTGCGTCCGGGCGCGCTGCCGGGCATCGTCCCGTGGTTTCTGCGCTTTCTCATGTGCGCGCGGCACGCGAAGATCGTCGAGATCGCGCAGTCGATGGCCACGCTCACGCACGACGTCTATAGCGACTACGCGCCGCTGCTCGACGCTTGCAAGGACAAGACGTTGCTCGGCGAGCGCCCCGTTCTCGAAGTCTTCGACGACGCCAGCGCGCTGGCGCACGAAGCGCCGCATCTCGCGCTGCGCGAATCGCTCGGCTTCAAGTCGCAGCGGCTGAATGCGAAAGACATCGGCGATCTCGAACCGGCGCTCGCGGGCAAGTTCTCACATGGCGTTTTGTTCGACGACTGGCGCGCCGTGAAAGACACGATGGGCTTCCTTACCGCGCTGACCGACAGCTTCATCGCGCAAGGCGGCCGTCGCGTGGAAAGCGAAGCGCGCCGCATCGACGAATCGAACGGACAGGCGACCGGCGTCACGCTCGCGAACGGCGAACGGCTGGCTGCGCGGCATGTCGTCGTGGCCGCGGGCACCGGCGCGCGGCGCTTCTTCGATTCGCTCGGCGTGAGCGTGCCCCTCGCGGGCATCGCCGGTTATCAGGCGGTCGTAGCGGACCCGGGCGTCGAGATTCGCCATTCGGTCATCTATGCGGACGGCGGCTTCTGCTTCACGCCGATGACGCGCGGGCTGCAGATCGGCGGCACGATCGAATTCGCGGGACACAGCGCGAAGCCCAACTTCGGGCGCGCGGAGATCATCCTCGAAAAGGCGAAGCGCGTATTGCCCGGGATGCGCGCGACGCAGGTCGAGTACGGCGTCGGCTATCGGCCATTCATGCCCGACACGAAGCCGGTCATCGACCGCTCGCGCAGGCTCGGCAATGTGTACATGGCGTTCGGTCACGGCCAGCTCGGACTCACGCTCGGCGCGACCACCGGGCGGCTGATCGCGGACATGGTCGCGGGTCGCGCGACAAAACAAAACCTCGCGCCGTTCAGCGCCTATCGCTTTTCCTGACGAGACGAATTCATGAAATCGTATGAACAACTTTTCATCGACGGACGCTGGGTCGCACCCATCAGGGCCGGCCGCTTCGATACCATCGATCCGAGTAACGAGGAAGTCATTGCGAGCGTGGCGGCGGCGACGGCCGAGGATATCGATATCGCGGTGAAGGCCGCGCGCAAGGCCTTCGACGAAGGCCCGTGGCCGCGCATGCGCGGCGCCGAACGCGCGGCCGTGTTGCGCCGTATCGGCAAGGGCATTCGCGAACGTCTTCAGGAACTCGCGGAAATCGAAGTGCGCGACAACGGCAAGCCGCTTGCCGAAGCGCTCTGGGATCTGGGCGATGCCGCCGGTTGCTTCGAGTACTACGCCGGTCTCGCGGAGAAGCTCGACGAGCACGCGGAAACGCCCATCGCACTCTCCGACGACCGTTTCAGCTCGGTCGCGCGCAAGGAGCCGGTCGGCGTCGCGGGCGCGATCATTCCGTGGAATTTCCCGATGCTGATGGCCGCGTGGAAAGTCGCGCCCGCGCTGGCCGCGGGCTGCACGATGGTTCTGAAGCCCTCGGAGCTGACGCCGCTCACGGCGCTCGAACTCGCCGGCATCGCCGCGAACGCGGATCTGCCGCCGGGCGTGCTCAATGTCGTGACGGGGTTCGGCCATGACGCGGGCGCGCCCTTGAGCGAGCATCCGGGCATCGACAAGCTCGCGTTCACCGGCAGCGTGCCGACCGGCAGCCGCATCATGCAGGCCGCCGCGCGCGACATCAAGAACGTGAGTCTCGAACTGGGCGGCAAGTCGCCGTTCATCGTCTTCGATGACAGCGATATCGATGCGGCCGTCGAATGGATCATGTTCGGCATCTTCTGGAATCAGGGCGAAGTGTGCTCGGCCACGTCGCGCGTGCTCGTGCAGCGCCGCATCCATGACCGGCTGGTGGATCGGCTGAAAGAGGAAACGCGCAGGATCACCATCGGCAATGGACTTCAGGACGGTGTGCTGCTCGGCCCGCTCGTCAGCAAGGGGCAATACGACAAGGTGCGTGAAGCCGTCGAGCGCGGCGTGAGCGAAGGCGCGCGCCTCGTCACGGGCGGCGGACGGCCCGCGCATCTCGACAAGGGCTATTTCATGGAACCCGTCGTGTTCGCGGACGTGCCCGCCGATAGCTGGATCTGGAACGAGGAGATTTTCGGTCCGGTCGTGTGCATCCGTGCGTTCGATGAGGAATCCGAAGCCGTTCGGTATGCGAACGATTCCCGCTTTGGTCTCGCGGCCGCCGTGATGTCGCGCAATCTCGCACGCTGCGAGCGTGTCGCGCGGGCGTTGCGCGCGGGCATCGTGTGGATCAACTGCAGCCAGCCGACTTTCACCGAAGCGCCGTGGGGCGGCTACAAGCAAAGCGGCATCGGCCGCGAACTCGGCGAGTGGGGTTTGAACAACTATCTCGAGACCAAGCAGATCACGCGCTACGACAGCGACAAGCCGTGGGGCTGGTACATCAAATAAGGCCAACGACCATGCGCTGGAAAAAGACACTTCAACTCGTCGACGTGCATTGCGAAGGCGAAATCGGCAAGGTGATCACTGGAGGTGTCATCGGCATTCCGGGCGAAACCATGCTCGACAAGATGAACTACATCAACGAAGTGGACGACAGCCTGCGCCGGCTCGTCACGCTGGAGCCGCGCGGCTGTCTGCAGATGTCGGTCAATCTGTTGCTTGCGCCGACGAAACCCGAAGCGCATGCGGGGTTCATCGTGCTGCAATCGGACAAAGCGCATCCGATGTCCGGCAGCAACGCGATCTGCGTCGTCACCGCGTTGCTCGAACTCGGCATGGTCGAGATGCGCGAGCCGGAAACGACCGTCGTACTCGACACGCCCGCGGGACTCGTGACCGCGCGCGCGTCCTGCAAGGACGGACGCTGCACGGGTGTGTCACTGGACATGGTGCCCGCGTTCGTCGAGCAACTGGATGTGAATGTCGAGACCGCGCGCTTCGGGACGATCAAGGCGGACATCGCGTTCGGCGGCGTGTATTACGCGCTGATCGATGTCGATCAGGTCGGGCTCGAGATCGCGCCGGAGCACGCGCGCGAACTTGCCGAGCTGGGGGTCGCGCTGAAGGACATCATCAACGGGCAGATTCGGGTTCGGCATCCGCTCTTTCCCCAAATCGACGAAGTCGCCTATGTCATGTTCCGCAATCGGCTCGGCGACGCGCTGTATCAGACCTGCACGACGCTGCCTCCGGGACGCGTCGATCGATCGCCGTGCGGCACTGGCAGTTCGGCCAATCTCGCGGCCTTGGCGGCGCGCGGACTGGTCGATGTCGGCAGCCGGCTGACATCGCGTTCGACCATCGGCGGCGAATTCGAAGTCGAATTGCTCGGCAAGACCGAAGTCGGCGGCAAACCGGCCGTGCTGCCGCGCATTCGCGGGCGCGCGTGGGTGTACGGATTCCAGCAGATCGGCGTCGATCCCGACGATCCGCTCGCCGCCGGTTTCATGCTGAGCGATACTTGGGGCACCGGCTTCCCGGCCGCCTGAGACGGAGTGCGCACGATGATAAACTTGAATGCGCGCCCGTCTTTCCGGGCCCACGACGACGGCGGTAAATACATGAGCAAAGGGACCACGGAGACCGAGAACGGTCCTCGCCGGCATGGCGGACGGTACATCTACGAAGCGTTGCGCAAGCAGATCCTGACCTTGCAACTCAAACCGGGCGCACCGCTCGACGAAGTCTCGCTCGCGGCGCAATTCGGGCTGTCACGCTCGCCCGTGCGCGATGCGCTCGCGCGTCTCATCAGCGAAGGGCTGGTCACGATCCTGCCCAACCGCACGACGCTCGTCACGCCGTTCGAGATCGAGGAGTTCCCGAAATACGTGTCGGCGCTGGACCTCATCCAGCGCGCGGTCACGCGTCTTGCGGCGCTGCATCGGAGCGAGGCCGATCTCGCGCGCATCCGCAAAGCCGACGACACCTACATGCAGGCCATCGACAGCGGCGATTTCAACGCGATGTCCGAGACCAACAAGGCCTTGCACATGGCGATCGCGCATGCGGCGAACAACCCGTATTTCCTCGGCTATTACGAGCGGCTGCTCGGCGAGGGGCAGCGTCTGCTGCATCTGCATTTTGATTACACCGTGACATCGCCGTCGGCTACGAAGCTGGGCCGCGATCACGCCGACATCATCGATGCGATCGCACGCCGGGATGCGGACGCCGCGGAAAAGCTCGCGCACGAACACACGATGCTGTTTCAGAAGCGCTTCCTCGACTACATGCGGCAGAACATGACAGAGTCGATGGCGATTCTGTAGCCTGTCTGCGGTGCACCGACACGTCTTCGCCGATTGTCTTTCGACGCCCAACGGATCGAACGAACCAGCGCCGCGCGATTTGCGCGGAATTCGTTCAGCCATCTTTTATTTTCCTTGAACTTCAACGAGTTGGATTAACCGAAGTGTTCCTCCAGATACGGTTGGCACGGCCCTCGCATATAGAGATGCGAGCGCAACGATTGGTGCTCATCCAACCAACCAAGTCCCAGGAGACACATCATGCTGAAGATCGACAACCTCGCCGTTAGCAAAGAACTCGGCCGCGCAGAAATGGGCGCCATCGTCGGCGGCGCGAGCATCTTCCAGAACAACGGCATCAACTCCAACGCCGTGAGCGGCTTCTCGTTCGCCAGCCCGCAGACCAACGTCGCGCCGGTGACGCAAGTCGATGCCTCGACCCACACGAACGTCGATCTGACGAACGTCACGAAGACGCTCGCTTCGGTCGGCAGCCTGATCGAAGGCGCGAAGCTGTAAAGCATCGTCCTCGAAGGGGAGAAGGAACCACGCTGGTTCCTTCTCCCCTTTTTCTTCTTCTTTCTGCTGCAAATCCCCTTTCCTTCTGCTGTTCTTCTGCCCGCTTCGGTTTCGCGGCGCGTCCGCATCATCTCTTCATCATTCCGGATACCGAAGCATTTTCGAGTTTCGTCGTGCGATCTCGTGTGGCTTTGCCTTCCTGCCGTGGTCCGATCATGCATGTTCGTCACCATCCGACACCGTCCGGTTTTCTGTTCTTCTCCAACCGACATCTCGCGCAGACGAAACCGCCTCAATAGACCGTCAAATCTGAGCCACTCAACTTTATTTTTCTTTAAAATCAATACACTAGATTAACCGAACAGATCTTCTAGCCCTGTCTGGCACGCCCCTCGCATATGTAGCTGCGAGCGCAACGAAAGATGCTCAACCAACCACCAAACCAGATATCCCAGGAGCTACATCATGTTGAAGATCGACAACCTCGCAGTCAGCAAAGAACTCGGCCGCGCAGAAATGGGCGCCATCGTCGGCGGCGCGAGCATCTTCCAGAACAACGGCATCAACTCCAACTACAACGGCGGCTTCTCGTTCGCCAGCCCGCAAACCAACGTCGCTCCGGTGACGCAAGTCGACGCCTCGCAACACACCGACGTCGACGTAAAGAACATCACCAAGTCGCTCGCTTCGGTCGGCAGCCTGCTCGGCGGCGTGGCGCTCTGATATCTCACCCATTCATTCAAGTCCTCAGGAGAACCATCATGTTGAAGATCGACAACCTCGCAGTCAGCAAAGAACTCGGCCGTGCAGAAATGGGCGCTATCGTCGGCGGCGCGAGCATCTTCCAGAACAACGGCATCAACTCCAACTACAACGGCGGCTTCTCGTTCGCCAGCCCGCAAACCAACGTCGCTCCGGTGACGCAAGTCGATGCCTCGACGCACACGAACGTCGATCTGACGAACATCACGAAGTCGCTGACGTCGGTTGGCAGCGTGCTCGAAGGCGTGAAGCTCTAAACCCTCATCCATCCATTCAAGTCATCCGGAGAACCATCATGTTGAAGATCGACAACCTCGCAGTCAGCAAAGAACTCGGCCGTGCAGAAATGGGCGCCATCGTCGGCGGCGCGAGCATCTTCCAGAACAACGGCATCAACTCCAACTACAACGGCGGCTTCTCGTTCGCCAGCCCGCAGACCAACGTCGCTCCGGTGACGCAAGTCGATGCCTCGCAACACACCGACGTCGACGTGAAGAACATCACGAAGTCGCTCGATGCTGTCGGCAGCCTGCTCGGCGGCGTGAAGCTCTAAACCCTCATCCATTCATTCAAGTCATCCGGAGAACCATCATGTTGAAAATCGACAACCTCGCAGTCAGCAAAGAACTCGGTCGCGCAGAAATGGGCGCCATCGTCGGCGGCGCGAGCATCTTCCAGAACAACGGCATCAACTCCAACTCGGTGAGCGGCTTCTCGTTCGCCAGCCCGCAAATCAACGTCGCACCGGTGACTCAGGTCGACGCATCGCAATACACGAAGGTCGATCTGACGAACGTCACGAAATCGATCGATGCCATCGGCAGCCTCCTGCATGGCGTGAAGGCCTGAAGTAGCACCGTCGACAGGAGAAGGAACAATTGCGCTTCCTTCTCCTCTCACGAATCACTTGTCTCGACACCATTAAATAACAAGCTGCTTGAAAGTCGACGTAAGTAGTGATATCGCTTTGCGGACATTCCATTCGGAATTCAATGAGTGACACTCCGCAGAGGTGATTCGATGCGCGCTGCAACTCTCATCGCGGGATTCTGCCTGCTGGCGTCCGCCGCCGCTCCGCTCGGTGCACTGGCTCAAGCGCCCAAAGGCGCAACGGCCGCGACCATACAGGCGAACGATAAACTTCGCAATTACCTCGATTTCAGCGACCGGCGTGATTTCGATGACTCACGACGCGGCTTCATCGCCGATCTGCCGAGTCCGGTAATAAAGGGACAAACGGGCAACGTCGTTATCGATCTTTCGCAGTATGATTTTCTGAAATCGACCACGGAGACGCCCGCGACCGTTAATCCCAGTCTCTGGCGTCAGTCGCAAATCCTTGCGTCGCACGGACTGTTCAAGGTCGTCGACGGCATTTATCAGGTCCGAAATATCGACCTCGCGAATATCACGTTCATACGCGGAAAAACGGGCTGGGTCGTCGTCGACGTGCTGACCTCCGCTGAAACCGCAAAAGCAGCGTATGACCTGATCAACGAAAAGGTCGAGCGGCTTCCTGTCACGGGTGTCATCTTCACTCATAGTCACGTCGATCACTTCGCGGGCATTCGCGGTATCGTCGATGAAAAGGATGTGCGCTCCGGAAAGATTCCCGTGGTGGCGCCTGACGGTTTCATGGAGGAAGCCGTCAGTGAGAACGTGTTTGCCGGCAACGTCATGAGCCGGCGCGCATCGTACATGTACGGCAACCTGTTGCCGAAGGACCCGCGCGGCAATGTCGGCGGTGGTCTCGGCCTGACTACGGCTGCCGGGTCGATCACACTGTTCGAACCGAGCAATCTGATCAAGAAGACCGGCGAGAAAATGACGATCGACGGCGTCGATATCGTGTTTCAGATGGCTCCCGGCACCGAAGCGCCAGCGGAGATGATGTTCTATTTCCCTCAGTTCAAGGCAATCGATCTGGCGGAAGACGGTAATCACACCTTGCACAACATCCTGACGCTACGCGGCGCGAAAGTACGAAGCGCGCAGAAATGGGCGTATTACCTCGATCAGACCATCGATCTCTGGGGCAACGACGCGCAGGTTTCGTTCGGCAGTCACCATTGGCCGCAATGGGGTAATGATCGCGTGGTCGAGCATCTGAAAAAGCAGCGCGATCTCTACAAGTACATCAATGACCAGACTCTGCGCATGGCGAACCAAGGCCTCACCATGCACGAAATCGCGGAGCAGTTCGTGTTGCCCGATTCGCTTGCAAAGGAATTCTATAACCGGGGCTATTACGGCAACCTGAAACACAACGTGCGCGCGACTTATCAGCTTTATCTCGGATGGTGGGACGGCAACCCTGCCGACTTCGATCCTCTGCCGCCAACGGACGAGGCGAAGAAATACGTCGAGTTGATCGGGGCCGACAAGATACTCGCCAACGCGCGCGAAGCATTCGCCAAAGGCGATTATCGATGGGCGGCCACGATCACGAACAAGCTCGTATTCGCCCAGCCGAACAATCAGGCAGCGAGACAGCTCGAAGCGGACGCGCTCGAACAGCTCGGCTATCAGGCCGAATCCGGCCCGGCGCGCAATTTCTATTTGAGCGGCGCACAGGAACTGCGCGGCGGCGTCAAAAAAATGGCGACGCCAAATACCTCGTCTCCGGACATCATTCGAGGCATGACCACCGAAATGTTCCTCGACTTCCTTGCGATCCATCTCAACGGACCGCGCGCCGGCGACAAGCATTACGCCTTCAACGTCATCTTTCCGGATATCAAGGAAAACTATTCCCTGACCGTCGAAGACGGCGTGATGAACTATGGCAAGGGCAAAACCCTGCAAAATGCCGATGCGACGATCACGCTCGATCGTACGACGCTGGACGACATCGCGCTCGGCAAACTGAAGCTCGGCAATCTTGCCGATAGCGGACAGGTCAAGATCGACGGCGATCGCCAGAAGTTCAACGACATGCTGGCTCTGTTCGACAAGTTCGATTTCTGGTTCACGATCAGCGAACCCTGATCGATTCGTCGATTGCGCGCCGATTTCGCGCCGCGGTTATCATCGGCTTCGTCTCCCTTCCGAGCGTGAAGCCATGAGCACTCTTCCTTACCGCAGCGCCCTCATCATCGGCGCCGGACCCGGCATCAGCGGCGCGCTCACGCGGCGTCTGCGCGCCGAGAACATTCCGGTCGTCATCGCCGCGCGCAACATCGACAAGCTCTCGGCGCTGGTCGATGAAACCGGCGCCATCGCGCTGCCCGTCGATGCATCCGAGGCCGGCGAGATCGAAGCGCTGTTTGCCGAAACCGACGCCCGCATCGGCGCGCCCGAAATCGTGATCTACAACGCGAGCGGACGCGTGCGCGGGCCCATCGCCGAACTCGATGCGGCGGAGGTCGGCAAGGCGCTCGCCGTGACGGCGCTCGGCGCGTTCTACACGGTCCAGCAGGCGGCCAAACGCATGGTTCCCGCAGCGAAGGGCGCGATCCTGTTGACGGGCGCGACTGCGGGCGTCAAGGGCTTCGCGCTGTCCGCGCCGTTCGCAATGGGCAAGTTCGCGTTGCGCGGCCTCGCGCAGAGCGCCGCGCGCGAACTGATGCCGAAGGGGATTCATGTCGCGCACTTCGTCATCGACGGCGGCGTGCGCGCCGCGCATCGCGCCGATCCGGCGGACGCGCCCGACAGCACGCTCGACCCCGATGCGATCGCGCAGAGTTATATCGATGTGCTGCGTCAGCATCGCAGCGCGTGGACATCGGAAATCGAATTGCGGCCGTGGGTGGAAAAGTTCTGAAGCGTCACATCGCGTCGGCGCTGCCCGCCCGTATCTCCTTCACGCCGCGCCCCAGCCGCCGACGCAACAACGTGCGCAGCGTCGCGCCGTCGACATAACCCACTTCGGCGGCGATGGCCTCGATATCGAGCCGGCTCGTGCGCAGCAGATGCACGGCCCGCTCGACGCGCAGATCCTGGAAATACGACAGCGGCGACTTGCCGAGGACCGCCTCGATGCGGCGTTGCAGCGTGCGCGTGCTGGTTGCGAGCGCATGCGCGGCGGCATCGAGCGAAAAGCCCTGCGCAAGCCGCGCGCGTGCCCAGCGCTCGAAGCGCTCGACCATCGGGTCCGCGCGCGCCAGATGATCCGGAATCATGTAAGGCGCCTGCGAAGGCCGCGCATCCACCAGCAGATAGCGCGCCACGGTCGCCGCGAGTGCGGGACTCGCCTGATTCATCAGCCAGAGCGCGAGATCGAGATGCCCCATCGCGGCGCCCGCCGTCGCGAACTCGCCCGACGGCACCAGCATGCGCGCGCTGTCGAGACGCACCGCCGGATAGCGCTGCCGAAACAGCGGCGCGAGCCACCAGCTCGTGGTCGCCTCGTGATCGTCCAGCAGGCCGGATTCCGCCAGCACGAAGGTGCCGATGCACGCCGCCGCGATCTTCACGCCATCCGCGTGATGGTGCGCGAGCAGCTCCATCGCGTCGATCACATCGCGGCGCGCGAGCGCCGGCAGCAATTGCGCGGGCATCTTGGTGCCGGGCGCCGGCACGATCAGCCAGTCGGGGCGCGTCATCATGCTCACCGGCTTGACCGGCACGCGCATGCCGAGCGCGCTGTGCACGTCGCGCCGCATGCCGATCAGTTCGATCTCGAAGCGCGGACTGCTGCCAGGCTCCGACATCGCGGCCAGTTCGTTCGCGGTGGTGAACGCGTCGAGCACGGCGCAGAGCGCGGTGTCGAATACGCCGTCGAGGGCGAGGACCGTAAGTCGCATGGCGTAAATGATTCTAAAAATGTCATTTCCGACAATAGCCCCGACCGCCTCTTCTGTCTACAGTGATCCACATTCCGATCCAAGGAGCCGCCATGAATTCGCCACAGCACGCCCTCGACCGTCCGATCTGGACCGCGCTCACCACGCAGCAGCGTCATCTCGGCCTCGGCGACACGCTCGCGCGGCGCTTTCATCCCGATGTCGCGCCGTTCGCAGCGATCGCGGCGGACACGCCGGACGCCTGGCGCGCGCTGCACGCGCTGTTGCAGCCGAATGAACAGGTCGCCATTCTGTCGTCGGATGCGCCCGCGAGCATCGATATCGACTCATTGCAGGCGAAGCGCGTCGGCACGATTCATCAGATGATCGCGACGCAGCCCTTCACGCACAGCACGGACGACAGCGACGTGATGCATCTCGGCAGTGCCGACGTGGACGACATGCTCGCGCTCGTGCAAAGAACGCGGCCCGGCCCTTTCGGCAGGCGCACGCACGAGATGGGCCGGTACATCGGGATTCGCGAGCACGGGGAGCTCATCGCGATGGCGGGCGAACGCATGTGCATCGACGGCTATGTCGAAATCAGCGCCGTCTGCGTGGATGAGCGCTGTCGCGGACGCGGTCTCTCCGGCAGGCTCATGAACATCCTGCGCAGGGAAATCGGGCTACGCGGCGCCACGCCCTTCCTGCACGTGTTCAGTCACAACGAAAGCGCGATCGGCGTGTACGAGCGGCTCGGCTTCGAACTGCGCCACGCGTTCGCGCTCACTCAAGTCATGCATGCCGATCCAGCCACGCCCGCCAGCCGCCATAGCGCGTGATATCGACAGCGCCTTCGAGCGCATACGCCTCGCACACGAAGCCGGTTTCCCAGCGCCCATCCGCCAGCTCGACCTTGCCGAGCGCGAGCGGCGCGGGAATACCCGCGAGGAACGAGCCGATCTCCGCGCCCGGCATCTCCCACACTTCGAGCGCGATCTCTGCGCCGTTCGCTTCATCGCGCATCATGCCGGGCCTCGCGATGGCACCACCCGCGAGCGCGTACAGCCGGTAACGCGGCGCGCTCGCCGTCGCTTCGACGAGGCGCGCGCCACGCGTGGTCAACTGCCCGTTCAGCGGCAAACCCGCGAGATGCGCGCCGCACACGACAAGCTTCATGCGGTCGCCGCGCGCGGCGTGCGCGGGCGTATCGGTGTCGTTCGACGCACCGCCGACGAGCGGCACGGCGAGTCTGCGATGCAGCGCATCGGCGACGCTCAGAAGATATTGATCGGTGAAGGCGCGACCGAACAGCGTCACGCCCCACGGCAGGCCGTTGCGCATGAACCCCGCGGGCATCGCGACGGCGGCGTAGTCGAGCAGGTTCATGAAATTCGTGTAATGCCCAAGCAATGAGTTCGCGCCGATCGGATCGCGCTCCAGTTCGGCGAGCGTGACCGGGCGCGGAATCGATGGCGTCAGCACGCAATCGAGATCCGCGAGAACCGCGTCGCAACGCTGCTTCAACGCCTGCAATCTGTACTGCGCGCGGAACGCATCGACGGCCGTCGTGCCGGGCGCTTTCGCGAGCACATCGCGGATCACGGGCAGCACGGCATCGGGCTGCGCTTCCAGCAGCGCGCCCGCGACGCTATAGCGCTCGGCGACCCACGGCCCTTCGTAGAGCAGGCGCGCCGCTTCGACGAACGGCGCGAAGTCGATGTCGACCGCCTCGCCGCCGATCGCTTCGAGCGCGGCGCGCGCGTCGGCGAAGAGCGCGGGGCTTTCATTGCAACCGGCGAATTCGAGCTGGCGCGGCACGCCGAAACGAAAACGCGCGACCTTGCCGAACGCCGCGCCATCGTTCCATTGCGGATTCGCGCGGCTGTAGGCATCGGCGGGATCGTGGCCTGCCGTGAGCGCGAGCAGCGTGCTCGCCTCGCTTGCGGTCGCCGTGAAATACGTCACGCAATCGAGCGTGCGGCACGCGGGCACGACGCCCGCCGTCGACAGCAGGCCCTTCGTCCCCTTCATGCCGAAGAGATTGTTCAACGCGGCGGGCACGCGGCCCGAGCCGGCCGTATCGGTGCCGAGCGCGAAGCTCGCGACGCCGAGCGCGACAGCCAGCGACGATCCCGCGCTCGATCCACCCGACGGATAGTCGGCCAGCACGCTGTTGCGGCACTTGCCGTAAGGCGAGCGCGTGCCGTTCAGGCCGGTCGCGAACTGGTCGAGATTCGTCTTGCCGATGGGCACCGCGCCGAGCGCGATCAGGCGCGCGACGAGCGTCGCGGACTCGTTCGGCGTGTAGGCGAACGCGGGACACGCGGCGGTCGTCGGCACACCCGCGAGATCGATGTTGTCCTTGATCGCGAACGGCACGCCGTAGAGCGGCAGCGAATCGATGTCGCGTGCGTCGAGCGCGGCGAGATAAGGTTCGATTTCGTCATCGCCCAGCAGATGAATGAAAAGCCGATAGTCGGGGTTGAGCTTCGCGGCGCGCGTGCGCAACGTGCCGATCAGCGCGCGCGGCGTCGCGCGGCCTTCGCGATACGCGGCGCGCAAGGCGGAAAGACGCAGGTCGAATGAATCCATGTCCGATGATTCCTTGTTGGTATGAAGTGCGTCACGCGCGCTGTTCGATCACGGCGACGCGCTGTCCCGCGCGCACCGACGCGCCCGGCGCGACATGAATCTCGCCGACCGTGCCCGCGCACGGCGCGATGACGGAGATCTCCATCTTCATCGATTCGATGACGACGAGCACGTCGCCCGCTTCGACGCTCGCGCCACGCTCGACGCGCACCTGCCATAGATTGCCCGCGATTTCGCTGTCGACGGCGATCTGGCCATCGGCGAGCGGCGCGATGTCCGCTTCGGCGGCAACGGGCGCATCGAGTGCGGTTTCATCGCTGCCCGCTTCGTGCCAGCGCTGGCGCTCCGCTTCGAACGCCTCTTGCTGATGCGCGCGAAACTGCGCGATGCCATCCGCTTCGCGATCGAGAAACGCCTGATAGTCCGCGAGAGACAACTCTGTCTCCTCGATCTTCAAAGGATGACGCCCGAGCGGAAACGCCTCACGGATGCGCAGCAGTTCGTCGGCGGAGACCTCGTAGAAGCGGATCTGGTCGAAGAAGCGCAACAGATACGGACGGCCCGCGAAATCCGCGACTTCGCGATAGCGGTTCCACATCTGCAACGTGCGTCCGACGAACTGATATCCGCCCGGCCCTTCCATGCCGTACACGCACAGATACGCGCCGCCGATGCCGACCGAGTTCTCCGCCGTCCACGTGCGCGCCGGGTTGTACTTCGTCGTCACCAGGCGATGGCGCGGATCGAGCGGCGTTGCGACCGGCGCGCCGAGATAGACATCGCCGAGGCCCATCACGAGATAGCTTGCATCGAAGACGACGCGTTTCACGTCATCGATCGAATCGAGCCCGTTGATGCGGCGAATGAACTCCAGATTGCTCGGGCACCACGGCGCGTCCTTGCGCACGGTGGTCATGTATTTGTCGATGGCGAGCCGGCACGCGGGATCGTCCCACGACAGCGGCAGATGCACGATGCGCGACGGCACGCGCAAATCCTTTTGCAGCAGCACGCTGTCCCAGGTCTTCGCGACATGGCCGAGCAAGCTATCGAGCGGCAATCGTTCCGGCTGATAGTGAATCTGCAAGGAACGGATGCCGGGCGTCAGATCGACGACGCCGGGCAACTGCAACGCTTCGAGCGACTGCATCAGCGCGTGTCCGCGAAAGCGCAGCACGAGATCGAGTTCGGACGGCCCGATTTCGAGCAGCAGATGCGTGTCGCCCGAGAGACGCGCGACGAGACGCTCATCGCCTTCGCCGATGTTCAATACGACCGGAGATTGCATTGGCGATGGCGCTGCGCGCGTCGCAGTCGCGCTCTCCTGCCACGCCACCGCCGACGCACGCGCCGTCGCGATGTCGACGGGCACGAAGCGCACCTTGTCGCCCGCCTTCAACTGGCCGATGCGCCACAGGTCTGCTTCGATCACCGTGACGGGACAGACGAAACCGCCGAGGCTCGGCCCGTCCGGACCGAGGATGACGGGCATGTCGCCAGTGAAATCGATCGCGCCGACGGCATACGGATTATCGTGAATGTTCGACGGATGCAGGCCCGCTTCGCCGCCATCGGCGCGCGCCCATTCCGGCTTCGGACCGATGAGGCGCACCCCCGTGCGGCTCGAATTGAAATGGACTTCCCAGTCGGTCTCGAAGAAGCGCTCGATATAGCTCGCACGGAAGTACTCGGGCGCGCCGTGCGGGCCGTAGATCACTCGCAGCACGCGCACATCGTCCAGATGCTGCGCGAGCGAATCGGGCAAGCGCGCGCCCGCTTCGCGATCCGACAGCGCGTGAAGATGCAGCACATCGCCCGCACGCAATGCGCGCCCGCCGTGGCCGCCGAACTGGCCGAGCGTGAACGTGCTGCGGCTGCCGAGATAGCGCGCGACATCCAGTCCGTCACGCACGCACAGATACGCGCGCGCCCCCGCGCCGCGAATCGTGCCGAGCGCGAGCGTCGAGCCGGCCGCGACGAAGAGCGTCGTGTTCATCGGTTGCGCGATGTCGTCGAGCATGACGGGCAGCGTCGCGCCGGTCACCGTGACGACGGCATCGGTATTGAAGCGCAGCGTCGGACCGCTCATGGTGATTTCGAGCGCGGCGGCATCGTCGGGGTTGCCGAGCAGGCGATTGCCGAGGCGCAGCGCGCGATCGTCCATCGGGCCCGAAGGCGGCACGCCCACGGCCCAGTAACCCTGACGGCCCGGATAGTCCTGCACCGTCGTCTGTGTGCCGCCGCTCAGCACTTCGACTGTCGATGCACGATAGCGCAGGCCTTCGAGACAGCGCGTCCACGGATGGCCGCTGGCGAACGGCGTGTCCGCGAGAATCTGCCGCAGATAGCCGCAATTCGTTTCGACGCCGTAGATGCGCGTCGCGTCCAGCGCGGCGTCGAGCGCGTGGCGCGCCGCATCGCGCGTCGGTTGCCACGCGATCAGCTTCGCGAGCATCGGATCGAACCACGGCGGCACTTCGCAGCCGGCATCGATCCATGTATCGATGCGCAACGCACGGCCATCGGCGCAAGGAAACGACACGTCCGTCAGCAGCCCCGGACAGGGCTTGAAATCGCGGCCCGGATCTTCCGCGTAAAGACGCGCCTGAATCGCGTGGCCGCGCGGTTCGAGATCGCGCGAAAGCAGATCGAGCGGCGGCAACGTGCCCGCTGCGAGTTCGATCATCCAGCGCACCAGATCGACGCCCCACACCTGTTCCGTCACGCCGTGCTCGACTTGCAGGCGTGTGTTCACTTCGAGGAAATAAAAGCGTGCGGCGTCGCTGTCGTAGACGAATTCGACCGTGCCCGCCGAGCGATACGACACCGCCTGCGCAAGGCGAATCGCGGCCTCGCAAAGCGCCGCCTCCATGCCGTCGGGCAGATTCGGCGCGGGCGTTTCTTCGAGCACTTTCTGGTTGCGCCGCTGCACGGAGCAATCGCGCACGCCGAGCGCGATGGCCGCGCCCTTGCCATCGCCGAACATCTGCACTTCGAGATGGCGCGCGCGCTCGATGTACTTCTCGATGAACACGCCCGCGTCGCTGAAATTGTTCTGCCCGAGACGCCTGACGATATCGAACTGCGCGGCGAGTTCGTCGTCGGAACGGCATACGCGCATGCCGATGCCGCCGCCGCCCGCCGTGCTTTTCAGCATCACCGGATAACCGATGTGCTGCGCCGCGTTCAGCGCGGCGTCGATGTCATCGAGCAGGCCCGTGCCTTCGAGCATCGGCACGCCCTGTTCGGCGGCGATCGCGCGCGCCGTGTGCTTCAGGCCGAAGGCGCGCAATTGCGCGGGCGTCGGTCCGATGAACGCGATGCCGGCCGCGTCGCACGCTTCGGCGAACGCGGCATTCTCCGACAGAAAGCCGTAGCCCGGATGGATCGCCTGCACGCCTTGTTCGCGCGCGATGGCGAGAATCTTCGCGATGTCGAGATACGTGACGCTCGCGGCGCCGTCGCCGAGGCTGCAAGCGGTATCGGCGAGACTGACGTGGCGGCTCGCGCGATCCGCTTCGCTATAGACGGCGACGCCTTGAACGTCGAGCGCGCGCAGCGTGCGCAGAATGCGGCAGGCGATCGCGCCGCGATTCGCGATAAGGACTTTGTCGAACATGAGTGGATGTTCAATGCGTGGGCGGGCCGTCCCGCCACGTGAGCATGCATGCCGGGGTCGTCCCCGGCAGGTCGGCCTTCAGTGCGCTTGGTGCGTTTTTTATTGCTTGAGGCGGCGATCGATCGACAGCAGACGTTGCGCGCGCGCTTTCATCAACGTGTAGAGCCAGCGGCGGAGAGTGTTCAGTTCCATATCGTCAGCTCCGCCGGAGTCGGGTTATACGCGTTGCACGGATTGTTCAGTTGCGGGCAGTTCGAGATCAGCACGATCACGTCCATCTCCGCGCGCAGCTCCACGTACTTACCCGCGCCGGAAATGCCGTCCTCGAACGTGAGACCGCCTTCGGACGTCACCGGCACGTTCATGAAGAAGTTGATGTTCGCGGCGATGTCGCGCTTGGAAAGCCGCCCGTCGTGCGCGCAGGCGCGCAGATAGTTGTCTCTGCAACTGTGCATATAGCGCTTCTCCAGCGCATAGCGCACCGTGTTGCTTTCCTGCGCGCACGCGCCGCCGAGCGTGTCGTGCCGCCCGCACGTATCCGCGACGATCGTCAGCAGCGGATTGCCGAGATTCGAATAGAGCACGGTGCCCGTCGTCAGATAGAGGCTTTGCTGGCGGCGCAGCGTGCGTTGCGCGTCGTAGCGTTCGCGCGGATCGGCTGCGCTGTAGAAGAGCGTGTCGATGGCCTGATTGCCTTCGACGTCGCGAATGCGCAGCGTGTGGCCCGCCTTCAACTCCTTGAGCCACGGTTCGCCCGCGGGCAAGGTCTCGCGAAAGATCGCGTCGGCTACGTCGCGCGTGCTGGCAGTGAGTGTGGATGTCGTCATGCGCGTCCCTCGCTCAGAGAAAGAATCGTTCGGTGTTGGTGAAGCCGCGTGCATTTTCATCGCACGACGTGCGGCAGATTTCCGCGACTGTTGCGCTCGCGTGGCTCAACGTGAGCTTCACCGGCTTCGGCGCGTATTCGGGATTCGGATCGAGCGGATGCTGGATTGCGGTGAGCACGACGAGCGTGTTCATCGGCGCATACAGTTCGATGAAGTCGCCCGCTTGCGAATTGCCCTGAACGAAGTTCAACGCGCCCGCTTCCGTCACATCGACGCGGCTGAAGAGATTCAGCGTCATCACCAGATCCGCGATGCCGAGTCCCCATTTGCCGAGTTCGACGAGCAGGTTATCCGTGCCATTGCGATAGAACGCGTTGCGCAATTCCTGATAGCGGCCCTCGCCGTACTTCTCGAACACTTCCGCCGCATTCGATACTCCGGCGAGGCTGTCATGCCATCCGCACGTATCCGCGACGATCGCGGCGAGCACGCGGCCCATGTCGGAATAGAGGCAATGGCCGCGCGTCAGCTTCGCGGTGTGCTGACACTTGAGCGTGTCGGGAAGGTTCAGGCGTTCGCTCTTTTCAGCGGCATTGAAAAGCAGCATGGCGACGTTCGCGCCGCCGCGAACATCGGTGATGCGCAGCAACTGGCCGCGCTTCACGATCAGCGACGCATGGGCGCCGCCGGGAATCGATTCTTCGAGCAGGATTTCGTTCATGTGTATGGGTCCTTTCATGCCGGCACGGCGAGCAATGGCGGAATCTCCGTCGCGCCATGCGGTTCGCGCGCGCCGTTGCGTTCGAGCGGAATGTCGTAAGTGATGCGCGCGCCGTACGCCTGCGGCGCTTGCGGGTCGATGCGTACCTTGTCGAACACGAGCACGCGGCTGCCAAGCGTGAAGCCTTCCTTCAGGTCATGCGTGACCATGAAGACCGTCAGCTTCGCTTCACGCCAGAGGCCGGTCAGCAGTTCGTGCATGTCGCGGCGGATGCCCGGATCGAGCGCGCCGAAAGGTTCGTCCAGCAACAGCACGCGCGGCTTCATCACGAGCGCCTGCGCGAGTGCGAGGCGCTGCTGCATGCCGCCCGAGAGTTGATGCGGATACTTGTCGAGCGAATCGGCAAGGCCGACGCGCGCGAGCATCGCGACGGCTTCATCGCGTGCAAGCCGCCTGCGCGCGCCGAACAACCGTCCCGTGAAACGCGCATGCGGCAGTTCGAGCCCGAGCATCACGTTGCGCAGCACGGTCAGATGCGGGAACACCGAATAGCGCTGGAACACGACGCCGCGATGCGCATCGGGCTCGCCCGGCAACGGCTCACCGTCGAGCAGGATCTCGCCGCGCGTCGGGCGTTCCTGACCGAGCAGCATGCGCAGAAAGGTCGACTTGCCGCAGCCCGATGCGCCGACCATCGAACAGAACTCGCCTTGCGCGATGCGCAGATTGAGCCGCTCCAGCACGACCTGATCGCCGTACTGCTTCCACAGGTTGCGGATCTCGATCATGCGCGGCCTCCGCGACCTTCCTGATACCAGGGGAACGCCCATTGCGTGAGACGGCGCAGCGCTTCGTCGATGAGCCATGCGAGCAGCGTGATCCACGCGACGTACGGCAGGATCACATCCATAGCGAGGTAACGGCGCACGAGAAAGATGCGATAGCCGAGACCGTCCGTCGACGCGATCGCTTCCGCCGCGATCAGGAACAGCCACGCGGAGCACAACGCGAGCCGCAGCGCGATCAGAAGACGCGGCAGCAATTGCGGCACGATCACGCGCAGAATCAGCGTCCAGCTCGATGCGCCGAGCGTTTGCGCCTTGATCCACAGTTCCTCGGGAATCTCGCGCGTGCGCTGGTGCAGATCGCGGATCATCATCGGCGTGATGCCGATCACGATCAGCACGACCTTCGACAGTTCATCGAGACCGAACACGATGAAGAGAATCGGCAGAACGGCGAGTGGCGGGATCATCGATATGACCGTGATGAACGGCGACAGCGTCGCCCCCGCGAGCGGAATCGCGCCCGTCACGATGCCGAACACGAGCGCGATGGCCGCGCTCGCGGCGAGCCCGATGCCGAGCCGCTTCATGCTCGATAACGTGTCGCTCAGCATCAGGTATTCGCCGGTGCGCTTGTCTTCGGTGAACGCGTATTCGTCGAGTGCGCTCTTCATCTGCGCGGCGGACGGCAACAGCTTGTCGTCGGGGTTCGCCTGCAGGCGCAGCGACGAGCCGGTGAAGTACACCGCAACGAGCACGATGAACGGCAGCAGCAACAGCATCAGACTGCCGGTGCGGCCGGGGTGTCGGTTGATGAGCCGCATGGCGTTCACAGCTTGCCTTGCGCGGCCATGCGTACATACGTCGGATCGAAGCGCAGCTTCAGATTGCTCTTGCTGCCGACGATCACGTTGTTGTCGAACGCCATGCCGACCGCGCCCGCGTTCGGCGCGCCCTTGCCGAGCAGGCCGTGATCGAACGAGAACTGCGCGACGCGCGTCATGATCTTCGGCATGTCCGGGCTCGTCGCGAAGTCGAGCGCCTGTTGCGGCGTGTAGAAGAGCGCGGTGGTCGAGAGCTGCGACTTGTAGCCGGCGAGGTCGGTGCCCGATGCCTTCGCCATCGAACTGAGCGCGGCTTCGCTGTCGGTGGAATTGCCGTGCATCGTCTGCATGATCTCGAACCACGCGCCGGTCAGTGCCTTGCCGAGCGCCGGGTTGTCATGCAGCGTCTTCGTGTTGACGACCATCATGTCCATGATCTCGCCCGGAATGCGGCTCGAATCGAATACCTGCGTGACGTTGGGCTTCGCCTTCAGGTCCGCGAGCATCGGGTTCCAGGTGACGGCGTTGTGCACGGCGGGCGTCGCGAACGCGCCGGAGATATCGGCATCGGACGTGTTGACGGTCTTGATGTCGCGCTCGCTCATGCCTGCCGATTCGAGCGCACGCGCCAGCAGATAGTGCGAAACCGAAAGCTCGACGAGATTGACGGACTGGCCCTTGAGATCGGCGACCTTCTTGCCTGCGCCCTTGACGAGCACGCCGTCGTTGCCGTTGGAGTAATCGCTGACGATCAACGCCGTGCTGTCCACGCCGCCTGTCGCCGGAATGGTGAGCGCGTCCATGTTGGTCATCGCGCAGCCGTCGAACTTGCCGGCGGTGTACTGATTGATCGATTCGATGTAGTCGTTGAGCTGCACGACATCGACATTGATGCCGTACTTCTTCGCCCATTTGGACATGATGCCCTGCGTCTTCGCGTAGCCCCACGGCATCCAGCCGGCGTAGATGGTCCAGCAGACCTTGAAGTCCTTGCGGGCCTGGGCGTACGAGGGTGCGGAAAAGCACAGAGAGAGAGCGACGGCGGCTGCGGCGAGAAAGCGGACGCGCATGAGGTTGACCTCGCAGTAAGCGGTTATCGACGGCAGGAGCGGCGCGACGCATCGCGTTCTCTCCCGGGCTTTTGTCCCGCCGTGTAACCTCGCTTGAGGTCGACAACTCTCGGACCAGCATCGCGCATCGGACATCGATGCGGACCGGAACCCTAGTCGTCCATTTCCAGATTGTGACTGCCACTCCTGAAAACGCTTAATGCGATAAGCGTGCCAAGCCCGTAATTACGCGGGTTCGGCGGCGTGGACGCGGATTCGTGCACAGATACGAAGCGCCCCGCGCGATGCGCCTACGCACGGGCGCACCAAACGGGTGCCCGCATTCCAGTGGAATGTCGCAATTCTTCTATCCGGGCGCGCCGGGTTTCGATGGAATACGGGACAGTCACGCGTTCCCGCAGCAACCCGCTTTCCTCTCACTTGGGTAACCATCATGTTCAGTCGCGCAGCCAGCACCGTTGAAAACGTCGATCCGGAACTCTGGGCCGCCATCACCGATGAAAACCGCCGTCAGGAAGATCACATCGAGCTGATCGCGTCGGAGAACTACACCAGCCCGGCGGTCATGGCCGCGCAAGGCTCGCAGCTCACCAACAAGTACGCGGAAGGCTATCCGGGCAAGCGTTACTACGGCGGTTGCGAATACGTCGATGTGGTCGAGCAACTCGCCATCGACCGCGTGAAGCAACTGTTCGGCGCGGAAAGCGCGAACGTGCAGCCGAATTCCGGCTCGCAGGCGAACCAGGGCGTGTTCTTCGCGATGCTCAAGCCCGGCGACACCATCATGGGCCTGAGCCTCGCGCACGGCGGCCACCTCACGCACGGCTCGCCGGTCAACATGTCGGGCAAGTGGTTCAACGTGGTGAGCTACGGCCTGACCGAAGCCGAGGACATCGATTACGAAGCGGCCGAGCAACTTGCGAACGAGCACAAGCCGAAGCTGATCGTCGCGGGCGCGTCGGCGTTTGCGTTGAAGATCGACTTCGAGCGGCTCGCGAAGATCGCGAAGAACGTCGGCGCGTATCTGATGGTCGACATGGCGCACTATGCGGGCCTCATCGCGGCGGGCGTGTATCCGAATCCGGTGCCGCATGCCGATTTCGTCACCACGACGACGCACAAGAGCCTGCGCGGCCCGCGCGGCGGCGTGATCCTGATGAAATCGGAGTACGAGAAGCAGATCAACTCGGCGATCTTCCCCGGCATTCAGGGCGGCCCGCTGATGCATGTGATCGCCGCGAAGGCTGTCGCGTTCAAGGAAGCTTTGTCGCCGGAGTTCAAGGCGTATCAGCAGCAAGTCGTCGACAACGCGCGCGTGCTGGCCGAAACGCTCGTGAAGCGCGGCTTGCGGATCGTGTCGGGTCATACCGAAAGCCATGTGATGCTCGTCGATCTCCGCGCGAAGAAGATCACCGGCAAGGCTGCGGAAGCCGCGCTCGGCGCCGCGCATATCACGGTCAACAAGAATGCGATTCCCAATGATCCGGAAAAGCCCTTCGTCACGAGTGGTATCCGGCTCGGCTCGCCCGCGATGACGACGCGCGGCTTCGGCGTGAAGGAAGCGGAGATTGTCGGGAATCTGATCGCCGACGTGCTGGAAAGCCCGGAAGATGCGGGGAATCTTGAGCGTGTTCGCGAGCAGGTCGCCGAGTTGACGAAGCGTTTTCCTGTGTACGGTTGAGGTTTCGCCGGATCCCGTTAGCGTGTAGGTTTGTTAGCGTTGCCCCTGTGCGGGGCGGCAGTCACTTTCTTTGCTGCTGCAAAGAAAGTAACCAAAGAAAGCAGCTCGAGACGCCCGCGGTCACACGCAATTTGAGTGTTCTTCTCGTCGATCGTGGCGTCAGTAGCGAGTGCCCTCGTAGGCCATCTCGGGCTTGGACCGCGCACGGTCTGCCGGGCTGGTTGTTTAAGCGCACTGGTTCAGCACGAAATAGCTTCGGCACAGCGCTACGCGCTGCCGTCGGGTATGCAAGGGAAACCAACGAGAAAAGAGAAACGCAAAAGCACACGCAGTCCCGATGGACCCATCGGCCGCGTAGCGGGCCGGAGCCATTTGGTGCTGAACCAGTGTGTTATGTGGTGCGATGTTTCAGACCGTGCGCGGTCCAAGCCCGGTCTGGCCTTTGAGGGCACTCGCTACTGCTGTGCCCTAGATGTTCGCCTGTGCCGGGGCCGGCATGAAGTACTTTGGATGGGGATAGCTGTTTCTTTGGTTACTTTCTTTGCAGCAGCAAAGAAAGTGACTGCCGCCCCGCACAGGGGCAGTGCTAATAGACCAACACGAATACGGGATCCGGCGACAAACTTGAAATCAACTCTCGCACCACCCAACGACATCCGCCTCATCGACTGCAACGAAGCCGACCACGCGCCCGCCATTCGAGACCATGTCGACATGAGCGCCTCATGAACCGCCGTCCCGAGAACGTGACGGCTCTCATCGCCATCGCAGAAACGCTGTTCAGGTCGGAACAGTTGCCGGAAGCCGGCCGCCTCGTTGCGGCGCGGGTCTTCGAGCGGCTGCAAACGCCCTCCGACGACGGCGCGCGGCATCACACACGCTACCCCGCCTGCGACTGGCTCGACGCGGCGCTCGCCCCTTTCATCGACGACCACACCGGCTTCGGCGCCGCCGCGCGCGCGCTCAGGGCACTCGAACCGGATCTCGGATGGTCCCGCCGTTCATCGGGCGAAAACGGCAGCGAGAACTATATCGAAGCCCACGTTCACGGCATGATCTGCGGTCCGGGCGGCGCCGAGAGCCGCTATGACGTGCAACTGGGCTTCTCGCTGATGTTGCCGCACGTTCGATACCCCGACCACAGCCATCCACCCGAGGAAGCCTACGTGCTGTTCACGCCGGGCGAGTTCCGGCAGAACGGCGGCGCGTGGTTCGATCCGGGCATCGGCGGCGGCATTCATAACGTGCGAAACAATCCGCACGCGATGCGTTCCGGCGCGGTGCCTTTCCTCGCGATATGGACGCTGCTGACAAGAGACGACGACTAGCCCGGCTGACGAAGCGACCTTTCGATGCGTATGCCATGTCGCTTCATCTTCGCGTAGAGCGCGGGCTTCGACACTTGCAGCAGCTTCGCGCAGTTCGTCACGTTGAAGTTGCACGCCTGCAAGGCGGATTCGATCGCGACGCGCTCCGCTTCCTTCAGCGACACCGGTTCGCGATGCCGTCCCGCTAACGCGGCGTTCGCCTGCGCGACGTTCGCGCTGCCGAGCAACGTCGATACATCCGCGATACGCTCGCCTTCGTTGAAGTTGACGATCTTCTCGACGAGATTCTCGATCTCGCGCACGTTGCCGGGCCAGTCGTGCGCTTCGAGTTGCTGCAGCGCCCGTTCCGCGATTTCGGGCGTGGGCTTGTGCATGCGCGTGCAGTATCGATCGAGAAAAAACGCAGCCATCGCGCGGATATCCTCGCGACGTTCGCGCAAGGGCGGGATCGTGATTTCGATCACGTTGCAGCGGTAGTACAGGTCCTCGCGGAAGGTCTTCGCGAGCACCATCGACGCGAGATCGCGATTGCTCGCGCAGACGATGCGCACGTCGACGGGAATGCCGCGCGTGTCGCCGATGCGCGTGACCTCGCGTTCCTGCAATACGCGCAAAAGCTTCGCCTGAACGTCGATGGGCAACTCCGAGATTTCATCGAGAAACACCGTGCCGCCATCGGCGGATTCGAACTTGCCGGGCCGCCCGTCGCGCGCCGCGCCGGTGAAACTGCCGGGCGCATGGCCGAAGAGTTCGCTTTCGATCAGCGCATGCGGCAGCGCCGCGCAATTGATCGCGATGAAAGGCTGCGCGGCGCGCGCGCCGGCGTTATGAATCGCCTGCGCGAAGACTTCCTTGCCCACGCCGCTTTCGCCCGACAACAACACGTTCGACGCGCCGCGCGCCGCCTTCTTCGCGGCATCGACCGCGCGCTTCATGCCCGCGCTCGAACCGATCACGTTATCGAACGTGAAGCGCGCGTGATTGCCCGCGTAGCGCCCGGCCATCTTGCGTACGCGCCGCATCTCGCGGAACGTGTTGACGACCGACACCACTTCGCCACAGCGGTTCTTGATCGGAATGGCGGTATCGAGCAGATGCAGATGCCGCGCGGGCGAATCGATGATCAGCTCGCGATCGACATATCCCACGCCCGTGGTGAAAATCGGCCCGACGATCGGCTCGAAGTCGATCACCGCGTTGAGCGTCCTGCCGATGCTCGCCTTCGGATCGATGCCGAGGATGCGTCCCGCGACCGAATTGACGTGCCGCAGCACCTGGCCCTGCCCGATCACCATCAGCCCGTCGCCGATATGATCGATGATCGCGCGCTGCTCTTCGACGAGCGTATCGTAGGCGGCGAGATCGAAGGCGCTTTGCAGGAGCACGTCGAGTGTCGCGCCGAGCAGCGCGATCCACGCGGCGGGCGTGGAATCGACGGATGAAGGCGTTCGCAGCGCGACGAGAAAGACGCGGCGTCCGCGCGCATCGATGCGCAGCGCGAACGCTTGCTGAAGCGCTGCGGCCGGGCCTTGCAGCGCAAGCATCGCGCAGCGTCCGTCCGATGCCGCCGTGGCAGCTTCCGCGAGCGCGGCGAGTTGCCCGGAGGGGCACTGCGCGAAAAACGCGTCGAGCGGGCCATCGATGGTTTGTGCGACGCCTTCGAGCACATGACCGCTGCGATCCAGCGTGAAGATGCACGCATTCGCTTCACGCGCCGCGAGACGGCGCGCGTCGCGCCAGCGAGAGGACGCGAGCGCGCTCTCCAGCGTGGCGATGTCGGGATCGAGCGCGACGGTGGCCATGTGCTCCTGCGGACAGTCGGGCGATGAGGTCGAATATAGCAGGACAAAATCGTGCTGGCCGGCGTCGCACGGCATGGCGGCGAATCAATCCTTCTGCGCAATCGCCGTAAGCGCGCCTCCATTCAATCGATACACCGTCACAGGCGCATCGATCCAGTCACCATTCGCATCGAACTTCACGGGACCGAGAATGCTCGTGAACGACTGATCGCGCAACGCCTTCACGAACACCTCGGGCTTCGCCGATCCCGCTTTCTGCATCGCATCGGCGACGACGAGCGTAGCCGCATAAAACGCCGGCGCGTACGTATCGACATCGGCGCTGAACGCGCTCTTGAACCTCGCGCGGAACGTCTTGCCGTCGGGCAGCGTATCGAGCGGCGCGCCGCCCTGCGCGCAGAACATGCGCTTGTCCGCGACGCCCGCCGAGAGCTTGTCGAACTCGGGCGAACAGATGCCGTCACCGCCGACGAGCGTCGCGTTCACGCCGAGCTCGCCCATCTGCCGCGCGAGCGTCGCGGCCTGCGCGTAGTAGCCGCCGTAGAACACGACCTGCGGATTGCGCGACTTGATCTGCGTGAGAATCGCCTTGAAATCGGTCGACTTGTCGGTGCTGAATTCCCGCGCGACGATCTGCAAGCCCTCCTTCTGCGCGGTCTTGATGAACACATCGGCGACGCCCGTGCCGTATGCGGTGCGATCGTCGATCACGGCGGCGCGCTGCGCGCCGAGCACCTTCGACGCATAGACCGCCATGCGGCCGCCCATCACGTTGTCGTTGGTGGCGAGCCGAAACACGTACGGATAGCCGAGATGCGTGAGATCCGGATTCGACGATGCGCCCGTCATCATCACCACGTGCGCGTCGTTGTAGATGCGCGCCGCCGGAATGCTCACGCCCGAGTTGTAATGGCCGATGACCGCCGCGACGCCATCGTCGACGAGCTTCTGCGCGACATTGACGCCGACCTTCGGATCGCCCTGATCGTCCATCGAGATCAACTGGAATTTCACGGGCTTGCCGGCGATCGTGAAGCCCTTCGCATTCAGCTCGTCGATGGCGAGGCGCACGCCGCGCTCGTCGTCCTTGCCGCTTTGCGCGGCGCTGCCCGTGAGCGGCCCCGCCACGCCGATCTTCACCACTTCCTGCGCGTTCGCCATGTTGCACAGCATCGCAGCGCATGCGACGAACGCCGTCGCCATCTTCATCGGTTTCATATCGTTTCCCCAGTCGCTGTGAATGACAGACTATCCAGAAGGTCCCGTACCGGCGACAACGTGTCGAACTCGAAATCCGGGCGCGGCTGCCAAGTGCCGAGCGTATCGCCGCCGCGATTGATCCACGCCACCGCCATGCCGAGCGGCTTCGCGCCGTCGATATCGGCCCAGCTCGCGAGCGAGCAATGCAGCACGTCCCGCGCGGGCAGCGCGAGGCGGTCGAGCGCGAGCGAGAAGATCGCCTGCGACGGCTTGTACGCCTGCGCCATCTCCGCCGTCGTGACGTGCTCGAAGTAGCGCGTGAGCTGCGTGCGCCGCCACAGGTCGCTGTCCATGTTGGTGATCGGCATCAGCGGATAGCGCGACGCGGCCCAGTCGAGGAACGGCGCCGCGTCGGCGTGCGCGGGCGACGCTTCGACGAGATGCGTGAGGAACACATCGGTGAGCGTATCCATCGCGTGGCCACGGCGCGCGCCGGGCCAGCGCGCATCTAGCACGGCCGCGAGCGCCTGCTGCGCGACATCGCGATAACGCGCGTACGCCTGCCCGCGATAGATCCGCACATTGCGGATGTCCCAGTCGAGATAGATGTCGAAGGCGGAATCGCCGGTTTCGATGGACAGTCGGCGCAACACTTCCGCCATGCCGATCGTGCCGCCGCGATCGACATCGACGAGCGTGCCGAAGTAATCGAAGGTCAGGGCTTTCGGGTTCATCGCGCGCGCTCCTTTCGTGTGGCGAAGGCCTTCACGCGTTCAGCGGCGTCGGGGTCGGCGAAGGCTTCGATGGTCGCGGCGAATTCGAGGTCGAGGCTGCGTGACAGCGTGTTCGAGAGTTCCATCGTGACGAGCCGCTTCAGGCGCGCGATCGACGATTGCGAACGCTGCGCGATGCGCGCTGCGAGCGTCATCGCCGTGTCGAGCATCGCATCGCGCGGCACGACGCGATTCACGAGCCCCATCGACAGAAGCGATTGCGCGCTTTGCCGCTCGCCGAGCAGCCATAGTTCCATCGCGCGTTGATGGCCGAGCGCCTGCGGCAGCAGCTGCGTGACGCCGCCGGTGACGAACTGCCCCCACTCCATCTCCGGAAAGAACGCGACGAGATCGTCCGATGCAACCACGATGTCGCAGTTGAGCATCCACTCGAATCCGCCGCCGACGGCAAAACCATGCACCGCGCCGACGACCGGTTTCGCGTTGAACATCAGATCGCGCGTGATGCGTTGGATGCGCTCGATATGACTGCGGATGCTGCCATCGCTCGCACTCTGCTCGCCGAATTCCTTCAGGTCGTCGCCCGCGCAGAACGCGCGGCCTTCGCCCGTCAGCACGATCACGCGGCACGCGCGATCATCGTTCGCGCGTTGCAGTGCGTCGTGCAGGTCGTCGAGCAGCGGCCCGCTGATCGCGTTCATGCGCTCGGGGCGATCCAGCGTCACGATGCAGACGGGTCCATCCATGCTTGTCTTCACGTAGCTCATGCGGGCTCCTTGTCGATCCAGCGTGTCTTGCCTTCGGTGCGCGGAAAGTGCTCGAACGGGACCATCGTCACCGCCGCGCTCGCGCCGATGCGTTCTCGCACGGCCGCCTCGATGCGCGCCGCCGCGTCGTCCCAGCGATCGGCGGGCAAGCCGTGCGCGGCCTCCACCGTCATGGCGATGCGGTCATACGGCCCCGGGCCTTTCAGCACGATGCGAAACATACCCGACGCCCATTGCGGCAACGCCTCGACCGCAAGCCGCACCGCGCCCGGAAACACGTTGACGCCGCGCACGTTGAACATGTCGTCGGTGCGGCCCGTCACGCGAAAGCGCCACGCGCTGCGGCCGTCCGGGCCGGGATCGGTGGCCGTCACGGTGACGACATCGCGCGTGCGATAGCGCACGAGCGGCTGGCATTGCTTGCGCAAGTGCGTGCAGACGAGTTCGCCGGTCGTGCCCGCTTCGATCGGCAGACGTGCGAGCGTCTGCGGATCGATGATCTCGGCGAACACGACGTCGCCCGCGTGATACAGAAGATCGTTGGTCCAGCCGGTTTGTCCGCCGAGAATGCTCAGCACTTCCGAGAGACCGAAGTTCGCGTTGCGCACCTTGAAGCCCCACTTCTCTTCCATCGTGGCGCGCAACTCCGGATTGTCGAGACCCGCTTCGCCGCCGAACAGACCGAGCTTCAGTCCGAGATCGCGCGGCGCGGGGCCGCCGGTCTCGCGCAACACCTGTTCGATCAGCGCGGGATACGACGGCGTGCAGGAAATCGCGTTGATGCCGAGGTTCAGGATCGAATCGATGAGCAGCCGCGTGTTGCCGACGCCGAACGGCACGACCGTCGCGCCGGTCGCTTCGAGGATCGTGTGATCGGTGAAGCCGCCCGTCCACATGCAGTAGTTGAGGCAGTGGACGACGCGATCGTCGGGGCGCAGGCCCGCGGCCCACATCGAGCGCGCGCCGACGCGGGCGATGTCCTGCGCGTCGCGCGTGCTGTTGGCGAGGATCAGCGGCCGGCCCGTCGTGCCCGATGTGCGATGCAGCCGCGCGATGCCGCCTTCCGCGCACGCGACGTAATCGCCATAGGGCGACGCGCCTTCCTGGCTCACGCGCAGTTCGTCCTTCTCGGTGAAGGGCATGTCCTGAAGCGTGTCGAGCGTGACGTCGTCGCGGCCGATCCAGTGCGCGAGCCGGGTTCGGTAAAACGCCGACATCGCGCGCAGATACGGCCAGTGCGAGGCCCACAGTGCGTCCTGATGACGGCGCACGTCGGCGGGCGAGAGCGTTTCGAACGCTTCGTCGAAGTAGACGCCGTGCGTCGGGGAGTGTTCAGCCATGTGCTTTTCTCTTGTCGTGGGAATGCGTCATTCGGCGCGGCGGCGTTTCGCGGCGCGCGCTTCGATCACGGAGCGTTCGACGATCGCGCGCGCGTGGCTCGCCGTGCCTATCGGTCCGCCCGCGTCGGAAGCGACGATGTCGAACCAGTACAGCGGGCCTTCGAGGTCGCGGAAGGTCGCGGTCGCGGATACATCGGCGCCGAGCGGCGTCGGCGCGAGATGATTGAGATGCGTCGTCACGCCCACGGAGAGTTGCCCGTCGCCGACCGCATCGCGCAACGCTTCGGCGCACGCGCGCTCGATCAGCGACAGCAGCGCGGGCGTGGACAGCACGTCGGGATAGCGTTCGCCCTCGCCTCGCGCGTGGGCGGACGCGAGATCGGCGGATGTGACGGTGTGGGTGAGCGTCGCGGCTCGGCCTCGTTCGATCATGTGCGGCTCCGGGTTGTCTGGAGCGTGATCAATGCAAGGGCCGGGCCATATGTGTCAAAGCCCCGGCTGGCGGGGCTTTGCGGGATTTATCGAGGTCGCGAATCTGTGAATCGGAAAGATTCTTGTCGTTAAGATTCGAAACGGTCGTCGGGTTGTTTTACGGTGATTGCCTCACTTCCCCGGCGTCAGCACCACCCGGAACCGCGCCTTCCCGCTCATCATCCGCTCATACGCCTCGGCCGCGCGCGACAGCGGAAATTCCTCGATCATCGGCTTCACGCCCGACAGCGCGCTGAACGCCAGCGTTTCCTGCGAATCCGCCGCCGTGCCGGACGGCCAGCCCTGCACCGAGTTGCGGCCCATGATGAACTGCGTGATCGGCACCTCGACCGGTTCCTCCGAGATCCCGACCATGATCAGCTTGCCGTTCAGCCCGAGACCGCCGATGGTCGCGCTCATCGCCTTACCGCTCGTCGCCGTCGCGAGGATCACGCGCGCGCCGCCGAGCGCCTTGAGGGCGTCGGCGACATTCTGCGATTCGCTGTCGATGTAGTGATGCGCGCCGAGCTGCTTCGCGAGCGGCGCCTTGTCCTGGCCGCGCGCGATGGCCGCCGTGACGAAACCCATCTTGCGCGCGAACTGCACGCCCAGATGGCCGAGCCCGCCGATGCCGAGAATCGCGACCACGTCGCCCGCGCGCGCGCCGCTGTTGCGCAGCGCATTGAAGGTGGTGATGCCCGCGCAAAGGAGCGGCGCGGCATCGACGTCGGAGAGATCGTCGGGCACGCGCGCGAGGGCTTCCTGCGGCGCGACCATGTAGTCCGCGTAGCCGCCGTCGTAGCTGATGCCCGGCACGAGCGCGCGCTGGCAAAGCACGAAGTCGCCGTGACGGCAATGCTCGCAATGGCCGCAATGCCCGCCGTGCCAGCCCACGCCGACGCGCTGCCCTTTCTCCCAGCCCTCCACGCCCGCGCCGAGTTTCTCGATCACGCCCGCGATCTCGTGCCCCGGCACGCGCGGGAACTGAAGGCCGGGCCACAGCCCTTCGACGGTGAGCGAGTCGCTATGGCAGATCCCGCAGGCCTGCACTTTGATCAAGACGTGTCCCTCGGACGGCTCCGGCACATCGCGCTCGACGACTTCCAGCGGACCGTTCGCTTTCGCTACCTGCACTGCCTGCATCGTTGGCATCGCTTGCTCCTTTCGATGGGAGAGAAACGCGCGGCGCGCCCAACGCGCCGCATACGGATGACACGGCCCGGCAAATCGCACTCCCGACCGTATCGTCGAGAAACGTCGGAGATTGCGATTGTGACAGGTCTCGGCGCGATGCACTCGCCGCGCGGCTGGACGACCCGCAGCACTCAGAAACAAAATGGAACATCGAACACCGTCTGCGCCGGTTACCATCATCGCGGTGGTGCACAATTCGAGCATTGCGCCGCAAACCGGAATCGAGAGCGACCTTCAAGGGTGTCATGTCAAAGAACGAAGACGCAGCCGCAAACGAGCAGGTAATCGATCGCACCAACCAGGCCACCCGCGATCCCCAAGAGACACAGGACGAGACGAGCGCGGAACACGAAGCGCCGAGCGTCGCACGCACCGGGCCGCTGACCGAGGCGAAGCTGTTCGGCCGGCAGACGCCGCCCGCGGCCGGCGCGCCGGCCGATGCGCCGCCGCACGTGCACGGCGGCGCGGGCAGCAGCTACCGCGCGCTCACCGGTCTGCTGTGCAGCTACGCGTTGCTGATCGTCGGCAACGGTCTCTTTCAGACGCTGATCCCGCTACGCATCCTGCAATCCGGTTATCCGACCATCGTGATCGGCCTGATCCAGTCGTGTTACTACGCCGGGTTCATTCTCGGGGCCGTGTTCAATCGCAGGCTCATCGACCGGATCGGGCAGCATCGGACCTTCGTCGCGTTTTCGGCGGCGGCTTCGATACTCGCGCTGGCCTTCGGCGCGGCCCAGTCGCCCTGGACGCTCGGCGCCGTGCGTCTTTTGACCGGCTTCGCCTTCATGGGCCTTTACACGTCGATCGAAAGCTGGCTCAACGGCACGGTCGAGAACGAAAAGCGCGGACAGGTCTTCGGTTCCTATGCGGCCATCAACTATCTGGCGGTCGGCACCGGGCAGTTTCTGCTGAATGTCGGCGCGGGTTCGGGCGGGCAGCAATTCTCCATCGCCGCCGCGCTGTTCGCCGCCGCCGTGATGCCCGTGACCCTGCTCGAAGGCTGGCCCGTGAAGGTCGCGGACGAAACGCTGCATCGCGTGCCCGCGCGCACCTGGCGTGAAAGCGTGCGGGAAATGAGAGCTTCCGCGCCGCTGGCGGTGCCGGGCTGCATCCTCGCGGGCTTCATCTACAGCAGCTTCTACGCGATGATGCCGGTCTATCTCGAACGCGCGGGCTTCTCGACGAGCGAGCTCGCGACCTTCATGGGCGTCGCGCTGATCGGCGCGCTGGTGCCGCAATGGCCGATGGGCCGGCTCTCCGACAAGGTCGACCGCCGGCGTCTCGTCTATTTCACGGCGTCGACATCGGCGGCGCTGAGTCTCGTGCTCTTCTGCTTCGACGTGCGCGTGATCACCTGGGTCGCGACGCTCGTCTACGTGGCTGTCACGTTCACGCAATACGGGCTGATCGTGTCGCACGTGCAGGATCGGACGGAGGCGCATCATCGGGTCGCCATTTCGGCGCTGCTGCTCGCGCTGTTTTCGTTCGGCGGCATGGCGGGGCCGGCGCTGGCCTCGGCGTTGATGACGATCGTCGGGCCGAGCGGGCTGTTTCTCTTCAACGCGCTGTCGTGCGCGATGCTCGCGTTGAGCGCGCGGCGCGCGCTCGGCATTCACTTGCGATCGTCACAGGCGCAGACGTGAAGCGCTGAATCACGCCGAACGCAGCGTGCGGAAGCTCTCGCGAACCTCGACCGAGAAGGCTTGCGGCTGTTCCCACGCCGCGAAGTGCCCACCCTTCGGCAGACGGTTGTAGTGAATCAGCTTCGGATACGCCTTCTCCGTCCAGCTTTTCGGCGCGGCGTAGATTTCATCGGGAAACACGCTCACCGCGACCGGAATCACCAGGTGCTTCGGTGCGAAGAAGTTGAGCTTGTTCTCCCAGTAAAGTCGCGCCGATGAAATCCCCGTGTTCGTGAACCAGTAGAGCGAGATGTTATCGAGGATGTCGTCGCGCGTAAGACCTTCGCTCTGTCCGTTGAACACACGCGCGATGAGCGCCTGGCTCGCGGCGTCGTGATCGATCATCCACGCGGCGAGGCCGATCGGCGAATCCTCGATGCCGTACAACGTCTGCGGGCGGTTGGCCATTTCCTGCGCGTAGCCGAGGCCGTGCTTGTAGAAGTAATCGAGCTGATCGAACGCGCGTTGTTCGTCCGCCGAAAGACCCGCCGGCGCCGGCTTGCCGAGCTTGAGCGCGTTGGCGATATCGTCCGGCACGGTCGCGGGCATGTTGGTGTGGATGCCGACGAGTTCCGGCGGCGCGATGAGCGCCATCTGCTCTGTCACGGCATTGCCCCAATCGCCGCCTTGCGCCACATATCGCGTATAGCCGATGCGCTTCATCAGCGCGATCCACGCACTCGCGATGCGTTGCGGGTCCCAGCCGGTGGCCGTCGGCTTGCCGGAGAAACCGTAGCCGGGCAGCGACGGAATCACGACATCGAAGGCGTCGGATGCATTGCCGCCGTATGCCGTCGGATCGGTCAGCGGACCGATGATCTTCAGTTGCTCGATGATCGATCCCGGCCAGCCATGCGTGACGATGACGGGCAACGCATTCGCGTGCTTCGAGCGAACGTGGATGAAGTGAATATCGAGCCCGTCGATCTCGGTGACGAAATTCGGCACCGCGTTCAGCCGCGCTTCGACCTTGCGCCAGTCGTAATCGGTGGCCCAGTGGCGCGCGAGCTTTTGCATCGTCGCGAGCTGCACGCCTTGCGATGCATCGGCGACGAGTTCACGCTCGGGCCATTTCGTCGCCTTCACGCGTCTGCGCAGGTCGGCGAGTTGCGCGTCCGGAACGTGCACACGAAGCGGACGGATGGCGGTTTTGTCGCCGCCTTTTACCTGCACGATTTCAGTTGTGTCCGGAGTCGGGTCGGCGAAGGCCAAACGGCTGAATGCGCCGGCAGCCAGCGTCGCAGCCGCGACACCGATGAAATGACGACGCGACGGCGTCTTGAGAGAGATATCGTTCGACATACAAGCCTCCTGAATACATGAGCGAGGAGGAGCGATGCGTGCCGCAGCGAATCTCTATCCCTGTAGCCGGGTTGCGGGCCGCCGTTCGGCAAGCCCTGGATCGTCACCGCCTCGATGCGCCGCGAAGGGTTTTCGCAGCAGGTGACCAGATTATGTGTATATGCACACGAGGCGTAAATGCAGGCGCGGGTACAACACTTTTGTCAGGCGGGAAAGAGTCTGGCCCGGCAATCAAGCTGTGGCCGACAGATGGTCAGCGAGCCGCATCAGCATCGCATCGCAGTCGCGAAGTTGTTCGACGCTCACGAACTCGTCGGGTTTGTGGCCCTGATCCATGCTGCCAGGGCCGCATACGACAGTCGGAATCCCAGCCTGATCGAATAGCCCACCTTCCGTGCCAAACGCCACCGTGCCGAACTCCGACGAACCGCTCAACAACGCGAGCAGGCGCGCCGCTTCGCTATCCGGCGGCGTCGCGAGTCCGGGATACGCCGAAAGCGGTTCGAGACGGATATCGGTATCGGATTGCACGGCGCGCATCTTCGGCAGCAGCTCCTCTTGTGCATAGGAACGCAGATCATCGGCCACCGTGCTGGCATCGAAACCCGGAAGCGCGCGGCCTTTCGCGCACGCAGTTTCCACTGCGCTCGGTGATCATGCCGATCATCATCTCGCCGATGATCGTGCCGATCGTCGTCGTCGCGGCCGGCTTCTATCTGATCTTCGCGCCGCTCGGGCTCGTGAACTCGTATCCGGGCGTGATTCTCGCGCACGCGGCGCTCGGCACGCCGTTCGTCGTGATCACCGTGACGGCTTCATTGTTGTCGTTCGATCAGAGCCTGCTGCGCGCGGCGTCCGGTCTCGGCGCGAAGCCGTGGACGGCGTTTCGCCGCGTGACCCTTCCGCTCATCACGCCCGCGGTCGCCACAGGCAGCGTGTTCGCGTTCGCGACATCGTTCGATGAAGTGATCGTGATCCTGTTCATCGGCGGGCCGGATCAGCGCACCGTGCCGCGTCAGATGTGGAGCGGCATCCGCGATTCGATCGATCCGTCGATTCTCGCGGTCGCAACGATGCTCATCGTATTCGCCGTGCTGCTCTTCGCCAGCATCAACTGGCTGCGTGGGCGGGCGGCTGCCGCCTGCCGCGCCCTCGTCTGATCATGCTCACACCATCGCTTCGATCTGGCGGCGCGGCAGCATGCGGTCGAATTCACGCTTGACGATGCCGTAGCATTCGCACGCGCGCTCTTCCAGGCCAGCCCGGTCCAGGATCTTGATGCAGCCGCGGCTGTGATGGATCAGCCCCGCGTCATGCAGCTTACCCGCTGCTTCGGTCACGCCTTCGCGACGCACGCCGAGCATGTCCGCGATCATCTGCTGCGTCACGCGCAGTTGATCCGACGGCGTGCGATCCGTTTGAATCAGCAGCCAGCGGCACAGTTGCTTCGACAGCGAGTGATGACGATTGCAGGCCGCCGTCTGCGCGACTTGCGTGAGGAGGGCTTGCATGTACAGCAGCATCACGCGGCGCAGGAAGTCCGAGCGGCCGAAGTGTTCGCGCAACGCGCCGGCGCTCATGCGATACGCGAAGCCCGCGCATTGAACCTGTACACGCGTGGGCATGGTGTCGCCGCCCGTCAGCACCGGCACGCCCGACATGCCTTCGCGTCCTACTGCCGCGACTTCGACGGAGCCGCCGTCTTCCATCGTATGCAACAGAGAGATGATCGCCGTGGTCGGGAAATAGACGTGATGGATGCGTTGTCCCGAATCGCACAGCAACTGCTCCGTGCGCAACTGGACGAGTTCGAGATGAGGCGCGAGCGCTTGCCATTCTTGCGCCGGAAGTGCGCCCAACAGATGATTGCCGTGAAGGTCTGATTGAAGAGTCAACATGTTCTTTTAGTCTCGTGCGAGTGCGCTTCGCGCTTTTGATTTCTTCTGGTTCGCAACAGGATTCGTGCACGCATCTGATGGTGTACATCGAACCCTGTTGCGACCAGCCCCGTAGCACGAATTCGCCGCTCTTATCTGTTGTTGAAGGATCGCGGTGAGCTTCGTGCTTGGTCATACATTAGCGAGAGGTGTGCCAGCGCACGCCAATCCTTATACCAGTAGGGGTTTGCGCGGTTCCGCGCACAACGCGCGGCAACGTGCGGTCATGTACGAAGAAAATTGATTCAATCGTGAAAAACGACCTTCATACGGAACGACGTTTGTCGCCGGCCTGCGCCAAACGTTTTCCTCTGTCGAATGTCCCGTCAACAAAGGAATGCGGCACTGCGGCGTTTGCCCGAATCAGCCTGTGCGCGCGGCTGAAAGCCTTGTCGGAGTGGAAATGCTCCGTGTTCTAAAAATGTTGCAAAGGTGGTTAACGGCTTGCGCGGCTTTGTCTGAAGGCTGGGCGTCTATAAAGCGCGGAGCCTTATGCAGCGGGCCTGAGCGGGATTCGTCACAAAGTGGCAGGCGTTGCGCGCGTGACCGGGTCTGGTTTCGCCGCGCGAAGAAAAATGTTGCATCGCCTATACCTGAGCTGTTTTTGCGAGCGAGCACAAGGCGTCGCGCGGCATGCATGAACATCATTCATGTATCGTTGAACAACCTTCGTTTGTACTCAGCCATCGCTAGCGGCACCATGGATGCATACCCACTTTGATCCGCATGGAGCGAGAACATGAGCGACGTCATGGAGACACCCGCAAAGACCGCCGAACAGACCATCGACCTCAAGGGGCGCGTGTCGATCTATCAACCGGAGCAGCAAGGCCTGATCTTTCCCGAGCTGCCGACGTTTTCCAGTCACGCGGACCATCGCAAGTATCTGAAGGAACGGCTCGTCGCCGCGTGCCGGGCTTTCGCGCAGCAAGGCTTCGATTACGGCTTCGCGGGCCATCTAACCGTGCGCGATCCGGAACATCCGTCGCTGTACTGGACCAATCCGATGGCCGTTCACTTCGCGCAAGTCAAGGTCTCGAACCTGATCTGCGCCGATCATCAGGGCAACGTGGTGGAAGGGAGCTACGCGGTCAATCGCGCGGGCTTCGTGCTGCATGCCGCGGTGCATGAGCAGCATCAGGACATCGTCGCGATGTGTCACGCGCATACCGTCTACGGCACCGCGTTCGCGGCGCTCGGCAAGCCGCTCATCCCGATGTCGCAGGACGCCTGCGCGTTCTTCGAGGACCACGTCGTGATCGGCGATGAAGCGGGCAAGGTCGCCGTCGAAGTGAAGGGCGGCAACAAGGTTGCGAACGCGTTTCAGGGCGTGAAGGCCGCGATCCACCAGAATCACGGCCTGCTCACCGCGAGCCGGCACAGCATCGATTCGGCGGCGTTCTGGTTCATCGCGCTCGAGCGCTGCTGCCAGCAACAGTTGATGATCGAAGCGACGGGCATCACGCCGAAGCTCGTGCCGGAGGATCGCGCGCGCTACAGCCGCGAGCATGTGGGTAGCGAGTACATCGGCTGGCTGCACTTCCAGACGATCTGGAATGATCTGGTCGCCACGCAGCCGGATATGTTCGACTGAGCTTGCGCTTTGGTTGACACGGGGCGACGCGGTGGAAACCGCCTCGCCCTTTTTTGTATGATGGCGGACCACCCTCTTCCGACACCAAAGGACGACCTTCATGACCGCCGCAACGCAATTCGACCAGGTTTCCGTCATCAAACGCGCCAACGTCTATTTCGACGGCAAATGCGTGTCGCACACCGTTCTCTTCTCCGACGGCACGAAAAAAACCCTCGGCGTGATCCTGCCCGGCACGCTCAACTTCGGCACCGACGCGCCCGAACTCATGGAAGTGCAAGCCGGCCAGTGCCGCATCCGTCTCGACGGCAGCGACGAATGGAAGACGTACGGCGCGGGAGAATCGTTCTCGGTGCCGGGCAAGAGCCGCTTCGATATCGACGTGATCGAAACCCTCGACTACGTTTGCAGTTACCTCTGATTGGTCCGAGTGTCCAATTTTTATCGCTGTCCACGTTTCGTGTACACTGCATGAAATTGGACAATCGGACCAGCGATGTCGACAGCGGATCACCTCAACGAGCAACTGGCCGAAGCCGCCGCCGCCGCCTTCAGCGAGTCGACCGGCCTCGCCGCGCGCCGCGTGGCGACGCCGAAGCGCCGCAATAGCGACGCCGCCATCGAATTCCGCATCGGTGGCGCGCGCTTCAAACGCTCAGTACAAGTGCGGGAAAACATCGACCGCATCGGCGTGTTGTCCGCATTCAGCGCGGCCGTCAGGCGCGACAGCGGCACGAAACCCACGCTCGTCACCACCTATCTCTCGCCGGACATGATCCGCGCCTGCCGCGAACTCGACGTCGATGCGCTCGATCTCGCCGGCAATGCGCGCCTCATCGAAGGCGACAGCATCGTGATCGTCTCGGGCCGTCCGCGCGTGGCGCAAGCCAAAGCGCCGCGCTCCAGAACCTGGACCCGATCGACGCTGCGCGTCACGCTCGCGCTGCTCGTCACGCCTTCGCTTTTGGAGCGCAGTTATCGCGACATCGCGAAAATCGCGGGCGTCAGTCATGGTACGGCGCAGAACGCCGTGCACGCGCTCGTCGATCATCGCGACATCTTCGAGCGGCCCGATGGCCGCGGCCTGCAATTCGCCGATAGAGAACGCCTGATCGACGAATGGGTCACGCTCTATCCGCGGCAATTGCGCGAATCGCTCGTCATCGGGCGGTATCGCGCGGAGTCGAACGACTGGTGGCGCAACGCGCCCGATCTGCCCGGACAATGCCAGTTCGGCGGCGAGCCCGCCGCGGCGATACTCACGCAATATCTGAAGCCGGCGACGGTCACCGCCTATTGCGCCGATGCCGCGCCGCGCGAGTGGATCATGGAGGCGCGGCTGCGGCCCGATCCGGCCGGAAACGTCGAGTTCCTGCGCGCGCCCGTCACGCTCGCGCCCATCGACGGACTGCCGCCGAATGTCGTCGCGCCGCTGCTCGTATACGCCGATCTCGTCGCGAGCGGCGACCCGCGCAATCTCGAAACCGCCAGAATGCTGCATGAACGCTATCTCGCCACTTGAACGCCTGCCCCACCGGCCGCTCGGCGACGCCATTTGCGCGATGCTGCGCGAAGTCGTCGCCGCGTCCGACGCGACGCGCATCGCGTGGTTCGTCGGCGGCGCGAGCGCGCGCGACATCCTGCTCACGCACGTCCACGACATTCCGGCGACCCGCGCGACCGCCGATGTCGACATCGGCATTTCGATTCAAGGCTGGACGGGCCACGAAGCGCTGCGCCGCGCGTTGCTCGCAGCGGGCAATTTCACGGCGCCGAAGGGCTCAGCGCATCGGCTGAATTACAGCGCGCCCGCCACGGGTGATCGCACGTGGCTCGATATCGTGCCGTTCGGCGGCGTGGAGGACGCGCGCGGCGAAATCGCGTGGCCGCCCGATGGGTCCGTGCACATGAACGTCGCGGGCTTCCGGCAGGCGCTCGATGCGGCGATTCCCGTGCGCGTCGAGCAGGATCTCGTGGTGCCGGTCGCGTCGCTGCCCGCACAGGCAATGCTGAAAATCCTCGCGTGGCAGGACCGGCACACAGTCGACCGCAAGGACGCGATCGACCTGCTCTTTCTGATGGCGCATTACGAGCAGGCCGGCAATCGCGACCGCATCTACTCCGACGCAGCCGATCTGCTCGAACGGCACGAATACGATCCGGACATCGCCGGGGCTGCGCTGCTCGGCCGCGACACCGCGGCGATCGCACGCGAAGACGACCTCCGCGCGCAGATTCTCGCGATCCTGCGCCCGGACGATTCCGCGCCGCCGATTCTCACGCACATGCTCGGCGCGCGCCTGCCGGTTTTCGAAGCGGAGACGTCGGCACGCGTCGCGGCGTTGTTCCACGCATTCCGCGACGCGTTCCAGGCCCCTCAACCGTTGCGGAACAGATAGCTGTACGCGTTGAGGGCGGGCACGCCGCCGAGATGCGCGTACAGCACTTTCGAGCCTTCCGGGAATTCGCCGTTGCGCACCATCTGGATCATGCCGTCCATCGACTTGCCTTCGTAGACGGGATCGGTCAGCACGCCTTCGAGTCGCGCGCACAGACGAATCGCCTCCAGCGTGCCTTCGTTCGGCAGGCCGTATTCGGGGCCACCGAAGCGCGTGTCGAGAATCACGTCCTCGCGCGTGATGTCCTGGCCGAGATCGACGAGTTCCGCCGTGTGCTTCGCGATGCGCAGAATCTGATCGTGCGTCTGCTGCGGTTTCGCCGATGCATCGATGCCGATCACGCGGCGCGCGCGCCCATCCGCCGCGAAGCCGACGACCATGCCCGCCTGCGTGCTGCCCGTCACCGAGCACACCACGACGTAATCGAACTTGAAGCCCAGTTCCGCTTCCTGCGCGCGCACTTCCTCCGCGAAGCCGACGAAACCAAGCCCGCCCAGCGGATGCTCCGAGCAACCCGCCGGCACCGGAAACGGCTTGCCGCCTGCCGCGCGCACGCTGTCCATCGCGTCCTGCCAGCTTTTGCGAATGCCGATATCGAAGCCATCGGCGACGAGGCGCACGTCCGCGCCCATCATCCGCGACATCTGGATATTGCCGACGCGGTCATAGACGGCATCGGCGTAATTGACCCAGTTTTCCTGCACGAGCACGCACTTCATGCCGAGATGCGCCGCCACCGCCGCGACCTGGCGCGTCTGGTTCGACTGCACGCCGCCGATCGACACGAGCGTGTCGCAGCCTTCGGCGATCGCTTCGGGAATCAGATATTCGAGCTTGCGCGTCTTGTTGCCGCCGAACGCGAGGCCGCTGTTGCAGTCCTCGCGTTTCGCGTAGAGCTCGACTTTGCCGCCGAGATGCGCGGAGAGGCGCTTGAGCGGCTGGATGGGCGTCGGTCCGAAGGTGAGCGGATAACGGGGAAAACGTTGCAGGTTCATGATCGGCATCCTCGTGAGGGTGGGACTGCATGGACCCCATCGTAGAGATTTCGGCGTTGGGTCGGGTTGCGAAAAAAATCTGTTCGGCCTAACGTTTTCACACGTCAAAGCATTCGAACCAACTTTTATTTCCCTTTGTGACCTGCTAAAGCAATGAAAAAAACCGCATCCGTCCAGAACGCGCGCCACGCGGACGTCCAGACCGATCGCGTCGATCGCGCAATCCTGCGTCAGCTTCAGCGCGATGCATCCATCTCGAACGTCGCGCTCGCGGAGAAGGTCAATCTGAGCCCGCCCGCGTGTCTGCGGCGCGTCGAGCGGCTGCGCGAAGCGGGGCTGATCCGCGCGACGGTCGCCTTGCTCAATCCGAAAGCGCTCGATGCCGGCATGCTCGTGCTGATCGGCGTGATCCTCGACCGCTCGACGCCCGATTCCTTCGACGCATTCGAAAAGGCCGCCCAAAAGGTGCCCGGCTGCATGGAATGCCATGTCGTGACGGGCGAATTCGACTTCTTCATGCTGATCCGCACGCGCGACAGCGAGAGCTTCAACCGTCTGCACGCCGAGAAGCTGCTGTATCTGCCCGGCGTGCGGCAGATCCGTACCTTCGTCGTGCTGCGCGAGGTGCTCTCGACGACGGCATTCCCGATCGGCGAATCCGCCGGCGCGCGCACGACGTAACCTCGATGACAAATTTGCGAAAGACCTGCTGAAAAATTACGCTACGATTCAGGGTTTTCCATGTCTGGGCACCTGATTCGTTGTGACCGCGTCTGATTTCAAAGCCCTGACCAAGGCGATTCTGGCTCGCCTCGCGCCGCGGCTGCGCCCGCATCTGCGGCCCCGCTCGCTGCTGCTCGTGCCCGCGCTCTTTCTGCTTTACGTGCTGGTGCTGATTCCGTTTACGCCCGGCATCCGCGATATCCGCCGTGCCAAGGTCGACCAGCCCGCGCAGATCTATTCCGCCGACGGCAAGCTGCTCGCCGAGTTCAAGCCGACGCATCGTGAATGGGTGAGCCTGAAGCAAGTCTCGCCGCAGGTGATCGACGCGCTCATCTCGACGGAAGACCGGCGTTTCTATCAGCATCACGGGATCGATTTCAGGCGCACGGCGGGCGCGGCGCTGCGCACGTTTTCGGGCGACCGGCAAGGCGGCTCGACGCTCACGCAGCAGCTCGCGCGCAATCTGTATCCCGAGGAAATCGGCCGCTCGCAGACGCTCACGCGCAAGCTGAAGGAAGCGATCACCGCATTCAAGATCGAAGCGGTCTATTCGAAGGACGAGATCCTCGAAACCTATCTGAACACGGTGCCGTTTCTCTACAACGCGTACGGCATCGAGATGGCCGCGCGCACCTACTTCGACAAATCCGCGGGCCAGCTCGACGTGCTCGAAAGCGCGACGCTCATCGGCATGTTGAAGGGCAACAGCTATTACAACCCGGTGATCAACCCAGAGCGCGCGCTCGACCGGCGCAACATCGTGCTCGGGCAGATGGTGAAGTACGGCCATCTGCAGGCCGCGAAGCTCGATGCGCTCAAAAAGCGCCCGCTGCGCATCGACTTCGAGCGGCAGACGGAAGAGCCCGGCCGCGCGCCGCACTTCGCGCAGCAGCTGCGCAAGTGGCTGATCGGCTGGGCCGACGACAACGATTACAACATCTATTCCGATGGTCTCGTCGTACGCACGACCATCGACTCGCGTCTGCAGACCATGGCGACGAACGCGCTCGCGCTTCAGGGCAATCAGTTGCAGTCGATCGCGAATGCGGCGTGGGGCGGCCGCGGCGGCTGCGCGAACACGAACGCGGATCTCGCGCACGCGTTCATCCGCGAGACGAGCGACTATCGCGCGGCGCGCGACGGCGGCGCGAGCGATGCCGACGCCATCAGGAAGTTCGGCTCGGACCGCGCATTCATGCAGGCGCTGTGCGAGAACAAGACGCGCGTGCAGGCGGCATTCGTCGCGCTCGATCCGCGCAATGGCCAGATCAAGGCGTGGGTCGGCAGCCGCGATTTCACGCAGGATCCGTTCGATCACGTCGCGCAGGCGCGTCGTCAGCCTGGTTCGACGTTCAAGCCTTTCGTCTACGGCGCGGCGTTCGATCGCGGCGCGAAGCCGACCGACACGTTCGTCGATCAGGCCGTCGAAATTCCGGTGCGCGGCGCCGAAACCTGGCGCCCGACCGACGACGCGCCGCCCTCGGGCCGCCCCGTGAGTCTGCGCGACGGCATCGCGTATTCGAAAAACCGCATCACCGCGCAGGTGATGGAACAGGTCGGGCCCGCGCGCGTCGCGCGGCTCGCGCGCGACATGGGCGTGCGCGAAAGCCATCTCGACGTGGTGCCGTCGCTCGCGCTCGGCACGAGCCCGGTGACGCTCAAGGAGATGGTGTCGTCGTACGGCACCATCGCAAATGACGGCAGTTATATAGAGCCGCTGCTTGTCACGCGCATCGAGAACAGAGAGGGCGAGGTGCTCGCGCAGTTCGAGAGCGCGCCCGAGCGCGCGTTGTCCGTCGATGCGACCCGCAAGCTCGTCGACGTGATGCGCGACGTGATCAATCGCGGCACGGGCACGGCGATCCGCACGCGCTTCGGCATCCGCGCGGACGTGGCGGGCAAGACCGGCACGACGCAGGACAACGCGGACGGCTGGTTCATCCTGATGCATCCGCAACTCGTCGCGGGCGCGTGGGTCGGCTTCAACGACAGCCGCGTGACGCTGCGCAGCGATTACTGGGGACAAGGCGCGCACAGTGCGCTGCCGATCGTCGGCGACTTCATGCAGCGCTCGCTGCGTTCGCATCTGATCGACGCCCGCGCGCGCTTCGATACTCAGGAAACGCCGGGCGTATGGCAAGCGATGATCACGCGCGCACGCACGTGGTTCGACGAGACGTTCTCGAGCGCGCCGAAGCCGGGCAAGCCGAAAACCGCGCAGACGGCGGCACAACCTCCGGCGCGCGCCAAACGCGCGCCTTCGGAGCCGCAGGCCGAAGTGACCGAAGCGCCGCCCGCCCCGCCGGTTTTCACGACGATGCCGCCGATCCTGCCAGCGCCAGCCGACGGCGCGAGCGAAGTTGCGCCGCCGCCGTCAGCCGTTGCCGAGCCGGGTTCTGCTGCGCAGTAAATCGCGACGGTCGCGTCCGTGTGTACGTACGGACGCTCCCCAAATAGACAGTTAGTTGCATCAAAAGAGGCCGCGCACGATCATCCTATTTCCGGCTTGCCGATCGAATGCGCGCAAGCGCACATATCGAGCGCCAAAAGGGTGCTTCGATTCACCTTAGGCGAAACGGGCTTACAAAGATTTCGCTGCACACACTGGCGCGCTGTGGCCACAGACGCCTGTCAAACGGACGAACACTCGTCCTTCCGAGCTTCCCCACCCAAGGACGTACGCGACCTGATGCGTGACGCCCGTTAGATACCCGGCTGGTATCGGAGAACGAAGTGAATACGCGATTCCCTCGCATCGAACGCGCGGTCGTGGCCGCCGCGCTGATACTGCCCCTGTCGTCGCCCGGATTTGCACAAACCATCAGCTCCACCCTGCCATGGACCGGCACATGGTCCACCGGGCCGATGAGCACAGGCGACCACGGCTTCAATAATCAGACGATCCGGCAAATCGTGCACACGAGCATCGGCGGCACGGCCGCCGGCGTGCAGATTTCGAACCTGTACGGCTCCGAGCCGCTCGTGATCGGCGACGTGCACATCGCGCTGCGCGCGAGCGGCCAGCGCACCGTGCCCGGCAGCGACCGGCCCGTCACCTTCAACGGGCAGACCTTCGTCACCATCGATCCGGGCCACATCGAGATGAGCGATCCGATCGCGTTTCAGGTGCCGGCGTTCTCGGACATCGCCGTCAGCGTCTATCTGCCGCAACAGACGCCGATGGAGACGACCGGCCACGCCGAAGGCCTGCAGGACGTCTATATCGCCGCCGGCGACGTCAGCCTCGACACGGAGTTCACGGGCGGCGTCGCCAACGCGCTCGGCGCGCAGTCGTATTACTTCCTCACCGACGTCGTCGTGCAGAACGCCAGTGCGACGGGCGCGGTGGTCGCGTTCGGCGCGTCCATCACGGACGGCCTCGCATCGGCGCCGAACGTGAACGGCCGCTGGCCCAACCTCTTGGCGAAGCGTCTGCAGCAGGCGGGCATGACGGTCGGTGTGCTGAACAAGGGCATCTCGGGCAACGACTTCTTCACGAACGATTCGGGCGAGGCCGGCCTGTCACGCTTCCAGCGCGACGTGCTCGACCAGTGGAACGTGAAGTGGGTCATCATCTCCGACGACGCGGTCAACAACCTGATCGGCGGCTCGCCGCCCACGGCGGCGCGTCTGAACGCCGCGTTCACCGACCTCACCCAGCGCGCGCACGCTGCGGGCGTCAAGGTGATGTGCTCGACGCTCACGCCGTTCCAGGGCGTGTCGTCGTGGACGCCGGACATCGAGGCGACGCGCCAGGCGGTCAACGCGTTCGTCGCGACGCCCGAGAGCGGATGCGACGCCGTGCTCAATCAGGCCGCGGCGATCGGCGATCCCGCCAACCCGGCCGCGATACTCGCCACCTACGACAGCGGCGACCACCTGCACCCGAATCAGGCGGGGCTGCAGGCCATCGCCAATTCGGTGAACCTGGACTGGTTCAAGTAAGCGCCGCGCCACGCAAAAAAACGCCATGCGGAAATACTTCCCGCATGGCGTTTTTTCTTGCGTCGCCGATTACGACTTGACGATCGTCGGGTTGGTCACGTTGATGCGCGGACCGCTGTTGTCCCACTGCTCGACGATCAGCGGGTACTTCCACTTCGGATTCGTGCTGCTGATCTGGCCGTTCACGATATAGCCGTCGAGCGACAGACCCTGAACCGCGAACGAACCGCCCGGGCTGGTCGTGTCGACGTGGTTGTTGATCGCGATGGTGACCGTCTTGCTGATCGGACCCGGCAGCGAGCCGAACCACACGTTGATGCCGCCGCCCTTGCAGTTCGCGGTCGTCGGGCTGTTGATCGTGATGGTCTTGAACACGGCCGAGTTGTCGTTCGGTTCGAAGTCGAGACCGCACGCCGGCGCCGTGCCGTTGATGTTCTGCCACACCGGGCTGTTGAACGTGATCGTGTCGCCCGAGATGATCGACACGCCCTGACGGCGGCAGCCGTCGGCCTTGTGGTTGTCGACCACGAGCTTGTACGTCGGGGTGTTCTTCTTGGTCTGGCTATCGTTGATGTAGATGCCGTCGCCCCAGGTGTTGATCGTGGTCGGCGCGATCAGGTGCACGTTCGTCGCGCCCATGATCGTGAAGCCCATGCCGTGCTCGCCGCCCGACGCCGAGTTCAGTTCCTTGCTGCCGTCGAGGTATGCGTTTTCGACGATGACGTTGCTCACGTCGACGATACGCATCATCTGGTAGATGTCGGCGTTGTGCGCGAGCAGCTTGATGGAAGCGCCCGACGCGAAACGGATGTGGCTGTTCGTGCGCAGCGTGAGACCCGTCGTGTCGATACGGACCTGGCCCGAGATCAGCAGGATCTGGCCGACAGAGCCGTCGATGGCGGCCTGCAGCGCGGCGCGGTCGTTGGTCTTGCCGTCGGCCTTCACGCCGAACGACGAAGCGGCGATGGTGCCCGCGGTGTTGTCAGCGGCGGCGGACGTCGAGCTGGCCGCAGCAGGCGCGCTGGCGGACGTCGTGGTGCTGGCCGACGAAGCCGGCGTCGCGGAACTCGCGGGATCCGACGACGACGCGCCGTTGTTGCGCCGTCTCCAGCGATCGGCCACGGAATCAGGCGTTGCACCGTCGCCGCCGCCGCCGCAAGCGGCGAGGACGAGCGCGCCGCCGCCCGCGAAGAGCGACGTCAGCAGCTTGCGACGGGTTGCAATACGGTTGTCGACGACGAGGTTGTCTGCCTGGGTGTCTGCCTGAGTGTTGTTCGGAAGCATTGTTCTTTCCATTGGGTCGTGCGTTATCGACGGGCGAACCCGTTCCTGCGACATCGGCCGCACGCGACGTTTCTTGATGGGCAAAGAGATGACCAACGCATATTGAGCAGACGCAAACGATTGCGCCGCTCAGCGCTCGACAGCCGCACGCGGCGACTCCGAAAGGCATCTCGGCGAAATACAGACGACTTCGGGAATGGGAAACCGGCACACCGGAAAACTCATCCACCCCCGCACCCGATTTGCCCGCAAACGGACTCACCAGAGCGCTGAAGTCTGACGGAAGTAATTACCGTCTTTTATTAATACTACAGATTGTTACGGGGCGTTTCTACCCGCTACTTGTTACAGAATGTACGCTTGTAACTTTTTATTTTGCCTTTTGCGCGCTTTAATGCGGCGCATTTTCCGTTTTAATCATCCGGGAGTGAATTTAATCTACGGCTTTGTTATTGTTAATATGGTTTTACGAATGCTCCGCGATTCCGCATTCGATACGACGATTAATCATTCTTATGACGAATCGTGAATTGCAATACGAACGTTCAGGCCTCGATATCGTGACGGATCGCCACCCTCCGCCCCGCAAAGGCTTGAGCGGCATGGCTTTCGTATGTAGGAACGGCACAAACGAACCGATTGTTTCGCTTTTCGCTCCGGCTTTAACGCATCTAATTCCTATTACGGCTCCGACCTCCTCCGGAATTTGCACGGCCGTGCATGCACCTTTAAAAGGCGACACTGGTTTTTTTGATGCATTTCGCCAGACCAAATCAATTTTGTAAGCGCCACCGCAAAACTTTTTTTATTCGATGAAGTAAAAACCCTACAGGGGATACCCCTATAGGGTTTATACCTTCTGACCTTTCATTGAGCTTGAACGCCTTATGCGACGGGCGTTCCTCCCCGCTTCTAATAATCTGATCAAAATATTCAGATAATCCGCAGACAAATGCGGACCGGAACCGGTCATATGTTCCATTACGCACCGAATGCGTCAGCTCCAGGTAATAGTCTTAGGGTTGGCGCCGCTTCGCTGTGCTTCGGGACGAAGCGCGGGCTCGTCTGGCCGAGTCATAGAAAAGTCGAATGCAAACCAACAAGACGCGCGGCAATGAAAACCTTCGATCTGATCAAAAGCGATCTCTATCGCTACACGGGTGAGTACAGCTTCATGATCCTCATGGAGCAACTGATGTTGAACGAGGGGTTCAACTACATGTTCTGGCTACGGCTGGCGGGCGCGGCATCGAGCCGGCCCGTGCGCCTCGTGCTCAACCACATCATCCGGCTGAAGCAGCGCAGGTACGGGTTCGTGATCAGCCCGCGCACCAAGATCGGGCCGGGCTTCTATATCAGTCATATCGGCACGCTCGCCGTGAATCCGACGACCGTCATCGGCGCCAACTGCAACATCTCGCAGGGCGTGACGATCGGGTCGAACCACGGCAAGGCGGCGACGATCGGCGACAACGTGTATATCGGGCCGAACGTTTGCATCGTCGAGGATGTCACCATCGGCGACAACGTGACGATCGGCGCGGGCAGCGTCGTGACGCGAAGCATTCCGCCGAACGTGACGGTGGCCGGTTGCCCCGCGCGCATTCTGTCGGACGATGAGACGCTCGACCGCGCGGCGCGCTACATCCTGCGTCCCTGGACCGGAACCGCGTCATGACGGACGCAGTGCCAGCGCATTCCGGATCGGAGCGCGCCGGCATCGGTGCCGCCGGGTGCCGTAACGAACAGTCGCGCCGCGCATTCTGGTGCACGCTCCTTCACTTGCGCAGAGGAGCGGCCAGCCTTCGCGATTTTCAATTGCATGACGAATTCGTCCTGGCGTCGGGCCGCGCGACGACATGCTCCCACGCAGGAGGGGTACTACAGTGCTGAGCGCAGCGGTGCAATCGGTAAGACGACGCCTCGGCGGAGTGCATCAGGATCACAAGCGAATCGCCAGAAGCGCGGTCGTCCTGCTGATATTCGTGATCGCCGGGAAGTGCATAGGCGCGTCGAAGGAAATGGCGATCGCGTATCGATACGGGATCAGCGGGACCGTCGACGCCTATCAGTTCGCGCTCACGCTCGTCACCTGGCTGCCGACGATGGTCACGAACGTGCTGAGCGTGCTGCTGGTCCCTGCGCTCGTCTCGCTCAAGGAAGACAAGTCGCAGCGCAACGGCTTTCTCGGCGAACTGGAAGGCGTCGGGCTCGTCATCGGCCTCGCGTCCTGTCTTCTGCTCTGGTCGGTCTGGCCGTATCTGGCCGAGGTCATCGCCGGCAGTCTCGCCGAATCGACGCGCGACATGTGCCGGGAAATGATCATCAGCATGCTGCCGGTGGGCGTGCTGACGTTCTCGATCTGCATCTCGTCGTCGCGCTTGCAGGCGTCGGGCAAGCACATCAACACCTTGCTGGAATGCGTGCCGGCGATCGGCCTGCTCGTCTTCGTGCTTGCCGCGCGCAACAACACGTCGATTTTTCCGCTCGTCGTGGGCACGTCGCTCGGCTTCGTGGTTCAGGCCGCGTGGCTGCGCGTGCTCGCCAAACGCGCCGATTCGATGCCCGCGCTGCCGCGCGTCTCGATGCGCGCGAAGCAGTGGCCGGCCGCGATCCGCTCGATGGGCACGCTCACGATCGGCTCGGTCGTCGCGAGTCTGTGGATTCCCGTCGACCAGTACTTCATGGCGCAGCAGGGCGACGGCGCGATTGCGACGCTTGGCTACGCGAACCGGCTGCTCTCGCTCGTGCTCAGCATGGGCGCGCTTGCGATCACGCGCGCGACCCTGCCGATCCTTGCGGAGATTCTGCATCGCGGCGATCACGCGCGGGCGCGCAGCACTGCGCTGAAATGGTCGGGGATCATGACGGCGCTCGGCCTCGCCGGCGGCTGCATCGCGTATGCGCTCGCGCCTTACGTGGTCAAGCTGCTGTTTCAGAAGGGTGCGTTCACGGCCGAGGACACGCTTGCTGTCACCACGCTGTTTCGCTTTGGGTTGCTGCAGGTGCCGTTTTACTTCGGCATGTGCGTGCTGGTGCAGTTGTTTGCTAGCGAGACGCGCTATCGGGCGATTTCGGTTATTTCGCTCATCGGCTTTGGGACCAAGATCATCGGCAATATCGTCCTTGTTCGCATCTTTGGTGCGCAGGGGGTGTTGCTCGCTACGGGCATCGGTGCGATTGCTGTGCTCATTTGTTATATCTTCTGGACGCGGTTTGCGCCGCCGTTCGTGGGTAAGGATGTGGCTGCTTCTGAGTGACGCGATTGCTGCCTGTTCCGTTGGACGCGCGGAATCGCGTGGTCCTTCTGGAGCAGGCTTTTTTGTTATGGAATGCAAAGTTGATTGGTGACGACGCCTGACTCGCTTCGGGGTTTTCGCTGGATCCCGTTTTCGTGTCGGTTTATTGGCGTTGCCCCTGTGCGGGGCGGCAGTCACTTTCTTTGCTGCTGCAAAGAAAGTAACCAAAGAAAGCAGCTCGAAACGCCCGTGGTCACACGCAATTTGGGTGTTCTTCTCGTTGATCGTGGGCTCGGTAGCGAGTGCCCTCACAGGCCCAATCGGGCGTGGACCGCGCACGGTCTGTCACATCGCGCCCAGTGCGTGGCTGGTTCAGCACAAATTAGCTCCGGCCCGCTTCGCGGCCGAACGGTCAATCGGGTCGGCGCGTGCTTCTGCGTATCTTCTTTCTCGTTGGTTTCCCTTGCAGACCCGACGGCAGCGCGTAGCGCTGTGCCGAAGCTATTTCGTGCTGAACCTGCGCGCTTAAACAACTAGCTAGTCAGACCGTGCGCGGTCCAAGCCCGATTAGACCTTTGAGGGCACTCGCTACTGAGGTCAAGAAGAAGGAGAAGAACACCCAAATTGCGTGTGACCGCGGGCGTCTCGAGCTGCTTTCTTTGGTTACTTTCTTTGCAGCAGCAAAGAAAGTGACTGCCGCCCCGCACAGGGGCAGCGCCAATAGACCAACACCCTAACGGGATCCGGCGACGAAAGCCCGCATTCAGCTCAGCCCTGCTCAAACACGCGCTTGAACATCGGCACGAGGAAGCGATTGCCATACTCGCTCATATGATGGTAGTCCGAATAAAGCGGCCGACCTTCATGCGAACCCATGCACTTGCCATCCGGACACAGATAAGGCCGCGGATCCAGCAGATGGATACCGCATTGATCATGCGCCTGCCGCATCGCCTGCAACAACGCGCCGTTACGCTCGACATAGTCCGACAGCGTAATCGACAAATCCGGCGCCCTCGGATCCTTCATCTTCTCGTGCGCAAGCGTCAGCGGCACATTGAAGTCGAACTCGGGAATCGGCTCGACCAGATACACCGGGCGAATCTGCGCGATCCGACAAACCGTCGAGAGAAAGTGCTCGCGATACTGCGCCGTCGAGAACGGCGTAGGCATCTGCCCAGGCCGCTCGGGATTGACGAACGAGAAGTCATCCATGGTCGGCCCCGACCAGTATTGCGACCAGTGATTCGCGATGATCACCGGCGACTTCGCGGTCTGGTCCCGGCTCAGGATATCGATGTACTTCCGGTCCTGATCGAAGCAGTCCCCGTTGCCGCGGCGGATGCCGTAGATCGTCGGGCACCCTTCGATCGTGATCAGCAGGACATCGTTCGCGTTGCCGCTGGGCACCGCCGCGACCACGGCTTCAGCGATCGCCTCCGCGTGACTGTCGCCGATGACCACCACTCGGCTCACCTTCTGCCGGCCCGCGACATCGCACGGATCGATCATCATGTGGCACTTCGTCGTGTGCGGATTCGTGTCGTAGGTCTCGCTATCGGCGATGAACACCGAGCGGTCGAAACGAGCCGGCACGCCCTGGCTCGCGTAGATGCTGCCGCCGCCTATCGCGAGCAGCACGGTGAAAACGAGCACCGGACGCAACGTGAAAAACCTCGGGAAGGCGCGTGCTTCGTCGCCCGCCGTGGGCTTTCTCGTCTTCGATTCGACCAGCGCATACGACAGATAACCCATCACGAAGCCGCCCGCGATGGCGCCCGCGCGCCACGCAAGCGAGCCGTCCTTCTCGAAGTACGTGAGCGCAACGACGAACGGCCAATGCCACAGATAGACCGAATACGAAATCCTGCCGATGAACTGCGCGACCCGGTTGCCCGTGAGGAACGAATTCCTGCGCGCCGCGAGGATGACGAGCGCCGTGCCCAGCACTGGCACGAGCGCGAGGAAACCCGGCCACGCATCGTTCTCGTTGAAGGTGAGCGTACCGTACAGGAGCATCGCGAGCCCGACCAGCTCCATCGCGCGGCGGGCGGGCCTGCCGGCCTGGATCGGGAACAGGCAGACGAGGCCGCCCGCGAGCATCTCCCACGCGCGCGTCGGCAGCAGGAAGAACGCGGCCGTCGGCCATTTCGTGGGATCGGAGAGATAGGCGCACAAGGCGAACGACGCAAGCGCGACGCCGATCAGCGCGATCACGGTCCCACGCTGTCCGAACAGCTTGCGCACGAGCAGAATGCCGAGCGGATACAGCAGATAGAACTGCCATTCGACGGACAGCGACCACGTGTGCAGAAGCCACTTCAGATGCGAGCGGACATCGAAGTAACCCGCTTCACGCCAGTAGACGATATTGGAGAAGAACCCGAGGCTCGACGACGCCGCCTTGCCGAACGCGCGGAACTCGGATGGCAACAGCACGATCCATCCGAACACGAGGAGTACGAAGCATAGACACGCCAACGCCGGAATGATGCGTCTGGCACGATCGGCATAGAAGCCCCATACGGAAAACTTGCCCTTATCGATGCGCCTGAAGATGATGTCCGTCATCAGGTAGCCTGAAATGACGAAGAAGACGTCGACGCCGAGAAAGCCGCCCTTGAAGCCGGGCACGTCGAAGTGGAACAGGACGACCGCGAGTACCGCAAACGCGCGCAAGCCGTTTATGTCGTTACGAAAGTTCATGGCGCTTCCCTCATTCTTCTTGTACGGCGTGCACGCAAAGGCGCGGCGCAATGGCATGTCGCCACTGCGTCGCGCGAGCGTACCGCTCGTTATCTAGCGTCTTGTTGCTATGCGTGTCACATCAAACGAACAACCCGAACTCCATTTCCGCAAGCCGGCTATCTTCGGACTGCGTCGCCCGCGCAACTTCTGCCATGGTCGCGGGCTGCATGCCGTAGGTTTCTCTCAGATGCATCTGGTGCTTCAGAATCGCCTCGAGCACCGCGAGGTTTTCGGCGAGATTCGCGCCGAAGTTATGCGGATGCCACCACAGATGAAAGGACCGTCCCGTGCGCGCCGCCGAGGTCATCGACTGCTTGATCCGGTGGATGCGCAGCCATTCCAGCGCGGCCTTGTTGCGCGCGTACGGACGCAGGAAACGGCTCGAACGCACATCGACGAGACCGTGCGACGGGCGCGGATCGAACGCGTGATCGCCCGAGAGATTGATGTACGCATCGGCGAGACGCGCGGCGCGGCGCACCGCTGCTTCGTCCGCACGCGATGTCTCGCGATACATCCAGCTACGCTCGGTGCCGCGATATGCGACGAGCCCCTGCTCCCTGCAAACGGAGAGATACGCTCCATTCACCTGATTGCGCGGAAACACGATGCTCGCGGGCGGATCGGCCAGACGCCGGATCGATGCGACTGACGCTTCCATATCGGCGGCGAATTGCGCCTTGTCCTGACCCGCTTCGAGACAGTAGTAATGGCAGAACGTATGGCTCGCCAGCTCGCTGCCTTCCGTATCGACGATCTGGCGCGCAAGCGACAGCCCATAGTGGTACGGATCGCTTTTCTCGTCGGCGCCGATCGAATCCAGATAACCGTCCGCATACGGGCTGAGCTTCGCATCGGTATAAGTCGGACGGATGTCGGGCAGATTCGCGAGCAGTTCCTTCTTGTTGTCGTAGAGCAGCATGCCGACCGTCGCCCAGGTCGACTTCACGCGATACTTCGAAAACATCGCGAGCATGGCCGGAATCGCCTCGCGCACGCCGAGGATGTTCTTGCCGTAGGTCGCGATCGTGCGATGGTCGCGCACGCCCCACATCAGTTCGAAATCGAGCGAAATCAGGAAGTAGGACATCGTCGTCAGAGCATCAGGAAGTAGTGGTAGACGCCTTCGAAATAACTCTTCGTTGCGTCAGCGGCGACGGCCACGAACACGCCGAAGGTGATGACGAGAACGGCTGCGTTCTTGAGCTTGATCTCGGGCGCGAGGAACGGCAGCAGCAAGGGCACGCAATACCAGACGCGGCCCTTGGCGAACGGAAACACGAAGAACGCGACGACCAGGTACACGAACAGGCCGACGTGCATCATCGACACGCGCGTGAGGCTGTTCTGACGGGCCGTATCGGGCGAGCGCCACGTCGAGTACAGCACCATGACGGAGGCCATCGTATAGAACAGCAGGAGCGCCAGCAGCTTGATCGTGAAGTTTTCCTGATAGCCGGTGTATTCGTCGATACGCCGTCCGCCGTAAGTCGCGAACAGGAAGCGCGCCGCCGACGCCAGCACGACCGCCACCACGCTGACCGCGACCAGCGCGCGCGCCTTCTTCTCGCCGAAGAGGCCAGCGGTCAGAAGGAACGCCGTGGGCACCGCGAAGGTCGTGTGCACGAAGCTCGCGAGGCCCATGCCGAGCGTCGGCCGGTTGAAGCGGCAGGCGAACAGCATCGCGATCGCGAGCCCGAAGCCCTGGCGAATCTGGAACAGCCCGACCGTGGCGAGCGCATACGGAATGACGAGCCACAGCACGAGCCCGATGAGCGGCCGGCGCGTCTGCAACAGCGCATACATCACGATCAGATTGAGCAGCACCACCGTGGTCCGGATGCCGCCTTCGGGCGACACGCCAAACGCGTTGAGCAAAATCACCCACGAGCGCCAGCCCAGCTCCTCGGTGATGAGGCTGATGAGAAAGCCCATATCCGACTCGCGGTTCCGGTAGAACTGCACGAGCCAGTGCCAGTCCGTCGAGCGGAAATAATTGATGTACGCTTCCTGGTCGAAAATCAGACCGACGCTGCGCTCGCGAAACGCCAGGATCGAGATCGCGGCGGTCGCGAGCACCAGAAACGCCCATCCCGAAGGCGTCATGAAATACGCGAATCCTGTCACGCGCCTCGCGGGTGCCTTCTGCTGCGCGGTGTTGTCCATTGTCGTTGCTTGCATCGCTTGGCCTTGGTCGCTTTAGTTATAGTGTGTTACGCGCGGCTTCATGGCACGAGCCGCAGGTTGTTGACGACGATCTTCGGTCCTGCCTTGTCATAGTCGATGCTCTCGACATGAGCGAGCCGCGAGCCGACCCACGTCGGCGAATGGCTGACGATCTGCCCAGACACCTTGCGCCCGTTCAGCTTGAGCGATGAAACAGCGAACGCGGCATCGCTCGCGCCTTCGTCGCGATGATTCGTGATGCCGATATCGATGTGCTTGGGCATCGGCCCCACGATCTCCTCCAGCCAGACGATGATGCCGTACCGGCAATTGCGGGTCGTCGGATTGACGATGCGGATGTTCTCCAGAATATCGGCGTTGCTGTTCGGCTCGGCGTCGAGGCCCGCTTCCGGCTGCGTCCCGCCGATGTTCTCCCACAGCGGATTCTCGAACACGATATTGCGCCCGCTGATGATCGACACGCCCTGCCGGCGGCAGCGGTCTGCATGATGATTCACCACGCGAATGCCGCTGCTGTACTTGAACGGCACGTTGTAGCTGTTGGCGATATAGATGCCGTCGCCCCAGCATCCGACCGTCTTCGGCGCGATCAGCGTCACCTCGGTGCTGCCCGCGATCGAAAAGCCCATGCCGTGGCCGTTCTCGCGCAGCTCCGGCTTGGCGGCGTTCAGTTCCTTGCTGCCGTCGAGCACCGCGTTCTCGACGATCACGTTGCTCACGTCCCAGAGGCGAAAGATCGAATAGAAGGACGTGTTGTGCGCCAGCAGCTTGATCGACGCGCCCGGCGCGAAACGCACATGGCTGTTGCGGCGCAGATCGAGGCCCTTGTCGTCGATGCGGCACTGGCCCGTGATCACGAGCGTCTGATCGACCGACCGGTCGATGGCGGTCTGCAGCGCGACGCGGTCGTTGGTTTTGCCGTCGCCCTTCACGCCGAACGACTTGTCGGTCACGACATCGCGCCGTTCGGCCGCGCGCGCGCCGAGGCCGAGCGCGCCCGCGCCGCCCGCCACGGCGCCCATCAACAGCGAGTGGATCACGCGTCGGCGGCCGACCATTACGCTTTTTCCCCCGCGACAGTGCGTCGATAAGCCGTGCCCTTGCCTTCGTCGCCGCGCGTGCGCGCGCCGAGTTGCGCGAAGATGCCGTCCCACTGGCGCAGGATCGCCGCCGAAGAGTAGCGTTGCCGCACCGAGGCCGCCGCCTTGCGTCCGAGTTCGGCCCGCAGCGCTTCGTCCGACATCACGCGCCGCAAGGCGTCGATCAGCGCGGCCTTGTCGCCGGGCGGCACGAGCAGCCCGTCCTGGCCGTCGCGCGTCAGTTCGCGCGGGCCGCTCTTGCAGTCGAACGCGACGGTCGCGAGCCCGAGCGCCATGCCTTCGAGCATCGCCATCGGCAGGCCTTCGTAGCGCGACGACAGCACGAACGCATCGGAGCGCGCCATCTCTTCCCACGGCGTCGTCGTCTTGCCGGGCATCAGCACGCGCTCGCCCATCTTCGACTGCGCGATCTGCGCTTCGAGCACCGCGCGCTCCGGGCCTTCGCCCCAGATCCACAAGTCCCAGTCCGGAAACTCGGGCGCCAGTGTGGCGAAGACGTCGATCAGCAAATCGAACTGCTTTTGCGTATTCAGACGCCCCACCGCGACGAGCCGCCTGCGCGCGCTCTTTGCCACCGTCTCGGGCTGCAACAGCAGCAACTCGTCCGGCAGCGGATTGGGCACCACTTCGATGCGCTTCACGCGCGGCACCATCTTCCTGAACGACGCTTCCATGTTGTCCGTCAGAAGCGTGAGCAGATCGGCGCTCGGATAGACGAAGCGGCACATCTGGCGCACCAGCGCGGAGCGGCCATCGGCGGAAGGATCGATGTGCTCGCATGCGATGACCGGAATGCCCATTCCGCGCGTGGCGAGCAGCGTCGTGATATTCACGTTCGACAGAAACGACACGACGACATCCGGTTCGCTCTCGCGAATCAGGGCACGCAGCGCGCGAAACCGCGCGGGATATTGCAGCATGCGCGCGCCGGCCTTCACGCGATCGGCGAGAAAGATGCAGCGCACGTTCTCCGCGAGCGGATAGAAGCACGCACCGCGGCCGCTGTACGTGATGACGAGCGTGACGGTGTCGCCGCGCTGCGCCCACGCATTGACGAGCGATGCCGCCACGCGCTCCGCGCCGCCGCTTCCCATCGAACTGACGACGAGCATGATTTTCATCGTCGGCTCCTTATCGCTCGACCGCGGGCACGCGCAGGTCTGCGCGGCGCGGCATCGTCACACCGGACTCCTCGAACACTTCCTGCCAGAGCGCGATGGTTTTCGGCAACGCGAAAGTCTCGTTGACGGAGGTCGCGCACAGCGCCATGCGATGGCGCTCGGCGTCGTCCTTCATCAGCGCTTCGAGCGACTTCGCGAGCGCGCTCGCATCGCCGACCGGATTCACCAGCAGACCGTTCGTGCCGTGCGTGACGATCACGCGCGGGCCGGAATCGCAGTCGTAGCTGACGGCCGCGCAGCCGCTCGCCATCGCTTCGACGAGCGTCATCGAAAAGCCTTCGAAGTGCGAGCTCAGCACGTAGAGGTCCGCACGCTCGTACCAGTCCGCGACGTTGCCGGCGCGGCCCGGCAGGAACACGCGGCCATGCAGCTTCGCCTCGTCGACACGGCGTTCGAGGCTCGGACGCGCCTGGCCTTCGCCGACGATCACGAGATCCCATTGCGGCAGCGCGCCGGCGATCTTCCTGAACGCGTCGATCAGGCTGTCGAAGCCCTTCTCGGGCGACAGCCGGCCGACCGCGAGCAGCACGCGCCGCTCGTCGCCGACGACGCTGCGCGGTTCGATGACCGGATTCGTGCGCGCGATCGGCAGCGTGAACGGCGGCGGAATCACTTTCACGTCGGTGCAGCGGCAATGCGTTTCGATCCATTCGCGGGTTTCGTCGGTGAGCGCGACGACCTTGTCCGCGAAGCGATACGTCAGCAGCCGCAGGCGCTCCCAGAACGGCGTGAGCGGCGCGCGCGGCGGATGCGTGTGCTCGCTCGCGATGATCTTGTACGGCAGGCCGATGCCCGCGAGCACCGCGAGCACGTTGGCAGTCGCCATGACGCCCAGCGCGACCGTCGGCTTGACCTCGCGCAACACCTTGCGGAACGCCATCACGCGCTTCAGGTTCGACAGCGCCGTGCGCACGATGCCGCCGCCCTCGACGCCGCCCGCGAGACCCAGCTCGATGCGCTTCACGCCCGGATGGAACGGATAGACGTCGCCCACACCTGCCGTCAGCGTGACGACGGTCACCTCCCAGCCGAGCGCCGCCCACTCGTTCGCGAGATTGGCGGTGACGCGCTCCGCGCCGCCGCCGTGCATCGAGTAGATGAAAACGACGATTTTCATGCGGTCCTCGTCGCCATTTCGGCTTCGGCCGGTACGCGCCGCCCCGACAGGAAGCGGATGTACCACGGCATCGCGATCGCGAGGCCATCGGCGAGCGGAATCGCGTGCGCGTAGCCGAGCAGTTGCGCGGCCTTGTCGACGTTGGCCTGCGAATGGCGCACGTCGCCGGCGCGGAATGGCGCGTACACCGGGCTGCCGTCGTTCGGCACGCCGTTTTCGGCGAGCACGCGCTTCAGGCCGTCATAAAGCTGATTGAGCGTCGTGCGGTCGCCGACCGCGACGTTGTAGACCTGATTGCGGGCCGCTTCATCGGACATCGCAGCGAGGATGTTCATCTGCACGACGTTGTCGATGAAGCAGAAATCGCGGCTCGTCTCGCCATCGCCGTTAATGGTCACCTGTTCGTCGTCGATCAGCGCGGCCGTCCACTTCGGGATCACCGCCGCATACGCGCCGTCCGGGTCCTGACGCTTGCCGAACACGTTGAAGTAGCGCAGGCCGATCGCGTTCAGGCCATACGTGCGCGCGAACACCGAGGCGTACAGCTCGTTCGCGTACTTCGTCACCGCATACGGCGACAGCGGCTGGCCGATACGATCCTCGACTTTCGGCAGGCCGGGATGGTCGCCATAGGTTGAACTGGACGCGGCGTAGGTGAAGCTTTCCACTTTCGCGTCGCGCGCGGCGACCAGCATGTTCAGAAAGCCGCTGATATTGACTTCGTGCGTCGTGATCGGGTCGTTCACCGAGCGCGGCACCGAGCCGAGCGCGGCTTCGTGCAGCACGTGCGCGGCGCCCTTCACCGCGGCGCGGCAATCGTCGAGATTGCGGATATCGCCTTCGATGAAGCTGAAGCGGTTCCATTGCGCGGGCGTCACGAGCGAGCGCACTTCGTCCAGATTGCGCTGATGGCCGGTCGCGAAGTTATCGAGCCCGACGACTTCCTGGTCGAGCTTCAGGAGCGCTTCGAGCAGATTCGAGCCGATGAACCCGGCGACACCGGTGATCAGCCACTTGCGCGGCGTGCGCGTCAGTTGCTGACGGATCGATTCGTAACGGTCAGACATGAAAGTCTCCAAGATTACCGACGGGCGCGGCATGCTCGCGGCGCTCGCCTTCGATCGCGATCGAGGGCACCAGCTCGCGATACACGGCGAGCGTCTTCTCGATGACGATGCGTTCGTCGAAATTCTTCAGCGCCTTGTCCCGCGCGGCGAGGCCGAGCGTTCTCGCGAGCGCGCGGTCGTCGTCGAGCTGGCGGATCGCATCCGCGAGCGCGCGGGAATCGCGCACCGGCACCTGCAAGCCATCCACGCCCGATTCGCTCACCACTTCGCGGCAGCCCGGCGCATCCGTCGTGATCAGCGGCAGCGCGCAGCCAGCGGCTTCGATCAGCGCTTTGGGCAAGCCCTCGCGATAGCTCGGCAGCACCATCACGTCCACTTCCGTGAACAGCTTCGGCATGTCGCTCACATGGCCGAGCCATTCGACCAGCCCTTCCTTCACCCATCCCTGCACCATCGCGGTGCTCACCGACGCCGGATTGCCGTCATCGGGCGAGCCCGCGAGGAGGAAGCGCACGGTGCGATTCTCTTTGCGCAGCATGCGCGCCGCCTCCACGTATTCCTGGATGCCCTTGTCCCACACGAGCCGCGCCGCCAGCAGGATGCGCAGCGGCCTGGTCGCATCGTCGGCCGATTCTTCGCGCACCTTGAAGCGCGTCAGATCGACACCCGATCCCTTGATGAGCCGGATCGCCTTCTTCTCGACGATGCGCGCGGCTTCGAACAGCTTGATGTCGTCCGGATTCTGCAGGACGAGAAGGCTGTCGCGGCCATTCAGCGCCGAGCGCATTACCTGCCGCACGACCGGCTTCAGGATACGCGCCTTGAGGTCGCGGCTCGTGAAGACGTAACCCATGCCCGCGACCGCGTTCACGCGCGCGGGCACGCCCGCGAGCTTGCTCGCGAACGAGCCGTACACCGCGCTCTTGATCGTGAAACCGTGCACGAGCTGCGGTTTTTCGCGCCGGAAGAAGCGCGCGAGCCACAGCACCAGCGCCAGTTCGCGGAGCGGATTCAGGCTGCGACGGTTCATCGGCACCGCGTGCCAGCGAAAACCGAGATCGCGCAGCTTCGGGCCGTATTCGCCGTCGGGTGACAACAGAATGACCTCGAAACCCGCGTCGCGCAGTTTGCGAGCGAACGAAAGCCGAAAATTAAATAGATACCAATCGGTGTTGGCGTACAGAACTACCTTGGGCATCTTCATTGCGAACTCCGAACGTCCGGTTGGCATCGCCGCGGGCAGCCCCCGAATCCCGGGAGCCGAACCGCGGCGATGTTGTGCGACGGTTGCATCGGCAGCCCATCCCGCCGATGCCACCGGGCCTCAGAGACGCATGTCGCTTGCCTCGGCCGGCAGGATGTACTTGAGGTCGCACAGCACGTGCTTCGTCTTGCCGTAGGCGTGAATCCCGTCCGCGCCTTCATCGGCGAACTGGCGGTGCGCCACGGCCAGCACGATCGCGTCGTAGGCGCCCTTGGCGGGCTGATCGATCGGATCGATGCCGTACTCGTGATGCGCCTCTTCCTTCGACACCCACGGGTCGTACACGTCCACCTGGACGCCGTATTCCTTGAGGTCGGCGATGATGTCGACCACGCGCGTGTTGCGCAGGTCCGGGCAGTTCTCCTTGAAGGTGAGGCCCATGATCAGCACGCGCGCCCCCGAGATGGAGATATCGCGCTTGGTCATGGTCTTCACGAGCTGCGAGACGACGTAGTTGCCCATGCTGTCGTTCAGACGCCGCCCTGCGAGGATGATCTCCGGGTGATAGCCGATCGCCTGCGCCTTGTGCGTCAGGTAGTACGGGTCCACGCCGATGCAGTGGCCGCCGACGAGGCCCGGACGGAACGGGATGAAGTTCCACTTCGTGCCGGCCGCGAGCAGCACGGATTCGGTATCGATGTTCATCTTGTTGAAGATGATCGAAAGCTCGTTGATCAGCGCGATGTTGACGTCGCGCTGCGTGTTCTCGATCACCTTGGCCGCCTCGGCCACACGAATGCTGCTCGCCTTGTGCGTGCCCGCCGTGATGATCCCGCGATACAGCCCGTCGACGAAATCGGCCACTTCAGGCGTCGAGCCGGACGTGACCTTCTTGATGTCCGGCAGACGGTGCGACTTGTCGCCTGGATTGATCCGCTCCGGGCTGTAGCCCACGAAGAAGTCCTCGTTGAACTTCAGACCCGACATCTTCTCGAGCACCGGCACGCACTCTTCTTCGGTCGCGCCGGGATAAACGGTCGATTCATAAATGACGACGTCGCCCTTCTTGAGCACGCTGCCGATGGTCGTCGACGCGCCGATCAGCGGCGAAAGGTCCGGACGCTTGTAGTGATCGATCGGCGTCGGCACGGTGGCGATGAAGACGGTGCAGTTCTTCAGATCTTCGACTTCCGCGCTGTACTGCATGAGCGTGGCGGAGGCCAGCTCGGCGTCGTCGACTTCGAGCGTGACGTCGCGGCCTTCCTTCAACGCGTTGATGCGCGCGCGGTTGATGTCGAATCCGACCACCGGATGACGCTTGCCGAATTCCACTGCGAGCGGCAGACCGACGTAGCCCAGACCCACAATGCCGATTTTCAACTCTTGCGGCGAGAACATGTGTGATTCTCCTCGTTATACAACTCAGGACGTTTGTTTAGTAGAACTTTTTGATTAATGCTCCAGCGTGGCTGCACGCTGGATGATTCAGTCTCTGGTTATTCCTTGTCGGCCTTGTAGGCGGCGTAGGCGTAGCCGCCGTACTGGCGTGCCTGGGCGTAATTGCCGTAGTGAACCTTGAAGCCGTTCAGCAGCACGCCGGTGACACTCGCACCCGACTGTTCCAGCCGCTTGACCGACTCCGAGATCTCACCGGAGCGCGTATCCCCATAACGCGCCACGAGGAAGATGGAGCCTGCGACGGGCGCCATGATCGCCGTGTCCGACACCGCCAGGATCGCCGGTGCATCGAGCAGCACGATGTCGTATTCCGCCGACGCGCGGCTCACCGCATCCGTGAACGCGCTCGACAGAAGCAGTTCGGCCGGGTCCGGCGGATAGAAGCCGCACTGCACGAAGTCGAGGTTGTTCAGCACCGAGCGATGCACGGCGTCATCGAGCGAGCTGGAGCCGTTGACGATATCCACGAGCCCCTTGCCGCGCGGCAGGCCAAAGTACTGGTTCAGGTGGCCGCGGCGCAGGTCGCAGTCGACGAGCAGCACGCGCTTGCCGCCGGCGGCCAGCAGCGTCGCCAGATTCGCCGATACGAACGACTTGCCGATGCCCGGCAGCGGGCCGGCCAGCATCACGACGTTATTCGGCGCGTCCATCAGCGCGTAGTGCAGCGACGAGCGCATCATGCGCAGCCCTTCCACGGCCGGATCGGTCGGGTAACGCGAGGCGAGCGCGAGCTGTTCCGGCCTCTTGTCGGCGATGCGCTTCGCCAGTTCCTTCTGACGTTCGCTGTCCGGAATGGTCGCGAACACCGAAAGACCCGTCTTCGATTCCAGTTCCTTCGGATCGAGCACGCCCTTGAACAGGAAGTCGCGAGCGAACGCCAGCACGATGCCGATGAACAGACCCAGGCCAGCCGCGATCACGAGCACGAGCGCCTTGACCGGCTTGACCGCGCGCTCGGGCACTTCGGCGCGGTCGAGTAGTTCCACGGTCGGCACGCGGCCGGCGCGGATCAGACGCATCGTTTCGATGTTGTTGCGCAGGGCCGAATAGACATCGGTGCTGACGCGCACGTCGCGTTGCAGGCGCAGCGCGCCCTGCTCGGCCGCCGGCATCGCCTTGACGCGCGCCGCCAGGTCGCCGATGTACTTCTCGGTCGCCGCGATCTGCTGGTCGATCACGACCACGCTCGGATGCGCAGCCGAAAAGTGGCTCGCCAGGTCCGAACGGCGACGGCGCAGGTCGAGCAACTGGGCATCCGCCTGGGAAGCCTGCTGCATCACGATGCGGCCTTCCTCGTCCGGATTGAACAGCGTGCGACTGTTGCGATACGCGTTGTAATTGTCTTCCGCCGTTTCCATCTGACGCTTGGCGTCGGGAAGCTGCTGTTCGAGATACTCGAGCGACTTCGCAGCGTTGATCCCGCGGCGATCGGCGTTCTGGCGCAGATACATCTGCGAAAGCTCGTTGATCGTCGCCGCCACGAGCACCGGATCCTTGCCTTCCAGCGACGTGCTGATCACGCCCGACTTGTTGCCCTGCTCCGCGATCAGGAGCGAGTTCTGCAGCCGGTCGATGGCGTACGTACGCGAATTGCGCGTCAGATCGAACTCGACACCCTTTTCGCCGTGGATGAAGCTCACCAGCAGGGAGATCGGACCATCGACGGTGTCGAAGCGCTGCACGGCGCCGATCTGCCCCCCGACGCCGGTTTCGACGCCAGGGCCACGCACCTGATACTGGCCGTTGCCGAGATAGCGCAGCGTGTATTCCTTGCCTTCGAACTTCTTCGGCACGTCGAACGCCGAAACGTCGATCGACTCGGTACCCCACGCGTAGCCGCCCCGGCCGAAGATGCCCGGCGTGGACGTTTCGTCGCTCATGCGCGCGACCATGCCTCCGATGATCGGGAAGCGGTGCGGCGCGGCCTGGATATACAGCTTGAGCGCATCGACGACGGGACCCAGCACGAACTTCGAGCCGATGACCTGAATTTCGCCTTCGGCCGTCGCGCGCTGATCGAACATCGCTGCGGCACTTCTCACCATGTCGCGCGCGTCGGTAGGCGGCGCGTTGCTCGTGTCGTCCACCTTGACGAGCATGCCGGCCTGGTAGATCGGCGAAGAGAAGAACGCGTACACCACCCCGAGGCTGAATACGACCGCAACGGTCGTGGCGATCATCTTCCAGTGACGGCCCAGCGTTTCGAGAATCGAGGTGAGCTCGATCTCGTTGTCGGACTCGGCCGTTACGGCTGACGCCTGATTTTTAACTTTCATGGAACGTCTCGTTACAGGCTCTTATGGGACCGGAGCGCGCTGCGCACCGGATGCGGATCGAAACACCAGCGGTGCGCCCCGAACGGAGCGCAAACACCATTACTTTATTGATGAATTTCGGACTGCATTCAGGGCCGTTAAAATCCCGCCCCGGCATTGCAGTCGTATTGAAACACACGACTCAAAAAAAGAGAAATTCCAACAGACGATTTTTGTTGTTTAACGAACCTTTCAACCCGGGCGAGTGTTCACTACCTCGCTTTTAAGAATTTATTGACTATGCGGGCCATTTGAACAAATCGCAAAATATCACAGCGCCCCTTGTTGTATGCGCGGCACCGCACATATAATCGCTGTTAATCGGATTGCTAATTCTATGAAGAAAGCCGGTATCGCCGGCAACCGGTTTCCGGACATATTGTCGCCGTGCCGCGCCGGCGCTCGCCGCCGCCCCTGGCGGCAGAGAGCGGCCGATGGCCCTTCAGCCGCGGCAGAAAAGTACCGTCCCCAACGGGAAAATGCGTGCGAAGGTGGGTTTGCGCACCGACACCCGCGAACTTCAGAAGTCGTATTTGAAGAAGTTTAAATACGAACCGCGTCTTTATGAGATTTTAAAACCCCGTTTGTATGAATAATCGGGGGAAGTCCCAATATAATCGCAGTTAGCTCGGTTTCACACATTAAACCGCCATAAATCCGTGGACAATGACAGGGGTTGTACCTACCATACGCTTTCGGGTTTTGATATTCGAAAAGAGATGCGCCCTCTTCGTGAGTGAAAAAAATGTTAAACCTTGCGCTTGGCTTCATCAGTTCTTTCTGCATGACGCTATTGATTGTTCGATTCGCGGGGCGCTACGGGGCGCTCTCCCTGGATCATGATTTGAACGGGGTTCAAAAGAATCATTCTCATCCGGTTCCCAGAATCGGCGGCATTGCACTGATGGTTGCGGCCTGCGTGACTTTCCCCATCGGTGCGCTTTTCGGCGGCAATCCGCGCAGCGAGTCGCTGCTGCTGCTGCTTTGCGCTCTGCCCGCGTTCGGCAGCGGCGTGATCGAGGATCTGACCAAGCGCGTGAGCGTCCGGGCCCGTCTGCTGAGCGCCATGCTGGCGGCGCTGCTGGGCGCGTTCCTGCTCAACGGCGTGATCGGCCGGGTGGATCTGCCGCTCGTCGATCCGATTCTCGCCGTCGCGCCCATTGCGATCGGACTGACGGTCATTGCGGTGGCGGGGCTCACCAACGCGGTCAACATCATCGACGGTTTCAACGGACTCGCCGCCGTCGTGGCAATTCTGATTTTCGGTTCGATCGGTTATGTCGCGCATGAAGTCGGCGACCTGCTCGTGATGAGCACCGCGCTCACGATGATCGGCGCAATCGGCGGCTTCGCGATCTGGAATTATCCGGCTGCGTCGATTTTCCTCGGCGATGGCGGCGCTTACTTCATCGGCTTCACGATCGCTGAACTGCTCGTGCTGCTGGTCGCGCGGCATCCGAACGTCTGTGCGTGGTACGCGATCGTCGTCGCGATCTATCCGGCCTTCGAAACGCTGTTCTCGATCTACCGTCGCCGGATCGTGCGCGGCCGTCCGGTCGGCGCGCCGGACGGCATTCACCTGCATACGCTGATCTTCAAGCGCGTCGTGCGCAAAGGCACGGACCCGCGCCAGCGTCAGCGCCGGAACGCGCGCACGTCGCCGTATCTGTGGGTGCTGAGCATGATCGGTATCGTGCCGGCGTCGCTTTTCTGGCATAACCCGGTGGCGCTCGCGGTGACCGCGGTCGTGTTCGCCGTCGCCTATGTCTGGCTGTATACAGCGATCGTCCGGTTCAAGACGCCGCGCTGGCTCGTGAGCAGCCAGGGCATCGTGACCGCCGCGGTCCCCGAGCAGACGCATCACAAGTAATCCGAAGCGTTGTATTTTCGGCGCGCGCGCCGGAGACTCGCACCATGAAAAAGGCCCCGGTCGGATCGATCGGGGCCTTTGCTTTTCAGACGCCGCACGAGAGGAGCTGACGGGCGGCAATAGAAAATGGGATAGGTCTTAAAAGAACGACGCGGCGACGTAACGTATCCTCACGTTCCATACGTATTTCGCCTCGGAAGGCGAATCGACCAGGATGACGAAGGACAGGCAACCGAGCGCGATGGTCGGCACGCCTTCGATCGCGAAGAGCCACCCCCAGCCGTCTAAGCCCGCGATATGCACGTGCTGGACGACCCAGTCGGACATCGGACCGGCGACGACCGACGAAAAGGCAAATGCGTCACGTTTTGCGCAAAGAAGGTCAGAGCCGTGCTCATTCCCCACACGACGACGATGGGGCTGATCCACCGACGGGCGCCCAGGCGCTGACGGCGAGCGTGCCGTCAGGTTCGGGAGACGGTATCGGCGGGCTCTGTATTGGTCAACCCGGTTGCTCTGATACATCGATATCATTATGGATTCCATATTATTGCGTTTTGAAGGAATCGAAATACGATCCTTGGACGGCGGCCATCAATCCGCATAGTCCTACCTATTCTTTCCAGCGAATATGGACGATTTGCGAGCAGGTCGTGTCGCACCAGGAACAGGAGAACCGATGCGATTTCATGTAGACACAGCGGCCGCGTCCGATGTTTCCTCGACGCGGCTTCACCTCGCGCACTCCGCGCCCTGGGCGCTCACCGCGCGTGGCGCAGCCATGCGGGTTCTGTTCGCAACGCTTCAGCAAACAGTCGATGTAATCCGCGAACGTGAAGATCAGATGCGCCATCCGTCCGGCGCGAGCGCCGATCAGATCGGAAACGCGCTTGGCGAACTGCGCACGATCGTCGACGCACGAATGGCCGCGTATCACGAAATCACATCAGGGCATCGGGCCAGAGAGACTGCGGCAGTGGAAGCAGAGCTTGCGCAACGCGGTTACGTCCAGTGCGCAGAGAAACTCTATGACGCAGCCGACGACCTGATCGGGAAAATCGACGCGGCGCTCGCGGAGAGCGGCCGGAATGCGCAGCGCTTCTACTTGAAGGCAATACAGACAGCGATGTCGGAAATGACGCGACGCGCGATTCATCTGCTCATGCGCGTGCGCAACTTCGGGCCGGAGTCTGCATGAGCGCACAACTGAACATTATCGAGCGCGTGCATCAGGCTCATGGCTACCCGGTGACAGCGGAAGCCGATCTCATCGCGTTGCGCGCTTCACTGCCTGTCGTACATTGCGACATCGAGCGCGCGGTAGGGAATCGCGTGCAGCTTTCGCTGTACTTCGCCATGAAAAACACCCCAAAGGTTGGATCGGTGTCCAACTTTTGGGGTGCCGTACAACGCGCGTTGAAAAACACCCCAAAGGTTGGATCGGTGTCCAACTTTTGGGGTGCCGTACAACGCGCGGGGCGTTCTCAATCAGCCGATGCGCGTCAACCTGCGACGCCGGCGAGATCGTCCGCGCGTGACGTGAAGAGCGGAATCGACGACGCCTGCTGATGCTCCAGCCACTGCTGGAACATCAGCACGTTCCACAACTGACGATGCCAGTTCTGCTCGCCCGACAGGTGCTGCTGCCACTTCGCGCGCACGATCGTCGCATCGAAGAAACCTTCGCGACGCAACCGCGACGCATCGAGCAAGGCTTCCGCCCAGTCGCGCAACTCGCCGCGCAGCCAGTGCGTGATCGGCACGCCGAAGCCCTGCTTGGGCCGCTCGATCATCGCGCGCGGCACATGGCGATACAGCACCTGACGCAGTGCCCACTTGGTCTGTCCGTCGCGCACCTTCATCGATTGCGGCAGCCGCCACGCGAATTCCACGACGCGATGATCGAGGAACGGCACGCGCGTTTCGAGCGAGACGCCCATCGCGGCGCGATCGACCTTGGTGAGGATGTCGTCGGGCAGATAGGTGATCATGTCGAGCGCCATCATGCGCTGCACGTCGTCGAGACCGGTGAAGGCCGGCGCATTGCCGGTCATCAGCGTGGGCGGCTGGTGGCCGCCGATCACGAGCGCGGCCGGATCGTTCCATTGCGACATGAGATGCAGATACACCTCGTCGCGCGAGCGGCACGACAGCAGTTGCGCGCCCTTGTGCAGCTTGTCGCCGACCTTCACGCCGCGCAGCGACAACGGCAGGATCGGCTCCATGAGGCCCGCCATGCTGTTCCAGCGCTTCGGCGAAATCCCGACGATGCCCGACGCCGCCAGCTTGCGCAACGACGCCGGCAGGACCGTCATCTTGTCCCACATGTCCGGCGCGGTGCGGTAGCGCTGATAGCCGCAGAAGAGTTCGTCGCCGGCATCGCCGGACAGCGAGACGGTCACATGCTGCTTCGCCAGTTGCGAGACGAGAAACGTCGGCACTTGCGACGAATCGGCGAACGGCTCGTCGTAGAGTTCGGGCAGGCGCGGGATCACGTCGAGCGCTTCGCGCGCGGTCACGTACAGTTCCGTGTGTTCGGTGCCGAGGTGCGTCGAGACGGCCTTCGCGAGCTTGGCTTCGTCGAAGTCGCTCTCGTTGAAGCCGATCGTGAACGTCTTGACCGGACGCGACGACTGCTTCTGCATCAGCGCGACGATCGTCGATGAATCCACGCCGCCCGACAGGAACGCGCCGAGCGGCACGTCGGCGAGCATCTGCTGGCGGATCGCATCGCTGAGCAAATGCTCCAGTTCTTCGACCGCATCCTCGGGGCTGCCCGCGAAGCCACGCGCGGCGCCGTTGACCGCCGCCTCGACGCCGGACCAGTAGGACCAGATGCGCGGATCACGCCGTTCGAGCGACACCGAAAGCATCTTGCCCGGTTCGAGTTTGTGGATGCCTTCGAAGATGGAATACGGCGCGGGCACGCAACCGTGGCGGATCTGCAACGTCAGCGCGCCGCGATCGACGTTGTTTTCGAACGAAGGATGCTCGCGCAGCGCCTTCAGCTCGGAGCCGAACACGAACGCGGCTTCCTCGCCCTGTCCCTGCCAGCCGTAGTAAAGCGGCTTTTCGCCGATCCGGTCGCGGGCGAGCGTGAGCTGGCATTCCTGCCGGTCCCACGCCGCGAACGCGAACATGCCGACCGCGCGCTCGATCGTCGCCTGAATGCCCCACGCGTCGAAGCCGGCCATCAGCGTTTCGGTGTCGGAGCTGCCGCGCCAGACGGGCGCGCGTTGCGCATCCTCGAGTTCTTCGCGCAGATCGAGATGGTTGTAGATCTCGCCATTGAAGACGATGACGTACCGCCCGCTGCCCGACGACATCGGCTGATGGCCAGCTGCCGAGAGATCGAGAATCGCCAGCCGGCGATGTCCGAGCGCGATGCCGCGCAGATCATCGGTCCAGTCGCCCGCGTCGTCGGGTCCGCGATAGGCGATGGCGTGCGCCATCTTCCGGACCACTGTCTTCGAGTCGCCCGGCCTGACGCCGCGCCCACCCAGAAAGCCGACGATACCGCACATGTTCGTTCTCCTTCAGATCGGCCAGAGGCCACGCTTATGCGATGCTCACTTTTCTTCGACGAGCCGCAGGTAGATATCTTCGAAACGCTCGCGCGCGCGCATCATCGTGAATTCGGCGTGGATGCGCGCCTTCGCCAGCTGGCCGAGACGGATGCGCTCGTCGTGCGGCATGTCGACGACGCGCGCGAGTCCGGCCGCGAGCGCATCGGCGTTCTCCTTCGCGACGACGACACCCGTATTCGCGACGAGCATGGCCGCATCGCCTACGTCGGTGACGACGCACGGCACGGCCATCGCCATCGCTTCTCCGACGACGTTGGGGAATCCCTCGGTGCGCGAGGACAGGCAGAACACGTCCATCGCTGACAGACACGCGGGCACGTCGCGCCGCTCGCCGAGCAGCACGAAGCGCGACGCGAATCCCGTCTGCGCGATCCAGTCCGCGAGTTCGCGATTGTTCGCGTCGAGATCGCGTCCGACCAGCATGAAACGCACGTCGGGATGGCGCGCGGCCAGCATGCCCGCCGCGCGCACGAAATTCTGATGATCCTTCACCGGATGGAAGCGCCCCAGAACGCCGACGACGACCCAGCCGTCGTCGAATCCGCATTGCTCGCGGATCGCGTTGCGTTGCTCGGGCGTGGCGCTCAGGCGCGCGACGTCGAAGCCGTTCGGCACCACCATCATGCGGCTCGCGTCATAACCCACGGACACATGCGCCCGGCGCGACGCCTCCGCCGCGCACACGATGGTCTGCGGCACGTAGTACGAAAGCCACGCGCAGATCTTGCGCAGCAACACGGTCACGCGCGAGCCGCCCGAACGGACATCGGTGGTTCGCACGCCCCAGACGATGCGCTTGTGCGCCGCGAGCCTGCCTGCCAGGCCGCCGAGAAAATCGGCGTGATACATCCACGTCTGGATGATGTCGGGGCGCACCTCGCGAATCAGTTTCACGAGCTGCCACAACGCGCGCGGAAAGCCGAGCGGCGAACGCATGCCGAGGCTGTGCACCTCGATGCCGCGCGCGGCGAGTTCTTCGCCGATCTTGCCCGTCGTCGTGAGCGAGCAGACGACGTGACGAAATCGCGGGTGTTCGATATGCGACTCGATCAGGCGCTGAAGCATGCGTTCAGCGCCGTCCGCATTGAGCGCAACGATGACATGGAGAAGCTTCATGGTCCCGGCTGCCGGTTTTCTGCGATAGGCCCCGTCCCCAGGCAACCGACGCGCGCGTCGCTGGCGGCAATGCTCGTGCTGACGGGTGTGTTTTTATGTTGATGGGCTGCCTCGCCGGAGGAATCGGGGTGTCGCGGTTTCCGGCGAGTCATCAATGTATGCCGGCGCCCCGGCACGCACTGTTCGACGCCCCACACGCCGGCTTGCTTGCCGGCGCGCGCGCGGGGCGTCGGGCGCGCTCCGCGTCAGGCGCGCCTCATCGCGCCGCGCCACGGATTCCATTTGCGAAGCTGAGTTTTCATATCGATGACCGTGATCGCGCCGACCGCATTCCACGTATGCAGCCCCTGACGGCCGCGCGGCGGATTGCGCACGGACAAGGTCTTCTCGGCGTAAGTCGTCGTCGTGAGCTCGGTGATCTCGCGGAACGTCAGCGCGGCGCCATATTCGCGTTCGCAATTCTGCGCGGGGCGAATCAGGCGGTTTTGCGCATCCTTGAACAGGTTGCCGGCCATGCGCGCAAGGCGGCAATCGGAGACGACCGGATTCATCGGATGAGCGGTCCATTCCCCGAACGGGCTGTCGGAATGGAAGATCGACAGTTCGTCCCAGTTCGATCCGCCCTCTTCCGTGATGCTCGTGAACATCCACCAGGTCTTGCCGTCGTAATGAAGCGTGGTATCCGCCGCGACGACATCGCGCATGACCACCTTGTGCAATTCCCATTCGGTCGGAAACGAGGCTGCCCGATACATCTCGATCGTGCGGTTGCCGCACGTCTCCGGAATCATGAAAATCTCGCCGTCATGCTCGAACAGAAACGGATACGACAGGTGATAGTTGCGATCGAGCACCACGCGCGGCGTTTCCTGCCACTTCTGCGTGGCCGGATCGAACGCAATATGGCTGATCACGCCGCGATTCGTGTCGTAAGGCAGGCTTTCGAAGAACAGGTGATAGTCGCCGTTCTTGCCGCGCCACAGAAAAGGATCGGCGTGGAACTGCGTCGGCATGCCGGGCAGCGTGACCCAGTTGCGGCTGGCGTCGTCGTCGGCGCTGTTATCGGCGCTGCTATCGGCGCGCATCTCGACGGGCGTGTCGGTGCGCCGGTAAGCCAGAACCCAGTGGCCGCGCTGCACGAGCAGCTTGAGCGGCTGGTTCAGCACCTTGCGGCCGAGATGCCGCAGAGCGAACCATGCCGACGTAAGTCCCGACAGATGCGCCGGCTGCGCCTTGGCGCTCACGAGCGGAAACGCATACGGCGACGCGGCGGCATCGAGACGCCGCTGCGCCCGCTCGATGAGAACGGAGACGCGCTGCAGACTCGTCTGAAGCGACTTCAGGAAGAACAGCTTCTCCGGAATCGCGACATACGATTCCGCGAGCAGGCGCATTTCGCCCGACTCCGGTGACTTCCAGACGATCTGTAGATGCGGGGTCCGGCATTGCAGCAACGTCTTCCACAGCGCTTCGATGTTCTCGTGTCCGTCGTACAGCACGACGAGCGAAGCGCGCGCAGGCGTGCTGTCGCGCGACGCGTCGTCGACTTCGTCGTAGAGCCGCTTCTCGATGCGCGTCCACCACTGCAGCACGGGAGGATATGCGGGTTGCGCCATTTTGTGTCCCTCAGACAGCGGCAGTTTTGCCAGTCGACCGACTTGCCGTCCTTAGCTAAATGCTTAACTGCCTTTATATATGTGTTGTGAGCCGGCGTTTATTGAAGTGATGAAAAGTCCTTTTCACATGGTGCCGGCGAAGAAAGACTAAAGTCTGGGGAAAGTGCGTGCGGTGCGCTATCGCACACAGTTGCGACAGCTAATTAATGCGAGGAGATTTGAACGGCTGTGCCGGAGACGGCGTGCCCGGGTGGCTCGTCGCCGCTATCGGGAAATGCCTAAGCTTTTGATCGGACGAAGAAAATACGACGAATCAGGGTGCTTCGTCGCGGCGCACGGCGACCTCGCGCCACTTGCGATACCACGTGGGCCGCCTGTGACCCGCCTCTTCGTCTGCCTTATGTTTTGAGGACGGCGCGAATATGATTTCGAGCACGGCCAGCAATGCCAGACCGATTATTGCGAAAAAGACAATTGCGCCGATGACACCGACCACAGACATGCTTCCTCCGCGCTTGCCGTGTTATATCAAGCTTTTGATAAAACACGCCGCTGAAAGTTTTGACGGAAAGAATTTTTTGTTTATTACTAATTCTATCACACAGCGAATCCGCCAATTTTCCGTGCGGTGGTCACCAAGGATGATTTTCAGACGGCGCTCATCGGTGCAAAGCCCTGAACAGAAGGGTGAAAGTACCTCTGTTCCGCTGACCGAACGAGGCCGTGGCCAATCGCGTCGGGGTTTCGTCGATGACTCCGCGATGCCGCGAGATCAGCCCGGTCTCGGAAACCGATACGGGCTTTTAATCCCTTACAGGTTTTCGAAAGGGAGATTGCGCGACCGGAATGAATTACGTCCGATATGGACGTATGTTAGACAGCCGCAAGCCCATTTCTCGAAGAGTTTCAGTTGCTACTCGAAACACCCTGATTCAGGCGATCCGTTCTCTCTCTGCCTCTTTGTCCGAGGACGTCAAGAGAATGTCCGCTACCGCCAACAGCGAAAGGCTGATCACGGCGACGAACCCGACCGTGCCGGCGAACATGCTGACGAGCTTCATGGTTTCCTCCGCCATCCGAAAGGGCGAATGCAGCCGTGCTCACGCTTCGCGGCGATTCGTCGGATCGTACAACGGGCGCCAGCGGCCGCTCCATCGGTAGCATAGGCGCAACTTCGCCGAAAAAGTATTCATTTCGCAGCGAAATACGCGCTCGCCCCTTTTCGGCAGACGAGAAGGTGGATGGTCCGGTCGTCTATATCAGCTGATGTCAGCGCCAGCGCCTGCCAGTTCCCGTCGAGACATCCTGGTGCGCGCCGCTGTGACTCCACGCCGACCGCGTGTCGCGCGCGCTGCCGCCGATCGCGCGATTCAGAATGGCCCGCGTGCCCGGCGTGGTGCCGAGGTGAGCCAGTTGCGACGCCTCGACCCATGACAGGTCGCGAAACCGACCGCCCGCTTCCGGTCGCGGTTGCGCGTCGTCCGGTATCGCGATGCGAAACACATGGTGCAAATGATGCGCCGAAGGCTGCTGAAACAGAAAGGCTGCAGCGCTCGCCGCGACGCCGGTGTCTTCGTGCAGCGCCCGGATCGCTGCAACGATGGTCAATTCTTCATGTCCTACTGTCCCGCCCGGAAGCAGCCACGGACCGCCGCGCTCCCGAACCAGAAGCACTGACTGGTGACGTACCAGCAGCACTGTCGCTCGATCTTTCATCCCCGTCTCCGTGATGCACCCGAGTTCGATATCGAACCGAAGACGCGATCCGGCGCTGCGATGTGCCGTTTTTTCCATTTCGCAGACGATTGGATCGGAACTTTGAACCGGTGTGCACACACGATCTTCACAGTCTTCGGCACGCTGCGCAATCCGTGGAGGGCCCACGTAAGTGCGTAGTCCCACACGTAGCGTGCGTTCGACTGAGGTGCGGAGGGGCTGCGGCCGCGCGTGCTGCTTTGAACGCGCGGCCAGAGTCAGGTCGATGGCGACGTCATCGACCGAGCGCGGGATCGCTCATGCTGTCGCGGCCCGTCTCGACGTGACCGGCGAGGCGTCGCAGAAACGCGCGATCGGTGTCGACCCTGATTTCGACGTCGTACCAGCCGTGCGCGTCGCGCAGATCGAGATAGACCTGCTCGGTGTCGCCGCCCCGCACGCGCCGCGTGATCGTCTTCGACGGATCGTAGGCATTAGTCACGCTGAAGGTGCACGCGGCCGTCCCGCGATTTTCGAGGCGCAATTGCAGATTGCCGTTCGCGACGTCGTAGCCCTCTCTGACTTCCGGTGCCGCCTGTTCGCGCGACCACCAGCCATGTTGCTGCGCGCCGGCCTTTCCCGCGATTTGTCGGAGGAAACCGTTCGGACCGTGTACGACGAAATCAAAGCTGCCGTCCGCGTTCGCCGTGACGCGGTCCGCAAGACGCTTGCGGGCTTCGACCGTGTAAGTGCGCGGCGCCTCCGTGCTGGCGTTGCGATAGAGCAGAAAGACCGAGCCCGCGCTGCCCGTATTGACGAAATCGAACGAAACGGTTTCTTTCGACGCATCCGCGCGCGTCCGCACGAAAAGTTCGTAGGGCAAGGCGCGCGCGGGGCGCACGCCGGACTCCTGCTTCGGCATCGTCTGCGCGACGGGCGGCACGGGCACGTAGTCCTGATGCCGCAGCTTGTCGGGCGGAAAGTAGCCGCTCGTTGCCGGCAACTCGGGCATCGCGCTGTTCGGATTGCGGAAATCGAAGGCGGAGGTCAAATCGCCGCTGATCGCCCGACGCCACGGCGAGATGTTCGGCTCGGCCAGATCGTGCGCGCGGCCGAAGCGCTTCTGGATGAAGCGGATCACCGAGGTATGGTCGAAGGTCTCGGAGCAGACCCAGCCGCCCTTCGACCACGGCGACACGACGAGCATCGGTACGCGCGCGCCCAGGCCGTAGGGGCCGCTCGCGTACTTCGCGCTGCCCGCGAAGATCTCGGCGCTCGTATCGACGGTCGAAAGGCCGTTGGCGCTCGACGTCGGCGGGAACGGCGGCACGAGGTGATCGAAGAAGCCGTCGTTCTCGTCGTAATTGATGAGCAGCGCCGTCTTGCTCCACACATCCGGATTCGATGTCAGCACCTGCAAGACCTGATCGATGTACCAGGCGCCATAGTTCGCCGGCCAGTTGGGATGCTCGGAAAACGCTTCGGGCGCGACGATCCACGAGACTTGCGGCAGCGTGCCGCTCGCAACGTCGCGCTTGAGGATCGCGAAGTAGTCGTCGCCGGCGGCCGCGTTGGTGCCGCGCCGCGCCTTTTCGTAGAGCGGGCTGCCGGGCTGCGCGTTCTGATATTGCGTGAAGTAGAGCAGCGAGTTGTCGCCGTAGTTGCCGATGTAGGCGTCGTTGGTCCAGCCCCACGAATTTTTCGCGTCGAGCCCGGTGCCGATGTCCTGATAGATCTTCCACGAAATGCCCGCGCGCTCCAGCACTTCGGGAAACGTGGACCAGCCGTAGCCCGCTTCCGCATTGTCGACGACCGGACCGCCACCCGCGCCGTCATTGCCGACATAGCCGGTCCACATGTAGTAGCGGTTCGGATCGGTCGATGTGTTGGTCGAGCAGTGGTAGGCGTCGCAAATCGTGAACGCGTCGGCGAGCTGATAGTGGAACGGGATGTCGTCGCGCTTCAGGTACGCCATCGTCGTCGTGCTCTTGAACGGCACCCACTGGTCATACAGTCCGCCGTGAAACGCGCCCTGCCCGCTCACCCAGTCGTGCGGCAGGTCCTGCAGGAACTGCAGGCCGAGGTTCGACGCGCCCGGATGAAACGGCAGCACCTCGCCCGCGCCTGCCGCGATCGGCTGGTTGAAGACCGGCTTGCCGTTCGGCAGCGTCACCGCGCTCTTGTCGCCGAAGCCGCGCACGCCGCGCAAGCTGCCGAAGTAATGGTCGAACGAGCGATTCTCCTGCATGAGCACGACGATATGCTCGATGTCCTCGATCGATCCATGCCGGTTGTTCGCGGGAATCGCGAGCGCCTGGCGGATGCCGAGCGGCATCACGCTCAACGCGGCGCTCGCGCCTGCGGCCTCGACGGCCACGCGCAGAAAGTCACGACGGTTCTTGTTTTTCATTTGTTTCGCGGGGGGAAAGTGAAGAGGAAAGGTCAGTCGACGGTGTGAATCACGGGTATCGCGAGCGGCTCCGACGCAGTCCGTGCCAAGGCGGGTCGCGTGGGTTGATCGGATGCGCCGTTTGTGGCTTGCCTGGCCCAGTCCTGGAGTTCGCTCGTTGCGGGTACGACGGACGGCGCGCTGCGCGCCGCGTCGACTGATGAGGACGACTCCGGTTCCGGCTTGCTACAGGCGCAAACGATTGCGCAGGCGCAGACGATGAATCGCGCCACGATGACGTGGCGGCTCGGAACAATCGACATCGGGAATCTCCGGCTTCAGTCGTGCAGATGAACGCAGCGCTGCGAAGCTTAGCCACGGCTTGTGTAAGCAATGTGACCGGAGCGCGATACCATAGGGCGACATGACATCGAGAGGACGACAAGAGCGTGATACAGCGTGACGATGCAGGCGCAGAGCTTCCAAGGAACCACACGGCAGATATCCGATCCGATGATTCCGAACGCCGGCAAGCGCTCATGCTCGCGATGGCGCTGTCGCTCGGCAGCGCCATCGCGCTCGGGCTCGCGCGCTTTTCCTACGCGCTCCTGCTGCCGCCCATGCGCCTTGACCTCGCGTGGAACTTCGCGCAAGCCGGCGCGATGAACACGGCCAACGCGTTCGGCTATCTGCTCGGCGCGCTCGCGTTCTCCCGACTGTCGACGCGCGTGGCGTCGCGAACATTGTTCGTCGCCGGTTGCGTTCTGACGGCCGTGCTGATGGCGGCGAGCGGCGCAACGGTCGATACTGACGCCCTGCTCGCGCTGCGCGTCGCGACGGGCATCGGCAGTGCGTTGATCTTCGTGAGTGGTGGCGTGCTGGCGGCACGGCTCGCATCGATGTCGCCGCGCGACGCGGGGCTCGTGATCGGCCTCTATTACGGCGGCACCGGCTGGGGCATCGTGATCTCGTCGCTGGTGGTTCCGCTTGCGGTGCTGCCCGTCACGCACGGCTGGCGCTTCGCGTGGCTCGCTCTCGCCGCGGCGTGTGCCGCGTTTTCCGGCATCGCGGTCTGGGCCGCGCGCCGGATCGAAACCGCGCACGCGCATCCGACGGCGCGTCACGGCGCGCACGCTTCATCGGGCGTCGTGGTGCAAAGACGGCGCTTCGCGCTCGTGCTCGCCGGTTATGGCTGCTTCGGGATCGGCTATATCGGCTACATGACCTTTATCGTCGCCCTGCTTCGCAACGCGGGCATGAGCGCCGGCGTGGTGAGCGGCTTTTATATTCTCCTGGGCGTGGCGACGGTCGTATCGGCGCGGATGTGGTCGGGGCTCCTCGATCGCATGCGCGGCGGACAGGCGCTCGCGATCCTCAACGCGCTGCTCGCGGCCGCGACGGTCATCCCCGCGCTGCTCGCGCATCCGCTGGCGGCGTTCGTTTCCGGTACGCTGTTTGGTGCGACGTTTTTGTCCGCGGTGGCATCGACCACGGCGTTCGTTCGGCACAACCTGCCGGCCAGTCAATGGCCGCGAGGAATCAACGCCTTCACGATCGTGTTCGCGCTCGGACAGATCGTCGGACCGGTGGTGATCGGCCGGGTTTCGGACAGCGTGGGGCTGACCCGCGGGCTCGTCTATTCGGCGCTCGTGCTCGCGGCGGGCGCGTTGCTCGCGGGTTGCCAGAAGCCTCTGTATAAGCAGGATCCCGAATGAATTTGTGACGTCCGGACGATCAGAGCGTGCTGCCTGCGCGCGCCTTCTTCATCTTGACGTAGACATGAGCACAGAAGGCATCGGCAACCACGCGATTGACCGTGAGAATGTTGTCGGCGCTCAGGCTCTCGCGTGACAACCCCTGCTTTTCGATGAGCCGCTGCGGAATCAACTGGCTGACGAACGACTGACACAGTTCCTTGCGCGCCGGCGTATCGACCGACTCGAAGTACTCGCGACCCGCCTTGATCTCTTCGCTCATCTTGGCCTTGGCGGTATCGTTCTGGGCCTGGATGCTGGCTTCGAGATGCGCCTGCGCCGTGTCTCGTGAACGACGCTCTTTCTTGTCGTCCTCCAGTTGCTTCGTCTTGATGGACGCCATTTTCCGGTCCGCGTCGCCGATCCGGTAGCCGCCTTCCAGCGCCTTGAAGAGATACCCGCGCGGACTGACCGTCACCTTGCCTTCGTTGAGCTTGAAACGCGTGTATTCGATGGCCTGTTCGAGCCGCTCATCGGTCCAGACGTCGCGGCGCTTCGCGAGACGCTCGAAATCGGGCGTATCGAAGGCGAATTCGTTGTGCAGCAGGAGGTACATCGAATCCTGAATGCCGGCGCGCGCGGCATCCGCGCCCTGCTTCTTGGTGAAGCGAAAGCGGATTTTCAGCTTCTCGGCCGGGACGCGGTCGGCATTCGGCTCCCAGCTCACATCGAAATCCGAGACTTCGTTGAGCTGGTCGATGGCAGGCTCGAGAAAGCGCTTCTTGAACTCCTTCACTTCCTTGCGCGATTCGCCGACCTTCCCCGGCCACTCCAGCACGTCTTCGTATGCGAACCATTCCGTCACGCCGTGACCTTCGCATGGAATGAGGCGGTCGTAGATCGCGCGGGCGAGGGAAAGCGAAAAAGCCGTCGACGCGCGCAGACTCAGCCAATGCGCCTTGTACGGACTGATCAGATACTTGATGACGCGGCCCGCCAGCAGGATGCAAACGACATTGCGCTCGATATAGCAATCGCCCAGCAGACTGATCGTGCCCCACGAGTCTTTTTCAGTGAGTTCTTCGATGGACGGCGCCGTCATGATTTCGACACGCGCGCGGGCCGCGGCTCTCATCTGCGCGATGAGGTGACTATGGTTGCGGCTGTCGTACCGCATCAGCCATTTGAAGTAGTTGATGTCGGCGGTGAAGGTGTAGACCTTGTCGTCGATGAGCTCTTCGGGGGACTTGGTCGCGACGATGAAGTAGGCTGCATCGAGTACGCGCCGCGCGGCGATGCCGAGGCCGCCGACACGCGTGAAGATGTTGTTGCGCAGGAAACCGATGTCCCTCGTCGACTCGCAGATGGCCGAGCCTTGGCCGGACATATCTTCGTAGATGTCCAGCGCGAGCTGCTGCGGGGTTACAGAGAGGTCTTGGTTTTCCATACATCGATTCACTTCGGTCCCCGGCACTCTAACAGGCGAGTCAGGGGTGTCAACACAAAAACCACCCCGCTTTTTCGTCGATCTTAGCCGCACAAAAACCGCCCCGAGTTTGTACGTCGATCACAATTTCCACCCCGCTCGACACAATTTCCGTCTCCGCGCGCCCAACTTGCGCACCGGTCAGCACAAAAACCGTCCCGTGCGTCACAAAAACCGTCCCTATCCACAGGCTCGGACGTTGATTCAAAAGGAAAATTGCAGTGCTGTTTGTAGGTGTGCGGGTCTAGGTTTACAAAAAACCAAACGAACGATACTGGGCGTTTACCTCCTGAAATCCTTGAGCTGTATCTAAGCTATTGAATGTATGGAGGAAAGTTTAGAGGGCACGTCTGCACAAAAACCGCCCTTGGGGTGGTTTTTGTGCAGAGGATATGGCGCGCGACGCGGCCACCTAGATTTACTCGGCAAACAAAGTCGTTCGAATCAATACATCTGCACTTCGAAGCAGAAGGAAATCGATTCAAAATCAACGAAATGCCGCGCTAAGAGCTGCCGAATGGTTAAATCTTCGCGCAATAGGAGCTTGTTTACGCGTATTCGTGTATTCTGCGCTTCGGCGTCAATACTTGGAGAAAGCGCAGAATGGCAAACGTAGGCACCCTACCTATGGAAGACCGGAAGGTTACGCTTCGCGAAGTGGCGGAATTTGCGGATAACCTTGAGCCCTTTTCGGACAATCTTCGGGAGCAGATCCTCGCTCCTCGCCCGCGCAAGCTCGCACCCTTTTACACGATCAGCGAACTCGCTGATATGTGCAACCTGACTCGTCAGCAGATTCAATATCTAGTGACCAAAGGAGAAGGCGGACTCCCAGCCGGTACGCTCAACGGCAGCGGCCGCAGCCGGACGTTTACTCTGCCTGAAGTCAGAATGTGGGTGAAGATGGCGTCCGACATTTACCAGACCCCCCTCGACGATGGCCGTGGCACGTTCAGGGGCAAGGTGCTGACGACCGCGCAACTGAAGGGCGGATCGGCGAAGACGACGACGACCGTTTGCCTCGCGCAGGCACTGACGCTTCTTGGCCGCAAGGTGTTGCTGATCGATCTCGATCCTCAGGCTTCTGCATCGGAACTATGCGGCCTGTACGCCGAGAAGGAAATTTCCGGCGATGACACCGTGCTGCCCTATATCTACGATCAGAACGTGGAAGGCGGACTGAGCGCAAGCGTGCAGTCGACGTACTGGGACGGCCTCGACATTATCCCTGGTCACACCTTTCTATATGGTGCGGAATTTCTCTTGCCCGCTCGTCAGAAGACGATTCAGGGCTACCGCTTTTGGGCCGTGTTGAGGGAAGGCCTCGAGCCGCTTCGATCGCAGTACGACTATATATTGATCGACACATCCCCTTCGCTTTCGTACATGAACTTGAACGCGCTGCTCGCTGCCGACGCGCTCGTCATGCCGATGATTCCGGAGAATCTGGATTTCATTAGTTCGCTGGCGTTCTGGCGGTTGTTCTCGGATGTCGCGGAAGACTTTCTTCCGTATGAAGAGGACAAGGTCTACGACTTTATTTCAATCCTGCTGTCGAAGGTGGATTATGGCAAGACGTCCTCGGCTCCGGTCGTCCGGCAATGGGCGCAGAGCGCGTACGGCCGTTGGCTCGATCCGTTTGAGATCCCGGCCAGTTCGGTGATGAGCGGCGGCGCACTTTCATTCTCGACGGCTCTGGATGTCGTCAGTACCCACTCGACTGCGAAGTCGCTTCAGCGGGTGCGGCAACCCATGATGCAATATGCCAAATGGCTGGATGATATGTTCGTCAAATCCTGGAAGGAGTCGGCATGAGCAATAACATCAGAGAACAGCTGATGGCCAAAACGGCTAACTTGCCAAAGCCTGCGGATTTCAAGGGAGAGAACAAGAAGGATCGAACGAACCGCGGTCCGCAGACGATGCCGGGCATTACGAGCGCATTGGCGGCAGCGCAACTCCGCATTCAGGAACTCGAGGCGAGGGGCGTCGATACGGAAATTCCCGTCGACTCCATCGTGCCGAATCCGTGGCAGCCGCGTCGTCAATTCAGCGAGGCCAAGCTGTCGGAGTTGGCGCGTTCGATCGGTGAGGTCGGCTTGCTGCAGGCGGTGACGGTGCGGCGTGTCGGTGAGTCGTATCAGCTCGTGGCTGGCGAGCGGCGGTGGCGTGCTCACAAGCTCATCAACAAGGCGACCGTGCGTGCCGTCGTGATCGAGTGCACGGACCAGGATATGGCGGCATTGGCGCTGATGGAAAACGTCACGCGCGACGATCTGTCCGATTATGAAATCGCTATTGCCATTCGTCGTGCGGAGTCCGAGTTTCCGAACCGGACCAGACTTGCGGAGGCAATGGGAATCTCGCGCAGCGATCTCTATCGCTTTCTTGCTTATGACGCGCTGCCGGACTTCGTAAAACGAGATCTGGATTTGAACCCCTCAGTACTTGGAGCTTCGTCGGCGCAGGATATCGCGAACGCGCTCAAGAAGAGTGGGGAACAGGGGCTCAAGGCGCTTCAGGAACTCTGGCCGCAAGTTCTGTCGGGCGATCTGGTCCAGACGAAAGTTGCTGCGAGCTTGAGTGCGCAGGCGAGTCGAGGCGAATCCGCAACTGACGCGGGCGGCCGAAGCATACTCAAGATTTTTGCCGGTAAGGTGCAAGCCGGGAGCATTACGAAAGACGTCAAAGGCCTTACTTTCAAGTTCAAGGCCGGCGTGATGACGGAGGAGCAGGAGAATCAACTCAGAGAGCATATAGGAAAGATGTTCTCGATTCAGTCTGAGTGATCGCAATAAGACCCGCTTCGGCGGGTTTTTTTACGTCTAATGGACGGACATCCATACATAGTCTGCGTTGGAGGTGTCCGAATTCGGACACTGGCGAGCGGTTCGTGGACAGCGCAACCGCGAATCGAGGTGCTGTCTCGGCAGGGCTCGGTGTCCGAATTCGGACAGTAAAAGACAGCCATGCAGTGGGCCTGCCGAATGTAGCTTGATTCACAGACGTGGATGCTTACCCGAATTCGGAAGGAGGATTTTGGGAGCATCAGGCGAATTCGACTCCACGGCGCCTCCAACCGCGAAGTCAGCAGCTTGCCTCACGGGTGTCCGAATTCGGACAGTCAAGTCGAGATGCATCCGGCGGGTTATCAGGCCAGCAGCGATGGTGTCCGAATTCGGACACACGCCACAGACAGCGTGACGCCTAGCATCCGACCAATAGCCAAATGACCTTTCCACTTACGGTCCGGGCGACCTAGATGCGGTGTCCGAATTCGGACACCGTCGGTCCGCATCATACAGCCGAACACCCCACACCAAAGGCCGGCATAGTCATGGCCCCCTTGCCGAACAAGCAAGCGTCGCGCGGCCCTGTACTACGTCGGGCGCAAAGGCGAGGTCATCCAACATACGTTCGCCCCTTCGCGCTCCTATATCGAGCGACGGACGTACACCGGCGAGCTTGCCGGTTCCGAAACCATTGAGCCATGAAAGCCATAAGGCGCTGTTTCCTCGCAGGCCCTGAACATCGATTGTCCAGCAAGTCGGAACGGTAGAGACCCGCTTAGCGGCGCGAAGGAACGCGCTAAGCCATCGACATCAGGACGTCATGCACTCGAAGTGGACTCAGGCAGAAGGCCCACGATGACACGCGAATTGAAGGGCCAAGCCGCGCGCAGATCGATGACCACGTACTTGGTTTGGTTGAAGGCTCGATCAAAAACTTCCCCGACGCAGGCAGCTTGCTCCCTCGATAGCGACCGCAGCGCGAACAGCTGGTGCCCTGATCACCCTGAACGGTGACCGATGCTGCGTCGCGGATTGTCCGCTCGATCAATGTCTGCCCCGATCACGCGCCGACCCACAAACTCCAGAATTCGACGCGTGAAGCGCTACTAGCCGCCGTGAAACAATGACCAAAAAAAGTTAGTCCTATAAAACATATTAAAAACAACCGCTTAGACGAACTTTATAGACTTGTTTCACGAAAAACTGACGTTTTTACATCCGGTCTCGGTAACCGGCCAATCAGACTACCTTTTCGAACGGTTCAAGTGAGCGCTCATTAGGCCGTTCGTATCAAACGATACGAAATCCGTGTAACGCGACGCTCGTGAACGCAGCGTGCGCGTCGAACACGCTTATCCTCGACGCGTAAGCGAATTGTCTTCAATGTGGAATGATATGTTATATCATCGCGTAGTCGCGATTATCGCGATGCCACTTCTCTGATCACCGAAGAAGACAAGAAACGTTATAACATTACGTCAAAAGAAACGTGACCACTTCCATTGCATTCTCCGCCAGCCGCAACGCCAGGTTGTTCACTTGGACAACGCTTCTATTCGCAACCCTCGCCCAAGCCCAATCACCCGCGATTGAAGACACCCCTATTCAACCCATCTTCGTCACCGCAAACCCACTTGGCTCGAACGCGCTGGTCTCACCATCGAGTTCGATCGACGGCAACGCCCTCACGCTACGCCGCGCCGACTCCATCGGCGAAACCCTCAACGGCCTGCCCGGCGTCTCCACGACGACCTACGGCCCGATGGTCGGAAGGCCTATCATCCGCGGCATGGATGGCGATCGCATCCGCTTGCTGCAAAACGGCGTCGCGGCTTACGACGCGTCGTCGCTGTCGTACGATCACGCCGTGCCGCAAGACACCTTGTCGGTCGAACGCGTGGAAATCGTGCGCGGCCCGGCGGCCTTGCTCTACGGCGGCAATGCGATCGGCGGCGTGGTGAACACCATCGACAACCGCATCCCCCGCGAGCCGATCGAAGGCGTATCGGGACAGGTCGACGCCAGCTACGGCGGTGCCAACGATGCCCGCGCGGGCGCGGCGCAAGTCGAAGGCGGAAACGGCCGCTTCGCGTTTCACGTCGATGCGTTCGATCGCGAAACCAGCAAGGAACGCATTCCCGGCTTCGCGCACTCCGACCGGCAACGCGCGCTGGACGGTCCCGACGTTGCGCAGCCCTACGGCAGCATCCCGAACAGCGACGGTCGATGGCACGGCGGCGCCGTCGGCTCGTCCTACACATGGGCGGACGGTTACGCCGGCATCAGCTACAACGGCTACGAGGCGAACTACGGTTCGGTCGCCGAGGACGACGTCCGTCTGCGCATGCATCAGGATCACATCGCGGCGGCGTCGGAGATACGCAATCTGCAAGGGCCTTTCAGTCAGTTGAAGTTCAACTTCGGCTACACCGATTACGAACACAAGGAAATCGATAACGGCGAAACCGGCACGACCTTCCGCAATCACGGCTACGAAGCGCGCATCGAGGCGCGGCACAGGAAGATCGGCCCGCTCGACGGCGCCATCGGCGTGCAGGTGAGCCAGAACACGTTCTCCGCACTGGGCGACGAAGCGCTCGTCCCCACGTCGCAGACGACCAGCGCCGCGCTTTTCGGTCTCGAAGAATGGTCCGTCACCGATGCGCTGAAGCTGAGTCTCGGCGCGCGTTACGAACACGTGAATATCGACCCGACCTCCGGCGGAAACGAAAAGTTCGCCGCTTCGCCCAAGCGCGACTTCAACGCCGGCAGCGTTTCCGCTGGCGCGTTGTTCAAGTTGAATCCGGCGTGGAGCGTGGTCGGCAATGTCGCGTACACGGAGCGCGCGCCGACTTATTACGAGCTTTACTCGAACGGCCCGCACGACGCGACCGGTCAATATCTGATCGGCAATCCCGACGCGCAGAAAGAACAGGCGATCTCGACCGATCTGTCGCTGCGTTTCGCGAGCGGCCCGAACAAGGCGAGCGCGGGCGTGTTCTACAGCCGCTTCCGCAACTATCTGACCGAGTTCAATACAGGCCGTCTCGTCGACGACGATGACCAGCCCGTCGCACCCGGCACCGACGACGCGCTCAATGAAGCAGTCTATCGGGGCGTGCGCGCGGAGTTTTACGGCATCGAACTGGACGGCACGTGGCGCGTTTTCGACAAGGGCGCGCAACGGCTGGATGTCGAAATCGTCGCGGACTATACGCATGCGCGCAATGTCGATACCGGCGAGCCGCTGCCGCGCATTTCGCCGCTGCGCGCGACGCTGGCGCTCGATTATGCATACGGACCCTACGGCGCGAGAACCGAACTGGTTCACGCGTGGGCGCAGAATCGCGTGCCGGCAAACGACTTGCCGACCGGCAGCTACACCACGCTGGGCGTCATCCTGACCTACAAATTCCGTTTCGGCGCGACGAACTGGCTTGCGTACGTGCGCGGCCAGAACCTGACGAATCAGGAAGTGCGCTACGCGAGTTCGGTCGTGCGCGATATCGCGCCGGAAGGCGGACGCAGCGTGATGATCGGCTTGCGTACTGCCTTCTGACAGCGGGCGGTCGCGTCAGAGCGGTGCCGACTTGCGCGTATGCATCGGCTGATAAGGCTCGCCGGCCTTGAAGCGTTCGAGCCGCTCGCTCGCGACCGAAAGCGCGCCGAGCGACGCGCGCCGTAATTGATGATCGTAGAGCGACACGATCGCGGCGAGGCGTTCGAAGTCCTCCGCCGGCAGCGCGAAGGAACCGGACGCGCGGCCAGCGTCGAACACCGCGGCCATCGTCTGATCCGCGCGCAGCAACTCTTCGTGCGAAAAGTCGCCGTGGCCCGCTTCCGCGAGGAATTTGGCGAGATACATCGCTTCGGTGATGTGCTGCGCGGGCGCGGCATCCGGCGAGCCGGCGCGCAACGCCGCCAGCGACATATGCGCCGAGAGCGCGAGCTCGTCCGCCACCGCGCGCGGGATGGGAAGCAGCTGCGCCTTGCTGAACCGCGCGCGCGTCGCCTGGGGCGAGCGCTGGAAAGGAAGAGTGCGTGACATGCGAGGATCGATGGTTGACCTTTTCAGGTTAACGTTCATCGATCGCCGAATCTGAAGGGTGCTGACCGCGTTCCTGTTCGAAATGTTCGACGACCGCGATCGCGCGCTCGCAATGGTCGGCGTCGAGCGTGTGGATGCTGCACTTGTCCGGCTCGACGCCGATCGCCTGCGCAAGCCACTTCATCCCCTTGGAGCGCGCCTCGAACACATTGCAGCCGTCGCGCCGGACCTTCGCCTGCACGAGCGGTTCGAGCGCCGCGTGCAGCTTCACTTTCAGATCGCGCAGGCGGGCATCGGCGAGACGGCCGAGCGGAACTTTGCGCGTGCTGCGCGGAAAGACGCCGATCCACGCCTGACAGTCCGCGCACATCCACAGCGGGCCGTGGTCGTCGCGATACGGATACGCTTCGTCGCCTGCGCGCGTCAGGGTCGCGGGCGCGCCGCAGTAATCGCAGTTCGGATGAGGCAGAGGTTTGACGGGTCGGCCGACACGCATTTCAGGAAACTCACGGGCGGGAAATCCAATATAGCAAAACCGCCCGCCGGCTTCGGAAACGCGCTCGGGACATCCGCGATATCGCAGCCTGCTTAAGCAAGAGCGTTCGCAACATGTGCGTGACGCGCGCGGGCACTGGGCCGCGTCGAATGGGAATTTACTTTTCCGGTCGGCGGTATACGGTGGGAGTGCGTATTACACGCTACGCGCTTTCGGTGTGTCCTCCATTCCGCAATTCGATCAGTGAGGTGATGGCGATGAAAGTAACTTTTCTATTGGCAGCAACGGCCGCCGGCGTCTTCGCGATGAGCGCGCTGGCACAGGCGCAAGACATGCAGATGTCGCCGGCGCAGGGCGGCGCCGCGCAGCAGAGCGCGCAAGGCGCGGGCTCAGCAACGAACGATTCCAGCTACGGCGGAGCGATGTCGACGACCAAGGCCAGCGGCGCCTCGCGCGATGCGTGGACGAGCACGAGCCAGCTCTGCACGCCGGGACTGAGCTGCAATATCTATAGCGGCCAGTGAGCGCCCCTGCCGGCCACGATGTACCGAAGGCGGCGGGGACGCCTTCGAACGACGACTTCACGCCTCCTTCCTGCCAGCGGTTCTCCATCGCGCAGCCCCCTTATGGCGGGGCGACATCCCTCCGAATGCGTGGTTTTCCCAGACGATCGTTCGGTCGATAGTACGCTCATCAACAAGACGGCCTCTTCGGCCACGCGTGGCGCTCATCGCCACACGACAAACTCTCTGCGGCGAACAGGCCAGAACGCGCGACATGCGCGACGCTCCTGATTCAACAGCGACAACCATAACGCCGGCGCTCGCGGATCTCTTCACCTCGCATTCGTCGAGGCGACGTTCGTCTTCTTCTGCATGAGCACATCTGGACAGCCGCGATCACGCGGCCAGCAAGGAGGTACCCGAAATGAGATCCCGTCAAACCAGGCACGCGACGTTCCTGGCGTTCACCATTCTGGCGCTCGGCGCCGCATGCGAGGCGAGCCTGGCCGCGACCGGCGCGGACAACGGCGATGCCGGACCACTCACGCTCACCGTTCAGACGCCGTCGGGCACGACATCGCGCCTGACTTACGCCGATGACGACGGCTGGCGGCTCGACGATCGCGACGCGCGGCTCAGACCTACGGAAGCGCGCATCACACCGGCATCGACGGAAGCGCAAAAGGACGAGCGGCCGATGACCGTTTTCATCGACGGTCCCACGGGTTTCACATATGTGTGGATGCGCGAGCAGGGGTGGAAATTCGTCGGCAAGCTATCCGAGCGAAAGCGTTGAACACGCGGGCATCGATCGTGACGTGCATCCTCGGCGTCTCGCTCGCCGCAGATGCCGGGGCGCAAACGCAAACGCAGACGCAGACCGCCGACGCCTGGCGCGCGCTCCGCATTGCCGACTGCGCGCGCTGTCACGGCAAGGATTACGAGGGACTCGCCGCGCCATCGATCGTCGGCTTTGCGCGCACGCAGAGCCGCGAGCGCTTCATCGCGGCGATCCTCGATGGCAATCCGCCGATGGGCATGCCTGCCTACCGCGGCAACGCGCTGATCGAGAATCATATCGACGCGATCTATCGCTACTTCGCCGGACGCGCCGACGGCAGCATCGCCGCGAGCGCGACGCCCGGCCGCGAGTGACGTAACGAATCAGGACTTCAATCCGGAGGTTAAACATGAGCTCCACTCAATCATCCAGCGATGGAACCGGCTGGACCGACAAACTCGATGACGCGACCACGCTCGCGATGCTCGTCAGGGCGATCGGCGAGCAGCAGAGCAAACTTGCGACTAGCAGCCACACGGGCCTGAACGGGCAGGTCGATCGCGCGCAGCATCAGAAGCAGTTGCTCGGTGCTTTCGGAACGCTTCGGATTGCAGATGATATTCCCGGTGCACTTCGTTTCGGACCGTTCGCCTCGTCAGCGCCGATGACGTATCGCGTCGCCTGCCGCATCTCCAACGGCCAGCCGTGCCCGCAGTCCGACACCGCTTCCGATGTGCGCGGCATCGCGGTCAAGTTCTTCACGCAAGAGGGCGTCGAGACTGATCTGCTGATGACGAACGAAGGCGGCCGTTCACACGCGCGCAACGCGGTGCAGTTCATGGCCGTCGCGGATATCATCGTCGCGCTGCTTTCCGAGGGACCGGTGAGCGGCATCGCGCAGGGCTTGCGCGAAATGATGATGGCCAAGCTCGGACCTGTCGAAGCCGCGCGCATCATCGCGATTCTCTTCAAGGAGACGAAGGCGCATCACGTCGACAGCGTCGCGACGGAGCACTACTGGGGATCGGTCGTGCAACTGGGCCGCGCGGCGATCAAGTACTCGCTTCATCCGCATCCTTCGACGCCCGCCGGAACGAACGCGGAACGCCACGGCGACAACTATCTGCGCGCCGACGTTTTCAACCGCCTGGAGCAGGGTCCGGTGAAATGGCAACTCGGCCTGCAATGCTTCGCCGATGAAGCAACCACGCCCGTCAACGACGCCTCCGTCGCGTGGAAGTCGGATGTCGTGATGATCGGCGAGCTCGAAATCGCTGCGCCGCCTTCGCGCGAGGACGAGGCGCGCATCGACCAGCTCGCCTTCAATCCGGCCCACGGCTTCGCGCCGCTCGGCATCACGCATGCGCGCCAGGATGTCTACGCCGCGAGCGCCGCGAATCGCACAGGACGTGGCGTGCTGTCGAGCGATGAAGCGCGCGCGCTGCTGGCTTCGCATTGAACGCCAACGTCGCGCGACTGCGCAGAACCACGCGTCGCGCGGCACTTTTCTCCGATAATGATGCACGTTCGCCCGTGCATTTCATCGATATCGGAGTGCCCCATGCATCTCGCCGGCATGATTCTTCCGATCTTCGCCATCATCGTGGCGGGATGGGCGGCGCGCGTCTCGGGCTACATGCCGCACGCGCTGGCGCCGTCGCTGATGCAGTTCGCGTATTACGTCGCGATGCCCGCGCTGGTCTTTCTCACCATCGCCGATGAATCGCTGCGCGCGCTGCTCGAATGGGGCTTTCTCGCCGCGTTCGGCGGCGGCTCGATGCTCTGCTTCGTGCTGATGTTGCTGGCCTTGCGATTCGCGCGCGGCGCAAGCCTCGGCACGAGCGCCATGCTCGCCGCCGCCGTCGCGATGACCAACACCGGTTTCGTCGCGCTGCCGATTTTGAAAACGCTCTACGGCAAACCCGGCGTGCTCGCGGCGGCGGTCGCGACGGTGTTCGTCGGCGCGATCATGTTTCCTGTGCTCGTCGTGCTGCTGGAAATCAGCCGGTACGATGCATCGCGCAAGATCAGCGCGGTGGCGCTGTTGCGTCAGATCGGGACCAATCCCGTGATTCTCGCGACGATCTGCGGACTGTTGTGGTCCGTCGCCGGATTGACGCTGCCCGGACCGGTCGCGTCCTTTCTCACGATACTCGGCGAAGCGCTGACCCCGTGCGCGCTCTTCGCGATCGGACTCGATCTGACCTTCAGCGAATTGCGCGGACGCGTGAGCCTGTATGCGCTGCTCACGGCGCTGAAGCTCGCGGTCGTGCCGCTCGTCGTGTACGCGCTGTGCCTGGCGACGGGACTCAGTCGCACCGCAACCATCGCGGCGGTCGTCTGCGCCGCCGTGCCGACGGCCAAGAGCGCGTACGTGCTCGCGTCCGAATACGACATCGAGAAGACCGTCGTGGGTGCGGCCATTTCGATGACCACGCTTCTTTCCATCGTCACCTTGCTCGCATGGCTCTACGTGCTCTAGCGCGTTTCAGGGATCGCCGAGTTCTTCATCGACATTGCGCTCTTCGTCGTCGGGCGGCGCAATACCGAGCGCCTTGTCCCATTGCGGCTCGCTCAGATAGCGCTCGCGCAGGAAATCGACGAAGGCTTTGACCTTGGTCGTCGATCGATGCGAAGTCGGATACACCGCGGAGAGCCACAACGGCGGCGCGGCGTAATCGGGCAGCACGCGCACGAGGCGGCGTTCGAGCAGGTCGCTCGCGGCGACCATCGTCGGCAGATAGACGACGCCCGCGCCCGCGCGCGCGAATTCGAGCAGCAGATGCACGCTGTTGGTCTTCAACACGGCATTCAGGGCGATCTCATAACACTCGTTGCCCTTCATGAGCGGCCAGTTGTCGCCCCACGGATAATGCGCGTATCGTGCGAAATCGTGACGCAAAAGATCGAGCGGCGTCTCGATCACAGGCTCTTCCTTGAGATACGCGGGCGTCGCGCACAACACGCCGCGCACCGGAAAGAGCTTGCGTTCGACGAGCAGGTTCGATGCAGGCGGATAGATCTGCAGCGCGAGATCGAAGCCTTCCTGCACGGGATCGATCACGCGATCGTTCACCGTCACGACGAACTCGATGCGCGGATGCGCCTCGCGAAACGCGATCAGCGCCTGCGAAAAATGCCCGAGCGCGAAGCCCGGCAGCACATGCACGTTGAGCGTGCCCGAGAGCGATTGCGTTTGTTCGCTCGCGCGTCCCGATAGTTCGCGTACCTTGGAGACGAGCAGCAGGCAATCGCGATAGTACGATTCGCCGACTTCCGACAAACGCACCGCACGCGTCGAACGATGAAACAGCGCGACGCCGAAATGCTCTTCGAGCTGCTTGACGCGCGACGTGACGACCGATTTCGCCACGCCGAGTTGCCGTGCCGCGCTCGCGAAACTCTGCGCTTCGGCTGCGCGAACGAAGGCCTCCATCGACATGAAGAGGTCCATGCTTCCTCCTGTTTCGCCGCGTTATGCCGCGTCTTTTCTGTAGCGCAACGGCGTCGTGCCGAGCCGTCCGGAAAAGAGCGCTGTCATATGCTGCTGCGATGAAAACCCGCACGCCGCCGCGACCTCGACGAGCGGCGCGCTACCCGAGCGCAGCATCCGCGCGGCCGCGTCGATGCGCTTTTCCAGCACGTAGCGATAGAGCGAATGACCGGTGCGCGCCTTCACGCCGTCGAACACGGCGCGCACGGGCAGATCGAGAACGGCTGCGATATCGGCGCAGGAAAGACTCTGGTCGATGTTGTCCGCGACATACGTTTCGAGCGTCGCGAATCCGGCGTCCGTCAGTGCCGATTTGCGCTCGCGCGCCGCGCGTTCGAGATGGCGCGTCGTTTCGATCCACGCGAGCGTGGCGACGCATTGCATCTCCCACGGATCGACCTTGGCCCGCTCGCCGTGCGCTTTCTGACGCGCATAACGCACGAGATGCCGGATCGAATCCGCGCCGAGGTTGCTGCGGCTGCCCGCACGCCGCAACGGCTCCGCGCTGCGCTCGGCGATGCGGTTCACGAAGGCATCTGCATAACGAAACGCGATGAAACCGTGCCGCACGTCGTGCGCATCGATCCGCATGCTCTCGCCGCGTGGATGATATGCCGCCGTTTCCGCGCGAAAGGTGAACCGCGCGGCGGGGCCGTCGTCGTAGCGCGTATCGGAGACGATCGTGCCGAGCAGCAGGCAGATCATGTCCGACGAATTGCTCAACGCCAGCGAATAAGGGCGCGGGCCCGAGATGCAGTATTCGAGTCCCGGCACGCCCGCGATCGTGCTGAAGCGATCGATGCGGGCGGCCGCGGCAGGGGCGCTCATGATCGTGTCTCCGTTTTCATCGCGGCTTGCGAGGGTCGCCGCTGTTCACGCGAGTATAGATGCGCGGGGCTTGCGCATGCACGCGCGATGGGTCGGCGTTCGCGAACGCAGCGTGCGCGCTTTGCGCCCGGGTGTAAACCCGCATGCGCTCGCGATGCCCCCGGAATCTGTAATCCGCAAAACTTGAAAGACCGGCGCGCCGCGTCTTCGTAACGTTCGCTCACACAACACGAACGACCGGAGACGACGATGCAGGCGCAGCACATACGACAGACGACTCGAAGACGGAGAACATGCGCGCTCGCGCTGCTTGGCGCGGTTTGCTCGATGACGGCGCACGCATCGGGCATCCCGTTCGCAACGGATCGCCCGCAAACCTGGCAGTTCAGCAGCGACTTCGAAGGCACGTACGATTCCTTCGGCCAGAACATCGAATGGAATCACGACAGCCGCGCGTTCGATTCGCACGGCAATCAGATCGCGGGTCCGGGCACGAACACCTTCGTCGGCCTCTCGACGTTCATTCACTACTGGAAAATTCCGTCGCTGCCGCACGTCGGCTTCAACGCGAGCATCACGCTGCCCGCGATCCGCACGCAGGGCTCGCAGTTCTCGGCAAGCGGCATCGGGGACCCGCTCATCGGCGGACTCGTATGGTACAACCCCGCGCCCGCGACGACGCTCGGCTTTCAGGCCTACATGCAGGTGCCGATCGGGCAGGACGCGGTATCGACGAATACATGGTCGTTCTGGCCGTCCGTCTTCTACGACGACTGGTACGGACACCTGAACGTGGACTTGCTGCTCGGCGGCATTCTGCGCGGACGCACGCTGCGCTCGGGTCACGACGACCTGAGCCCGGGCAACACGTTTCATCTGAACCTGCGCGTCGGCTACAGCATCTCGCCGCCCGATAACCCCTTCGCGATTCCGTTCGTCGGTCTCGATTACCAGACGAGCGGCGGCACGTTCAATCAGACCGCATCGATACCGGTCTCGAACAGCGCGAGCCGCGAAACGACTGTCGGTATCGGCGTGCTGTTCCAGTTCAAGCCGAACAGCCTGCCGTTTCTGCACCAGAAGATGTACGACCAGCTTTCCATCCAGTACCAGCACTCGGTTTCGGGGCGCAACACGACGCTCACCAACGGAATTCTCGTGCAGGCGTGGCACTACTGGTGAGCACATTCAAACGATGGAGACGGACATGAGTGAGACGAACAAACCTGCAGCCGCCTCGCGGCGCAATTTCATCAAGGCCGCGGGCGCGGGCACGGCAGCGGCGGCATTCGGCGCGGTATCGCTGACCGCGCGCGCCGCGAGCGAACTCAGATTCGACGCGGAGTACGACGTCGTCGTATGCGGCGGCGGTGGCGGCGGCTTGCCTGCCGCGCTCTTTTCGCGCTGGCTTGGCAACCGCGTCGCGATTCTGGAGAAGGCGGGCAGCGTCGGCGGGACGGCCGCGAAGGCCGCGTTCTGGTACTGGGTGCCGAACAACGAGCCGATGCGCCGCGCGGGCATCGCCGATCCGAAGCCCGATTACATGCGCTACGTCGCGCGTCTGTCGCGGCCCGAGCAATACGATCCGTCGCTGCCGAAGCTCGGCCTCTCCGACTGGGAGTACGAGATGTGCGAGGCCATCTACGACAGCGCATCGCCCGCGGCGGAACTACTGGCGAGCAAGGGCGCGCTGCCGTATCGGCATGAAGCGGCCGTGCCGGATTACTGGGCCGAGCTGCCGGAAGACAAGGCGCCGCGTGGCCGCGTGCTGTTCCCGAAAGACGGCCTGCCGAGCATGTCCGATGGCGGGCGCGTCGCGATTCGCACGATGAGCGCGGCGGCACGGCGCGACGGCATCGACATCAAGACGGGGTACCGCGTGCAGAAAGTGCTCGTCGACGAGTCGGGCGCGGTGATCGGCGTCGAAGCGCTGACGGAAGAAGACACGTTGTTCCGCGTCCGCGCGAAAAAAGCGGTGATCTTCGCGACGGGCGGCTTCACGCACGATCCCGAGTTGCGCAAGAACTTCCTCCACGGTGCGGTGTACGGCGGCTGCGCCGCGCCGACCAACGAAGGCGACTTCGTGCGGATCTCCAGCGCGCTCGACGTGCAGTTGCGCAACATGAACTATTCGTGGATGGCGCCGATCTCGCTCGACAAGGCGATCGCGAAAGACGGCTCGCTGTCCGGCATCTTCACGCCCACGGGCGATTCGATGCTCTACGTGAACAAGTACGGCAAGCGCGTCGTCAACGAGAAGCTCGCCTACAACGAAGTCTGCGCGACGTTCTCCGAATGGGACGGCGCGAAGGGCGAGTATCCGAACCTCACGCTGATTTCGATCTGGGATCAGCAGGCGCAGGACCATTGCGCGAGTGATGACTACGGCAGTCTCATCGTGCCGAAGGGTTCGAACGACCGGCACGTTCTGCGCGGCAACACCCTCGCGGAACTGGCGAGCGCGATTCGCGAACGCATGGCGAAGTACCGGAGCGCGCTCGGCAACGCCGATCTCTCCGACGACTTCCTGCGCAACCTCGACGCGACGATCAAACGCTTCAACGGCTTCGCGAAGACGGGCGTCGATGGCGACTTTCATCGCGGCGAGCGCATCGTCGAAAAACTGTTCAACGGGCCGATATCGAAGAAGCCGGATCAGAAGAACGAGACGATGTATCCGCTCAGCGCGAAAGGGCCGTATTACGCGGCGCTCATCGTCGCGGGCAATCTCGATACCAAGGGCGGTCCGAAAACCAATTCGCACGCACAGGTGCTCGATACGCGCGGCGCGCCGATCAAGGGCCTGTACGGCGTCGGAAATTGCGTCGCGTCGGCTTCGGCGCGCGCTTACTGGGCGGGCGGCGGCACGCTCGGACCGATCATCGCGTTTGCTTATCGTGCCGCGCAATCGGCCAACGGAGGTCAATCATGATTCGGATCGCTAATCTATTGACGATGCTCGTGCTCGTCAGCACTGCGGCGCAGGCGCAACAGGATCCCGTCGCACTCGGCAAGAAACTCACGACGAACAACTGCGCCGTGTGCCACACGTTCGGCAAGGGCGAGCCGAACGGGCAGGGGCCGAATCTCTTCGGGATCGTCGGCCGGCCGCTCGCATCGGATTCGGGCTTCAAGTATTCGGCGGGCATGAAGGCGGCCGCGCCGGGCAAGGTCTGGGACGACAAGCTGCTCGATGCGTGGCTCACCGACACGCAATCCGTCGCGCCCGGCAACGCGATGACCTATTTCGAAGGCGATGAAGCGAGGCGGCAAAAGATCATCGCGTATTTGCGCACGCTGCATTGAACTCAACCACAGGAGACGAAAGCATGAACACCCTCATCATGACCGACGAACAGCGCAAGACCATCGCGCTCGAATACCTGCGCAGGCTGGATCGCGGCGCACCATTCTTCGATCTGTTCGACGACAACGCCGAAGTCTATTTCCCGAAGTGGGGCATCGCGACGGGCCGCGCGGCCTTCGAGAAACTCTTCGCGGATCTCGGCTCGATCGTCGAGAAATTCAAGCACGATCTCGCGTATCTGAACGTGATCCAGCAAGGCGATACGGTGGTCGTCGAAGGCACGAGCTACGGCACGACGAAGAGCGGCGCCGAGTGGCGCGCGGGCGTCACGCACGCGGGCCGCTGGATCGATGTCTTCGAAATTCGCGACTCCAAAATCCAGCGCTGTTTCATCTACCTCGACCCCGACTACGAAGGCGCGGACACGCAGCGCTATCCGTGGCTGGCGGACAAACCAGCGCAGAAGTAAGTAGTTTCCCTAGGGTTGCGATCGAGCACGCGACGTTCGGCAAACGCGAACCTCGATTCGTTGCCTCGCGACGCTCGCAGCCCTAATCTTGATTCCAGCGCGACACCGCGAACGTGAACGCAGACATGGAGACAGACATGCAACAGACGCAACTCGGCAGCCTCGAAAACTATCGCAAAGGCTCCATCGAAATCATCAAGGGAAAGGCCGCGCATTACGTGATGTCGAACGTGTTCGAAGTCGCGAGCCATGCGGCGCCGTATGAAAAAGTGGTCGTCGGCAAGAACCTCAAATACGTGATCGAAACGCTGCGGGCCGAAGGCGTGTCGCCGTGGTTCACGGCATCGCACGATGAATTCGCGGTTGCGCTCGACGGCGAAATCGACGTGCATTTCATCAAGCCGTCCGATGGCGCGCTCGTTGGCGAGAGCATCGAAGGCACGGTGAAGCTCGAAGGCGAACCCTCGGGCCAGAAGATGGGTTTCGTGCGTCTGCGGCGCGGTCATCAGGCGCTGTTGCCCGCGGGCGCGGCGTATCGCTTCGAGGCGAGAAAGACCGGCGTGCTGCTCGTGCAGACCATTCTCGGCGCGGAATCCGTCGAGAAATGGGCCGATATCTGCATTCAATGAACGCCACCCACTCTCAACCTTCGGAGCAAGACATCATGAATCAAGCCACGTTTCTGCAAAGCGTCGTAGCGACCGACCCCGATGCGACCACCGGCTATCGCACGTTCCGGCTCGGCGACTTCGAATTCAGCCGCGACGCCTACTTCGTCACCTTGAAATGGCCGGCGCAAGGACAGACGCGCTCGCATCAGATGCACGCCGACGACTTCCTGCGCGCGATGATGCGCGATGTCGCGTGGGGTTTCTTCTACGGCTGGGTCAACTTCGACGAAGTGATCGGCACGCGCAATCACTACGGCAAGGTGGACATGTACGCCGGTGCGTACAACGCGAGCTTCCGCGAGGCGGGCGTCGATTACACGCAGCAGTTCGAAACGCCGATCATCATGGCGACCTTCAAGGCGATCCTGAAGGACTGGGTCAACGAAGGTTTCGACCCATTCGCCGCGCCCGAGGAAACCGGCTCGGCGTTCGGCGCGAAGCATGGCGACAACATCGCGGCGATCGACCGCACGCGCATCGCGACGAAGCGCATGCCCGGCATCGAAGGCGATTCCCCGCTGCGCGACGACTTCCCGGTGAATCGACAGTTCGCGGATGTATCGCAGGAGGAGCCGGAGATTCACGCCGAGCCGGGATTCGAAGGGCAGTTGCACGCGTTCAGTCTCTTCAAGTACCTGTCGCGTTCGGACGTGACGTGGAATCCTTCGGTCACATCCGTCTGCAAGCAAAGCCTCTTTTGCCCGACGACCGAGGAATTCGTGCTGCCGGTCTTTCACGGCAACGACCGCGTCGAGTGGTTTCTGCAACTGTCGGATCAGATCATCTGGGACGTCGCCGACAAGGACACCGGCGAGCCGCGCGCGCGCATCACGATGAACGCCGGCGATATCGCCGCGATGCCCGCCGACATCCGCCACAAGGGTTATTCGCAGAAGCGCTCGATGCTGCTCGTCTGGGAGAACGCGACGCCCGATCTGCCCAAGCGCTACGAAAGCGGCGAACTGCCGCCGTATCCGGTCGCACTCTAAACACCTCCTGTTTCCTCTTCGACACGACGACGCCTTCGTCAGGCGTCGCGGGGAACGTTTCGCCTTTCATTCTCGACACGAGCAACTCATGCAAACGCAACTCTTCATCGATGGCCGCTTCGTGCCCGCCCTGTCCGGCGAAACGCTCGCGACCCTGAATCCGCACGACAACAGCGAGATCGCGCAGGTCTCGATGGCCGGCCCCGAAGACGTCGATCGCGCGGTGCAGGCCGCGAAAAAAGCGTTCCCGGCCTGGAGCAGCATGGCCGCCGCCGATCGCGGACGTCTGCTGCTGAAACTCGCCGATGCCATCGAAGCCAACGCCGATGCCCTCGCGCGTCTCGAATCGATGGACACGGGCCATCCGATCCGCGACACACGCAACCTCGACGTGCCGCGCACGGCCGCGACGTTTCGCTACTTCGGCGGCATGGCGGACAAGTTCGAAGGCTCGGTGATTCCCGTCGAAGCGGGCTTTCTCAACTATCTGACGCGCGAGCCGGTCGGTATCGTCGGGCAAGTGGTGCCGTGGAATTTTCCGCTGATGTTCACGAGCTGGAAGATGGCGCCCGCGCTCGCGGCGGGCAATTGCGTCGTGATGAAGCCGGCCGAACTCACGCCTTTGTCGAGTCTTGCCATCGCGGAACTGATGGCCGAAGTCGGCTTTCCGGCGGGCGTGGTCAACGTGCTGCCGGGGCTTGGGCACGTCGCGGGGCAATACATCGCGGAGCATCCGGAGATCGGCAAGGTCGCGTTCACCGGATCGACGGCAATCGGCCGCAAGATCGTGCAGGCATCGAGCGGCAATCTGAAGAAGGTGCAGCTCGAACTCGGCGGCAAGGGCGCGAACGTCGTGTACAGCGATGCGAATCTCGATGCAGTCGTGCAAGGCTCCGCATTCGGCATCTTTCACAATCAGGGGCAGGCGTGCATCGCGGCATCGCGTTTGATCGTGCATGAATCCATCGCCGATGAACTGCTGGAGCGCTTCACGTCGCTCGCGCGCTCCATCCGTATCGGCGATCCGCTCGATCCGTCGACGGAGATGGGCCCGCTCACGTCGCAGATGCATCGCGACCGCGTGCTGTCCTATGTCGATGTCGCGCGCGAGCAGGGCGGCCGCGTGCTCGCGGGCGGCAAGGCGCCGGATGCCGCGGCGCTCGCGAACGGCTGCTATGTCGAGCCCACCATCGTGCAGGCTAAGCCGACCGACCGTGTCGCGCAGGAAGAAGTGTTCGGTCCGTTCGTCACCGTCAGCACGTTCAAGAGCGATGAGGAAGCGCTCGCGATCGCCAACGGCACGGAATACGGCCTCGGCGCGGGCCTCTGGACGCGCGATCTGCAACGCGCGCATCTCGTCGCGCGGCAGTTGAAGAGCGGCATGGTGTGGATCAACTGCTACAAACGCGTGAGTCCGGGGTCGCCGTTCGGTGGCGTCGGCGCGAGCGGCTACGGGCGCGAGATGGGCTTCGAAGTGATGCGCGAGTATACTCAGGCCAAGTCGGTGTGGGTGAATGTCGACGCCAATATTCCGCCTTACTATCCGCGCTGAGCGCATCGGGAATCATGCAATCGTTCATCTATCAGGGCATGCCGTCGCGCGTGGTGTTCGGTGCGGGAAGCATCGAGCATCTCGAACGCGAGATCGAGCTTCTCGGCGCGCAACGCGCGCTCATTCTCTCGACGCCGCCACAGCGCGATCAGGCGGAAGCGCTCGCCGAACGCATCGGCCATCGCGCGGCGGGTGTGTTTGCGAAAGCGGTGATGCACGTGCCGGTCGAAACGGCGCGTGAGGCGCGCGAGTATGCGCAGCGCATCGGCGCGGATTGCGCGATCGCCATCGGCGGCGGCTCCACGACGGGCCTCGGCAAGGCGATCGCGTTGACATCCTCGCTGCCGATACTCGCCGTGCCGACCACCTATGCCGGCTCGGAGATGACGCCGATCTACGGCCTCACCGAAGCGGGATTGAAGAAGACCGGCCGCGACATGCGCGTGCTGCCGAAAACGGTGATCTACGATCCGCAACTGACGGTATCGTTGCCCGCGTCGCTTTCGGTGACGAGCGGCATCAACGCGATCGCGCACGCGGCCGAAGGGCTGTATGCGCAGGACGCGAACCCGGTCGTGAGCCTGATGGCGGAGGAGGGCATTCGCGCGCTGGCGCAGGGCATCGGCAAGGTGGCTGCGAAGCCGGACGATCTCGATGCGCGCGGCGATTGCCTCTACGGCGCGTGGCTGTGCGGCGCGGTGCTGGGCAGCGTCGGCATGTCGTTGCATCACAAGCTGTGTCATACGCTCGGCGGCACGTTCAATCTGCCGCATGCAGAAACGCATACTATCGTGCTGCCGCACGCGCTCGCCTATAACCGCGATGCCGTGCCGGAAGCGATGAAGCGCATCGCCCGCGCGCTGGGCACGGACGATGCCGCTCGCGGCGCATTCGAACTCGCGCAGGCGAATGGCGCGCCGACCGCGCTGAAGGACATCGGCATGAAGGAAAGCGATATCGATATCGCCGTCGATGTCGCGATGAAAAGCCCGTACTGGAATCCGCGACCGGTCGAACGCGCGCCGCTGCGCGCATTGATCGAAGCGGCATACGAAGGACGACGACCATGAACGAATCGCTCACGCAAAACGTCACCGCATCCTTCGGCCAGTGCGCCGATGCGCGCACGAAGGAAATCGTCACCGCGCTCGTGCGCCACCTGCACGCGTTCGCGCGCGAAGTGAATCTCACGCACGACGAATGGCGACGCGGCATCGAGTTCCTCACCGCCACCGGCAAGAAATGCGATGGCATCCGGCAGGAGTTCATTCTGCTTTCGGATACGCTGGGGCTTTCGATCGTTCTCGACGACATCAACCAGCATCACGATGAAGCCGCGACCGAAAGCAGTCTGCTCGGGCCGTTCTATCGCGATGGCGTGAAGGAGTCGGCGTTCGGCGCGAACATCGCGCAAAGCGATGGCGAGCCAGTGTTGTTTCATGGCACCGTGCGCGATGTCGACGGCCGGCCAGTCCCCGATGCGCTGATCGAAGTCTGGCAGACCGCGCCGAACGGAATGTACGAAGGACAGGACCCGGACCAGCCCGAAGGCAATCTGCGCGGGCGTTTTCGCACCAACGCGGACGGCGCGTACGCGTTTCATTCGATCAAGCCGACGAGCTATCCGATTCCGACCGATGGCCCCGTCGGCCAGATGCTCGTTGCGACGGGCCGTCATCCGATGCGTCCCGCGCACATTCACTTTCGTATCGACGCGGCTGGCTACCAGTCGCTGACGACCGCGCTGTATTCGTCCGACGATCCCTACGTGAACTCGGATGCGGTGTTCGGCGTGAAGCCTTCGCTCGTGATCGAGTATGTGAGCAAGGAGGGCGGTTACGACGCAGCGCGCGATTTCGTGCTGATCGCGAAGGAGCGCGCGTGAGCCATCCGACATCGAACGATATCTGCGCGCTCCACGACGTACCCGATGGCGGCGGCGTCGAAGCCGCGCCGTCGATTCTCGTGCTGCGACGCGGCGGCGAAGCGTGGGCGTATCGCAACGTGTGCCCGCATTTCTCGATTCCGCTCAACTACGAGCCGGATGCGTTCTGGACTTACGAAGGCAGCTTGCTGATGTGCGCGCATCACAGCGCGATGTTCCGCTTCGAAGACGGCGTGTGCGTCGATGGGCCTTGTCTCGGCGCGAGCCTCCGGCGCATTCCGATCCGCATCGAAAATGGCCGCGTCGTGATCGAAGGCCCGGACATCACATAGGATGTGCCGCGACGAAATTCTTGTACGCGGTGTAGGCGGGCTTTTGCGTGAAGCCGTCGTTCTTCAGCAAGCCGAACGGGCCTTCTCCGCCCACCGGATCGTCGTATAACTCGTAGCTCTGGATCGATTCGATATCGTATGTCGATGCGAGCGCGACGAACTGCGCCATCATCGTGTTGCCGACGAGATACGCCGCGATCTGCTGATCGGTGCCGTAGTTCGGGCGCACGCCGAACTCGTTGATCCAGATCGGCTTGCCGAGCGCCTTGAGCGCTGCGAGCACGTTATGACAGCCGGTGCCGCCGCATGCGTTGGTGATATCGCCCTGTTCCGAGTACCAGTGCCACGCGGTGATGTCCCAGTCGACGACCGGATGCCCGATGCTGCCATCGGGTTCCATCCCGGCTGCGAGCATCTGATGGAAGCCGTAGTGCAGCCATGTTCCGCCGCCCATGATGATCTTGCCCGACGCATCCACCGACCTGATGCCCGCGATCATGCCGCGGATCACGCCGCGCAGCTTCCTGAACTTCGCGATATCGAACTGCTGCGGATACACGCCATCCACGTTACCGATGAGCAGTTGCGCTTCCATCTCGTTCGTAACCTCGTAATACGGATAGTGGCGCGAGGTCGCCGTCTGCTGTCCGAGCGCGAAGCCGGCGTTATACCCTTCGGTCTCGTTGTTGAATATGTCGATGTTCATGAGCATCACCGGATACACGGTGACCCCGCCGGCCGCCATCGTCTGCGCGATGCCCGCGAGTTTGTTCGCGGTGCCCTGGCTGTAGACCTCGTTGCGATACAGCTTCGCGCCCAGGTCCTGCAATTGCGAAAGCTGCAGCGCCGTGCTGGAGATGTCGTAGGCGCCGCCTTCGTTGTTGTGGCCGTTCACGCCATAGAAGGGCCGGACAGACTGAGGCGGCGTCGGGCTGCTGTTGGCGTTGGAGGCAGGATCGGGCGCGCTGGCGGCGGGCGAGGACGCGCCGCTCGCCGGCACGGTCGCGGTACTGTTCGCGGCAGGAGGGCTCGTCGTGATCTTCGTCGTTCCCGTGTCCGAAGCCGGAGTATCCGTCGCCGGAACGCTCACGGCGGACGCGCTGCCGCTGCGCGTGGCGTTCGCGGACGACGCTGTGTCGCCGCCACCGCCGCCACCGCCACATGCGGCAAGCAGCACGCTCATGGCGGCGGCAAGCGCGATGGTCCTGAATCGAATTTGAATGTTGCTCGTCATGTCGATGCGCACTACTAAATGGTCAGATATCCGTGTCCACGAAGTAGGCGCACGTTCCGCGAGTCGTCCGGGCGAGGGCGGACGGACCGGTGACGGACCTTCATCCCGCGCCGGACGCAAGGACGTGTGGAATGCTCGTCGAAAGACCCCAAAGGGAAGGAAGGGGTAAAGACAGGACCGCGATGAAGCTGGTCTTGATAGGGTTTACGGCGGGGATGGGCGGGACTTGAGGCGCGTTCTGCTCAGGCAAACGTTTCGATCGCGCGAATTCGGGAGTTCTTACCCGGAGAGCGGCCGGTCCAGTTCGAGCGCCGCGCCGCCGAGGATCGAGTTGGCGTCGGCGCGCGCATTGTCGAGCTGCACGACGCTCGCCTGACGCGCGGCGAGCGCATCGCGGTTCGCGATCGCGGTGAAGATCGCCTTGTGGCGCGGGAGGGACAGCGCGTGCGTGTTCGGATGACGACTCGTGAGCCTGATCGATTCGCCGAGCGCGAGCGACAGCATGTTGCCGATATACGCGAGCATGTCGTTGTGCGTCGCCATCATGATCGCGCGATGAAACTCGAGGTCCGGATCGAGCAGATCGGCGGCTGTTTTCGCGCTCTCCATACGTTCATACGCAGCGCCGATGCGCGCGATATCGTCGTCCGTCGCGGAGATCGCCGCGAGCGCGGCGGCAGCAGGCTCGAAGATCTGGCGCACCGTCATGAGCGAGCGAAAGAATTCGCCTTCGGGAAGATAACCGATGGTCCACACGAGCACATCGGGGTCGAGCATGTGCCATTCGTCGCGCGCGCGCACGACGCTGCCCACGCGCGGCTTCGACACGACGAGCCCCTTTGCAACCAGCACGCGTGTCGCTTCGCGCAGCACCGGGCGGCTCACGCCATAGCTTTCGCAGAGCGTGGGCTCGGCGGGCAGACGCTCGCCCGGCTTGATGCGGCCGCTGACGATCTGCATGCCGAGCTCCTGCACGATGCGTCCGTGCATGCTCTTGCGCTGCCTGGGATTGCGGTAATCCATGATGCGGCTCGCGCGGCGGCTAACTTGCGGTCGTCGCGCGCATCGCCCGATATTCCCGCCTCACGATATCCATCAACTCCGCGACCGACGTATTCGCGCTGCGCTGTTCATACGTCACGCGCCCGCGCTGCATCAACATGATGCGATCCGCGATATCGAGCGTCTGCGCATAGTTGTGCATGATCATGATGATCGAGAGCCCGCCTTTCTCCTTCAGGCGCATCACGAGATCGATGATGAGCGCAGCCTCGCGCGCGCCCATCGCGGCGAGCGGTTCGTCGAGCAGCAGGATCTTCGCGTTCGAATGCACCGCGCGCGCGACGGCGATGGCCTGACGCTGACCGCCCGACAGACGTTCGACGGGCAGATCGACGGAAGGCACATGCACGCCGATATCCTCCAGACATTGCGCGGCGCGCTCGCGCATCTGCTTGTGATCGACGAGACGCAAGATGCGGGCAGGCCCGCGCCGCACGATCTCCCGATTGAGGAACATATTGTGATAGATCGACAGCGAGTTCGCGAGCGCGAGATCCTGATACACGCATTCGATGCCGAGCGCGCGCGCATGATCGACGGACTTGAGCAGCGTCTCCTCGCCGTGTACGCGCAGCGTGCCGCTCGTCTGCTGATGAAAGCCCGTGAGTATCTTGACGAGCGTCGATTTGCCCGCGCCGTTGTCGCCGAGAATGCCGAGAATCTCGCCCTTGCCGAGCTGGAGCGAGACGCCGTCGAGCGCGGTCACGGCGCCGAAGCGCTTGACGAGGTTGTCGCCGCTGAGCGCGAGACTGGCGGCATCGACGGGAGCCGTTTGCGGTTCTGCCATCACCGTGCTCCCCTGCGGCGAATGCGCCCGACGTGGATGTTGAAGATCATCGCTGCGAGAATCGCAGCCCCGAGAATGATGTTGAACGTGAACGCGTTGATGCCGATGAGCGTGAAGCCGTCGCTCAGAATGCCGAGCACCGCCGCGCCGAGCAGGCCGCCGACGATCGTGCCCGAACCGCCCGTCAACGGCGTGCCGCCGATCACCGCTGCGGCGACCGCGAGGAACATGATCTGATTGCCGCCCGCTTGCGGATCGATCGACGTGATGCGAAAGCTTTCGACGACGCCGGTGAATCCCGCGAGCACGGCGGCGATCACGAAGTTACCGAGCCGCAGCCGGTTCACGTGGATGCCCGCCTCGCTCGCGCCGAGCGCATTCGCACCGGCCGCCTGCGTGTGCAGACCCCAGCGCGTATGCCGCAGCAGCACATGCATGACGAAGGCGATCGCCACGGTCCAGATGATCTCGCTATAGCCCCACGCGCCCATCACGGCGGCGAACTCGGGCGAGCCGGGCGTCGCGGCGGGCGTGCCGCGTGAAACCGTGAGCGTGATGCCGTTGATCAGAAAGAGCGTGCCGAGCGTCGTCACGAACGAAGGCAGACGCAGGTAGACCGTCACCGCGCCGTTGATGAAGCCGATGATCGCGGCCGCGACGAGGCCCGCGATCACCGCGAGCCACATCGGCGCGCCCGCCTCGTTGGCGAACACCATCATGAACGGCGCGAACGCGAACACCATGCCCGCCGACAGATCGATGTCGCCGCCGATCATCAGCATGATCTCGCCGAACGCGATGATCGCGACGGGCGCCACGTACTGCGAGAGATTGACGAGGCTCGCGTTGCTGAGCAGGAAGTCGTGATTGACGAACTGGAAGTACGCCGCGAGCAGCGCGGCGACCAGCAGGATGCGCAACTCGGGCGCCCAGTGAGACGCCCACGCGCCGCGCGGACTGTCGATCCGTGCGGGCGTGGTTGCTTTAGTAGGTTCGTTCACCGTGTTCATCAGGACTTGATCGCGCCTTTCATCGGCACGATTTGCGGCTTGGTGGTCTTGCCTTCATAACGCGTCGAGGTGTTGAGATAAGGCTCGACCGTGTCCTTCGTCACGAACTTGAGACCCGTGTTGATGTTCGCCGGCCCGACGAGCCCGCCTGACGCGAGGAACACGAACGCTTCCATCACCGTGTAGAAGCCCTGCACGTACGGCTGCTGGTCGATGGTGAAATCGAGGAAGCCTTCGTGGATGAGCTGGATGGTCTGCGGCAGCAGATCGAAGCCGCCGCCATGCACGCCCTTCGAAGGCAGGTTCGATTCCTTCATCACTTGAGCGACGCCCTGCGTGCTGCCCGCATCGACGGCGAACATGCCTTTCAGGTCCTGGTGGCCGAGATAGAACGACTTGATCTTCGAAAGCTCTTCGTTGACGGTTGCGCCAGTCGCGACGGTCTGAATGTCGATCTTCTTGCCGGACTTCTTGATCGCATCGCTTGCGCCATCGAGACGCGGCTGGATGTTCAACTGCCCCGGCGTCGCGATGAAAAGCGCGACCATGCCGCTGTCGATCAGGCTCGCGATGCGTTCGCCCATCTGATAGCCCGACAGATACAGATCCTGCCCGATATACGCGAGCCGCGGATTGCTCTTGCCGCGCGGCGCGTCGGCGTTGTAAGCGAACACCGGAATGCCGGCGTCGAGCGCAGCCTGGATGGGCTTGTCGAAGGCGTTCGGATCGACGATCGGCACGGCGATCGCATCGGCTTTCGCGGCGATCGCGGAGTTCACCGCGCGCACCATTTCGCCCGCGTCGGACGTAGCCGAGCCGGTCCATTGATAGTCCATGCCGAACATGGCGCACGCGTCCTGAATGCCGTATTGCGTCGGCACGAAAAACGGATTCGTCGTCACGTGATTGACGAACACGATCTTCCATTTCTTGTGCTGCGGAAACGCCGCTTCGGCGGCCTGCGCAGTCGAAATCAAGCCGCCGCCGGTCACACCGCCCAGCAGCGACAGCGCCGCGCCGAGTCCCGCGCCCTGCATGATGCCGCGCCGGCCCGCATTGATGAGGCTGCCGTGCTGTGCGTCGTCATCCCGATTCTCTTCATTCTCTGCCATGTCTTCCTCCGGTCTCTTCTTCGTTGGTCGATGGGTCGACTCATCGTCGATCACGTTCAGATACTGGGTTTCACGGCACGTCATGCGCGCGCGGCTTTCAAGCATGAAAGCGCCCGCCATTGCAAATGACGATGCGAGGTGTGCGAGAGGCGATTCGAAAGCGCGGCGTTTTGAACGAGTAATTGGGATATGCGAAGCCCGCGCGCTGACTTCAATAGACAAACTATATGCACAGTGTTTTGACGTTTCGATTAGCGTTTTCCCGGTACGCGCCCTGCATATAGTCATGCTATTTATAGGTTTTCCCCCCAAACGAGCAAGCCATGAGCGCCCCAAAATCCAGGCTTCGGTCTGCAGCGTGGTTCGGCACCGCCGACAAGAACGGTTTCATGTACCGGAGCTGGATGAAGAATCAGGGCATTCCGGATCACGAGTTCGCGGGCAAGCCGATCATCGGCATTTGTAATACGTGGTCCGAACTAACGCCGTGCAATTCGCACTTTCGCAAGCTCGCGGAGCACGTGAAGCGCGGCGTGTATGAAGCGGGTGGATTCCCGGTCGAGTTTCCGGTGTTCTCGAACGGCGAGTCGAATCTGCGGCCCACCGCGATGTTCACGCGCAATCTCGCGAGCATGGACGTCGAGGAAGCGATACGCGGCAATCCCGTCGATGCGGTCGTGCTGCTCGTCGGCTGTGACAAGACGACGCCCGCGCTGCTGATGGGCGCGGCGAGTTGCGACGTGCCCGCGATCGTCGTCTCCGGCGGCCCGATGCTCAACGGCAAGCACGAAGGGCGCGATATCGGCTCGGGCACGGTCGTGTGGCAACTCAGCGAGCAGGTGAAGGCGGGCAAGATATCGATACACGAGTTCATGTCGGCGGAAGCGGGCATGTCGCGCTCGACGGGCACCTGCAACACGATGGGCACCGCATCGACGATGGCGTGCATGGCGGAATCGCTCGGCGTCACGCTGCCGCACAATGCGGCGATTCCGGCTGTGGATTCGCGCCGCTATGTGCTCGCGCATCTGTCGGGCATGCGTATCGTCGAAATGGCTCTGGAAGACTTGCGGCTCTCGAAGCTGCTCACGCGCGAGGCGTTCGAAAACGCGATCCGCACCAACGCGGCGATCGGCGGTTCGACCAATGCGGCAATTCATTTGAAGGCGATCGCGGGGCGTATCGGCGTGAAGCTCGAACTCGACGACTGGACGCGCATCGGGCGCGGTACGCCGACGCTCGTCGATTTGCAGCCCTCGGGGCGCTTCCTGATGGAAGAGTTCTACTACGCGGGCGGTTTGCCGGCGGTGCTGCGGCGGCTGGGCGAGGCGAACCTGATTCCGCATCCGGATGCGCTCACGGCAAACGGCCGCACGCTCTGGGAGAACGTGAAGGAGGCGCCGCTGTACAACGACGAAGTGATCCGTCCGATCGAGAAACCGCTCGTCGCTGATGGCGGATTGTGCGTGCTGCGCGGCAATCTCGCGCCGAACGGCGCGGTGCTGAAGCCGTCGGCGGCGACGCCCGCGTTACTGAAACATCGGGGCCGCGCGGTCGTGTTCGAGGACTTCGACGACTACAAGCGCCGCATCGCCGATCCCGATCTCGATGTCACCGCGGACTCCGTGCTCGTGATGAAGAACTGCGGGCCGAAGGGCTATCCGGGCATGGCGGAGGTCGGCAACATGGGCCTGCCGCCGAAGGTGCTGGCGCAAGGCGTGACGGACATGGTGCGCGTGTCGGACGCGCGCATGAGCGGCACGGCGTATGGCACCGTGGTGCTGCACGTCGCGCCCGAGGCGCGCGCGGGCGGGCCGCTTGCGATCGTGCGCGACGGCGACTGGATCGAACTGGACTGCGACAAGGGCCTGCTGCGCATCGATATCGACGATGATGAAATCCGCACGCGCCTCGATGCGTGGTCGGCGGCGAAGCGCGAGATTCCCGAGGATCGCACCGGCTATCGCAAGCTGTATGTCGATCACGTATTGCAGGCCGACGAAGGCTGCGACTTCGACTTTCTCGTCGGCTGCCGTGGCGCGGACGTGCCGAAGCATTCGCATTGAGATGTCACTTGCGCGGGCTCCACGTCGCGATCGCGACGCCGAGCACCGCGACGCCCATGGCCCACCATGCGGCTGCGGGCAGAACTTCGCCGAGAAAGAACCAGGACAGCACGGCGGCCGCGGGCGGGATGAAAAAGAACAGCGACGCCACTTGCGATACCTTGCCCGCGCGCGTCATCGCGAGCAGCAGCGTGATCGCGATCAGCGAATTGCCGATCACGAGATAGGCTAGCGTCGCGATGAAGGTGGGTGTCCATTGCACTTGCGTGTGCTCGAACGCGAGCGCCATCGGCGCGCAAAACACGAAGCCGACGCTGTATTGCACGAGGTTCGATGTGATCGGGTCTTGCGCCGTGCCGAGGCGCTTTTCATACAGCATCGCGCTCGTGATGCCGATGAGCGCGCCGATCGCGAGCAGCACCGGCCCGAGCGATTCCGCGTGCATTGGCCCGCGCGCGACGATCACGCCCGCCGCGCCCACGAGCCCGAGCGTCAGGCCGATCCAGCGTCGAACGCCTATCCGCTCGCCGACGAACTTCGGCGCGAGCACGCCGACGAGAATCGGCTGCAAGGACACGATCAACGCGAGTACCGAAGTCGCGATGCCCGCCGTCATCGACAGATAGCTGAGGCCGAAGTACATCACCTGCACGAGAAAGCCGACGACGCCGAGATGCAGCCACGCGCGCGCGTTGCGCGGCCATTGCGGGCGTTTGATTGCGCAGACGGCGAGCAGCACGCCGACGCTCAACGCGAAGCGTATCGATAGAAACGTCAATGGCGACGCGTAGTGCAGACCGGTCTTCGCAATCGGGAATCCCGCGGACCAGAGCAGCAGAAAGAGGATCGGCCCGCCGACCGTGAGCCAGCGGCGTTCGTTTTGCGTGCGGGTATCTTCTTTAACGTCGATATGCGGCGCTTGCGCCATGTTCGCGTCCTTTGCTTGTTTTACCTGATTGTAGTGTTCAAGACGACGCCGGGCGAAGTGTGAGACATTCTTTGCTTCCATTGCCTTCGCTGCGAATCATGAACGACAACACCAATCCCGCGCCGGACAGCACGGCTGCGCGCGTCGCGATGTGGCGCGCACTGCATGTCGAAGCCGATGCGCCGCCGCACGTGCTCGCGGACACGATCGGCCTCGAATTGCTCGCGCCCGATGCGAACTGGCGCGAACGTGGCGACATGAATCCGGAGTTCACGCGGCCTTTCCGTGCGTCGATCGTCGCGCGTGCGTGCTTCATCGAAGATCTCGTCGTCGAAGAAGCGGGCCGGGGCGTGACGCAATACGTGATCCTCGGCGCGGGTCTCGACAGCTTCGCGCAACGCAGGCCGGAGATCGCTTCACGGCTGAAGATTTTCGAAGTCGATCCGCCGGGGCCGCAAGCATGGAAGCGTCGGCGTCTGATCGAGCTCGGCTATGGGGTGCCGGACTGGCTGCGTTTCGTGCCCGTCGATTTCGAAGCGGGAGAATCGTGGCGCGAGAAGCTCGTGAACAACGGCTTCGATGAAAGCAGGCCTGCAATCGTCGTGTCGACGGGCGTCAGCATGTATCTCACGAAGGAAGCGAACGCGGCCACGTTGCGGGAAGTGGCGGGCTTCGCGTCGGGATCGATCTTTGCGATGACCTTTCTGCTGCCGTTCGAACTCGCGGACCCCGATGTGCGTCCGGGACTGGAGATGGCGGAGAAGGGCGCGCGGGCGAGCGGCACGCCGTTCATCAGCTTCTTCACGCCGGGCGAGATTCAGTCACTCGCGCGCGATGCGGGCTTCAGCGACGCGCGTCACGTTTGCGCGGCGGATCTGACGCAGCGCTATTTCGCGGATCGAAGCGATGGCCTGCGTCCGCCGCACAATGCCGAAGAACTGCTGATCGCGAATACATAGGTTTGCCATGCCCAAGATCGACCTCGCCGCTGTGCCGGAGATAACCGGCTCGGGTTATCCGCCGCCGTTCGATGCGCCCTGCGCCGATCGCATTCGCCAGCGTATCGGCGATGCGGGCGGTCTCAGCGACTTCGGCGTGAATCTGATGCGCCTGCCGCCGGGCGGCTGGTCGAGCCAGCGTCACTGGCATTCGCACGAGGACGAGTTCGTTCATGTGCTCGAAGGCGAACTCGTGCTGATAGAGGACGAAGGCGAGACGATCCTGCGCGCGGGCGATTGCGCGGCGTTTCGGAAGGGAACGGGCAACGGTCATCACATGATCAACCGGTCGGGGAAGGCGGCGGTGTATCTCGAAGTAGGCAGCCGCGTGTATGAAGACCTTACGACCTGCTCGGATGTCGATATGAAAAGCGCCAATGCCGACGGCCGTTTCGTCCACAAGGACGGCACGCCGATCCCGCGCCCCTAATCCGCCACACGCACGACCACATCCGCCGCAGCAAGACTCTCTGCCATCCACTCAGGCGGCGAAGCATCCGTGAAAAGCGCATCGATCTGACTGAGATGACCGAGCTTCACGAGCGCGGCGCGGCCAAACTTCGAGTGATCGGCGACGAGAAACACCGTGCGCGACTGCTCGACGATCGCCTGCGCCACGCGCACCTCGGCGATATCGAAGTCGCGCAGCGTGCCGTCCTCTTCGATGCTCGAAATGCCGATGATCCCGAAGTCCACTTTGAACATCCGGATGAAGTCGACCGCCTGCTCGCCGACGACGCCCTTGTCGCGCGCGCGCACCTTTCCGCCCGCGACCAGCAGCTCGGCGTCGGATTCGTCCGCGAGAATGTTCGCCACGTTCAGGTTGTTCGTGATGACGCGCAAGCCCGTGTGCTGACGCAGCGCGCGGGCGACTTCCTCGGTCGTCGTGCCGAGGTTGATGAAGAGCGTCGCCTGATTCGGTATCTCGGACGCGACGAGCCTCGCGATGCGCCGCTTCTCTTCAAGATACATGTGCTGGCGCGCCGTGTAGGCGGTGTTCTCCGAACTCGTCAGCGCGCTCGCGCCGCCGTGATAGCGGCGCAGCAGGTTCTGGTCGGACAGCCAGTTCACGTCGCGGCGGATGGTCTGCGGCGTGACCTGGAATTGCGCGGCCAGGTCTTCGATGGTGGCGAAGCCGTCTCGTGCGACACGGTCGAGCAGCGCCCGCTGCCTGCCGTTGAGTGCTGGATCGGATGTCATCGAAGTGAGCAGAATCGCAAAAAAATGAAAATTGCCGGATGCGCGAGTGTACGACGAAATATACCGCGCCCGTACTCGGTGTTAGGATGATTGAAAACGAATATAAGCATTCGTTTGCGAACATAATCACAACCGGCAGCAGGGAGTCGGCGGCATGAGCCAGCAACGTTTCATCCTCGCGCTCGATCAGGGAACGACCAGTTCCCGCGCGCTAGTCTTCGCCCGCTCGGGCAGTGTCGTCGCGAGCGCGCAGCGCGAATTCGCGCAGCATTATCCGCAGCCCGGCTGGGTCGAGCACGATCCTGACGATATCTGGCAATCGCAGCTCGATGTCGCACGGGAGGCCATGCGGACGGCCGGTGCGCAAGGCTCGGAGATCGCGGCGATCGGCATCGCGAACCAGCGCGAGACGACGCTTTTGTGGGACCGGCGGACGGGCGCGCCCATCGGGCCCGCCATTGTTTGGCAGGACCGGCGCACCGCTGCGCACTGCGCGCGCCTGATCGAAAGCGGCGCGCAGCCGCTGATCGAGCGCAAGACGGGCCTGCGTATCGATCCGTATTTTTCCGCGACCAAGCTCGCGTGGCTGCTCGACAGCGCGCCGGGGCTGCGCGCGCGTGCGCAACGCGGCGAGCTGGTTTTCGGCACCGTCGATAGCTGGCTCGTCTGGAATCTGACCGGTGGCCGCGTCCACGTCACGGATGTATCGAACGCCGCGCGCACCGCGCTCTTCGATATCCGCGCCTGCCAATGGGACGACGAACTGCTCGCGCTCTTCGATATCCCGCGCGCCGTGTTGCCCGAGGTGATGCCGTCGAGCGGCTTCATCGCGCATACGGATGCCGCGTTGTTCGGCGCGGCCATTCCGATCACGGGCGTCGCGGGCGATCAGCAGGCCGCGACCTTCGGGCAGGGATGCGTCGAGCCGGGTCTCGTCAAGAACACGTACGGCACCGGCCTTTTCATGTTGATGAACACGGGTGCGCAGCCCGTCGCATCGCGGCATCGGCTGCTCACGACGATCGGCTGGCAACTCGACGGGCGTCTCACGTATGCGCTGGAAGGCGCGGTCTTCATGGGCGGCGCGATCGTTCAATGGCTGCGCGATGGCCTCGGCATCATCGAAAGCGCGCAGGATATCGGCGCGCTGGCGGCGCAGTGCGAATCGAGCGAGGGCGTCGTGCTCGCGCCGGCGTTCGCCGGACTCGGCGCGCCGTATTGGGACCCGTATGCGCGCGGCACGCTGCTCGGCATGACGCGCGGCACGTCGCGCGCACATATCGCGCGGGCGGCGCTCGAAGCCATCGCGCTTCAGACCGTCGATGTCCTCACCGCGATGGAGGCCGACGCGGGCATCGCCGTGAGCGAGCTTCGCGCGGACGGCGGCGCGTCGCGAAACGACCTGTTGATGCAGATCCAGGCCGATCTGCTCGCGAGGCCCGTCGTGCGCCCGCACGTCACCGAGACGACCGCGCTCGGCGCCGCCTGCCTCGCGGGGCTCGGCTCGGGCTTGTGGTCCGGTCTCGACGAAATCACGCGCGCATGGCCGGCCGCGCGGCGCTTCGAACCCACGATGTCCGCGCACGCACGCGAAGCGCATATCGAACGATGGCATCGCGCGATCGAGCGCGCCCGCGGCTGGGAAATACCCTCTGCTCAATCCACTCGCGTCACGGTCTGACATGCACGCCAACACTCCTCCCGACCGCGCATCGCTGCTGCGCGAAGTGGACCAGACGCCGCTCTTCGATGTCGTCGTGATCGGCGGCGGCGCGAGCGGTCTCGGCACGGCCGTCGATGCGGCGTCGCGCGGCTATCGAACCTTGCTGCTCGAGGCGCGCGACTTCGCCAAAGGCACATCGAGCAAGGCCACCAAGCTCGTTCATGGCGGTGTGCGTTATCTCGCGCAGGGCAACATCCCGCTGGTTCGCGAGGCGCTGCGCGAACGCGGCCTGCTTGCGCGCAACGCGCCGCATCTGGTGCATGCGCTTGGCTTCGTCGTGCCGGCGTATCGCTTCGGAGACAAGTTCGTCTACGGCGCGGGACTCAAAATGTACGACTGGCTCGCGGGCTCGCTGAATCTCGGCGCGAGCCGCAGCCTCAATCTCGCGCAAACGCGCGCGAAATCGCCGATGCTCGCCGACAGCCTCGACGGCCACGCGTTGCGCGGCGGCACGCTCTACCTCGACGGTCAGTTCGACGACGCGCGTCTCGCTATCGCGCTGATGCGTACGCTGTTCGATCTCGGCGGCGTCGCGCTCAACAATGCGGCCGTGCATGGCATCGGTTTTGATCGCGCGGCGGGGCATCATCGGCTGTCGGTGACGGATGTCGAAACGGGCGACAGCTTCAGCGTCGGCGCGCGCTGCCTCGTCAACGCGACGGGCGTCTGGGTCGACTCGATCCGCGCAATGGCCGAACCCGGCGTGCGCCCGATCGTGGCGCCGAGCCAGGGCGTGCATCTGACGTTGCCGGGCCGCTTCCTGCAAAGCAACGACGCGATTCTCGTGCCGAAGACGAAAGACGGCCGCGTGCTGTTCATGGTGCCGTGGCACGGCCACACGATCGTCGGGACGACCGATACGCCGCGTCAGGACTTGCCGCTCGACCCGCGCGCAAGCGACGAGGATATCGACTTCATTCTCGCGACGGCGTCGGATTATCTGTCCGTCAAGCCGACGCGCGATGACGTCCTGAGCGTCTGGGCGGGGCTTCGTCCGCTCGTGAAGGCCGATGGGCAGGCATCGACGGCGGCGCTATCGCGTGAACATACGATCGAAATGAACGCGACGGGCATGATCACCGTGACGGGCGGCAAGTGGACGACTTATCGGCTGATGGCGCAGCAGGTCATCGATCTCGCTGTGGCGAAGCGCCTGGTGCCGGATGCGCCGTGCCGGACGGCGTCGTTGCCGTTGCATGGCGCGACGGCGGAGCAGCACGGCTATTACGGCTCCGATGCGGCGCGGGTCGGGCGTTTGCCCGGCGCGCAGAACGTGCTGGTGAAGGCGAGCGGTTTGACTGAGGCGCAGACGCGTTTTGCGGTTCGGGCGGAACTTGCGCGGTGTGTCGAGGATGTGCTGGCGCGGCGCAATCGCGCGCTGTTTCTCGATGCCGCTGCTGCGCGCGACGCGGCGCCGGAAGTCGCGAGAATCGTGGCGGAAGAGCTTGGGAAACCTGTGCAGTGGCAAGCCGAAGAGGTAACGCGTTTCGAGGCTTTCGCGCGGACGTGGATGTTGTCGTAACGTCTGGCTTTCGCCGGATCCCGCTAACGAGATCCGGCGAGAAAACCTGAAGTCAGAACGCGTGCCTCAGGCCCACCATCGCAACAAACTGCGAAGGTCCCGAGGAAGGCGACGCATTCTGCGAATCACCGACGACCGCCACTGCATTCGCGATAGTCAAACCGCCGCCCGCTGCGACCAGCGACTTGCCACGCGCATGCTGATAAGCCTGCAGTGCGTAGAACGTGGTCCGTGCCGACACGCTATACGTTTCCTCGAACGAAACCTGATGGTACTGCGCCGGATCGGCGATGCCGTTCGCCTTGCTCGCGCGCGTGTAGCTGTATCCCGCCGCGACATTCACCGCCGGCGTGAACCGATACGTGGCGACAACGCCGTAACTGTTGAAGACCGCTTCATCCGCGAAAAGCGAATGCGAGCCCGGCGCGTATTGCACGTTGGAGTAGTTGAGGCCGACCATCAGATCGTGGTACGCGTAGCGCGCGGCCGCCGCGATCAGTTGGGCGCTCTGCGCGCTCGCATAGCCGTTGTTCACCGGCGAGTTGATCGCGTATGAACCGAGCGCGGGGCTCGTCGCGATGTCCTTCAGCTTTACGTAGCCCGCCGCGATCGACACCGGCGTGTAGTCGTAGCGCAACGCGGCGCTGAAATTGCTTCCGCTCGCGATGCTGCCCGGCACGCCGCCGAGCCCGTACTGCGCGCTGAACGCCAGACCCGCGATGACCGGCGACGCATACGTGACCGCGTTGTTGAAACGCAGCGTGGTGTCGAGTGCATCGACGTCGCCGGGATGCGCGCCGGTCGCGCCGGTGAGCACGCCCGTCGGCCCGAGCGCGCCGACCATGCTGAAGTAGGGCGTGTACTGGCGGCCGAGCGTCAGCGTGCCGTAGCGGTCGTTGCTCAAGCCCATATAGGCTTGCCGGTTGAAGATCGTGCCTGCGCTGGATTGCGCGCCCGTCAGCGAATTGAAACCGCTTTCGAGACGGAAGATGGCTTTGGTGCCGTCGCCAAGGTCTTCATTACCGACGAGGCCGAACTTGCTCGCCTGCAGATTGCCCTGGCTCATGTAGATGTTCGAATGCCCGCGTTGATCGCTGACATACGCGAACGCGTTATCGACGACGCCATACAGCGTAACGCTGCTTTGCGCCGACGCCATGCCGCACAACGCTCCGGTTGCAAGAGTAAAAGACGTGAGGACGCATGCGCGCGTCCGGGCGCGATTCAAAGACTTCATTGCTGGTTGTTTCCTTTGGGTCAGTGCACGAGACGTACTGTGAAATGGCGCCAGCCATCGGCGATGCGCTCGCTGGTCAGCTCGCCGGTCGCGCAGGTCACGCTTCGCGTGTCCGTCGCGGGCACGCTCACGCGGACTTCGTTCTGCGCGCGCGGCATCTCGCCGTGCCATTCGATTGCAATGCGCAAATGCTGCGCGTCACTTTCGATGACGACGCCCCAGCGCCCTTGCACGCCGTCGCGCCAGGCTTCGCTCTCGCCGTCGTCCTCGATGCATTCGCCCCGCGCGATGCCGACGCCCGCACACGGCAACGCGATGAACGCGCGCTCATCGGCCGGGCGCGCGAAGTGCTGTCCCGCGACGTTTAGCGCGATCACATGACCCTCGCGAATCAGCATGACGGGGCGATCGTGCGGCGCGGGCAAGGTCACGTGCTGGCCGCCGTCGAAGACTTCGCCGCTCCAGTACGACGCCCAGCGCGCGCCCGCCGGAAGATAGACTTCTCGCTCGGTGCGGCCCGCCTCGACGACTGGCGCGACGAGCAGCGACGCACCGAGCATCATGTCGTCGCCATCGGCAAGGCAAAGCGGATCGTTCGGAAACTCCGCGAATATCGGCCGCAACACGGGTTCATAGTCCCGATGCGATTGCCAAAGCAGTTCGTACAGGTACGGAATGAGCCGGTAACGCAACTTGATGAGCCCGGCGATGACGTCCGTGGTCTCGGGGTACATCCAGGGTTCGTTGACGGTGCCGTCGTCATTCCATGAATGAATCGAAAAGCGCGGCAGGAAGATGCCGAATGCGACCCAGCGCAACAGCAACTCGGGCGTGGGCGCCGGACCCGCAAAACCGCCTATGTCATGGCCGCTGTTCGACACGCCCGACATCGCGAGACCGAGGCCCATCTTCAGATTGAAGCGCAGCGTTTCCCACGACGTGTAGTTGTCGCCCGACCACGTCTGCACATAGCGATGCATGCCGACGCCGCCCGAACGCGACACGAGAAACGGCCGCACGCTGGGCGCATGTTCGAGCTGCGCGTCGCGCGATGCACGCATCATCAGTTGCGTCTGCAAGACCTTGGCCTCGCGCGCGGGGAACGCCTTGCCGAAGCCGCGTGCGATGGCGTCGGGGCTCCAGATCTCGAATTCGTTGTTGTCGTTCCATGTCGCGGCGATGCCGTGGCGCAGCAGGCTATCCTTCACGCGCGCCTTCCACCAGTCGATGGTTCGCGGATTCGTGAAGTCGAGATACGCGCCCACTTCGTCCCAGAACTGCACCCACGCGGGCTCGCCGTCGCGCGCTTCGATCAGCAGGCCCGCATCGGCAACCGATTCGAACAGCGGATGATCCTGCAACAGACACGGCTTGATGTTCGGGCACAGGCGCACGCCTTCGCGCAGATAGCTTTCGACGAAGCCATCGATATCGGGAAACCTGTCGCGATTCCAGTTGAACACGTAGCGCTTGCCGCCGATCGACGTATAGCCCGACGACAGATGGAACGAATCGCACAAAATGTCGTGCTCGCGGCATCGTTCGATGAATTCGGCCATGCGCTGTTGCGCGTCGGGAGCGTCGGTGTAGCTCATCGTCGACCCGGAGTAGCCGAGGCCCCACTTCGGCATCCACGCGGGCCGTCCAGTCAGCCACGTGAAGCGGCGCACGGCGTTGAGCGGCGTATCGGGCGAGGCGATGAAGTAGTAGTCGAGATCGCCATGCTCGGCGACGAAGTGCCGATAGTGCCCGTGATAGTTGTCGAGTTCGCGGCCCATGTCGAAGCGGCAATCGGCGAGCGTGTCGTAGAAGAGGCCGAAGCCTGTCGACGTCTGCGGCTGCCACGTCACGTAAAACGGAATGTGCTTGTAGAGCGGATCGGTCGTGCGGGCGCTGTAGCCCATGGCATCGACATTGCGCATTTCGTAGCTCTGATTCGCGCGATCGAGCGAGCCCGCGCGCTCGCCGAGTCCGACGTAAATTTCGTCCGGCTTGCGCTCGACATAGTGGTACACGCGTTCGTCCCACCAGCCGAAGTTGTACGCTTGCGTTTTGCGATCGTTCATCACGTCGTGCCAGCGTCCGTCGCGCCGGATTTGCCACGCGCAAAAGCCGCCATCGAACGCGACCGTCACGCGGATTTGCGACGTTTCGATGACGACACGACCCGCCTCCTCCGACAACGTGAACGGCGTGGCCGTGAAGCCGCTCGTATCGTAGCGGTCGCGTCCTTCGAGCGGCGCGTCTTCCTGACCAGGCGCGATCGCCCATGTGCGCGGGCCGCGCAGTTCGCCATGCGGCAGCACCAGTACGCGGATGATGTCGTCGGCGAGAACGAACAGTTCGATGCGCGCGCCTTCAGCGCAACGCAGCGCGACACGGTTGTCCGTTCGTTCCGATAGCGCGAAACGCGGTCGATTCTTCAAGTTTGCCATGATGTGTCTCCGGTTGATTCGATCTCAGGCCGCCCGTTGCGCCGTTTCTAGCGGATTCGCATCGCTTTTCACGCCGCGCATCAGCACGACGAGCAACGCCGCGCCGATCAGGTCGAACGCGCCGAGCGCGGCGAACAGCGGCGTATAGCCGATCGAATCGGCGAGCGCGCCGACCACGAGCGAGAAGCCCAGTCCACCGATCCACGCCGCCATGCCCGCGAAGCCGGCGGCGGTGCCGACTTCGCCGGGCTCGAAGACATCGGCGGCGAGCGTGTTGACGAGCGCGGAGATCATCTGATGCGCGAAGCCGCCGACGCAGAACAGCGCGATGGCTTCATACGGCGACGCGACGAGCCCGATGCACGCCGGCCCGATCATCATGAACGCGCCGAGCACGACGCCCGCGATGCGCGAAGCAATGAGCGGCAGGCGAAAGCGCTTCATCAGGAACGGCGACAGATAGCCGCCGAACAGCCCGCCCAGATCGGCGGCGAGGAACGGCAGCCACGCGAACATCGCGATCTGCTTGAGGTCCATGTGGCGCTCGGTGGCGAGATAGAGCGGAATCCAGAAGCTGAAGGTCTGCCACGCGGGCTCGGCGAAGAAGCGTGCCTGCGCGATTGCCCAGAAGCGGCGCGTGCCGAGCACTTCGCGGATGCGGCGCTGCCCTTGCGAACGCTGCGCCACGGGCGTCTGCCCATCGACGATCGCATTGCGCTCATGCTCGCCGATGCGCGGATGTTCGCCCGGCGCGCGATAGAGCCAGTACCAGAACGCGGCCCAGACAAAGCCCATCGCGCCGGTCACGACGAACGCGCTTTGCCAGCCGTAGCGCAGCGAAAGAAAGACGACGAGCGGCGGCGCGAACAGGGAACCCAACGACGTGCCCGCGTTGAAATAGCCGACCGCAACCGACTTCTCGCGATTCGGAAACCATTCCGCGACCACCTTCATGCCCGCCGGAATCGCGACGGCCTCCGACAGGCCCATGAGCCCGCGCATCGCGGCGAGCGACATCCAGCCCGTGGCGAACGCGTGCGCGATGCCCGTGGCCGACCAGAGGCACGCGAACAGCGCGAAGCCGAGCCGCAGCCCGATGATGTCGATGATGAGCCCGCACACCGGCTGCATGATCGTATAGCCGACCTGGAACGCGGCGACGACATAGGAGTATTGCTGCGTGCTCATGTTCATGAGCGTTTTCAGCTCGGAGGCCATGACGCCGAGCGCGTTGCGCGAAAGATAGTTGACGATCGTGCCCGCGCAGACGAGCGCGATGATCCACCAGCGCAAGCCGATGACTGTTTTCAAGATGGAGTCTCCGTTGTTCTTGGCGGGCGACGAGCGGCAGCGCGCTGTCCCCGTTAGCGGATTTCTCAATGATCGAATTCGAATATTCGATCATCGGAAACCGTCGTTTATCGTACTACTCGCGCGCGAATTTATCGCAAATGCGACAAATAATTTCGTTTTTGTTTATAGATGTTCGTTTGCGCGCACGATGACCACGATGCACCCGTGCGCCTCGGGGAAATGCCTAGGCCCGATTTAACCGGCCATTACCCTTTGCCCGCGCGGCTTCCTACACTTCTCTCATCAGGAGGAGGCGCCCATGTCAAAACTCATTCACACGATGATTCGCGTGCAGGATCTGCAGCGCTCGCTCGATTTCTATCAGAAGGCTTTCGATTTGGGCGTCGCGCATCGGCTGGACTTTCCGGACTTCACGCTCGCCTATCTGCGCAACGACGAGACGCATGCCGAACTCGAACTCACCTGGAACAAGGGGCGCACCGAGCCCTATACGCATGGCGACGGCTACGGTCATGTCGCGGTGAGCGTGCCGGATGTGAAGGCCGAGCGCGAGCGCCTGATCGGCCTCGGCCTCACGCCCAATGACGTGCGCGAATTCAAGAACGACGACGGCTCGCTGATCGCGCGGTACTTCTTTATTCAAGACCCGGACGGCTACAAGGTCGAAGTGCTCGAACGTCACGGACATTACGAGTAGTCACAGCGGCACCACGCAGGACCACATAAATAAGCGGTTGCAGTGCCCCACAAGGAGAGAGACATGCGAGACACGATCATCCCGATCGTCGCGCAGCGGCGCGCGCACGACGGTGGACATCATCACGACCACGACGAAATTGCCGCCGCCCCCCCGAAGATCGCACTGACCCGGCGTGAATTCCTGCGCGGCACCGGCGTGCTGGTCGGCACCATCGCGGCGACGTCGATTTTCGCGAGCCTCGCGCCGAGCCGCGTCTGGGCGCTCGAAATGCAGGGCTTGAGCACGCATCAGGGCGAAGTGCTGCTGCAAGTGACGCGGCAGATCTATCCGCACGCGACGCTCGATGACGCCGTCTACGCGCTCGTCGTCAAGGATCTCGACGCCAAGGCGAAAGCCGATCCCGCCGTGCGTCAGCAACTCGCCGACGGCGTCGCCCAGCTCGACGCCAAGGCCGGCTCCGACTGGACCAGGCGGGGCGCGAACGACAAGGCGCAGGACGTCGCCGCGCTCGCGGGCACGCCGTTCTTCAACACGGTCCGCAGCACCGCGGTCGTTTCGCTGTACAGCAATCCGATGGCCTACGAGCACTTCGGCTACGGGGCGTCGAGAGGCGATGGCGGTTATCTGCATCAGGGCTTCAACAGCCTGTCGTGGCTGCCGGATCCGCCCGCGGGTGCGAGCGGTCCCATTCCGACCGACAGTTGAGCAAGCGAGCCCATCAAGCGACAAGCGGAGACCGACATGGATCAGGGTAACAAGGTGCAGTTCAAGCACAGCGACGGCAACGTGGTCGTCGTCATCGGATCGGGTGCGGGCGGCGGCACGCTCGCGAACGAGCTCGCGCAAAAGGGCATCGACGTGGTCGTGCTCGAAGCGGGCAAGCTGCATACGCAAGGTGATTTCTCTACATCGGAGTGGGACGCCTTCAAGATGCTTTCGTGGCTCGACACGCGCACGACCTCGGGTTCGTGGCGCGTCGCGAAGGACTTTCCGAATCTGCCGGCGTGGGTCTGCAAGACGGTCGGCGGCACGACCACGCACTGGGCGGGCGCGAGCCTGCGCATCCAGCCGCACGAGTTCAAGGCGAAGACGACTTACGGCGATGTGCAGGACGCCAATCTGCTCGACTGGCCGATCACGCGCGCGGACCTCGACCCGTACTACGACCGCGCCGAAAAGAAGATGGGCGTGACGCGCACGAACGGGCTGCCGGGCTTGCCGGGCAACAACAACTTCAAGGTGATGTCGGCGGGCGCGGCGAAGGTCGGCTACAAGGATTGCAACACCGGCCACATGGCGATCAACAGCACGGTGCGCGACGATCGCACGCACTGCTTCCAGCGCGGCTTCTGCTTTCAGGGCTGCCGCATGGGCGCGAAGTGGTCGACGCTCTATACCGAGCTGCCGCGCGCGCAGGCGACGGGTCACATGGAATTGCGCACCGAGGCGCACGTCGTGAAGATCGAGCACGATGCGCGCGGCAAGGTGACGGGCGTCGTCTACTACGATGCGAGCGGCAAGCTGCAACGGCAACGCGCGCGCGTCGTCGCGGTCGCGGGCAATGCGATCGAGACGCCGCGGCTCTTGTTCAATTCGCAGTCGAGCAAATTCCCCGATGGACTCGCGAACGGTTCGGGCCAGCTCGGTCGCAACTATATGCGGCACACCACGGGCTCGGTCTACGGCGTGTTCAACGACAAGGTCGAGATGTACAAGGGCACGACGATGGCCGGCATCATCGAGGACGAAGCGGTGTTCGAGCCCAAGCGCGGCTTCGCGGGCGGCTATCACATGGAGACGATCTCGCTCGGACTGCCGTTCTACGCCGCGTTTCTCGATCCGGGCGCGTGGGGCCCGAACTTCACGTCGGCGCTGGATCAGTATCAGTACACGGCGGGCATGTGGATCGTCGGCGAGGACATGCCGCGCGAATCGAACCGCATCACGCTCAATACCAGCGTGAAGGATCAGTACGGCCTGCCGGTGCCGAACGTTCACTTCGACGATCACCCGAACGACGAAGCGATGCGCGAGCACGCGTTCAAGCAGGGCAGCGCGGTGTATGAAGCGGCGGGCGCGAAGACGACGTATATCGTGCCGCCGTATCCGTCGACGCACAATCTGGGCACTGCGCGCATGAGCGCCAAGGCCGGCGACGGCGTGTGTAATCCGCACGGCCAGACGCACGAAGTGGCGAACCTGTTCATCTCGGATGGCAGCCAGTTCACGACGGGCGCCGCCGAAAACCCGACGCTCACGATCGTCACGCTCGCGATTCGCCAGGCGGATTACATCGCGCAGCAGATGAAGCAACGCAGGGTTTGATGCAATTGCCGGCTTGCGCGTAGGGAAGTAGCTTGGTTCACGGCCGTCGTGCGCGAGCATGACGGCCCGTTTCCGGAGGCTATCGTCATGTGTGGGGTGTATATCAACGCCGATCCGATCCTCTATGAATCGCGCACGCGCTCGCTGCGCATTCATGGCGTGATCACCACGGTCCGGCTCGAAAATCTCTTCTGGGACGTGCTGCAGGAAATCGCGGGGCGCGAGAACCTGACCACGAGCCAGTTCGCCGTCAAGCTCTATGATGAGTTGATCGCGCTGCGCGGCGAAGTGCCGACCAACTTCGCATCGTTTCTGCGTGTGTGCTGTCTGCGATATCTGTCGATGCGGGAGGCTAAGCAGAACGCGGAGAGTGAGATGGCGGGGGCGGTGGCGTTGCGGGTTTTGAAGGCGGGGTAGCTGGATAGCGCGATCAGCCGCTTTTCGGGCGATAGCGCGTGTGCCTCGGGAAAGTGCATGAGTGCGTCGAAATAGTCCCGTCCTTCGCGATCGACGTGAGGGACACACGCCGTTTATCAATGACAACCGAGGAGAAGTCAATGGATGACGCGTTTATCGGTGAAATCCGCATGTTCAGCTTCAGCTGGGCGCCCAAGGGCTGGATGCTGTGTCAGGGCCAGACGCTGCAGATCGCGCATTACCAGGCGCTGTTTTCCTTGATTGGCAACTTCTACGGTGGCGACGGGACAAGCACCTTCCATTTGCCAAATTTAACGCCAATGCCGGTGGCTGGTGGCGGGGGCGGGGCAAACGAAAAGTCCAACCCGCCGATCAACTTTGCAATCTGCATAAACGGCATCTTCCCGAGCAGGGACTAAGCGTATACGGCCCGGCGATTCATGTTCCCAGTCGTCGCGCCGCACCTGCTGCTCCGCTCACGCAGCAACCTCCCCCAGCAACGGATAATCGTTATACCCAGCCTCGTCGTCCCGATAAATCGTTTCCACATCGACCTCGTTGAGCTGTGCGCCGCGTCTAAAGCGCTCGACCAGGTCCGGATTCGCCACGAAGTGACGACCGAACGCCGCGGCATCTCCTTCTCCGCGTGCGATGGCCCGTTCGGCACTCTCCTTCGTCAGCCCCTCGTTGAGGATGAACGCACCCTTGAAGATGCGCCGCACTTCACGCCCAATGCGCTCATCCCCGCGCTCAATCGATTCGCGAGCAAAAATAAAAGCAATGTGACGCTTATCGAGCTGCTCCGCCACATAGGCAAACAGCGCGCGGGGATTGGAATCATGCATCGAATATGAACTCGACATCAAGTTCAGATGCACGCCGATGCGATCGGCGGGCCAGACGGTCAGCAGCGCATCGACCGCCTCCAGCAGAAAGCGTGCGCGGTTCTCGATCGATCCGCCATAGCGATCCGTTCTCTGGTTCGATCCGTCGTGAAGAAACTGATCGAAAAGATAGCCGTTCGCCGCATGCAGCTCGACGCCATCGAAGCCGGACCGTTTTGCGTTTTCAGCGCCACGGCGAAAATCCTCGACGATGCCGGGAATCTCCTCAGTCATAAGCGCGCGCGGAACGGCGTAGGGACGCACGGGCCGAACGCGATTGACATGACCTTGCGGTGCGATTGCGCTCGGCGCAACCGGCGGCTGCCCGTCATGGTAGACCGGGTCCGACACTCGACCGACATGCCAGAGTTGCGACACGATCAAGCCGCCCGCATCGTGAACGGCGGAAACGAGTTTGGTCCATCCTTCAACCTGCTTCTCGCTCCAGATGCCCGGCGTGTTCGGATATCCGACGCCCTGCGGCGTCACCGACGTCGCTTCGGTAATGATCAGACCGGCCGTCGCGCGCAGCGCGTAGTGATCTGCATTGAGCGGGCCCGGAGCGCGTTCGTCGAACGCACGCATGCGCGTGAGCGGCGCCATGACGATACGGTTTCGCAACCTGAGCGCGCCGATCTGGACGGGGTCAAAGAGTGTCGACATCTGAAAATCCTCGCTGGTACGTGATGTAACAAGATTAGTTACATCGTAGCCATCTCTCGGCTCACGAACAATGTCGAGGCTGGAATGCTCTATTGTCGAAAAGCATTGTGCAAACAGCCAGCGTCACACCGATGAGCCCGTTTGACGCTTTCAGATGTAACCAATATAGTTATATCTGAAGACGAAGATCATGACGATATGAGCGCAAATAGCCGCCTGACGATTGCAACACACATTCTCACCTGGATGGCGCTCGTCGCGCGCAGGGAAACCGATCCGGTCACGTCCGACCGCATCGCGGCGAGTGTGAACACCAATCCAGTGGTCATTCGCCGCATGCTCGGTTATCTGGCGAGGGCGGGTCTGGTCGAGAGCTATCGAGGCGTCAACGCGGGGTGGCGCCTCGCCAGACGGGCCGACGAGATTACCTTGCTCGATGTGTTCGATGCACTCGAAGAGGGCGCGCAGTTCGCGCTTCATGCTTCGAAACCCAGTCAACGATGTCCGGTGGGAAAGGGCATCGGTGCGCCGCTGAGCCGTGTGTATGACTCCATCGACCATGGCATGCGTACGACACTGGCCAGAAAAACAATCAAGGCGATTCTGACCGAGACGCTTGCATCCGAGCGATAACACGCGCGGTCGGTAGATAACTTCACTCAAAAGCCGCTCAACTATGTAACACTACTGTCATACATCAGTTTTCAACCGCCTGGCGTCAGCGTCACATCCTGTTGTGAGGAAATCGATCTGCCGTGCTGGTTCTTCTCAATCTGCTCTCCGGCGTCGCCCTTCTCGTGTGGGGCTCGCATATCGTCCGTACTGGCATTCTCCGGGTGCTCGGAGCCGATCTCCGCGCGATTCTCGGGCGTAGCACCCGAAGCAGAATGCGCGCTTTTCTTGCGGGCATCGGCGTAACCAGCCTCGTTCAGAGCAGCAATGCCACGGCCGTCATCATCACGTCGTTCGCCGCGCAAGGGCTCGTTCCGCTGACGGCCGGACTGACCGTCATGCTCGGCGCGGATGTCGGCACCGCGCTCATGGCGCGCGTGCTCACGCTCGATCTGTCGTGGCTTTCGCCGATTCTCATCCTCGTCGGCGTGCCCTTGTTCCTCACGCGCAAGCAGACCCGGGCCGGACAGATCGGGCGCACGATCATCGGGCTCGGACTGATTCTTCTCGCGCTTCATCTGATCGTCGAGGCAGCGCAGCCGATGACGCAGGGCGCCGGCGTGCGCGTGATGTTCGGGGCCCTCACCGGCGACACGATGCTCGATGCGCTCGTGGGCGCCGGTTTCGCGATGCTCTCGTACTCGAGTCTCGCCGCCGTTTTGCTGACGGCGACACTGGCCCAGTCAGGGGTGATCTCGCTGAAGGTCGCGCTGTGTCTGGTCGTCGGCGCGAATCTCGGCAGCGGACTGCTGGCCCTGCTCAACGCCTTGCCGCAAAACGCGGCGGCGCGGCGTCTTTCCGCAGGCAGCTTTGCGTTCAAACTGGCGGGCGCGATCCTTATCCTGCCGTTCGCATCGCTGCTCGCGCGCGGCCTGTCGGTCGTGATATCGAATCCGCGCGAAGCGGTGGTCGGATTTCATGTGATCTACAACGTGGTGCGCTGCTGCGCCTGCGTCACGCTGGTCGATCGCGTCGCCGCGATCAGCCGACGCCTGCTGCCCGATCGCGCAGTCGCGACAGGCGAGCTGCGTCCGCTCTACCTCGATCCTGCCGGGCTTGCGACGCCGAGCCTCGCGCTCGCGAACGCGTCGCGGGAAGTGCTGCGCATCGGCGACATCGTGCGCGTCATGCTCGACAACGTGTCGAATCTCTTCAGAAGCAATGATCTCGCCGTCGCGCGCGAAACGATGCGGATGGACGACGACGTCGACCAGCTCTATGCGGAAGTGAAAAGCTATCTGACGCTGATCTCTCGCGAGCAACTCGACCAGGCGGAAAGCCGCCGCTGGACCGACGTCATTTCGCTGACGATCAATCTCGAACATGCGGGAGACATCATCGAACGAATCGTGAGCGATATCGAAGAGAAGAAGATTTCCCAGCGTCTCGCCTTCTCGGAGCAGGGTCTCGGCGAACTCGACGATCTGCATGCGCGACTCGTGAGCAATCTGCGGCTCGGACTTTCGGTGTTCCTCAACAACGACCTGCGATGCGCCGAGCAATTGCTGGCGGAAAAGGAGCGCTTCCGCGATCTCGAACGGGCGTATTCGCACAAGCATCTGGACCGTCTAGCGGGGCAGACCTTGCGCAGCATCGAGACCAGCGCGCTGCACCTCGATCTCATCAGCAATATGAAGCGATTGAATTCGCTCTTCTGCTCGACGGCGTATCCGGTGCTCGAAGCAGCCGGCGCGCTGCACGATACCCGCCTGCGCAAGCGTTCTCTAGACACGCTGCACGTCAAGGAGTGACCGCACCCAGCTTACATTCGCCAAAACGCGCGCTCGTACTTTTTTGGCAGCTTGCAAATCCGGGGAATTGAATTTAGCCTGCATCGGCAATCGGCGGATCTCTTCAACGCACTATCTTCCTTTCGGGAACAGCGATGACGATGAAGCGTATCTGGGCGTGCCGTGTCCTTTCGATCACCACAGCGGCGGGACTCACCGGGGGCGGCATCGACGCTGCATCGGCTGCCCCACCCGACGCGCTCGTCGCCGCCGCGAAGCAGGAAGGGCAGTTGACCACGATCGCATTGCCGCACGACTGGTGCGGCTACGGCGCGCTGATCGCCGCATTCGAGAAGAAGTACGGCATTCACGTCAACGAACTCAACCCGGACGCGGGCTCCGGCGACGAGATCGAAGCCATCAAGGCGAACAAGGGCAACAAGGGTCCGCAGGCGCCGGATGTAATCGACGTGGGTCTGTCGTTCGGCCCGTCCGCCAAGAAGGACGGCTTGTTGCAGCCCTACAAGGTCGCGACGTGGGATTCGATCCCGACTGCGTCCAAGGATGCCGACGGCTATTGGTATGGCGACTACTACGGCGTGCTCGCCTTCGAAGTCAACGCCGACATGATCGACAAGCCACCGGCCGATTGGGGCGATCTGCTCAAGCCGGAGTACAAGAATGCGGTCTCGCTCGCCGGCGATCCGCGCTCGGCCAATCAGGCCATTCAGGCGGTCTACGCTGCAGGCCTGTCGCAAGGCAAGGGCGATGCGACCAAGGCCGACCAGGCGGGCCTGAAGTTCTTCGCCGATCTGAACAAGAGCGGCAACTTCGTGCCGGTGATCGGCAAGGCGGCGTCGCTCGCGCAAGGCACGACACCGGTCATCGTGCGCTGGGATTACAACGCGCTTGCGGATCGGGACACGCTCAAGAGCAATCCGAAAGTGCAGGTGATCGTGCCGAAGACAGGCGTCGTGGCCGGCGTCTATGTGCAGGCGATCAGCGCCTATGCGCCTCATCCGAATGCCGCGAAACTGTGGATGGAATTCCTCTACTCCGACGAAGGGCAGCTCGGCTGGCTCGCCGGATATTGCCATCCGATGCGCTACAACGAACTCGTCGCGCAGAAGAAGGTGCCGCAGGCGCTGCTCGCGAAGCTGCCGCCCGCATCGGCCTATAGCAACGCCGTCTTTCCGACGCTCGAGCAGCAGAACGCCACGAAAGACGCCGTGACCAAAGGCTGGGATCAGGTCGTAGGCGCGAATGTGAAGTAGCGCGCGAGACCGCCGAGATGAGCGCATCGCCGCAACCGGGCGCGTCGGGCCCGGACTTGCTGACGCCGGCCGCGCCCGCGCCGAAGTCCGGACCCGCGCGCGCGGGCGCCGAAACGAGCTGGCTGACGTATGCGGGCGTCCTGCCTTTTTTCGCGTTCGCGCTGCTGTTTCTTTTGCTGCCCACCGCCTTTCTGATGATCGGCGCGTTTCAGGACGCGCAGGGCCACTTCACGCTGGCGAACCTGCGCGAACTGTTTCAGCCAGCCGTGCTGGATGCCTACTGGATCAGCGTGAAAGTAAGCGTTGCTTCCGCAGCGGGCGGCGCGCTCTTCGGGACATTGCTCGCGTGGGCCGCGGTGCAGGGCCGCTTGCCCGCGTGGATGCGCCCGACGCTCATGACCTTTTCAGGCGTCGCGTCCAACTTCGCGGGCGTGCCGCTCGCCTTCGCGTTCATCTGCACATTGGGGCGGGTGGGGCTTGTCACAGTGCTGGCAAGAAAATACCTCGGCTTCAACCTCTATTCCACCGGCTTCAGCATTCTCAGTTTCCTCGGGCTGACCATCACATACCTGTATTTCCAGATTCCGTTGATGGTGCTCATTCTCACGCCAGCGCTCGATGGTCTGAAACGCGAGTGGCGCGAAGCGTGCGACTGCCTGGGCGGCACGGCGGCGCAGTACTGGCGCCATATCGGCTTGCCGGTGTTGTGGCCGAGCCTCCTCGGGGCGACGCTGCTTCTGTTCGCCAACGCATTCGGCGCGGTGGCCACGGCGTATGCATTGACCGGCAGCTCGCTCAACATCGTGCCGATCCTGCTGTACGCGCAGATTCGCGGCGACGTGCTGCACAACCAGAATCTCGGTTACGCGCTCGCGCTCGGCATGATCGTGGTCACGGGACTGTCGAACGGCGGCTACATCTGGCTGCGCGCGCGAGCCGAAAGGGGACGCCGATGAAAACGCAGTCGCGCGCGGGCGCCTGGATCGCGATGATCGTCGGTGCACTGTATTTCCTCATACCACTCGCGGCGACCTTCGAGTTCAGTCTGCGCATGCGCCGCGACGCATACAGTTTCGATGCCTACCGTGTCGTCCTCGGCGATCCGCATTTTCAGGCATCGTTCGGCTATTCGGTGCTGATGGGCTTGCTCACCATCGTGATCGGCGCGCTGCTCGTCGTGCCGACTGCGTACTGGGTGCAATTGCGTCTTCCGAGGCTGCGGCCTGTCGTCGAGTTCATCACCTTGCTGCCGCTCGTGATACCGGCGATCGTGATCGTCTTCGGCTATCTGCGCATCTACAACAGCAGTTCGATTCTGCCGCTCACCGGCAACGAGCGCGCGACCGATCTGCTGCTCGTGTTCGGCTACGTCACGCTCTCGCTGCCCTACATGTATCGCGCCGTCGATGCAGGCATGCGCGCCGTCGATGTCCGCACGCTGACCGAGGCCGCCGAATGCCTCGGCGCGGGCTGGGCGACGATCCTCGTGCGCGTGATCTTCCCGAACGTGCGCTCGGGGATTCTGTCCGGCGCGTTTCTGACGTTCGCCGTGGTCATCGGCGAATTCACGCTGGCGAGCCTGCTCGACCGGCCCGCGTTCGGACCGTACCTGCAACTGATCGGCGCGAACCGCGCCTACGAGCCTTCGGCGCTGGCGATCATCGCGTTCGTCGTGACGTGGGCATCGATGGGGTTGATCCAGGTGTTCGGCTCGGCGCGCGCGCTGGCCGGCCATAAAACCTGAGCCGAGGCCGCGACCGATGGCATTTCTCGAGATCGACAATCTCCATAAGGCGTTCGGGCCGAACATCGCGCTGCACCGGTTCGACATGCAGATCGAGCAAGGCGAGTTCATCACGTTCCTCGGGCCTTCGGGCTGCGGAAAGACCACCGTGCTGCGCATGATCGCCGGATTCGAAACGCCCACGCACGGCACGATCCGCCTCGGCGGACGTGACGTCACACACATGCGTACGCGTGATCGCGCGGTGGGCATGGTGTTTCAATCGTATGCGCTGTTTCCGAACATGACGGTGGCGCAAAACATCGGCTTCGCGTTGAAGGTCGCAAAGCGCTCGCAGAAGGAAATGGACGCGCGCGTCGCCGAGATGCTCGAACTCATCAAGCTGCCGCATCTCGCCGGACGTTATCCGTGGCAGTTGTCGGGCGGACAGCAACAGCGCGTGGCACTGGCGCGCGCGCTCGCGAGCAAGCCCCACGTGCTGTTGCTCGACGAACCGCTTTCCGCGCTCGATGCGAAGATCCGCGTGTCGCTGCGCGAGGACATCCGCGCGCTGCAACGTGAACTCGGCATCACGTCGATTTTCGTCACGCACGATCAGGAAGAGGCGCTGTCGATCTCGGACCGTGTCGTCGTGATGAACGACGGGCGCGTCGAGCAAATCGGCTCGCCGCTCGATATCTACAACGTGCCGCGCACACGCTTCGTCGCGTCGTTCGTGGGGACGCTCAATATCCTCGCCGGGCGTGTGATCGATCCGGCGACAGGGCGCATCGCAGTGGACGGACAGGAACTCGTGACGTCCAGGCCGCTCGCGCCCGACGACGCCGGCAAGGATCGCGTGCTGGCGCTGCGGCCCGAGGCGATCCTGCTGGAAGCGCCGTCGAATGGCCGGAATTCGCTCGCGGCGACGGTGGAGGAGATCAGCTTTCTCGGCGCCGTGGTACGCATACGCGCGCGCGTGAATCAGGCGATCGTTTCGCTCGATGTCTTCAACGATCCCAGCCGCGTCTTGCCGGAACGCGGCCAGCCGGTCGCGCTCGGCTTTTCGCACGACAATCTGCTCGTGCTGGACGAGAGCCCCCACGAGCAGATTCGGACGAACTAGGGGCGGTCAGACCTGGGCCATGCCGCCATCGACGAACAGCTCGATGCCGTTGATGAAACTGGCCGACCCGGACGCGAGGAACGCTACCGCCTTGCCGATTTCCTCGGGTTCGCCGAGGCGACCGAGCGGCACCTGCGACGCCAGCGCGTCGTAGAGGCCCTGACGGGCTTCATCGGGCACGAGACCGCCGAGGCCGGGCGTACGGATCGGCCCCGGACTGACGACATTGACGCGAATGCCACGGTCTTTCAGATCAAGCGACCACGAACGCGCGAAATTGCGCACCGCCGCCTTGCTCGCGCTGTAGACGCTGAAATTGGCCGTTCCCGTCACGGACGTGATGGACGAAGTCAGGATGACCGACGCGCCATCGACCAGCAGCGGCAGCGCCTTCTGCACGGTGAACAGCACGCCGCGCACGTTGGTGCCGAAGATGCGATCGAAGTGCTCTTCCGTGATCGCGCCGAGCGGCATCATGTCTCCGCCGCCGGCATTGGCGAACAGGATATCCAGCTTGCCTGCCGTCGCGGCGATCTGCGCGTAGACGGCATCGAGATCCGACAAGACTGACGCGTCGGCGCGAATCGCCGTGGCGGCCGGGCCGATGGCGGTCGCGGCCGCGTCCAGCTCGGCCTGACGCCGGCCCGTGATGAATACGCGCGCGCCTTGCTCGGCGAGTTCCTTCGCCGCAGCCAGGCCGATGCCCGTGCTGCCGCCCGTGACGAGTGCGATCTTTCCGTTCAGTGGCTTGTTCATGACTTGCTCCATATCGTGAATGGTCGATGAGTGTTGGAATCTGCCCGCGAGGACTGCGTGTCGCGTTGGGCATGGGTGAACTTTAGTGGCTGGTCGTTTGTTGATAAATAGTGTTCAATGAAATGACTATTCACGCATGTGTATAATCGTCCGGTTAATCTCGGGGGCGAACGCAATGGATCAGTTGCTGGCAATGCGCGCTTTTGCACGTGTCGTGGAAGCGGGCAGCTTCACGCGCGCAGCGGACTCGCTCGACCTGCCCAACGCCACGATGAGCAAGCTGGTTCAGGAACTCGAAGCGCATCTGGGCGCAAGGCTTCTGCAACGCACGACACGACGCGTCACCGTGACGCCGGAGGGTCAGGATTACTATGCAAAGGCGACGCGCATTCTCAGAGACCTCGAAGACATCGACTCGTCGTTCAACGTCGCGCAAGGCAATCCGCGCGGTCATCTTCGGATCGATGTAGGTGGATCGCCCGCAAGGGATGTGCTGATCCCGCTGCTCCCGGACTTCATGGCGCGTTACCCGGAAGTGAGGATCGACCTGGGCGTAGCCGATCGCCCGGTCGACCTGATCAGCGACAACGTCGACTGTGTGATTCGCGGCGGTCCATTGGATAACTCGTCGCTGATCGCGCGGCATATCGGCGATGCCGTGATGGTCACGTGCGCCACGCCGCAATATCTGAAACAGTTCGGCGTTCCCGCCTACCCCGAGGAACTCAGGAACGGGCATAGGTTGATCAACTACATGTCGCCGCAAAACGGCCGGGCGATGCCGTTTCGTTTCGAGCACGACGGCGACAGGATCGAAATAAAGGCCGAACATCGCATAGGTATCAACGAAAGCAACGCGCATCTGGCGGCGGCCATTGCAGGACTCGGCATCGTGCAAACATTTGCTTACGCGGCCAATTCCGCTCTGCGCGATGGTTCGCTCGTCGAGATATTGAAGAAATGGCGACCGCCGCCGTACCCGTTCCATGTCGTATATCCGCAAAACCGTCATTTGACGCATCGGCTTCGCGTGTTTATCGACTGGTTGCTGGAGCGTTTTCCCGCCAGAGTCCGCGGGGCCGGGGAGCGCTAGCGGAGATCACTTGTTTATGTAGATGAAAGGGCGCGGCACGGTGTTTGCGCTGCTGGTCAGTGGGCAGGCGGCGTCCGTCTGCGTCCATTTCAGTCCGAAACAAGGAGGGACGTATCATGAGCAAGTTGATCACCACACTCGTTGCGGGAGTCGCGGCTCTCACACTGTCGGGCGGCGCTTTCGCACAGACGGCTGGCGGCGCGAACGGTGGCGGTACTTCAGGAAGCACGGCCAGTCCGTCCAATCAAATGCAAGCCCCGACGGGCGGCTACGGCACGCCGGGCACCACCAATTCCGAAAGCGGAATGGGCATGAAGGCGCCCAATTCGGGTTTGCCGAGCAATAACAACGGCAGTGTGACCGGCACCACCGCTGCACCTTCGAGCAATAACACGCTGGCGACGCCGAGCGTGAAGTCGCCGGCCGCGCAATAGCGGCCTGCAAGACGAGGGACGCAAAGCTATTGCGTCCCAGTCGTACCGATTATCTTTCGACCAGCGCGGTCGCGCTGTTATCGTGACGCGTGGCCGCCATTCTTCCCACGAGTGCCCGGAGAGCCTTGCTCAGAGGGCGCTCCATCGCGCGATAGACAACATAGCCGACCAGCGTCGATGCAATCACCAGAAAAAGACATGCGATATCCCCTTGCAAAGCTCTGGATTTGTCGAAATGTCCGAGGGCGCGAGCAAATATCGGTACTGTGAGGGTGTGAGTCAGATATATCGAATAAGACGCATCTCCGACGGAAAGAAGAACGAATTTTGGAATCCACCCATTTGCCGATTCCCAAAAAACGAGTCCTGCCACCAGCGAGGCAGAAGGAATGCCGGCGAGTATGAATCGGTTCTCCATTTCGGCCGTAATGGGTGACATGGCGAGTCCAAAAATCCCGGCCGCGACCAAGGCGGCAGAAAGCAGCTTGGGAAACTTCATTCCACGCGTATAAATCCAGCCGATCATGCAGCCGAAAACAAACTCGAGCATCATTGGGTTCGTGATGAACCGCAAGTAAAACGCATCCGGCTGAATCAGAAGTGATCCAATGCCCAGTGTCATGAAGATGGCCACCACGCAATAGCGCATCGGACGTTCAGCGAAACACAATGAAATTGCAAAGACTACGTAGAAGAACATTTCATACGTCAGCGTCCATCCAACATACAGGACAGGATATGAATGACCTGCGTCCCTGACTTCGTAAGGAAGAAAGAGATAGGACGTAATGGTTCGGGCGATGCTGAATTTTTCCTTGTTGAATGCCGAAGGCGCGAGCAGTAGCAGCATTACCATCAACGTGGTCAGAATCCAGTACATCGGCGCAATGCGCATCAATCGCGCAAGCATGAATTTTTGAGCGGATTCGATGCCTCGCGGTCTGTTGGCCGTAGTCAGTACCATCACGAAGCCGGAAATCACGAAGAAGATATCGACGCCCGCCATGCCCCAGACGGCAAACCCCGATGTATATTCGGGCGCCCAGCCGGACATTTTCAGGGAGGCGACAGAGTGAAACGCCACTACAAGGCCGGCGGCGATGCCTCTCAGTCCTTGCAGAGAATCCAGTTTGGTCATGGATAACCTCTTTGCAGATTCCCGGTGCGATATTTCTCGCGTCGCCGTTATGACGATCGCACCGATGACTATCGTTTAGCGCGTACCCTTCCAGATTATGTCGAGCGGCCAGGCTTGCATCGCTCCTGACGGATTACGCCAAGGAATTGGCATGTAGTGGCAACAGTGCGCGACGCCTCCACTGGAGGCGCGGCTTCAATACGAATCCCCAAAGTAGAACGCGGACAACTCCCGTACGATTGAATCGAAGAAAACCGGGTCGAGAGCGTGCCCCATGCAATCGATGACTCGCAGCGTCGCACGCGGCACGGCGGCCGCGGCCCATCGGCCATGCTCCACCGGAAAGATCGGATCGTCGCTACCTTGAATGATCAGCACGGGCGCGTCGATCAATCCAAGTTGCTCCCTCGTCAGCGCCGGCGTTGCTTTCTGAGCCAACGCATGATTGCTGTTGTTGGCCAGTGTCGGCTGCAATCCATCGGAGCGCAGCAGCGGACGCTCGGCAAATGCTTTTCCCAGGCGTTGCCACGCGCTCTCGTCGAAAGGTGACCTTGGTCCTGCTGCCAACCGAAAATTTTCGATAAACCGTGTCGCGACTTCTTCGACGCTTGTCGGCGGGTGTGCGTTCAGTGCGATGACATTCGCGATGTAATCCGCAGCGGGACGCGGCAACTCTCCCGGTCTCTCCGGTGCTCCCGCGAAGGCATCGTTCTTCGGCCGCATGTCGGGCGAAGACATGATGGTGCAGAGCGTCGTTACCCGTTCGGGTTTCGACAGCGCCATCCCGTAACCGACAACACCGCCTTGCGAGAGCCCGACGACATGCGCCTTCGCGATTCCAATGCCGTCGAGCACGGCGAAGGCGTCTGCAGCCAGATCGTCGAGCGTATAGGGCGATGTGCCGAAATCAAGGTAGGTCGACAGCCCGGTGTCGCGCGCATCGAAGCGGACGACGAACAATCCCGTTGAAGAAAGCAGATTGCAAAAGGCATCCGGCCAGACGAGACCGGGCGCGCTATTGCCCATCACGAGCAGGACCGGTGGTGCTTCGCTGTCTCCAAACTCATCGTAAAAGAGCGTTATCTGACTGCCGCGCGTGGTCGTGCTCTTGATCACGAGGCGTTCTCCAATTGACCGAAGGCGAATCGTCTGGGGTATTCGAAGTAAGCGAATATCCGGGGTATCTGCGAATTTTGCGCATTGCTGGCACGATTCCAACCACGCTGTTAGATTACCGTGCAACAGAATCGTTGATCGAGAGACTACGATGACTGACAAACATGCTTCCCCGCGGTCGCCCTTTCCTGCGCTGATCCTCATCGCGGCCATCGTCGCCGCGCTGGTTGCGGCCTTTGCCTATACGGCCGGCTGGCTCACGCCGCATCGTCTCACGCCCGCGAAAATCGTCGGCAGTCTTGCGCCGCCCGGCGGCGCGGTGCCGGGCTTCAGGCGCAATCACGCCAAGGGCATCTGCTTCAGCGGCGATTTCGAATCGAATGGCTCGGGCGCAGCGCTTTCCAAGGCCAAAATGTTCGCGTCGGGCACGTATCCCGTCACGGGCCGCTTCAATCTCGCGACGCCGGACCCGAAAGCATCCGACGCGATGGCGCGCGTGCGCGGCCTCAGCCTGCGCATCGCGTTGCCCGATGGAAGCGAATGGCGCTCCGCGATGATCGATGCCCCGTTCTTTCCCGTCGCGACACCGCAAGCCTTTTACGAATTGCAACGCGCGCTCGCGAACAAGAACGATCCCGAGTCGATGCAGAAATTCGCCACCGCGCACCCGGAGATCGGTGCGTTCGGCGCGTGGGCGGGCAGCGCGCCGTGGACGGCCTCGTATGCGGACGAGCGTTACAACAGCCTCAACAGCTTCGTCTTCACGAACGCGGAAGGGCAGAGCCAGACGGTGCGCTGGTCCTTCATTCCGGCTGCGAAGCCTGAGAACCTGACGCCGGATGAGCTGAAGCAGAAGGGCGCGAATTTCCTCGATGCCGAGATCACGCAGCGCGTGCAGAGCGCGCCGCAACGCTGGGCGATGGTCGTCACCGTCGCGAATCCCGGCGATCCCACCGCCGACCCGAGCAAGGCCTGGCCGGAAGACCGGCACACGGTGGAAGTGGGCACGCTCGTTGTCAAGACCATCGAGCCGGAGCCTGACGGACCGTGCCGCGATATCAATTTCGACCCGACCGTGTTGCCATCCGGCATGCGCGTTTCCGACGATCCATTCCCCGCCGCGCGCTCGGCCGCCTACTCGGTATCGTTCAACCGGCGCACCGCAGAGGACAAGGATTACCCGCACACGCCTGCGCAAGGAGCCACGCAATGAACGCGATCACCGGGCGATTCTCGCCGCTGCAACGCGCCCTGCACTGGATCATGGCGATTTGCATCCTCGCGATGCTGTTCATCGGCGTCGGCATGGTGTCGACGGTACGGCCGGATTATCTGACGCTCGTGTCGATTCACAAGCCGCTCGGCGCCGCGATACTCGTGCTTGCGTTGATTCGTCTCGTCGTCAGAATCACGCGCGGCGCGCCGCCGCTGCCCGCCGACATGCCCGCGCCGATGAAACTCGCCGCGTACCTGTCGCATCTGGCGTTCTATGCGCTGATGATCGCGTTGCCGCTGCTCGGTTACGGCATGCTGTCCGCCGCGGATTATCCGATCGTGCTGCTCGGCGTGCACGTGCCTTCGCTGTTGCCGCATAGCAATGCGTTGCACACGCTGCTGTGGAACGCGCATCGCTTTCTCGCGTTGTGTTTCTTCGCGTTGATCGTCGTGCATCTTGCCGCTGCGCTGTTTCATGCGCTCGTGCGGCGCGACGGCGTTTTTCATGCGATGGCGCCGTGGAAGTAAGCGCGATGCTTCAAGGGCGCCGCTGCTGCACGACCTGAGCGAGTGCCCGCACCCCCGGCTCGATCAACTCCGCGCGTATCGCTGAAAAGCCCATGCGAAAGCATCGCTGACCATCGGCGGGATCGGCGAAGAACACGCTGCCCGGTTCGATCAGCACGCCGAGCGCCTGCGCGTCCTTGGCGAGCCGTGTCGCGTCGAGCCAGGGCGGGCCTTCCACCCAGCACGAAGCGCCGCCCGTCACTTTCGATGCGCGCAACTCCGGCAAATGCTTTGCGAGCGCATCCATCAGTACTTCCGCGCGTTCCTTATAGACGCGCCCCAGCTTGCGCAACAGCGTGTCGTGATGACCGAGCGCGAGAAAAGTCGCGAACGCGCGCTGAATGTACGCTGCCGGATGCCGGATCATCAAGCGGCGCAGCGCGCGCAATTCGCGCATCAACGTGCGCGGCGCGACGATATACCCGAGCCGCAAACCCGGCGCGAGCGTCTTCGACAACGAGCCGATATACACCACGCGCTCCGCCGTATCGAGGCTCTTCAACGCCGGATGCGGCGTGCCCGAAAACGTGTTCTCGCTTTCGTAGTCATCCTCGATGACGATGAAATCATGCTTCACCGAAAGATCCAGCAACCTGCGCCGCCGCTCGATCGGCATCGTCACGGTCGTGGGGCATTGATGGCTCGGCGTGACATACACGTAATCGCACGACGCGATCGCGTTTTCATCGTCGATGACCGCGCCGTCTTCATCGATATCCAGCGGCACGATCTGCGCGTTGTGATGCTGGAAGATATTGCGCGCATCGGGATAACCGGGGTTCTCCATGCCCACTTTCGTCTGCGCGCCGCATAACAGGTCGCCGATCAGATACAGCGCCTGCTGACAGCCGTTCGTCACGACGATCTCGTCCGGCATCGCGAACACGCCGCGACGTGGCAGCACGCGCGTGCGAATCTGCTCGACGAGTGTCTCGTCGTCGCGCTCGATCAGGTCGGGCGCCCAGTTGCGGATTTCCATCACCGACAAACCGTGCATGCAGCTCTCGCGCCAGTCGCTCGTCGGGAAGAGCTCGGTATCGAATTGCCCGTAAATGAAGGGATATTCGTAGCTCTGCCAGTTCGACGGCTTGACGATATTGCGCTGGTTCGATGGTGCGTGTCTGATGCGCGCGCTCCAGTCGGGATGACCTTGCTGCGTCTCGATGACCGGCGTGTCGGACAGCCCTGTCGCGGTGAAGCCGCGCTGCAATTCATCCGTGGCCGGATTCACGAAATGACCGCTGCGCTCGCGCGAGACGAGATACCCTTCCTCGACGAGCTGCTGATACGCGAGCACCACGGTATTGCGCGACACGTTGAGCTGATCGGCAAGCTCGCGGCTCGAAGGCAGAGCGGAATCGGGCGCGATATGACCGCTCAGGATCGCATTGACGATCATCTGGCGGATCTGGTTCTGCAAGCTCATCCCCGAGACCCGCGAGCGCTCGAAGAGCTGCGCCCAAAGCGTGGCGGTTGGGCGGGTCGGCATGCATGTCTCCTGCTGAAGTTCTGTCGATGTTGAGATATTACGTGCGGCTTGCACGCAAGGCCAGCGCAGACGATCAGCCCACCGAGAACGCCATCTCGCGCCGCTGCCTCAGCCCGACCCACGCCGCCGACAGCGCGCTGATGATGCCCGCCGCGAGGCAATACGTCGCGATCATCCACGGATCGCCGCCGTTGCGCTGCAAGAGCCACGTTGCGACGATCGGGCTGATGCCGCTCGCGAAGATGCCCGAGAACTGATACACGAACGAGATGCCCGAATAGCGCACTTTCGCATCGAAGAGTTCGGAGAAGAGCGCGGCTTCAGGACCATAGATCGATGCATACACCACGCCCAGCGGAATCACGACCGCGAGCCACGCGAGCATCGTATTGCCGCCGCTGTTCTTCATGAGCCAGAAGCCGAAGAACGCGGAAAGCCCCGTCGCGAGCGATCCCCAGAAGTAGATGCGCGCACGCCCGACGCGATCCGACAGGCGCCCGAAAAACGGAATCGTGAAGATCATCACGAAGGCCGCGACCATCACGCCGAGCAGCGCATCGGTGCGTTGCAGATGCAGCGTGCCCGTCAGATAGGAAATCGAAAACACGCCGAACACGTTGAAGAACACACCGTCGATGAAACGCGCGCCCATGCCCGCAATCGTGTTGCCCGGATACTTCGAGATCACTTCGACGATCGGCATGCGCGATTCGCTGCCGGTTCGCTGAATGCGCGCGAACTCGGGCGTTTCCATCACGTTCAGGCGGATATACATGCCGATTGCGACGAGCGCGAACGACAGGAAGAACGCGAGCCGCCAGCCCCAGGCGAGGAACTGCGCATCCGTCAGCGTGAGCGACAGGCCCGCGACCACGCCCGATGACAGGCACAGGCCGAGCGCGAGGCCGATCTGCGGAATGCTCGCGTAGAAGCCGCGCTTGTTCTCGGGCGCATATTCGAATGCCATCAGCACCGCGCCGCCCCATTCACCGCCAAGACCGATGCCTTGCAGCACGCGCAAAAACAGCAGCAGCGACGGCGCCCAGATGCCGATCTGCGCATAGGTCGGCACCATGCCGATCAACACCGTCGCGAAGCCCATGATCGAAAGCGTCATCACGAGCATGCTCTTTCTGCCGACGCGATCGCCGAAGTGGCCGAAGATCACGCCGCCGAGCGGCCTGCTCAGAAAGCCGACGGCGAAGGTGCCATAGGCGAGCATCGTCGAGATGAGCGGATCGCCGCTCGGGAAATACAGCTTGTTGAAGACAATCCCGGCGACCACGCCGTATAGAAAGAAGTCGTACCACTCGATCGTCGCGCCGATCAGACTCGCGACGACGACACGTCTCATCTGCTTGCCATCGGTTCGGGGCAGTGCGTTCATGGTTTGTCTCCGTGATGTGTGAGACTTGTGATCAGTCTCTGTGGCCTGCATGGGCCATGGGCTTTTGCACAACGACTTCGGGCACGTCTTCCACGCGCGTGACGTGCTGATAACGCTGATCTTCGAGAATCATGTCGGCGGCTTTTTCCGCGATCATGATGACGGGCGCGTTCGTATTGCCCGATACGAGTTCCGGCATGATCGACGCATCGACTACGCGCAGGCGTCCGATGCCGCGCACTTTCAGGCGCGCATCGACGACGGCGAGCGCGTCGCTGCCCATCTTGCAGGTGCCTGCCGGGTGATAGATCGACTGGCTGAACTTGCGCGCGACGTCGAGCAGATCGGCGTCGGACTGATAGCCCGAACCGGGAATGAATTCCGACACGATATGCTTCGCAAGCGACGGCGCAGCGGCAATGCGGCGCGCCACCTTGATGCCGCCGATCACGACAGGATGATCGCGTTCGTCGGAAAGGTAGTTCGCGTGAATGGCGGGATAGTGCAGCGGATCGTTCGAACGAATCTCGACGCTGCCGCGGCTGTGCGGCCGCAACTGGCACACCGACGACGTGAACGCCGAAAACGGATGCGCGCCCTGGCCGGGCTTGTCGGCGGAAAGCGGTTGCATGTGGAACTGAATGTCGGGACGCGCGACATCCGGCGACGAGCGCGTGAAGATCGCAACCTGGCTCGCCGCGAGCGTGAGCGGTCCGGTGCGCGAAATCGCGTATTGCAGGCCGATGAGCGCCTTCTTGAGCGGATTGTTGACCTCATCGTTCAGGGTGCGCTCGCGCGTCTTGAAGACGAGTCGCACTTGCAGATGATCCTGCAGGTTTCGGCCGACACCTGGCAGTTCATGTTTGATCTGAACGCCCGCATCGCTGAGCACGCTCGAAGGTCCCACGCCCGAATTCTGCAGAATCTGCGGCGAACCGATCGCACCGGCTGCGAGAATCACTTCGACACGCGCACGCACCGTCTTCACGACGCCCTCATGCATGTATTCGATGCCGACGGCCTGCTTGCCGTCGATCAGCACCTTGCGTGTCTGCGCGCGCGTCTGCACGACCAGATTGCGCCGATCGCGCACCGGCTTGAGGAAACCCTTCGCGGTGCTCCAGCGCATGCCCTTGTAAGCCGTCTGCTGAAAGTATCCAACGCCTTCCTGCGTCGCGCCGTTGTAGTCCGCGTTGAACGGAATGCCGATCTCCTGCGCCGCCGCGATGAAGTGATCGGCGATCGGACGACGCAAGCGCAGGTCCGATACCTTCAACGGCCCGCCCGCGCCGTGATATTCGCTCGCGCCGTGCTCCTGATCTTCCGACTTCCTGAAGTAGGGCAGCACATCCCTGTAACTCCAGCCCGCGTTGCCGAGTTCGGCCCAGCGGTCGTAGTCCTCGCGCTGGCCGCGCACGTAGAGCAGCCCATTGAGCGAACTGGAGCCGCCCAGCACCTTGCCGCGCGGCCAGTCGATGCTGCGTCCGGCGACAGCGTCGTCCGGCTCCGTGCGATAGCACCAGTCGAGCTCGGGATCGTGCATCGTCTTGAAGTAGCCGACGGGAATGTGAATCCACGGATTCGTATCGGCGCCGCCCGCTTCGAGCAGCAGCACGGTATTGCCCGGATCGGCGCTCAGCCGGTTGGCGAGCACGCATCCTGCCGAGCCCGCACCGACGATCACGTAATCGACTTCCTGCTGCATGACACCTGTCTCCTGAAGTCTTCTTATGGAACGAATCGCTTCGTTTGCGTTTCGTTCAATGTGGAAGAAGCGGGCAAGGATGCCAAGAGAAAAACGCGGAAGCTCGCGAAAGTGAAACGGAAAATGCGAATTCCGATTCAGAATTGAGAGGGTGATTCGGGTTGTCCCTGAGTCTACTTTATTGATTCGATATCCGAACGATCGGTGTTGCGGCGCGTCAGAATGTGGCCGTGAGTTCGCCTGCGGCTTCCTGAAGGCGCGGCACGAACGTGAGCGCGCGCGACAGCGCCATGCGCGACACCGGCCCATGCACGGCGATGGCCGCGATGCATTTACCGCGCGAATCGAATACCGGCACGGCGACGCACGCGATACCCAGCACGAACTCTTCGTTATCGACGGCGATGCCCTTGTGCGCAATGCGATCCAGTTCCGCTTCCAGCAGGTTCGGATCGTCGAGGGTATTGGGCGTGAAGCGTTCCAGCCGCATCGCGCGGATCAGCGCGGCGCGTTCCTCGCGCGGCATCGTCGAGAGCAGCAGCTTGCCGCTCGCGCTGCAATGCGCGGGAACATGCGAGCCGGGCTTGAGTTCCAGCCGCAGCGCCCACGGCGATTCGCAGCGGTCGAGATAGAGCACCTGCGTGTCGTGCAGCGTGCTGAGGTTGCAGGTCTCGCCGAGATCGGCGACGAGGCGCTCCAGAATCGCATGACGCTGCCGTCGCGCGCCGCTGTGCATCATCACGTCGACACCCAGCCGTTCGAGGCGCGGGCCGATCACGTAGGCGTTCTTCTGGCCCGGCTCGCGCGCGACGAAGCCGCCCGCTTCGAGCGATTGCAGCATGCGATGCAGCGACGCCTTCGGCTGCTCGATGATGTTCGCGAGTTCCGCGAGCGAAAGCGCGCTTTTTGCCGCCACGAGATGTTCGAGCACGCTGAATGCGCGCAGCGTGGGCGTGTCGGCACGCGCGGCGCTATCGATGAGCGGCGCGCTTTCCGTCGCTTCGGACTGAACGAACGCTTCGGTTTCGGCTCGCGTATCCATGATGTGCTCTCACATCGTCTGATGCCGTGCCGCTTGCGCCTGCACGCAGGTCACGGCGATCACGTGATAGATATCGTCGGCGCTGCAGCCGCGCGACAGATCGTTGGCGGGCTTCGCAAGCCCCTGCAGCAGCGGACCGATGGCCTTCGCGCCGCCGATGCGCTCCGCGAGCTTGTAGCCGATATTGCCCGCTTCGAGACTCGGGAAGATCAGCGTATTCGCATGCCCTTCGACCTTCGAGTGATGAACCTTGCGCATGGCGATTTCAGCGACGATGGCGGCGTCGAGCTGCACGTCGCCGTCGATCGCGAGGCCGGGGCGCGCTTCCTGCACGCGCCGCGTCGCGTCGATGACCTTGTCGACGGCCGCGTGATGCGCGCTGCCGCTCGTCGAGAACGACAGCATCGCGACGCGCGGGTCTTCCATCAGCAGGTTGCGCGCGCTGTCGGCGGCGGCCATCGCGATTTCCGCGAGTTGCTCCGCGTTCGGCTCGACGACGAGTGCGCAATCGGAGAAGATGAGGCCGCCTTTCATCGTATGAAAAGGCTCGCACAGCATCATCAGGAAGAAGCTGGAAACGAGCTTGAACGACGGCCTTACGCCGATGATCTGAATGGCGTTGCGCACCACATCCGCCGTCGTGTTGACCGCGCCCGACACGGAGCCGTCCGCCTCGCCCGTGCGTACCATCAGGTTCGCGAAGCACAGCGGATCGAGCACGGCGGCGCGCGCCTGCTCGGGCGTCATGCCTTTTTTCTCGCGCAGCGCGAAGAGTTCCCCGGCGAAACGTTCGCCAAGCGATGAATGAGAAGGATCGATCAACTCGATGCCTTCGAGATCGATGCCCGCGCCATCCGCGACCTGATACGTGCGTGCGCGTGCGCCCACGAGCACGATGCGCGCGATGCCTTCCTGCTGCGCGCGTGCCGCCGCCTGAAGCACGCGCGTGTCTTCGGCTTCGGAGAGAACGATACGCATCGGCAGGTCGCGTGCCTGATCGATGATGCGATGCATGGCTTTCATGGCGGGCCTGTTGTGACGGAAAGAAAACGCCGCTCCGGGCTCGGAGCGGCGTGGACGGGACTTACACGTAGTCCTTGTACTTGTCGAGCGTGCGCACCGGCTTCGAGAGCGCATCGCGGCGGAACGGATCACCGAGCTCGCGCGTGCACATGATCTCGATGATCGTCGTCTTGCCGTGATTCATCTGCAGATCGATGGCCTTCTTCAGTGCCGGACCGACATCCTCCAGCTTGTCGACGACGATGCCTTCCGCGCCCATCGCCTTGGCGATCTCGGCGAAGCTCTGGTTATCGAGTTCGCCCGCGACGAAGCGGCGGTTATAGAAGTCGACCTGATTCTTCTTCTCCGCGCCCCATTGACGGTTATGGAACACGACTGCCGTCACCGGAATGTTATGGCGCACGCAGGTCATGGTTTCCATCAGGCTCATGCCCCACGCGCCGTCGCCCGCATACGAAACGGCCGGACGATGCGGTGCCGCGACCTTCGCGCCGATGATCGTCGGGAACGCGTAGCCGCAATTGCCCCAGCTCATCGCCGCGAAGAAGCTGCGCGGCTTGTTGAAGCGCAGATAACTGTTCGCGACCGAGTTGATGTTGCCGATATCGGTCGACACCATCACGTCTTCCGGCATCGCCTTTTCGAGTTCGCGCAATACCTGGCGCGGATGCAGATACTGGCCGCCGCTGAACGGCTTCTCGTTCTTCTGCTCTTCGATCATGTCGAGGCTGTACGCGTCGCGCTCGTGGGTCCAGTCGTCGAGCTCCTTCTCCCATGCGGCCTTTTCAGATGCGATGGTCTTCGCGCGGGCGTCCTTGCTCGCGTCGCAGTCGAGCTTGCGATCCGCGAGGCGTTGCGTCAGTGCGATCGCGGTCGCTTTCGCATCGCCGCAGATGCCGACGGAAATCTTCTTCACGAGGCCCAGCATCTTGTGATCCGCGTCGATCTGGATGACCTTCGCTTCCTTCGGCCAGTAATCGAGACCGTGCTGCGGCAACGTGCCGAACGGCCCGAGACGCGAACCGAGCGCGATCACGACATCGGCCTGGCTCAGCAACTTCATCGCGGCCTTCGAGCCCTGATAGCCAAGCGGACCGCACCACAGCGGATGATTCGCCGGGAACGAGTCGTTGTGCAGATAGCTGTTCACGACCGGCGCGCCGAGACGCTCGGCGAGTGCCTTGCATTCCTCGATGGCGTCGGACATCACCACGCCGCCGCCCGAAATGATGACGGGGAATTTGGCCTGCGCGAGGAGATCGGCCGCTTCGTTCAGGCTCTGGTCGCCGCCAGCGCCGCGATCGAGACGCTGCGGCTTGGGAATCTCGACCTTCACCTGGCCGTAGAAGTAGTCGCGCGGAATATTGAGCTGCGTCGGACCCATTTCCGACATCGCGCGATCGAAGCAACGCGCCGTGAATTCGGCCATGCGCGCCGGGTGCGTGACGTGACCCTGGTACTTCGTGAATTCCTGGAACATCGGCAATTGCTTGGCTTCCTGGAAGCCGCCGAGACCAATGCCCATCGTGCCCGCTTCCGGCGTCACGATCACGACCGGGCTGTGCGCCCAGTACGCCGCCGCGATGGCCGTCACGCAATTGCTGATGCCCGGTCCGTTCTGGCCGATCACGACGCCGTGACGGCCCGACACGCGCGAGTAACCGTCGGCCATGTGGCCCGCGCCTTGTTCGTGCACCACGGGAATCAGGCGGATGCCGGCGGGCGCGAAGATGTCCATCGCGTCCATGAAGGCCGAACCCATGATGCCGAACATCTCGGTCACGCCATTGGCGGCGAGCGTTTCGACGAATGCTTCGGACGGGGTCATCGACTGCGGACCGGCGGGCGCCGCGCTGGCGGCGGCGAGAGTGGTCTGGGAAGGACGGGCTTGGTCGTGCTCGCTCATGAGTGTCTCCGGGTGAAAATAAAACGGAACATTTAGTTCCGGAATATGTATCGTGAAGACATCGTAGGACGGAGCGAATTCGCCGTCAACTTGTTTTTCAAATAAATGGAATGTTTTGTCTCTAAAAAATTCGGAATTTTTCGGGCGACGCGATGGCGAATCGCCGCCGGGGCCTGCGTGGCGGGCGTCGACGGCTACATCGAAATGGAGCGGGATCTAGCGTGTCGGGCCCGGGCGATGGCGCGTCATGAGCGTCAGTCCGTCCGACGCATCGATGAGCGTGGCGAGTTTCACGGCGGTGTCGCGCAGTTGCGGGACGGCTTGCAGGAGATCGTTGAGGTTCGCGCGGGCGGTCGGCGCATGCGCGGCCAGGCATGCGAGCACGCGCCCGCTCGCGGCGTCGGTGATCGGTACCGCGACGGCCACCATCCCGAGCACGAACTCTTCGTTGTCGATGCCGATGCCGCGCGCGGCGAGCCGGTCGAGTTCGCCTTCGAGCAGCGCCCGGTCCATCAGCGTGCGATGAGTCCGCTTCGTGAGCGTGAGGCGCGTGAGAATCTGCCGGCGCTCGGCGAGCGGCATCTGTGAGAGGAACAGCTTGCCGCTCGCGGTGCAATGCAGCGGTACGCGCATGCCGGCCTGCATGTGCAATCGCAATGGCTCGGCGGTTTCGACGCGTTCGATATACAGGACCGTATCGCCGTCGAGCGCGGTGAGATTGCAGCTTTCCCCGATCACGTCGACGAGCGAACGCAGGATCGAGCGGCACGCGCGCGTGAACGAGTTGTTGGCGAGCGTGGCGAGCGCGAGTTGGGCGGCGCGGGGACCGAGCGCGATGCCGCGGTCGGTGCCGCGCGAGTCGGGCATGTGGGTGACGTAGCCTTGCGCTTCGAGCGAATCGATCAGCCGCAATAGCGTCGCCTTCGGAATACGCACGCGCGCCGCGAGCTGGGACAGCGTATAGGGGTGGCCGGCGGCGGCCAGTTGTTCGAGCACGGCAAGCGGACGGAGCGTCCGCGCTTCATCGCCGGAATGCTCGGCGGGATCGGGATGGGTGACGTCGCGCATGAGCCGAAAACGGAACGTTTGGTTTCAAATTAACGTCACTTTACGGCGATTCGGGGCCGACGCGCTACAATTTTCGGAACAAGCGGTTGCAGTTTTATTGTTCCGCGTGGCGTTCGTTTAGAACGTCTTGCCCAGATCGGTCGCAGCTTCCTTCAGGCGCGGCACCATTTCCAGCGCGCGCGACAGCGGCGTGCGCGACACCGGCGCATGAACCGCGATCGCGGCGATACACGTGCCTTCGGCATCGACGATGGGCGCGGCCGCGCACACGATGCCCTGCACGAACTCCTCGTTGTCGATCGCGACACCTTTCTTCGCGATGCGATCGAGTTCCGCTTCCAGCATCTCCGTATCGGTGATGGTGTTGGTGGTGTAGCGCTCGAGCTTCATCGCCCGCACGAGCGCATTGCGCTCCTCGCGGGGCTGCAACGCGAGCAGCAGCTTGCCGCTCGCGCTGCACCATACGGGCACGTGCGAGCCGGGCTTCAGGTCCAGCCGGAGCGGCCACGGCGCCTCGACGCGATCCAGATACAGCACTTCGTTCTCGTGCAGCATCGTGAGATTGCAGGTTTCGCCGAGATCGGAGACGAGCCGCGTGAGGATCGCGTGCCGCAGACGCCGCGCGCCCGCATGGGTCATCACGTTGAGGCCGAGCTGCGCGAGGCGCGGACCGACGACATACGCGTTCTTGTCGCCGGGCTCGCGGATCACCAGACCGCCCGCTTCGAGCGACGCCAGCATGCGGTGCAGCGAAGGCTTAGGCATGCCCATGTCATCGGCCATGTCCGTCAGCGACACGGGGTTGCCCGCCTGCACCAGGTATTCCAGCAGCGCGAAGGCTCGCAGCGTGGGCGTGTCGGGCTTGTCCATCGGCATGCTTCCATGTGAATTCGTTCGACATTATTTTAAATGAGGTGCCGATCCTCGCCGTATAGGCCGTTCGGATAAAAATAAACGAAATGAATTGTTCCGGAAAAAGATAATTGTTATGCTGGAGCCTCTGCTATGGGAGACGAAGCATCATGATGCGCGACACATGGTTGGACGAGCCGGACCGCAAGGTGTCCGTGCGTGCGCTGTTTGGCATCGACTCGGATTTGCAGGTGCCGGCGTTCAGCACGCGCGATCCGCACGTTCCGGAAATCGACGAAGCGTATCGTTTCAGCCCCGAAGTGACGATGGCGATACTCGCGGGTTTCGCGTTCAACCGGCGCGTGATGGTGCAGGGCCTGCACGGCACCGGCAAGTCGACGCATATCGAGCAGGTGGCGGCGCGCCTGAACTGGCCGTGCATGCGCGTGAATCTCGACGGCCACGTGAGCCGGCTCGATCTCGTCGGCAAGGATGCGATCGTCGTGCGCGACGATGTACAGGTCACCGAGTTTCAGGAAGGCATCGTGCCATGGGCGCTGCAACGGCCGATTGCGCTCGTGTTCGACGAATACGACGCCGGCCGCCCCGACGTGATGTTCGTGATCCAGCGCATTCTGGAGCGCGACGGCAGTTTCACGCTGCTCGACCAGAACCGCGTGATCCAGCCGCATCGTTTCTTTCGCCTGTTCGCGACGACCAACACGATCGGCCTCGGCAATCTGAACGGCATGTATCACGGCACGCAGATGTTGAATCACGCGCAGATCGACCGCTGGAACGTGGTCGCGACGCTGAACTATCTGTCGCGCGAGGAAGAGGCGCGCATCGTGCTCGCGCGCGTGCCGCAACTCGATCACGACGCGGGCCACGCGCTCGTCGATGCGATGGTGAGCATGGCCGGTCTCACGCGACGCGGCTTTCAGGCCGGCGATCTGTCGACGCTGATGTCGCCGCGTACCGTGATCAACTGGGCGGAAAATTGCGAGGTCTTCAACGACCCGAAGCTCGCATTGCGTCTCACTTTCCTGAACAAATGCGATGAAGCGGAACGGCCGATCGTCGCGGAATATTTTCAGCGCGCGTTCGGCGACGAACTGGAGACGCCGTCGCAATGGCATGACGAGTCGGCGCGATGAGCAACTCGCGTGAACTCGCGCGCCGCGATGCGCTGTGCGCTGCGACCGTGCGCGCGCTGACTGGCGATGACGCGCTGCACTATCGGGGCGGCAGGTTGTATCGCCACTTGCGGCCCGTGCCGCTGCGTGCGCCGCATTTGCGCGGCGAGCGCAGCGAAGACGAGGACATCGATTCGACGCGCGGCGCCGCCGATGCCTCGGCGTTGCGCATCGCGTATTCGGACGCCGCGTTGCATCACGCACTCGCCCCCGACGATTCCGTGGCGCGCATGGTCTTCGACATGCTCGAACAATTGCGCTGCGAAACGCGCGCGCCTGCCGGCCTGCACGGTGTGAGCCAGAACATCCGGCATCGTTTCGATGCGTGGTCGCTCGCTTGTTATGAAACCGGGTTGCTCGACAGCGACATCGGCTTGTTGATCTACACGGTCGCGCAAATGGCCGCGTCGCGTCTTTCAGGCCGCGCGGTGCTCGAAGCAACGGAAGGCATCATCGAAGCCACGCGCGCGGCGCTCGCGCCATCGCTCGGACATGCGCTCGCGGGCATGCGGCGTAACTGTCACGACCAGCGAGCTTACGCGGCTCATGCGCTGGATATCGCCGAGCGGATCGGCGCGATGGTGCGCGACGTGCGTCACGCGTTTGTCGAGAGCAACGCGTCGTCCGACGATGAAGAAGAAGACGCTGCGCGCACCATGCTCGGAACGTGGTTCGATATCGACGATGAAGAAGGCGACATCGAACGGCTCGCGCTCGCCGCGAGTGCGGACAGTAGTGTGCGAGAGGCGTCGGGCGAGGACTATCGCATCTTCACCACGCGCCATGACAGGACGCTTCGTCCGGCGACGCTGATACGCGCCGCGTTGTTGCGTGATTATCGCGAACGCCTCGACAATCTGATCGCCGCGCGGCATATCAACGTGCCGCGTCTCGCTCGACTATTGCAGACCGCGCTGACCGTGCCACGGCGCGACGGCTGGTCGTTCGGCGAGGAGGACGGACGCATCGACGGACGGCGGCTTGCGCAAGTGGTCGCATCGCCGGATGAGCGTCGCGTCTTCAGGCGGGAGCGCGAACGGCCGCACGCGGATTGCGTGGTGAGCTTTCTGATCGATTGCTCCGGGTCGATGAAGGCGAGCATCGAGCCGGTCGCGGTGATGATCGACGTGCTCGTGCGCGCGCTCGGCATGGCGGGTGTGGCGACCGAAGTGCTCGGCTTCACGACCGGCGCATGGAATGGCGGACGCGCGAAGCTCGACTGGCTGGCGAAAGGCAGGCCGCGCTATCCGGGACGGCTCAACGAAGCGTGCCACATGATCTTCAAGGAAGGCGATGCGAGCTGGCGCGCGGCGCGCGGCGATATTGCGGCGTTGTTCAAGGCCGATCTGTTTCGCGAAGGGATCGATGGGGAAGCGGTGGATTGGGCGTGCGGGCGGCTTCTTGCGCGAAGCGAAGCGCGGCGTATCGTCGTGGTCATCTCTGACGGCAGTCCGATGGACAGCGCCACCGCGCAGGCCAACGATCCCAACTATCTTGATCAGCATTTGCGCGAAGTCGTCGCGAAACATGACGCTGCGCGGAGCGTGGAAGTGCTTGGGCTCGGTGTCGGGCTGGATCTGAGCCCGTACTATCGGCATCATTTCGCGGTGGATTTATCCGTGCCGCCGGATATGACCTTGTTCGCCAGGCTCGCGGGATGGCTCGGCGCGCGGCGCAGAAGCAGCACTTAACGCAGAGGCGATATCGTCCGGTTCGAAGAGCCCGATAAAGACGATCCGAGTCTGCTCCACGTCGCGGCATTGCGTGATATGCCAGCGCTTCCCGACGACATGAATCTCCGCACACGACCCGTCGAGAAGCCGCACAAATCCTTTCGCGCGCAGCAGTCTGTCGCTGAAAGATGCGCACGCGGCTTTAAGCGTGATGCGATCGAATCGCTCATTGGACTGAAACGTAAAGCTACGCAATTCCGCTGGAAGATGATTCGAATAACTAAAAGACGGTACAGCGGCGCGCTCACTCAATGATGCATCGTCGTTGAAAAAAATCGCATTCGGCACGTTGCCATGACTGCCTTCGAACACGATGCGCGCGTGCGCGATATCCATCACGCGTGCGCGCGCGGCACGCGATTCCTCGATGCCGAGCAGATCGGTCTTCGTCAACACGATGCAAGTCGCGCCTTCGATCTGCCGCCGCGCGATATCGCCGATATACGCATTGGCGAGCGTCGCCTCGATGCACTCCGCATCGACCGCAACCACGATGCCCTGCAAGCGGAACGCGCGATCCAGCATGCCGACCTGCGCAATGCGGACCGGGTCCGACACGCCGCTCGCCTCGATCACCAGCAAGTCGGGCCGCACATCACGCGCGCTGATCTCGATGAGCGTCTCCATCAGCTTGCCGCCGATCGAACAGCACACACAGCCGTTCTCCAGCCCGATCACGTCGTCGCTGCGTTCGCGAATCAGCGCTGCGTCGATATTGATCGAGCCGAAATCGTTGACGAGTACCGTGACGCGCCGGCCATCCGTGTTGGTCAGGAGCGCGTTGATCATCGTGGTCTTGCCCGCGCCCAGATAGCCGCCGATGACGGCAAGCGGAATCGGCTTCATCATGCAGGCGCCTGAAACGCGCAGCCGCCGAGAATCGTGCCCCACACGCGCAATTGACCGAGACGCTCCGGCGGCACGTCATGCGGATCTTCATCGAGCACCGCGAAATCCGCGAACTTGCCGATCTCGATGCTGCCGATCATATCGTCCATGCCGATCGTATAGGCCGCGCCGAGCGTGATCGCGCGCAGGGCATCGGCAACGTTCAGACGTTCCGCTTCACCCAGCACGCGGCCCGATGCGGTGCGCCGCTGCACCGCGCACCACGCGGTAAACAGCGGATTGAGCTGCGTGATCGGTGCATCCGAATGCAGGCCGAACGTGATGCCGAGTTCGTTCGCCGTGCCCGCCGCGTTCATGCGGTTCGCGCGATCGGCGCCCATCGTCTGCGCGTAGTGCGCGTCGCCCCAGTAGTAGATATGGTTCGAGAAGAAGTTCACGCATATGCCGAGGCGGGCGGCGCGTTCGAGTTGCCGTCTGTCGGCCATCTGACAATGCTGCAGCGTATGCCGGTGATCCGATCGTGGGTGGCGGTTCAGGATCGTTTCGATTGCATCCAGCACCAGTTCGGTAGCTTCATCGCCGTTCGTGTGGATGTGCAGTTGCAGTCCCGCGAGATGGAAGGGCAAGAAGGTATCGACGAACTGCTCCGGCGGAATCAGCCATAACCCGTTGGGCCGCCCGTTCACATAGCCCGGCCAGCGCAGGCGCGCGGTAAAGCCCTGAATCGAACCATCGACGATGAACTTGACCGGCCCGAAGCGCAGCTTCTCCGAGTTGAGCGTCATGGCTTCGAGCACGCGGGCAGGGCCGCCTTCCGGATTGCGCTGCGGCCCGAACGCGGGCACGAGCCGGATCGGAAAACGCGCATCGCGCGTGACTTCGACGAGATTGCGCATGCCCTTGTCGGACAGATCGTTGAGCAGATCGGTGGCCGTCGTCACGCCGGCGAGTTGCGCGACCTTGCCGAAATCGCGGATCGCAGCGGGGTTATCGCTCGCCGAAAGGGAAAGCCTCGCGCCGATCACGCGATACACCGGGAACATCGCCGCGAACTCCTGCAATTCGCCGGTGAGCCCGCCGCGCTCGTCCTTCACGATGCCATCGACGTCAGTGTCTTCGTCGATGCCGGCGAGTGCGAGCATCGGCGAATTCACGTTCATCAGATGCACGCTCGCATGCAGGATCGCGATGGGACGCGTCGCCGATACGCGATCGAGCTGCGCCGCCGTCAGACGCTCGCTGCCGAAGAAGATCGGGTCGAAGCCCCACGCGAGCAGCGGCGCGCTGGCGTCATCGAGCTTGCGTTCGGCTTCCTGCAGGCGCTCGATCACCGCGTCGAGCGATTGCAGGCCGGGCCAGCGCGTGCCGTCGGGACCGCGCCGCTCGTAATAGCCGACATAGACCGCGCTCCACATCGCGCCTTCCATCAGATGCGAATGACCTTCGACGAGACCGGGCATCAGCACCTTGTCGCTGAATGACGTGTCCGGCTCGGCATCGGTCCATTGCCGCATGTCGTCGAGCGTGCCGACCGCGAGGATTTTGCCTTCGCGGATGGCTACGTGCGTCGCGACCGGCTGACGCGGATTCATCGTCAGAATCTTGCGTGCTGCGAGCACTTTTACTGCGTTGTCGTTGGTTCGGGTCATGAGTCGTTCGAGTGGATCAGGTCTGCATGAACATGTTTGCGGCCCGCGCTCGGATTGCTGAGAAACACCACGAGCACGTTCGCCGCGAGACAGATGAGGCCGATATTGAGGCCGGCGATATCGACATGGAACGCATACAGGATGACCGCGAGCACCTGCCCCACGAGCAGCCCCGCTGCGATGGCGCGCGCACTCACGCGCAGCCCGAGCACGATCGCCATGACGCCGGGAAAGAACTGCGTGACGCCGTAATACGTCATGTTGATGAGCGTGAGCATCAGGTTGGGCGTAGCGAGCGTCATGACGATGGAGAGCAGCAGATAAAGCCCGATCACCACTTTGGCGCCGGCCTTCTGACGTGTCTCCGGCATGTTCGGCAGCAGATTGCGCGTGACCACGGGCCCGATCGCGAGGCAGATGCCCGCGAGCACGAGCAGGCCCGAAAGCGATGCGCCCGCCGCGACGAGACCGACCAGCCACGGCGGCAACAGATGCACGACGGCGGTGAAGAACGCTTCGTTGGGCGAGGCGAGCGGCACGTTCTGGGCGATCGCGTAGTACGACGCGACCACGAGAAAAGGATACATCAGCATGTAAAGCGGCATGACCACCTGCGAGCGGCGGATCGTGTTCGCGCTCTTCGCGGTGAAGAAGTTCTGGATCGCAAACGGCATCACGTAGAAGCCGAGCGACTGGAACAGCATCGTGCTCATCGAGAACGTGAGCTGATGCGTGCTCATCGCGTTCGATACATGCTGGCTCGCGGCCCTGAACACCGGCTCGACGCCCGCTTCCCAGGCCACCGCGATGCCCGTGATGACGATCGCCGCGACCATCAGAAGGTCCTTCAGAATCGCGATATACGCCGATGCGCGCACGCCGGCGATCGCGATATACGCGAACGCGAGCAGCGCCGAGATCATGATGAGGACGACCGGATTCACGTTCCAGCCGAGGCCCTTGAGCGCGGCGACTAGACCGGTGAACTGCAACTGTCCCCACGGCAGCAGAAAGACGAGCGCGGATATGGCGACGATCAGTTCGAGCGTGCGGCTCCCGAAGTGCCCCTTGAACAGGTCGGGCAGGGTGATGGCGTTATAGCGCTTGCCCGCCTCCCAGATTTTCGGTCCGATGAAATAGCCGATCGGATACGCGAGCAGGATATAGCCGAGGAACCAGACGCCGTAGGTCGGCCCTTTCGCATAGATGCCGCCGGGGAAGCCCACCATCGTGCCGATGCTGTAGATCTCGCCCGCCGCGAGAAAGAACACGAGCCACGCGCCGAATTGACGCGATGCGACAAAGAAATCGTGCACGCTTTGCGAGCCGCGCCCTTTGCCCGCGCGCAACGCGAGCCACAGCGACAGCGCGATGAAGCCCAGAAATACCGTGGAAGCCATGTCGAAAGTCTCCTTTATGCGCCGCGCGCTTCGCGCTGTTCCGCTTTTTTGTCGAACAGAATCCAGCAAAGCTGGAGGCAAACGGACGTCAGCACGAACCAGCCGAATATCCACGCGTAGATAAACGGAACGCCGAGCACATAAAAATCGTTCGACGCCGCCCACGGCAGCAGTCCGATGACGCCGACAAACGGCAAACCGAGTCCGATCAAGAGTTTCAGCATGGGTCACTCCGCAGGATCATGGGCGCCGCGCGGGACGGGCATGCGCGGGCAAAAAGGGATGCGGCTCAGTATGGCCTTACAAAAATGGCCGGCCGTAGTGCCAGAAAGGACCAATCGCTGGGGCCAGTGACGTGCCAGTGAAACCCGCGTCCTGGCACTAACGATGGTTCCGGCGTGGCACTAAGCGCGCTGCGGAGTTCGGTGCAACATGGAGCTACTTTCCAAGGAGTTATCGGTGGCTACTCTCGATTACGCTGCGCCGGCCCTTCGAGGCGCGTGCGCCCCATACGATCCGCTCTACGACCCGCTCGTCTCGCCCATCGGCCGTCAGCCGATGGACTACGCGCCCACCTATTGGGTCGCGACGGCAGGCGCGCCGCCCGAAGACGACGGACCCTTGCCCGGCGATGCCGATGTCGACGTACTGATCGTCGGCGCGGGATTCACCGGCCTTTCGACCGCGCTCTTTCTGGCACGCGAGCACGGCATCCGCGCGATGATCGTCGATGCGAACCGCACCGCCTGGGGCTGCACGAGCCGCAACGGCGGGCAGGGGCAGAACGCGAGCGGCAGGCTGTACCGCTCGCAATGGGTCGAGCGCTGGGGCAAGCAGACGGCGCTCAAGCTCGACGCCGAAATTCGCGAAGGCTTCGACACGTTCCGGCAGTTGATAGGCGAATTCGCGTGCGATGCGCAGCCGGGCGGGCATCTTTACATCGCGCACCGTCCGCGCAAACTGGATTTCCTCACCAACGAATGCCGCGTGATGCGCGATGTGTTCGGCTACGACACGCGCATGCTGAGCGCGAAGGACGTCGCGCAATCGTATGTCGACGATCGCGAAAGCTGCGGCGCGCTGCTCGAACCCGATGGCATCGGCGTGCATCCGCTCAAGCTCGCGTTCGGCTATCTGCGCATGGCGCGCTCGCTCGGCGTGAAGGTGCATCCGGGCACGCCCGTGCTCGACGTCGAGACGATTCGCGGCGTGCATCACGTACGCACGCCGCGCGGCGTGATTCGCGCGAAGGCGGTGGCATTCGCGACCGGTGGCTATACGCGCAACGACATGCATCGCACGCTTTCCGCGAAGATCATGCCGATCCTTTCCAACTCGCTCGTCACGCGTCCGCTCACGCAGGACGAACTGGCATCGACGGGTTTTCGCACGCGCCAGGTCATCACCGATACGCGCACGCTGCGTTTCTACTATCGCCTGCTGCCGGATAACCGCGTGCAGATCGGCAGCCGCAGTGCGATCACCGGCGCGGACGCTGCGAACCCCCGGCATATGGACGTGCTCATCGAAGGTTTGCATCGCAAGTTTCCTTCGTTGAAGGGCATTCGCATCGATTACTCGTGGTGGGGCTGGGTCGATGTGAGTCACGACATGATGCCGCGCGTCGCGCAGCCCGATCCGCAGCAGAGCATCTTCTATGCGGTGGGATATGGCGGCAATGGCGTGTCGTTCTCCGCGCATGCGGGGCGGCGCATGGCCGAGCGCATCGCGGGCAAATGGCAGCACAGCCGCGACGATCTGCCGATCTACGACTCCGCGCTCGAATATCCGAACGTGATGGGCATGGTGCGGTGGAAAGGCTTCGCGCCATTCCGCCGGGTCGGCCAACGGTTTCTGTATCACAAGTATCTGGCGCAGGACGAGAAGCGCTAGACCCGGTTGAACCCTTTCGCAACACACTGACAATATCGACACATGAGCACTCAAACGAATCAGGACTACCTCCGCCTGCTGGAGTCCTTCAACGATGCATGGAACCGCCACGACATCGATGCATTGATGAACTGCATGGCGGACGAATGCGTCTTTCACGGCGTGGCTGGACCCGGCGCATTGGGCCGCACCTTCGAGGGCCGCGACGAAGTGCGCAAGGGCTTCACGCTCGCGTGGGAAACCTTTCCCGATGCGTCGTGGCAAGACGGCGAACATTTCGTGAGCGGCGAGCGCGGCGTATCGGAATCGACGTTTCGCGGCACCAAGGCGGACGGCTCGCGCATCGAAGCGCGCATGGTGGACGTCTTCACGTTCAGGAACGGCAGGATCGCGGTGAAGAATGCGTATCGCAAGGATCGTCCGGCCATCGCGTGACTGAATGAAGGCGCCTCGACCCGCGGGCAATGAACCGGCGGGCGAACGCAGAACCGACACAAGCAAATCAGGAGACGACATGCACTCGAACACGGATCAGGGCGATCTCAAATGTGGCCTCAAGCAGCGCCACATGACGATGATCGCATTGGGCGGCGTCATAGGCGCCGGACTTTTCGTCGGCAGCGGTGTGGTGATCCAGCAGGCCGGGCCCGCCGCGATTCTCTCGTTTCTCATCACGGGCGGCCTCGTGGTGCTCGTCATGCGCATGCTCGGCGAGATGGCGTGCGCGATGCCCGCCGTCGGCTCGTTCTATGAATATGCGCGGCTGGCCTTTAAAACGCAGCGCGGACCGGGCCGTCTCGCCGGCTTTCTGACGGGCTGGATGTACTGGTACTTCTGGGTCATCGTGATCGCGCTCGAAGCGGTCGCGGGCGCGAAGCTCGTGCAGTTCTGGATACCCGATGTGCCTTCATGGATCATCAGTCTCGTGCTGCTCGTCGTGCTCACGTTGACCAACCTGATTTCGGTCGGCAGCTACGGCGAGTTCGAGTTCTGGTTCTCGTCGATCAAGGTCGGCGCGATCATCGTGTTCCTGTTTCTCGGCGGCCTGTATGTCTGCGGTTTCTGGCCCGCGTCGATGCACACGACCGACGTCGCCACGACCTTCCTCGGACATGGCGGCTTCATGCCCAACGGCATCGGGCCAGTGATGACAGGAGCGGTCGCCGCGACAGGCTTCTACTTCGGCGCGGAGATCGTCACGATCGCGGCGGCCGAGGCGAAGGAGCCCGCCAAGGCCGTCGCGAAGGCGACCAATTCGGTGATCACGCGTGTGCTCGTGTTCTACGTCGGCTCGGTGGCACTCGTCGTCGCGCTGGTGCCGTGGAATTCGCATCAGATGGCGACGCCCTACGTGAGTGCGCTCGAAGTGATGGGCATGCCCGCCGCCGCCAACGTGATGAACGCGATCGTGCTGACCGCCGTGCTCTCCGCGCTGAATTCGGGCCTGTATGCGGCTTCGCGCATGTTGTTCGCGCTGACCCGTCACGGTGATGCGCCGCTCGGCCTCGCAAAGGTGAACAAGCGCGGCGTGCCGACGCGCGCCATTCTGCTCGGCACCGTGTTCGGCTATGTGTCGGTGGTGATGTCGTATATCTCGCCGGATACGGTGTTCGCGTTCCTCGTCAATTCATACGGCACGGTGGCGATCTTCGTGTACCTGCTGATCGCGTTCTCGCAGTTGCGTCTGCGCGCCCGCATGACGAGTTTCGAAGCCAACGATCTGCGCGTGCGTATGTGGGGATTTCCCTATCTCACCTGGCTCGCGATCTTCGGCATGAGCGCGATTCTCGTCGCGATGGCCTTCATCCCCGATCAGCGCAAGCCGCTGTGGCTGGGTGTCGCGAGTCTCGGCATTCTGATCGTCGCGTATATCGTGTTCAAGCGCGGCCGCAAGGAGGTCGAGATCGAATCAGAGGATCATTCGGCGCAGCATCTGCAGGCCGTCGAACGTTGAGCGTCGAAGTAACGGACAGCCGGTTTGCTGCATCGCAAACCGGCTGTCATTCCTTGAAAGTTCTGGCGGTTTCCTCGGCGGTGCGGCGCAGATCGGGTTCGAAGGCGAGCAGTTGATCCAGCGCAACACGCCCGACCGGCGCCTGAATCGCAATCGCGGCGCACGCGCGGTTGCGGTCCAGCATCACCGGCACCGCGATCGCAACGAGTCCCTGCAAATGCTCCTGATTGTTGATCGCCAGCATGCGGCGGCGCGTCAACGCAAGCTCGCGGCGTAATGCATCGCGATCGGTGATGGTGCGCTCGGAGTATGAACGCAACGGCAGGCGCTCGATCATCCGTTCGCGGCGTTCCTTCGGCAGAAAACTCAACAGCAGCTTGCCGCTCGCCGAGCAATGCAGCGGCACATGTGAGCCCGGCTGCAGGTGCATGCGCAGCGGCCAGCCGGTCTCGACGCGATCCACATACACCACGTCGTTGCCCGCGAGCATCGTCAGGTTGCAGGTCTCGCCGACGCGTGCGACGAGCTGTTCCAGCAGCGCATGACGCGCCGCGGCGGGCCCCGCATGCATCAGCACGTTGATGGCGAGCGAGCGCACGCGCGCCGAGCATTCGTAGAGCTTGTCGCTGGCGCCGCGCGTGACGAGCCAGGCATCCATCAGTTGCACGAGAATGCGATGCACCGTCTGCTTGGGCAGGCCGAGCGCATCGACGAGTTCGGTCATCGAGAGCGGGCGGTTCGCTTCGGCAAGTGCTTCGAGCACGCGAAACGCGCGCACTGCGGCGGCATTCGATTGATTCGATGTCACGTTGCTTGTCTCCGTCTACATACTTTTCGCTTCCATTTAATTGTGCGTCGAAAACGGCGGTTTTCGGGACTCTGGAAAGTCCCGAAATCCTGATTTTCCGATGCTGACTGTTTGGCTGTATGCGTTAGTCCAGAAAACGGGACCGCGCGATGAGCGCGGCTGACTAGATTGGATAACACCTTCAATCTTTCACCAGCCGAGGTTCATCGCATGAATGACATGGCAAGCGGCGCGACGCTCGCGCGTTCCCGCGACAACGCGCCTGACCCACAGCAAGCCGACGTCGAACGCATCGTCGAAGCGCTCGTGACGCGAGCGCGCGCTGCGCAGCAGCACTTCGCGCAGGCGGGGCAGGAGACACTCGATATCGCGGCGGCCGCCGCCGCGTGGGCGATCATGGAGCCGCAGCGCAACCGGCAACTGGCGGAACTCGCGGTGCGCGACACGGGCCTCGGCAACGCCGACGACAAGTTCCGCAAGAACCATCGCAAGACGCTCGGTCTGCTGCGCGATCTTCACGGCGTCGCGACGACCGGCGTGATCGCGCGCGACGAGGAACACGGCATCGTCGAGATCGCGCGCGCGGTCGGTGTGGTCGCGGCGATCACGCCATCGACCAATCCCGGCGCGACGCCCGCCAACAAGATCATCAACGCGCTCAAATGCGGCAACGCGGTGATCGTCGCGCCTTCGCCGAAGGGCTATTCGTCGTGCGCGTTGCTGATCGGCTTCATTCATGCGGAGTTCGCGAAGGCGGGTCTCGATCCCGATCTCGTGCAGATGCTGCCGCAGCCGATCGGCAAGGCGGCCACCGCCGCGCTGATGAAGTTCGCGGATCTCGTCGTCGCGACCGGCTCGCAGGCCAATGTGCGCATGGCCTATACGAGCGGCACGCCGGCTTTCGGCGTGGGCGCGGGCAATGTCGCATCGATCGTCACGGCGAGCGCGCATCCCGATGATGCGGCGCGCAAGATCGCGGTGTCCAAGACCTTCGACAACGCGACGAGCTGTTCGTCGGAGAACAGCGTCGTGATCGAGGAAGCGATTTACGCGCGCATGCTCGATGCCTTGACGAAGCAGGGCGGCGTGCTGCTCGATGCCGCGCAGAAGGCGCGATTGCAGGCGGCGATGTGGCACGGCGGCAAGCTCTCGGCGCGCTGCACGGCGCGTTCGGCGGCGGCCATCGCGCGCGAAGCCGGACTCGACGATATCGCCGCGCGGGAGCCTAAGTTCCTGATGGTCGAGGAGAGCGGCTACGGGCTCGAGCATCCGTTCTCCGGCGAAAAGCTCTCGCCCGTGCTGGCGGTCTATCGCGCGCGCGACGTGGACGCGGCCATCGACATCGTGCGCGGCATCTACGGCTACATGGGCGCGGGCCATTCGGTCGGCGTGCACGGCGCCGACGATGCGCTCGCCGTCAGGCTCGGTACGCAGTTGCCGGTCGCGCGCGTGATCGTCGATCAGGCGCACTGCCTCGCGACCGGCGGCAATTTCGACAACGGCCTCCCGTTCTCGCTCTCGATGGGCTGCGGCACCTGGGGCGGCAATAACTTCTCGTCGAATCTCGGCTATCGGCAATACCTGAACATCACGCGCGTGGCGTATCGCATCGCGGAGCGCGTGCCCGAAGTCGACGCGCTGCTCGGCGACTACTTCCGGAGGGTCGGACGATGAGCGCGCTGGCCGACCCCATCGTCGCGCCTCGCCGCGCGCCGCTCGATGCGCCGACCTTGCGCGCGTTGATCGATACCCGCGCCGAATACGCGCACGACAAGACGTTCCTGCTGTCCACCACACAGGAAGACGCGCTGACCTTCGGCGCATTGCGCGATGACTGCATCGCCCTCGAAGCGCGCTTCCATGCAGCCGGGTTGCGCCCGGGCGATGTCGTGTCCGTCTTCATGTGCAACGGCATTCAGACCGCGCGTCTGCTGCTCGCGGCGATGTACAGCGGGCTGGTGGCGAATCCGCTGAATCTGTTGAGTCAGCCTTCGCAGGTGCGCTATATCGTCGAGCACTCGGATACGCGTGCGATCTTCGTCGCCGACGATACCTGCGACACCATCGCCGATGCCATCGATGTGTTGCGTCGAGAAGGCATGACGCGTGAGATCGCGGTGGTGCGTACATCGCCCGACGCGAACGACTTACCCGATATCCCGACACTGCCCACGCCCCCGATTCCGCTCGTGCGCGATGAAACGCCCGGCACGCACATCGTGTCGAGCGACGCGGGCGCGATGCGTCCCGGCGATACCGCGCTGCTCATGTACACATCGGGCACGACGGGCGCGCCCAAAGGCGTGCTGCTGAGTCATCGCAGCCTGCTCGCGAACATGCGCAACATCAGCGCGGAGCATCGCCTGAACGAAGACGATCGCGTGCTCGTGTCGCTGCCGCTCTATCACATCAACGGTCTCGTCGTCGCGCTGTTGACGCCGCTCTGGCACGGTGGCTCGGCGGTGATGACGCCACGTTTCTCGGCGCGCACGTTCTGGAGCGAGGCATCGCTTCACGGCTGTACATGGATCAACGTGGTGCCAACCATCGTCGCCTATCTGCTCAATGGCGAGAGCGTGCACGGCTGCGATCTTTCCGCGCTGAAGTTCTGCCGCAGTGCATCGGCGGCGTTGCCGGCCGATCATCATCGCGCATTCGAGGAGCGCTTCGGCATCGGCGTGATCGAAACGATGGGGATGACGGAGACCGCCGCACCTGCATTCAGCAATCCGTACGATATGACCAAACGGAGACTCGGCAGCATCGGCCTGCCGTCGGGCGGCGCAGCGATGATCGTCGATCTCGAAGGACGCGAATGCGCGGCGCATGAGACCGGCGAGCTGGTGCTGCGCGGCGAGCAGCTGATGAGCGGTTACTACAAGCGCCCCGACGAAACCCGCAATGCCTTCACCGCCGACGGCTGGTTGCGTACCGGCGACCTCGGCTTTCGAGACGATGCGGGCTTCTTCTACATCAACGGGCGTGCGAAGGAACTGATCATCAAGGGCGGCGAGAACATCGCGCCGCGCGAGATCGACGAGGCGCTGCTGCGTCATCCGGGCGTGCTCGAAGCGGCGGCTGTGGGCGTGCCCGATCCGGCCTACGGACAGGACATCGTCGCGTACATCGTGGCGAGCGACGGCGTGCCGATCGATGTGACGGAGTTGCGCGCACATTGCCTGCGCGAACTCGGCCGCTACAAGACGCCGCGCGAATTCCGCTTCACCGATGCGTTGCCGCGCGGCCCCTCAGGCAAGGTGCAGCGCCTGAAGCTCGTGCAGAGCCCGTAGCCGGAGGAACCGGCGGCGCGGATTCGCAGGCTTGACCATTCCACATAAGATGGACACAGGAGACAGCATGAACAGGCATCGTCAGCGCGTGAAGACGCGCCATATCATTCTCGGCGTGATGTGTCTGATGTACTTTATCTCGTACATCGACAGAGTGAACATTGCCGTCGCGGGACCGTTGATTCGCCAGGAAATGGGTTTGACGTCCATGCAGCTCGGGCTCGTGTTCTCCGCGTTCGCGTATCCGTATGCGGTGATGCAGATCATCGGCGGATGGCTCGCGGATCGCTTCGGGCCGAAGCTCGTGCTGACCGTGCTCTCGCTGATCTGGGGCGCGGCGACGCTCGCGACGGGCTTCGCGGGCAGCATCGGGGTGCTCGTGCTGTTGCGTATCGCGCTCGGCATCGGCGAGGGCGGCGCATTCCCGACCGCGACGCGTGCGTTCACGTTCTGGATGCCGGTGCGCGAGCGTGGTTTCGCGCAGGGCATCACGCATAGCTTCGCGCGGCTGGGCGGCGCGGTGACGCCGCCGCTGGTGCTCGCGGTGGTCGCGGCGAGCGGCTGGCGCGAGGCCTTCATCCTGCTCGGCATCGCGAGCCTTGCGTGGACGGTGCTGTACTTCTTCGTGTTCAGTAACTCACCCGATGGGAACCGCCGGGTGACGCCGGAGGAGATCGCGGAAATCGGCTATCGCGCGGGAGAATGCGCGCGCGCGAGCAAGAACCCGACGCCGTGGCGCAAGCTGATTCATCGCATGTGGCTCGTGACCTTCGTCGACTTCTGCTACGGCTGGCTGCTGTGGGTGTATCTGACGTGGCTGCCTTCGTATCTGAAGGAAGCGCGCGGTTTCGATCTGAAGCATCTCGCGCTGTTCACCGCGTTGCCGCTGCTTGCGGGCGTGATCGGCGATACGCTCGGCGGCGTGATATCGGACCGCATCTATCGCATGACGGGCCGGTTGCGGCTCGCGCGTTGCAGCATTCTGGTCGTCGGCATGGGCGGGTCGCTGGCCTTCCTGCTGCCGATGGTCAACGCGCCGAGCCCGATCGCGGCGGTGTGGTTCCTGACCGGTTCGTTCTTCTTTCTCGAGATCACGAATCCGGTGTTGTGGACCTTGCCGCTCGATATCGCGGGCAAATATGCGGGCACGGCGGGCGGCATGATGAACACCGGCTTCGGCATCGCGGGGATGGTGTCGCCGGTCGCGTTCGGTTATCTGATCCAGCAGACGGGCAGCTATGACCTGCCGTTCACGATCTCGGCGGGGTTGCTCGCGGTCGGCGCGTTCGCGGCGCTTTTCATCGATACGAGCAAGACGGTGGAGGCCGATGAGGCGCGCGAGGCGCAAAATCGTGAGGAAGTGGGCGTGCCGGCGTTCGCGGGCGGGGCGGGCAACTGGCACAAATAGCGAGGGCGGCTGAGCGAGGGGCGGGTTTCCGATCCGCCCCTCGCAGTTGCTTCAGACCGTGGCCGCGCGATCGATGAACTCGATCGTCAGATTACCTTCTTCCGATTGCGCGAGATTAATCGCCGCAGGCGCGGCGCCGCTCGCCATGCGCGTGAGCAACTCACGCGAGACCGCTGGCAGGATGCGCTGATCGAGGAACGCGTCGATGTTGCGCGCACCCGAATCGCGCGACAAACACAACTCGGCTAGCGAAGCGATCAGCGATTCGTCGCAGGCCAGCGCGACATCATGCTGACGCTTCAGACGATCGGCGATCTTGCCGATCTTCAGACGCACGATATTGCCGAGCGCGCTCACATCCAGCGGCCGGTAGACGAGCGTCTGGAAGCGCGCGAGCAACGCGGGCTGGAAGTGCTTCACGAGCGGATCATGAATGGCGTCGAGCAGCGCCGCGTGCGCGATGTCAGGCGTATCCGTAGTCGCGTCGTGAATCTGTTCGCTGCCGAGATTCGACGTCATCAGGATCACGCAGTTGCGGAAGTCGATTTCGCGGCCTTCGCCATCGCGCATCGAGCCGCGGTCGAATACCTGATAGAACATGTCGAGCACGTCGCGATGCGCCTTCTCGACTTCATCGAGCAGCACGATGCTATAAGGGCGCTGGCGCACCGCTTCGGTGAGAATGCCGCCGCGTCCATAGCCGACATAACCCGGCGGCGATCCCTTCAGTTGCGATACCGTGTGCGCCTCCTGATACTCCGACATGTTGATGGTCGTGAGCGCGGCTTCGCCGCCGAACAGCACATCGGCGAGCGCGAGCGCCGTCTCTGTCTTGCCGACGCCCGAGGTGCCCGTCAGCAGGAACACGCCAAGCGGCGCGTGCTCGCTCTTGAGGCCCGCCTTCGCGGTGCGCAGGCTTTGCGCGAGCATGCCGAGCGCATCGTTCTGCGCGACCACGCGCTTTCGCAACTGATCTTCCAGCGTGAGCAGATTCAGCAGTTCGTCTTCGACGAGATTGCCCACCGGCACGCCGGTCCATTCGGCGACCACGCGCGCGATGGCTTGCGCATCGACATCGGCGAAGATCAGCGGCGTCTTGCCTTGTGTTTCGGCGAGTGCATGCCGCGCTGAGGCAAAAGCGTTCGCATCGGGCTTCGTCTGGCCGTCGCCGCGTTGTTCGAGCAGCGCGCGCACCAGCGACAGTTCGCTTTCGTAACGTGCCTGAATCGCCGCGCGTTCCTGACTGGCCTGCGTGATCGCGCTTTCGAGCGCGTCGCGGCGCGCGACGGCATCGTCGATGCCAGCGCGTTCGTCCGCATCGAGCGTCGCGCGCTCCAGTTCCAGCGCAGCCACGGCCGCGCGGGCGCGCTGCAGTTCGGCGGGCGGCGTATCGAGTCCCATGCGTACGCGCGCGGCGGCGGTGTCGATCAGATCGACGGCCTTGTCCGGCAACTGGCGCGCAGGGATGTAGCGGCGCGAGAGCTTGACGGCCGCGACGAGCGCTTCGTCGCGGATATGCACGCCGTGATGCCGCGCATAGCGCGCGGCGAGACCGCGCAGCATGAGGCAGGCTGCGTCGTCGTCCGGCTCTTCGACCTTGACCATCTGAAAGCGCCGTTCGAGCGCTGCGTCGCGTTCGAAGTATTCCTTGTATTCCGTCCATGTCGTGGCGGCGATGGTGCGCAGTTCGCCGCGCGCGAGCGCGGGTTTCAGCAGGTTGGCCGCATCCGAGCCGCCCGCCGAATTGCCCGCGCCGATCAGCGTGTGCGCTTCGTCGATGAATAGCACGATCGGCGTTGCCGACGCCTTCACTTCGTCGATCACGTTCTTCAGGCGCTGCTCGAACTCGCCCTTCACGCCCGCGCCGGCCTGCAGCAGGCCGAGATCGAGCGTGAGAATGCGAACCTCGCGCAGCAGCGACGGCACGCTGCCTTCGGCGATGCGCAGCGCGAGCCCTTCGACCAGCGCCGTCTTGCCGACGCCCGGCTCGCCGACGAGGATCGGGTTGTTCTTGCGACGGCGCACGAGCACATCGACCATCTGCTGGATTTCGCGATCGCGGCCGAACACCGGATCGATCTCGCCGCGACGCGCCTTCTCCGTCAGATCGATGGCGAAACGTGCGAGCGCTTCACCTTCGGTCGAGCGGGCGGGCGCCTGCTTCACGGGCGCGGACCCGTTTTCGGCCGCGGCTTCGCTGGCTTCATCGGCTTCGTCTTCCTGCCCCGGCGCGTTCTCGCACGATGCGCGGCCGAGACGCGGCAGCACGCGCTCGATCTGCGCGCCCGACAGCGAGAAGAGCGGCCATGCGTCCTCCGTTCGCATCACGTGCGGCGCGGCGATGATCGCGCGCAGCAGATGCGCCGAGCGGATCGTGCCGTCGATATCCTCGCGCGATGCGAGATCCCACGCGCTCTGCAACACGCTCGCGAGCTGGATCGACAGCGAAGGCATGCCGCGCAGATTGCGCGGCAGACGATCGATCGCGGCGAGCAGGGCGTTCCAGATAGCGTCGACATCGATTTCATAGTGGCGCAGGATCGCCGGGATGTCCCCTTCGTCCGCCTCGATCAGCTTCAGCATCCAGTGCTCGACGGTGATTTCGTCGGCAAGGCGCGTCTGGCACAGACTCGCGGCCGCTTCGAGCGTGCGGGCGCAGTGCGGGTTGAGCCGGCGAAGCAGATGGGTGGAATCGCGCGTGATCATAGAAAATCCGGTGACGAAGGGAATGAAAGCGAGGGTGGGTGATCTTCAGGGAGAAAGCCGGTCCGCGAGGCGGACCGGCTTCGACGGCTTACGTCGTCATGAGACGCTTAGGTGCGCTCGTTCCACGTGTCCTTGTGGATGATGTTGCCGTCCTTGTACGACCAGGTGATCTGTTCGTAGCGCAGTTCGACTTCTTCCAGATGGTTGTGCTTCTCGTAGTCGGGATTCTTGATGTCGAGCATCTTTGGACGCACGGCGACGATCTTGACGTTGTCGAGCTTAGTGTTGAAGTATTCCTTCTCCTTGCCCGCGTCGTCGATCTTGTACCACTTGATCTCGACCGACTTCAGCGTCTGACCGCTCGTCACTGCCTTGTACAGGTACGGCGTCGACGCATCGGTTTCCTTGGTCAGCGTGACCGGCGCGTGAACGCGCGTGCCGGTCAGCTTGCCGGTGTTGCCATCGGTCGGGATGTGCACGCCGTAATCGAACGCGACGATCTCGACGCTGCCTTCGCGGCTTTGCACCGTGACGGAACCCTTGATGTCGGCGCCGCCGTCATCCTTGAGCCACATATATGCGGGAATTGCCATTTACTGCTCCTCTTTGGTACTGCCAAGCAATGCCCAGGACTATTCCTGAGCGACAAGATCCCGGAGTCGAAACCCCGGGGATTCGATTGCGATGCTGGTTCGCGCTATTGTCTGGTGTCGGGCACCAGCGTGATTTCCACGCGGCGGTTCTTCGCGCGGCCCTCGGGCGTGTCGTTGCCCGCGATCGGGCGGGTGTCGCCGTAGCCCTGAATCGCGAATTGCGTGGCCGCGATGCCTGAGGCTTCGATCAGCCAGTCGCGCAGCGCCGCCGCGCGTGCGCTCGATAGCTTCAGGTTGCTGGCGGCATTGCCCGCGTTGTCGGTGTAGCCCGCCACGAGTATCCGTTTGCCGGGATGCGCGCGGATCATCTCGACTGCTTCGACGAGCGTGCGCGTGGAGCCGGGCTTCAGTTGCGCACGTCCGCTGTCGAACAGCGACATGCTGTCGAGCGTGATCACGGCGGGCGGGGGCGGCGGCGGCTGATAAGTCGCGATCGCCGCATTCAACGGGGGCAGCAGTAGCGCGCCGTGATACAGCCCGAATGAGAGTCTGAGCGGCACGCCGGTGCGCGCGTATCGATCCAGTTCGTCGCGATCCGCGACCAGCGCCTGGAGCGCGTCGCGCCGGGCGGCGTCGTGATCCGGCGTGATCGACGCGTAGCGGTCCAGATCCGCGTGAACGCGTTCGAGCAGTTCAGCATTGTGTCGCCCCGCGCCGAGGAACGCGGCGGCGGCCGCCAGCGCCGCGATGCCGATGGCATGTCCCAGCGCGGCCACGCGCGGCGACATGGTGGCGCGGCGCGGCATCGCTTCGATCAGCGGCTGCGGCAGCGGCCACGGCGCGGGCGTCGCGGCGACGCTTGCGGGGGCGATGCGCGTCTGCGACTGCACGACCTGCTCCCAGGGCTTCGCAGCGTCGCTCGCGGGCCCGCAATCGATCCAGCCCGCGCCATACAGCATCCACGGCGTCGCAGGCTGGCGCGGATCGGTGAGCGCGCCGAACACGACACGCTGCGTCCAGCCGATGATCGATGCGAGCGCGGCGGCATGAGCGGCCGCGTAGGGCGCGTCGGCGTGATGGCGCGCGTCGGCTTCGGCGTGGCGGAGGACGGCTTCGAAGCGCTGCGCGTCGATGATCGGCGCACTCGCCGAGACGCAATGCCATTGCCGCGCGGCATTCGCGTCGCGAGGCTCGCGCCGCGTCAGCCGCTGGTACACGGCGACATAGCCGGGCACGCGCGCACTGACGATCCGCGACGCATCGGCGAACGCCTGACGCACCAGGCGCAGACGCTGCGAGAGCGTGTCGGCATCGGCGTACAGTGCGGGCGCGATGCTCAGCACGACGCCATCGGGCGGCTGGCCGTCGCGCCACTGACGCATCGCCAGCGCGACTTCGAGCAGATCGGCGGGCCGATCGACGCGCAGCCAGATCGCGCCATCACCGATGAATACGAGACGCGGCTCGCGCGCACCATGATCGAACAGCGCGCCGAGCGCGTCGCCCGTCACGAGCACGAGCGGCATGCGCGTGCGCAGGTCCAGAGGAATGTCGACGGTCGCGACGCCGAGCGCTTTCAGGATGGGCGCGCGACGCTCGCGTGCGCGCGACAGTTGCCGCGTGCGCCAGCCGACGAGCCCCGCCGCGACGAGCAGCATGCCGAGCGTGGAGAGCCACAGCCATTCCTTGCGGAACGGCTGCACGAACCAGTGTACGGCGAGCGCGAGGAGCGTCGCAAAGACGATGATCGTGCGCGCCGGATAACCCAACGTTTTCATGGCGCTCACGGCTTCACGGCTTTCGGGATCAACGCGGCGAGCTGCACATCGAGCGCGGCATGCCAGATGAGCCACGTGACGAGCGCGACAGCGCAGCCGATTCCCGCGATCGCCCACGGCGAAACGCGCTGGAACCAGTCGCCGAAGCGGCGGCCCGGCCGGTCCGAGATCAACGCGCGCTCGCCTTCGGGACGAAGACGATCGATCAGCGCATTCAACTCCGCGATGAGCGTCTGACGTTGATTCTCGCCGTTGACCGCGTAACGGCCAACGAATCCGAGACCGAGGATCGCCGCGTAGCATTCGAGCAGATCGACCTGCGGCGAGCGCTCGCGCATGCGCTGCTCCAGCCGCTCGAACACGCGTTCGCCGGCATCGTGCAGCCTGAACGTCTCCACCTGTAGCGGCTGCGCGGACCACTGCGGCCTGTCCTCAGCGGAGAGCCATTGCAGCGCCGTTTCGTCGAGCAGCGCGCACTGCGCTTTCAGCGCGTCCTCGCGCACATCCTCCGGATAGCCCCGTCGATCGAGCGACGCGTCGAAGTCCGCGAGCATCGACGTGCAACGCGCACGCAGGACGGTGAAGTTTTCGGCGGCGCCGCCCGCCGACAGGTTCGCGACGAACAGCGCGGTGTCGCGAAGCAGATCGCGGATGCCGCTCGCGTGCGCGGACGCAACGCCTGGCGCCCGTTCGACAAGGGGCGTGCGATCGGTGGTCGAAGACAGCACGTTCATGAGCGCGGCACCGCGTAGAGTGCGAGCGAGACACCCGGCACGGATGTCGGCTGCGTGAGATGCCAAAGCGGTTGATCGATCCGCATGAATGTTTCGATTTCTTTATTGGTTCGTATTGGGGACGAGATTCTATAGACGGTAATTTAATTCGTATACCTACCCGATGAAAAGACTCTGACACGCGATCAAAGGGCTTAAATCGAGTGATAGCAAGAGCTTGCCGTGTGCCGGCAGCGAATGGACTATTTTCAAGATGGCACGCAAGCTTTCATATGTGTGAATTAATGTCGTGATTCGGATCGCGCGCGAGTGAGGGCTGGTAGAAAAGTCGTGCCTCACGGTCAAAAAGTCATTGTTTATCAAAGTCGGCGAACATCCAAAGATTGGATTTGCAAAATATTTGGGCAAACTGAGAATGCTTTTTTATCGACAGGAAACCTGTTCTAATACGTCCCTAATGACGTTCATAGAGTCTGGCTGCCTGCAAGCCATTCGGGCATGCGCTGAAAGATTGGTCCCGCATCTCAATATCGAGATGCAGCTCATAAAGTTATTAAGGATTATTGATGGATAGCTTCCAGAGAGAGATTCCCAAAAGCCGTGTCTCGATCACACTCGATTTGCATACCGGCGGCGCGCAAAAGAAGGTCGAATTGCCGCTCAAGCTCCTCGTGGCGGGCGACTTCAGCGCGGGCCGCGAGCAGGCGCCGCTCTCGGAGCGCAAGAAGGTCAACATCGACAAGAACAATTTCGACGCGGTTCTGGCCGATTACGCCCCGGACCTGAAGTTCACCGCCGAGAACACGCTCGCGAGCGACGGCTCGGAGATGCCGGTGAATCTCTCGTTCCGCTCGATCAAGGACTTCGAGCCGGAGCAGGTGGCGCGTCAGATTCCGGAATTGCAGGCGCTTCTCGCGGTGCGCAACCTGCTGCGCGACCTGAAATCGAACCTGCTGGACAACAGCACGTTCCGCCGCGAGTTCGAAAAGATCCTGAAGAACAAGGAACTTTCGGACAAGCTGCGCGGCGAACTCTCGCAGATCGCCACGGCGGCGACGCAGCCCGAGGGACACGCCTGAGCTTTCTTCAGCCTTCAACCGACACGCTTCCCAGACAGGACAATCAATGAACAAGAAAGAAGCTAGCGCGAGTACGGCATGCGAAACCCTCGTGCTCGACGCCGCGCAAGAGACGTATGGCGACAGCGTGTACGCGTCGCTGTGCGGCAAGATCAATCTCAGCCCGGTATCGCAGGCGCGCCCGCTCGAAGCATTCCGCGACAGCGACATGCTTTCCGAAGCGTCGGCCGACGAGCGCCTCGCGCGCGGCATGGGCGCCTTCCTCGATCTCGTCGCGCAGACGAGCAAGCCGGTGGATCGCCTCGACAAGTCGCTGCTCGATTTCTTCATCGGTCAGCTCGATCGCCAGATCAGCCGTCAGCTCGACGCGGTCATGCACAACCCCGAGTTCCAGGCGCTGGAAGGCCGCTGGCGCGGCCTGAAAATGCTCGTGTCGCGCACGGATTTCCGCAAGAACGCGCGCATCGAAGTGCTGGACATATCGAAGGATGCGCTCGTGCGTGACTTCGAGGACGCGCCGGAACTGATCCAGAGCGGACTGTATCGCCTCACGTACATCGAAGAATACGACACGCCGGGCGGCCAGCCGATCAGCGCGCTGGTCAGCGACTTCGAATTCGCCAATTCGCCGCAGGACGTGGCGTTGCTGCGCAATATCTCGAAGGTGGCGGCGGCGGCGCATATGCCGTTCATCGGCTCGGTGGGCGCGGCCTTCTTCGGCAAGAAGTCGATGGAAGAAGTCGCGGCCATTCAGGATATCGGCAACTACTTCGACCGCGCCGAGTACATCAAGTGGAAAAGCTTCCGCGATACGGACGATTCACGCTATGTCGGCCTCGTGATGCCGCGCGTGCTCGGCCGCCTGCCGTACGGCAAGGACACGACGCCCGTGCGCGCGTTCAACTACGAAGAGCAGGTGAAGGGCCCGGACCACGATCGCTATCTGTGGGTGAACGCGTCGTTCGCGTTCGCCGCGAACATTACGCGCAGCTTCGTGAACAACGGCTGGTGCGTGCAGATTCGCGGTCCGCAGGCGGGCGGCAAGGTCGAAGATCTTCCGGTGCACCTGTATGACCTCGGCACGGGCGTGCAGCCGAAGATTCCGACCGAGGTGCTGATTCCCGAAACGCGGGAATTCGAATTCGCGAATCTCGGCTTCATTCCGCTCTCGTTCTACAAGAACCACGATTTCGCGTGCTTCTTCTCGGCGAGCTCGACGCAGAAGCCCGCGCTCTACGAAACCAAGGAAGCGACCGCGAACAGCCGCATCAACGCGCGCCTGCCGTACATCTTCCTGCTGTCGCGCATCGCCCACTATCTCAAGCTGATTCAGCGCGAGAACATCGGCACGACCAAGGATCGCCGTCTGCTGGAGCTTGAGCTGAATAACTGGATCAAGAGCCTCGTCACCGAGATGAAGGATCCGGGCGACGAGCTTCAGGCATCGCACCCGCTGCGTGAGGCGAAGGTGATGGTCGAGGACATCGAGGACAACCCCGGGTTCTTCCGCATCAAGCTGTTCATCGTGCCGCACTTCCAGGTGGAAGGGATGGATATCGGCTTGTCGCTGGTGTCGCAGATGCCGAAGGCGAAGAGCTGATTTTCTTACGCTAGGGTGTGATTGAAATGCAGGGGCGGCTTGATGGGTGCCTCGGTGTTTTTTTGTTTCGAGAGCGAAGAACGCCTTCACCCGATCGATCGTAGAATGAATTACGCCCAACCAACGGCGCACTTACTACAATCGATTCGGGAGACAACACCATGCGACGCTGCAGCGCGGCATTCCTGATCCTTCCCCTCGTCATCGTCGGCGTGCTCGCCGGCTGCGGCGGCTCCGACGACGATCAACCCGCCTATTCCAGCGCGCCGAAGATCATCATCGATTCGGACTTCAACACGATGGGCGACGACGGCCAGCTCTTCGCCATGTCCACGCAACTGATGGCCGAAGGCAAGGTCAATCTGCTCGGCCTGTGCGTCGTGACCGGTAATGACTGGCTCCTGCAAGAAGAGGCCGACGCGCTGAAGGCTGTCGAACGCATGGGCGTGCAGGACAGGATCGGCGTGTACGCCGGTGCAAATTACCCCTTGCAATACGACGTCGCGAGTATCCGCGCCCAGCAGAGCGCGAATCCGAACGGCTACTTCGGCGCATGGATGCGTCCCGAGCCGAGCACACAAGCGCAACTGACCGCGCCACCCGACGGCTTCGCAACATCCGCAAAGCTGCAGAGCCAGAGCGCCGCCGACTTCATCATCGACACGATCAAGCACTATCCGAACCAGGTGACGATCATCGAAGTCGGGCCGCCGACCAATCTCGCGACCGCCGTGCTAAAAGCGCCGGAGATCGTTCCACTCATCAAGGGCATTGTCTACATGGGCGGTGCGATGAACGTGCCGGGCAACGCAAACGCAGTCGGCGAACTGAACTGGTGGTTCGATCCGGTCGCCGTGCGAACGCTTTTACAAACGTCGATCCCGCAGAGGGTCATTCCGCTCGACGTCACCAACACCGTGCCATTGACGGAGTCGGTCTATAACCAGATCGTCAATCCGCCGACAGGACAGACGGCGGTGACGAAGGTCTATGCAATCGCGAACGCGGGCGCCTTCGCAACGAACACCGATATCTACGACACGCTGACGATCGGTTACTTCCTCGACCCGACCTACGCGACGCAGACGCAGAGCGCGTACCTCGATATCGATACGACGCCCGGCGAAGATCAGGGACACGTGAAGGTCTATCCGGATGCGCAGGCGGCGGGCGCATCACCGCAAAAGATCACCTACGTCACGCGCTACGATAACGATCGATTCTTCAAGTTCTATGTCGATCTCTTGACGCGGCCTGTCCCGGTGAAATTCCAGTAACGCCAAGGATCAGGCACCGCTGGTGCCTGATCAAACACATCAAACTTCGAGTTGCTCCAGCACCTTGCCTTTCGTCTCGATGCCCATGTAATGCACCGCGACCGCCGCAACCAGCGGCACCGCCGCGAGCGCATAGAACGCGATGTTCATATTCCCGCCCATCAACGTCTTGCCGACCAGCGCCGGCGCGAAGATCGCCGCGATCTTGAGCCATGCTCCACCGAGGCCGCAGCCGAACGCGCGAATGCTCGTCGGATAGAGCTCGGGCGTATAGACATACGCGGTGATGAAGCCGCACGCCATGAACCCGAGCGCGAGCGCACAGAAGGTCGCGACCACGTACACGGACTGCGTGACGCACACGCCCGCGCATACCAGCGACACCGCGCACAACACGAACGACCAGTTGATGACCGGCTTGCGCCCGACTTTATCGACGATCAACGCGCAGGTCAGCGAGCCGATCACGCCGAGCACGGACGCCGCCACCGCGAGATTCAGCGCGAGTTGCAGGGGCGTGTGATAGACGGTCTGGTAGATCGTAGGCAGCCATGTCGAAAGACCATACTGAAGCACGCCGCACGTCATCCACAGAAGCGCGACCGCAATCGTGCGCTTCAGATACGCCGGGCCGATCAGATCGAGGCGGCGGCGCTTCGGATGTCGGTTCGCCATCGCTTCGAAGTCGGCGAGATTGCCGAGCGGCGGCAACGGTTGCTTGACCGTCGCTTCGAATGCGGCGAGCGCATCGCCGGCTTCGCGCATGCGACCGCGTTCGCCGAGCCAGCGCGGCGATTCCGGCACCAGCACGCGCAACAGGAAGAACAGCACGAGCGGCACGCCGCCGATGAAGTACATCACTTCCCAGCCGAAGCGCGGCACGATCCACGCGCCGAGCGCATTCGACGCGAGCAGGCCGATCGGAAACACGATCTCATACAACAGCACGAAACGCCCGCGTCCGTGCGCGCGCGTGATCTCGTTGATATAAGTCGCCGCAACGGGCAACTCGCCGCCGAGCCCGAGTCCCTGCACGATCCGCAACGCGACGAACACCGCGAACGAAGGCGCGAAGCCACACGCAATGCTCGTGAGACCGATGATGCCCGAGCTCCACGCGATCGAGCGCACGCGCCCGAAGCGTTCCGCAAGCGACGGAAACAGGAACGCACCGATCAGTTGTCCGATCGATCCGGACGCGATCAAAAAGCCTACCTGTGCCGGCGTGAGTCCCCATTTCTGGATCAGCAACGGCAGCGTGGCCGCGATGACGATGACGTCGAAGCCATCGAAGAACGTCGCCGCGCCGATCAGGATACGCGCGCGCACCTGCATCGCGTTGGCGGGCAGCCTTTCGATGCGCGCGATGATCGATCCCTTCGTGACCGCGTGAGCGGCAGCGGCCGCGTCGGCGACGGTTGTCGCAGTGCCGCCGTGTTGGACGACTGTATTGCCCATGCTCCTCATGCCTGCTCCCGTCTGTGTGTTATGCGAGTGCTTTCGCCGTATCCGCGAGGGCCGCGATATCGACCGCGCGTCCCTGGCTCATCCATTTCTTCGCGACCTTGAGATCGCGCGTCGCGTTGATCGCGATGACGCCGCGCAATGCGTCGCCATCGAGGAAGAACAACGACGCGCGCCGTGCCTCCAGATCGCCGCGAACGATCGGCGTCGCGCCCGGCGGAATGTCGCCGAGAATCTGCAGGTTCACGTCGTACTGATCCGACCAGAACCATGGAATCTCCGCATACGGCGTGCGCGCGCCGAGCACCGCGCGCGCCGTCGCGATCGCCTGGTTCTGCGCGTTCGCCCACGATTCGAGGCGCACGCGGCGCTTCAGCCACGCGTTCGGATGATTGGCGACATCGCCGCAAGCGAACACATGTGCATCGTTCGTCGCGCCGAATTCATCGACGACGATGCCGTCGTTCACGTCGATGCCCGCGCGTTCCGCGATTGCCGTATGCGGCGCGAGGCCGATGCCCGCGACGGCGAAGTCGGCGTCGAGCGTCGTGCCGTCGGCGAGTTGCGCGCGCACGCCATTGCCGAAGTCTTCGAGCGATACGAGCGACGCGTTCAGCCGCACATCGACGCCGTTATCGCGATGCAGCTTCAGCAGAAAATCGGATACGCTTTCGGGCACCGAACGTCCGCACAGACGCGGCGCGCCTTCGATCACCGTCACGTCGACGCCGAGCTTCTTCGCGGTCGCCGCGACTTCGAGGCCGATCCATCCTCCGCCGATCACGACGAGACGCTTGCTATGGCTTTCGCGCAGACGCTTGCCGATCAACATCGCATCGTCGAGCGTGCGCAGATAGGCGAGGTGAGACGTTTTCACGAGCGCATCGGGAAGACGCCGCGCCGCGCCGCCCGTCGCGATGACGAGGCGGTCGTAATGCACTTCGCGTCCGCTCGCGGTGCGCACGATGCGTGCGTCGCGGTCGATCGATGCCGCGCATTCCGGCTGCCACGCTTCGACGTTCAATTCGGCGAACGCGTCGTTATCGACGATACGTACGGTGTCGATATCCGCTTCGCCCGCGAGCACCGCTTTAGACAGCGGCGGGCGTTCGTAGGGAAGATGGATTTCATCGGCGATCATCACGAGGCGGCCATCGAAGCCTTCCTTGCGGAGCGTCTTCACGATCCATCCGGCCGCCTGTCCGCCGCCGATCACCACGACTGTCTGAAGATCAGCCATTTTTACGCTCCGTCATGAAATTGCCTTCGGGCGCCTTCGCGTCTTTCTGGCGGCGCGTGTTGCCATCGAGACCGCCATCGACGGCCCATTCGGCGAACACGGTCGGACCTGGTTCGAATTCGCGCGGTTGCCACTCGGGCGTGAGCACGTCTTCATCGGCGTAATACTCGATGAGACCGCCCGCCGGATTCTTGAAGTACCAGAAGTACGCCGACGACACCGGATGACGTCCCGGTCCGAGTTGCGTGGTCCAGCCGCAGCGGCTGATATGCAGGCCGCCGCCGAACACTTCGTGGATATCGCGCACGGTGAACGCGACGTGATTCAGACCGCGCTTGCCATCGGGCAATTGCAGCAGGAACAGATCGTGATGACCGCCGTGCGGCGCGCAGCGCATGAACGCGCCGCGGCCCGGATAGCGGTCGGAGGTCTCGAAGCCGAGCAGCTCGTGATAGAACTTCTCCTGCTCCGCGACGCAGTTCGTGAAGAACACGACGTGTCCCACTTCGACCGGTTCGGCGCGTTCGTACACGGGACTCGGCGTATCGACGCGCAGCGTTTGTCCCCACACGTTCGAAGGCGAGCCTTTCACATCGATATCGCGCTTCTTCGTCACTTCGACGCGAATCGCCATGCCGTTCGGATCGATGCAGCCGACCGCGTCATCCGTTTCGATGTGACCGGGCTGACCCGCGAAACGTCCGCGCAGCGCATCGAGTTCGGCGCGCGTCGCGACGCCCCACGTCACTTCGCGCAGCGTCGGACCGCCTTCGAACGCGGGCGGGAGCGCGGGATCGTTCGCGAGCGCGAGCAGCACTTCGCAGCCGTTCAGCGTCTCGAAACGCGCGCGCGTTTCGTCGTGCGCGACTTCCTTCAGACCCCAGTCTGCGAAAAAGCGCCGGCACGTGTCGAGATCGGTCACGCCGTAGGTGATGCGTTCAATGCCAAGAATCGTCATGGCCACTCCTTCAGTTCGCCCAAGGCAGCGGGGCGTCGTTCAAGCCCCAGTACAGGCTCTTTTGCTGCATGTATTCGCGCAGGCCCAGGCGGCCTTTCTCGCGGCCCATGCCGCTGTCCTTCCAGCCGCCGAAGGGTGTGGAAATCGAAAACTGCTTGTACGTGTTGATCCAGACCGTGCCGGTGTTCAAAGCGCGCGCCGTGCTCCATGCGCGCTTGTAGTCGCGCGTCCAGATGCCGGCGGCAAGGCCGAACACGCTGTCGTTCGCCTGTGCGAGCAACGCGGCTTCGTCGTCGAAGGGCAGGGCGGCCAGCACCGGGCCGAAGATCTCTTCCTGGCACATGCGCGCATCGTTGGTGAGGCCTTCGATGATCGTCGGCAGAAAGAAGAAGCCTTTCTCGCGGCCCTCGCCGCTGGGACGTTCACCGCCGCACAGCAGCGTGCCGCCTTCGTCGAGACCGAGCGCGACGTAACGTTCGATGCTTTCGCGATGCTGCCCCGTGATGAGCGGGCCCATCTGCGTGTTCTCGCGCGTCGGATCGCCGACGCGCAGCTTGCGCGCGCCGTCGACGAGCCGCGCCATGAATTCGGCATACACGGTACGCTCGACGAACAGGCGCGATCCCGCGATGCACGATTCGCCCGACGAACTGAAGATGCCGTACAGCACGCCGTTGACCGCGTGATCGAGATCGGCGTCGGCATACACGATGGTCGGCGACTTGCCGCCGAGTTCGAGCGATACCGGCATCAGCTTTTCCGCGGCGAGTCGCGCGATGCCGCGACCGACTTCGGTGCCGCCCGTGAACGCGACCTTTTTCACGAGTGGGTGGCGCACGAGCGCATCGCCAATGACGGAGCCTTTGCCGGGCAGCACGCTGACGACGCCCTTCGGCACGCCCGCTTCCTCGCAGATGCGCGCAAGTGCGAGCGATGCGAGCGGCGTCACTTCAGCGGGCTTCAGCACGACCGCATTACCTGCGGCGAGCGCGGGCGCGAGCTTCTGCGCATCCGATGCGATCGGCGAGTTCCACGGCGTGATCGCAGCGATGACGCCGAGCGGCTCGTGCACGCTCATCGTCAGATAGTCGCCGCGCGAGGGCGTGAGTTCTTCTTCGAGCGTTTCGAGGCACGACGCGAAGTAGCGGAACGTGCTCGCCGCGCTCGCGACGAGCGCGCGCGTTTCGCTGATCGGCTTGCCGTTGTCGCGCCGCTGCAATTGCGCGAGCGCTTCGTGACGCGCTTCGATCAGATTCGCGATGCGATGCAGAATGGCGGCGCGCTGATGCGGCTTCAATCCGGCCCAATCGGCCTTCCTGTAAGCGCGATCCGCGATTTCGACGGCTTCGCGCGCATCGTCGGCGTTGGCCGTGCTGATCTCCGCGTTGACGCTTTGATCGGCGGGATAGATGCTCGCGTACTGATTGCCGCGCCCCTGGCGCCATTCGCCGCCGAGATAGATATCGCCGGACGTGACGAGCGAAGTGTCGGGATGATTCATTGTTCCTGAAGCTCCTTCAGATGACGCAGCGCGCGGCGCGATTGCGCAACGCACGTATCGCGCTGAACGCAGTGAGCGCGGATGTCTTGGGATTCGACGGCAACGGCTTGCCGCACATTTCGAGCGACATCTCGCCGAACGCGCCGCGCGCGACGATGCGATGCACGTTGCGCTCGACAGCCGGATCGGCGATCAGGCGCACACGCGTGCCGTCGAGACCGAGTCCGGCCAGCGCGATGGTCGCCGCGACGTTCGCGTTCTTCGGATAGAGCCGCGCGGCATCGCGTGCGGTCCCTTCGAAGATGACTCTTTCTTCGGTCAGCGACCGCAGATCGCAGACGTTCTCCGCGGGCGTGCCGAGCCAGCCGAGCGGCGGCTTGCGGCCGGTGTACTGCACGTCGTCGAGGCCGCCTTCTTTCGCTGCGGCGAGCGCATCGACGCCGCCGATCGCGCCGGACAGCAGCGTGATGGTGGCCGCGCCTTCATCGGCGGCACTGGAGAGCGCATCGAGCAGACCGGCTTCGGACAGCGCGCCGATCGACGCGACCGCGCAGTCCGTGCCCGACTTGAGCAAAGGCACGACATGATCGACGAGCGCCGCATGGCCCGCGCATTCGAGCGCGAACTCGGGATGACTCGCAAGCGCATCGACGTGCGACACGACATCGACGTCATCGCCGAGCACCGAGCGCACATGAGCGCGATCACGTTCCGGCACGATCACATGCGAGATGCGCACGAGCGGATCGCGATCGACTGCGCGAAACACCGCCGAGCCGATCGCGCCGAAGCCGATCATCGCGATGTCGATCGCATGCTGTGCATGACGGGGATCACGCATATTCCGGCTCCTTCGGCTCTTCCTTCTTCACCGGCGGTCCAGCGAACGCGGTCGCGAACGAGCCGACCGACAGCATGTCCACTTCGACGAGCACCGGACCGTCGATGGCGAGTCCTTCGCGCACGATGTCATCGGCCTGATCGAGCGACGTGATGCGGCGATGCGCGAGACCGAGGCTCGCGCAGAACTGCGCGAAATCCGGCTGATGCAGATCGACGAACATGCGGCGTCCGCCATATTGCGCGTCCTGAATGTTGCGGATCACGCCATAGCATTGATCATTCATCAGCACGATCATCACGTTCGCTTTTTCCTGCACGGCGGTGGCGAGTTCGCCGACGTTGACCATCAGACCGCCATCGCCGACGAGCGCGACGGTCTTCTTCGCCGCGCCCGAGAGCGCCGCGCCGATCGCCATCTGCATGCCCTGGCCGATGCCGCCGCCGAGCGCATGCACGCCCGCGCGCGGATTGAAGATCTTCAACAGGCGATTGCCCCACGTGCTGTTCGAGATCGTGACGTCGCGCACCCAGTTGTAGTCACGGCCGACCGCGCGTTGCAGCGAATCGACGAGGCGCTTGTACGGTCCCAGTCCCTTCGCTACTTCCGCGACCGCCGTTTCGCGCGCCGCGGCGAGCTCGCCCGCGAACGCCGGATCGACGCGGATGCGGCCTTCGAGCAGCGTCGCGAGTTCATCGAGCACGCGTGAGGCGTCGCCATGCACGAAGAGGTCATTGCGATAGCCACGGTTGTCGGCGAGCGCATCGGCGTCGACACGATAGAGCGGTTGCGGCAGCGCGAGCTTGTACTTGAGCGTTTCGTTGCCACGCAGACGCGAGCCGACGACCACCAGCGCATCGCAGGTCTTGTAGAACGCCTCGACCGACGGATGCACGTTGAACGCGCCGAGCGTCGCGGGATGATCTTCCGGCAGCACGCCGCGTCCTTGCACGCTCGTCACCACGCCGAAGCCGAGCTTCACCAGACGCTCGACCGCGCTCTTCGCATGACGCGTGCCGCCACCCAGCCACAGCAGCGGGCGCTTCGCGTTCGTCAGCGCATCGGCGAGTTGCTTCACGCGCAGGCTGTCATGCGTGAGCACACCGACATGCGGCGCTGCCAGATCGGCGGGCCATTCGATTTCTGCGGCCTGAATGTCGATCGGAATCTCGACGCTTACCGGACCCGCAGGCGCGGTCAGCGCGACGCGCACGGCTTCGCGGATCGTCGGCAACGCGGTGTCGACGGTACGCACGCGGAACGCGGCCTTCGAGATCGATTGCAGCATCGACAGTTGATCGGGCGCTTCATGGATATACGCGAGATCCTGATCGAGATATTCGGTTTCGATCTGGCCCGTGACATGCAGCAGCGCCGTGCCGGCGGTCAGGGCTTCGACCATCGCGCCGGCCGCGTTGCCGGCGGCAGTGCCCGTCGACGTGAACGCGACGCCGAGTTCGCCCGAGACCCGGGCGAGGCCATCGGCCATATTCAATGCGCCCGCTTCGCCACGCGCGCCGACATAGCGGATATTGCCGCGACGGCCGATCGCATCGAGGATCGGCATGTTGTGAATCGAGATCACGCCGAACGCCGTGCGTACACCGCATTGTTCGAGGAACGCGGCGATCAGTTCGCCGACCGTGGTTTTCTTAGACATGACGAGCAAAGCCTCCGGAAACATCGATATGGCTGCCGGTCGTGTACGACGACAGCGTTGTTGCGAGATAAAAGAGCGCCTGAGCCGCTTCTTCGGGCAAGCCGAAGCGGCCGAGCGGAATGTTTTTCTTGCGCGCGAGCTCGGCGGTCCATTGCTGCCAGCTCTGGCGCGGCTCTTGTGCTTGCTGGAAATAGTCCTGGTAGCGACGCTTCCACTGCCCCGATTCGACGATGCCGATCAGAATCGAATTCACGCGGATGCGTTGCGGCGCGAGTTCGGTTGCGAGCGATTTCACGAGGCTCAGCACGCCTGCTCGCGCCGATGAAGTCGCGACCATGTGCGGCTCCGGCTGCAACGCGAGCAGTGAGTTCACGCAGACGATCGCGGGCGATGGCGCATCCTTCAGCATCGGCAGAAAGGCGCGCGTCGGGCGGATGATGCTGAAGTACTTCAGCTCCAGTTCGTCGCGCCAGGCGTCGTCGGTGGTATCGGCGAAGGTGGACACGCGGCCTTGTCCCGCGTTGTTCACCAGCATGTCGACGCGGCCGAAGCGCTCTATCACGCGTGAGGCGAAGGCGTTCACCTGGCTCTCATCGAGCACATCGCAACGTGAAGCGAGCAATTGCGCTTGCGGGAATTCCTTCGCGAGCGCGGCGTGCGCGGCTTCGAGCCGTTCGCCGTTGCGTCCGCAAATGGCCACTGATGCGCCCGCTTGCAAAAACAAACGCGCCGTCGCGAAGCCGATGCCCGACGAACCGCCGGTCACGGCCGCAACTTGCCCTGAAAGATCGATCTGAATCATTGCAACCCCAGAGACTTCATATAGCGGCTCGACGCTGAAGCACGCGCGGCCGGACGATAGTTGAGACGCATGGAGAGCGCGTCGGCGGCTTCGCGAACTTTGTCGATGAGGCCGCTTTCGAGCAGCGCGGCGTCGATCTCGGGACGCGGGATCGTCGTCGTGATGACGGCGACGATGCGCCCCGTGTCGTTGCGAACCGGCGCGGTGACGACCGAAATGCCGCGCTCGAACGACGATTGACTCGTCGCATAGCCGCGTTCGGCGTCTTCCTTCACGCGTTCGTAAAGTTCTTCCACGGTTTCGGGCGTCGACTTCGTGAAGCGCTCCAGAGGTTGTTCCGGATAGAGCACGCGCAGTTCATCGAGCGAGAGATCGCCCATCAATACATGACCATGCGTGGTCGCATGCGCGGGCAGTCGCGTGCCGACGTTCACCTTCACCGAGCTGAAGATCGGCGCGTGACTCTGCGCCTTCGCGACGAACACGACGTCGCGGCCATCGCGAATGAGGATGTGACTCGTGAGGCCGGTCGCATCGCGCAACGCTTCGATGATCGGCAGGCCGAGATCGGTCAGTTCGAGCGAACTCAGGTATTCGAAGCCGAGACGCAGCACCGCGACGCCGAGGCGATAGTTGCGGTCCTTGTCCGCGCGTTCCAGAAAGCCGAGCGATTCGAGTGTCTGAAGCAGACGGAAAACCGTCGTGCGTGGAATGCCGAGACGCCGCGACAATTCGGGCGCGCCGAGCACGGGTTCGCGCGGCGAGAACTCGGTAAGAATCTTCAGTCCGCGTTCGAGGCCCGGCACGATATAAGTCGGCTCGCTCTTGTCGGCTTCTTCTGGGGCGAGTGATGTCATGGTGTTACTCCGTCGTTCATGTGACATTCGATGCCCTGGCAAAACGCATCGATCAGCGCCGTGTAGGCAGCGGGCGATTCGACATAGCCCGCATGTCCGGCACGCGGAATCACTTGCAGGCTGACGTGCGCGGCCTGCGCGATGGGTGCGCAAGCGTCGGGCGGCGTGATCGTGTCTTCTGCGCCCACCGCCACCGCGATACGTCCGTGAAAGCGCGCGATATCCGCTGCGAGATGCGCGTTCGCGAGCAGATGCGTCGCTTGCGCGTAGCCCTCGGGCACGATGCGCGCCATGTTCCAGCGCACCCATTCGCGTGCGGTTTCATCGGCGTATTGCGAGACCATGTTCGCGCTGCGTTCTTGCGCGAGTCGTTGCGGGCCGAGTTCGGCGAGCATCTTCAAACGTGCGTCGCGTCTGGACTCGCGCACGTCCTTCGATGCAGCGCCATAACCCGCCGCGGGAGATATCAGCAACAGGCCCGCGACGCGCTCGGGCATGTCGGCGGCGAACGAACCCGCGATGATCGCGCCCAGCGAATGACCGACGAGCACGCAGCGCGTGACGCCCAGCGCATCGAGCCACGCTGACAGTGCGATCGCGTAATCGCATGCCATCGGCGATTCACTCGTCACGCGAGTGGACGCGCCATATCCCGGCGCATCCCACGCGAGCACGCGACGCTTCGCACCGAGCACGTCGAGTTGCCGCACCCACGACGCCGCGCCCGAGCCGATCCCATGCAGCAACACGACGGGCAGGGTGCGCAGGTGCATTGCACCTGCTTCGCGATAACCCGTGATGCCGTGCGCGGTGTCGATCCGCATATCGGCGAACGAGGCGAGCGTCTCGATGTACATCGCAGCCTCAGCGCTTGAGATTCGCCAGCGGCGAATCCGGCGGATACGTCGGCGTGATCGGCTTCGATGCGCCGAGCATCACGCACATCAGCGCGTCTTCCTCGCCGATGTTGATCTCCGTGCGATACACGCCCGGCGGCACGGAGATGAGATCGCGCTCGCCGAGCACGGCTTCCCACGTTTGTCCGTCTTTCTCGCAGATCACTTTCATTTTGCCGCGCAACACGAAGAAAATTTCTTCGACGTCGATATGAATGTGGCTCGGCCCGATGTTGCCGGCGGGAATGACCATCGTCGAAAACGTGAAGCTGCCCGAGGGGACCGTGTTCATGTCCTTCGCGACGCCGGTGCCGCCCGTGCCGACATAGCGCATCTGCGCGCGGCGATATTTCGGGTCGTAGTCGGCCTGGAACTTGAGCGCGTCCCAGTCGTAGCGGCGCGTTTCGAGGCGCGCGACGCGCGAGTCCATCCATTGATCGAAGCTCGCGTCGGCGGGCTGGTCCCACGATTTGCGTTCGATGTCTGCATCGGCCATTGCCTTCTCCAGGTTATATGTAGAGCGAATCAATTCATCACGAAGCCGCCGTTCACCGGCAGCAACTGGCCCGTCACGAAACGCGCGGCGTCCGAGAGCAGGAACAGCGCGGGGCCGTTCACGTCGTCGGGCACTTGCGCGCGCGTCAGTGCGCGGCCTTTGAGGTAATACTCGTGCCGCTCGGCGGGCACGTAGGCGGTGGCTTCCACTTCGGTGAGGCCGGGCGCGATTGCGTTGACGGTCACGTTGCTCGTGCCGAACTCGCGGGCGAGCGAACGCGTCATCGCGATCACCGCGCCCTTGCTCGCGACATAGGCGAGCAGCTTCGGCGCGCCCCACAAGGCCGTATCCGATGCGATGTTCACGATCGCGCCGCGTCCCGACTCCTTCAGATGCGGCAGGCACGCGACGCTCATCAGCCACGCGCCGCGCACGTTGACGTTCATCACGGCATCCCACGTTTGCGGCGTGAGTTCATCGGCGGACTTGCCGCCCGAGTTCGTGATCGCTGCGTTGTTGATGAGGCCGTCGAGACCGCCCAGCGCTTTGACGCTTGCTTCGACAAACCCGGAGATGCTCTGCGGCTCATTCAGATCGAGCGGGAAGAAGTACGCATTCGGCAGTTCACGCGCGAGCGCTTCGCCTTCCGCATGCAGCACGTCGCCGAACGCGACGCGGGCGCCGCTCTCGACGAGCGCCTTCACGAACGCCGCTCCGAGTCCGCGAGCGCCGCCGGTCACGAGCACGCGGCGGCCGTTGAGCGCATTCGACGCATCACGCATGAGCGTGCTCCGTGTTCTTCGGCAGCGCTTCGAGCGCGGCGAGATGCTGTTGCGCGCGCTGCTTCAGCATACGACGCACACGCGTCATGCCGACATCGTGCTGATAGAGGAATTCGTGATTGCGCGCGTTCGGCGCGAGGCTTTCGAGCACGTAGCGGTCTTGCTCCAGCACGGCCCAGTGCAGCCCTTCGAGACGATTGCGATACAGGAAGCGCCATGCATCGCGCTGCCAGCCGGACACCTTGCGCGTGCGCCAGAAATAGACCTGGCAATTGTCTTCATCGACGGGCGTCGCGAAGCCGATGATCCCGAAGTTGCCGCCCGGACCGAACTTCTTCTTGTACGGAATCGCGAGACGCATCCACAGGCAGCCGGTTTCGCCGAGCTCGACCCAATCGAAGTTCACGTCGCGCTGATTGACCTTCTCGAACATCAGACCGGTATCGGTCTTGCGCACGCGCATGTCCGCCTGCTTGTCGCCTTCGGCCATCGAGTGCGATGTCGCGTGCAGATACGCGCCGTGCATCGGGTCCATCACGTTGTCGATCGCGTACTGGTAATTGCACTTCCAGTGCGACATGCACAGGAAGCTCGCGTATTCGTCGCCGACGAGCTCTTCCGGCAGCACGAGCGGCGCGGGTTCCTTGTTGGCGTCATCGCCGAACCAGAGGAAGATCGCGCCCGCGTGTTCTTCGACGGGATACGACTTCACGCACTTCTGGCCTTCGAGCGGACACGCCGACACGGCGGGCACTTTCTGCACGGTGCCGCTGCCGTCAATTTCGATGCCGTGATACCAGCACGCGACGCTGCCGCCGAGGTTCCAGCCGAGCGACAGACGCGCGCCGCGATGCGGGCAGCGGTCTTCGAGCGCGTGCACTTTGCCTTCGTGGTCGCGCCAGAGCACGATCTGATCGCCGAGGCGCGTCAGGCCGATGGGCGCATTCGCCACTTGCCAGCTCGGCGCGACGGGATACCAGTAGTTGCGCAAGCCGCGATCGAGATAAGCCTGAACGGGATCGGCGGCGATCCTTGTGGATTGCTGAGGGGACGTCATGGGGAAGTGCTCCTTCTTTATTCAGCGAGCGTGCGAAGTTCGGCGGCGAGACGGTCGGCGGTCCATGCGGTGCCTTCCGGCGTGCGGAAGCCGTCCTTGTTCAAGCCCGCGACCACTTGCTCCAGTTCCAGCGCGCCCGCTTCGAAGACGCGTTCGAGCGCATCGCCGAAGTCGTTTTCGTATTGCGTCGGCTCGGCACGGCGCGTCTGCCAGATGAAGTTTTCGGTTTCACCCGGCTTCTCGATCACGCCTTTGCCCGCGACGTTGTTCGGCTGCGGCGCGAGCCACGGCTTGAGATTCGGGTTGAAGTTCACGACTTTTTCCATGTCACGCCACCTTGATCTGGATTTCTTCGCCGGCAAGGCGCACCGAATACGTCTTCAGGTCGCGGCCGCCGGGCTCTTTCAGGCATTTGCCCGTGGGGATGTGAAACACCGCTTCATGCAGCGGGCATTCGACGGTGTCGCCATCGACGAAACCCTGCGTCAGCAATGCATATGCGTGCGGGCAGACGTTCTCGAGCGCGTACAGCTCGTCGCCCACTTTGTAGATACCGATTTCCGCGCCGTCATCGAGCTTGAATTCGATCGGTGCGTCCTCCGACAGATCGCCGGCATGCCCGGCGCAGCGCCATTGTTCAGACATCTTTCACCCTTTCCTCTGGTTCGTCTGCGTTCCACTAAAGGAACAGCAGTTCGTGTATGGGCATTATAGGAGTGGTCTGAGGCCGGGAAAATAAAAATCGCGATATCTAGGTGAAAACACTGAATACCCGACGTTTAAAAGTGGAGCGACGCGTTTCATCAGACGTAAGAACGTCCGTTCGACATTGATTCGTAAGCTTTTTTTGACTTGCTGCGCGCGTTGCGGGGCGTACTCGGGGTCTACCCGAAGTCATCCCAAATTTATTGTTTTGGCGCAGGAAACCTCACTATACTTTCCATAGGCAGTACGTTGATCCATATATGGAACATAACGAGCGATCAACGGACGGCCTCCGGAGCAAAGCGCAATAGAGGCACCACGACTGCAACAGGAAAAGCGGGCAGGGCCCGCCCTTGAATCACACGGTTAGGAGAACGAAGGGTGAAGCACATCATTGCAGCGGGACTCATCGGAGCCGGGGTCGCGACCGGCGCGGCCGCGCAGAGCACAGTCACGCTCTACGGCAGCCTCGATGCCGGCATCGCATATATCAACAACGTCGGTGGCCATCCGAAGTGGATGGAGGAGCAGGGCAACATGCAGCCCGACCGCTGGGGCTTTCGCGTCGTCGAGGATCTGGGCGGCGGGCTGAAGACCGTCGCGCAACTCGAGAACGGCTTCTATACGAACAGCGGCAACTTCGCGAAGGCCGGCACGCTATGGAATCGTCAGGCGTATCTCGGGCTGGAACAGGAGAACGTCGGCACGTTGACGCTCGGCCATCAGACGCCGTTCAGTTTCGACATGCTCGGGCCGCTTTCGACCGCTTATCTTGCGGCGAGCTGGTACGCGTTCCATCCGGGCAACATCGACCAGTTGGCGGACACCGGCGTCGTGCCCTATGACAACTCCGTCAAGTTCCGCTCAGCGAGCTTCTACGGCTTTTCCGCCGGCGCGATGATGGGCCTCGGCAATACGACGAACTTCTCGACCGGCCGCAACTACGGCTTCGGCATCACGTATGCGAACGGGCCGTTCAAGGCGGCGGCGACGTATTCGAACGAGCACAACCGCACGCCCGCGATCGCGACGACCGGCCTCACGACGTTCCAGGGCCAGCCCGCGGCGACCTACATGGCGGACAAGCAGGAAGAGATGGGCGCGGGGGCATCGTATGAGATCGGCAAGTTCGTCGTGCATGGTCTCTATACGCGCGTGAAGCTGCAATCGAACGGCCAGTCGGACACGTTCCAGTCATACGACGCGGGCGTGACCTTCAAGCCGGTGGCGTGGAACTGGATCGCCGGCGGCGCGGCGACGACGACGTTCGCGGGCGGCCGCTGGACGCAGTTCGAAATCGGCGATATCTATATGCTGTCGAAGTCGACACAGCTCTATGTGAACGCGCTTTACGAGCACGCGACCGGCGGTGCGAAGGCGGCGTTTTTCACGGCGGGTGTTTCGAGTACAGCGAATCAGGTCATCGTGCTTGCGGGCATTCATCACTCGTTTTAGGCGGGCATCCTGCGCGCGGCGAGGGCCACGGTGGGATCGTCCGACGACGCGCGATAGTTGAGCCGCGTCGAGAGTTCCATCGCGGCGGCGCAGATCGTTTCGACGAGTTGCGCTTTCTCGTCATTGGCGCCGATATCCGAGCGCGGCACGGTCGCAGCCACCGCAGCGACGATCGCGCCGGAATGATCGCGCACCGGCGCGGTGACGACGGAAATCCCGCGCTCGAACGACGCTTCGCTCAGCCCATAGCCGAGCGCTGCGCATTCCTGCACGCGTTCGTAGAGTTCGTCGACGGTGGCGGGCGTGCGCTCCGTGTACTTTTCGAGTTGCCCCTCGGGATAGAGCGCCTTGAGCGCGGCGAGCGATAAATCGCCCATCAGCACATGGCCATGCACGGTTGCGTGAGCGGGTAGCCGCGTGCCGACATGCACCTTCACCGAACTGAACATCGGCTCGTGACTTTGCGCCTTCGCGACGAACACGACATCGCGCTGATCGCGAATCAGAAGATGCGTGGAAAGACCGGTTGCATCACGTAGGCGTTCGAGAATCGGCGTGCCGAGATCCGTCAGTTCCAACGAGTTCACATATTCGAAGCCGAGCCGCAACACGGCCACGCCCAACCGGAAATTGCGATCGCCGTTCACGCGCTCCAGAAAGCCAAGCGATTCGAGCGTTTGCAGCAGACGAAACGTCGTCGTGCGCGGAATGCCGATGCGTCGTGACAACTCCGGCGCGCCCAGCACCGGCTCACGTGCCGAGAATTCAGCCAGAATGCGCAGGCCTCGTTCGAGTCCCGGCACGAGATACGTCGAGCCCCCGCCGGATGATGCGTCTTCGTCCGTGGTGTCGAGGTTCTCCGCTTGCGTGTCTTCCTGTTTGCTTCGTCGGGCCATGTTCGGCTGTAGTTGTCATCGTGCAAGGGGCAATCATAGCGCGAGACGATCGGCGGACCTTGCTTCCGGCTTTTTCAATACGTCATAACATGTTATATTAAGCATATGCCGATCTTCGAACGAGGCCGATCCAATGAGCTTCGAAGCAACCTGCTGGCTCTTCTGCGCGGGGTTCGCCGCGAGCGCGGCGGGCGGCATGCTGGGCATGGCGAGCGGTCTGTTCATCGTGCCCATCCTGACGATGTTCTTCCACATCGACATGCACACGGCAATCGGCACGAGCATCGTGTCGGTGATCGCGTGTTCGTGCGGCGGCGCCGCGGCGTTTCTGCGCGGCGGCCTGACGAACGTGCGGCTCGCCGTGGTTCTCGAAACGGGCACGACGCTCGGCGCGCTGACAGGCGTGATGCTCGCGGGCATCGTCCCGGTTGCAGCGCTGGATTTTCTGTTCGCGGGCGTGCTGCTGGTGTCGGCGTGGCAGATGTTCATTCGTCGCGAAGATCCGGCCAGTCTGTCGCGCACCGCGCCGGCACAGGGGCTCGCCGCCGCGCTCGATCTCCATTCGAGTTATCCCGGTCGCTCTGCGTCGCGAGGTCGCCTATGAAGTGCGGGGCGTACCCGTCGGTCTCACGTTGATGTACGTGGCCGGACTCGTATCGGCGCTGCTCGGCATCGGCAGCGGCATCCTCAAGATTCCGGCGATGGACAACGCGCTGCGCCTGCCGATCAAGGTCTCGACCGCGACGTCCAACTTCATGATCGGCGTGACGGCCGCCGCGAGCGCGAGCGCGTATTTTCTGCGCGGCGAGATCGTCAGCGCGATTGCCGGGCCGGTCGCGCTCGGCTCGGTGATCGGCGCAATCGTGGGCGCGCGCGTGCTCATGAAAGTGCGCAGCGAGCGCCTGCGCCTGCTCTTTCTGTCGATGCTGCTGCTCGTCGCGTGCCAGATGGTCATGCACGGTCTCGGCATCGATGCTCTGGTGCATGCCGAATGACGAAACATCACGCGTCCGCCTCGCTGGATCGCCTGCTCGCCGGATTTCTTCAGTGCGGCACATGGGCCGCGTGCCTGCTTACCGGCGCGGGACTAATCTTCGGCACGAAGGCGCTGACCGCGGGCGTCGCGCTGTTCATTCTGCTGCCGGTGCTGCGCGTCGTGCTGATGCTCGGTGTGTTCGCGCGGCAGCGAAACATCCTCTACGCGACGATCTCCGCGACCGTGCTCGCCGTGATCGTCGCGGGCTGCGTGATCGGCCTGCATCTCGGGCCGCTCGCCGGCTGAAGCGCCACAAGCGCGCACTGAACGGTTATTCTCCCTGACGGCAGCCGACGATCTCGTCACGCGCCCACGCATCCAACGGTTTCCTCGGGAGAAATCGCATCATGTTCGACACGACAGATGTGCTGATCGCCGGCGCGGGCCCCGTCGGCCTGATGCTTGCCGCCGAACTGCGCCGCGACGGCGTGAAAGTGCGCGTGATCGACGCGCATGACGAGCGCGTCTTCTTCGTGAAGGCGCTCGGCGTCACGGCGCGCACGCTGGAGATTTTCGAGGACCTCGGTATCGTGCGCGAGGCGATCGACGCGGGCGTCTGGCTCACCGGCGCCGACACCTTTCAGGACGGCGCGCCCGCATTCAGCGCGGAGGTTCCGCGCGGAGGGCTGCCGTATGGCGCGCTGGCGCTCGCGCAGTTCGAAACCGAGCGCATTCTGGAAGCGGCGCTCGCGCGTCACGGCGGGCACGTCGAATATGGCGCGACGCTCGCCGACTTCACCGTGTCCGCCGACTTCATCGATGCGCGCATCCAGGACGCATGTGGCGAGAGCCGCACGATCCGCTGCCGCTGGCTCGTCGGTTGCGATGGCGCGCGCAGCACGGTGCGGCGTCAGTTGAACGTCGCCTACGAAGGCGATCAGTATCCGCAGACCTTCATGCTCGCCGATGTCGACGTCGAATGGAATCTGCCGCGCGGGCGCATGTATCGCTTCAACGTGACGGGCGAGGGCGATGCCGGATCGACCACGCTTGCGGCGTTGCCGGTGCGCGGCTCGGCGCGCCGCTATCGCCTGTCGATGGTCCTGCTCGCCGACGATGCCGCCCGCCACACGTTGAACTCCACGCCCGATTTCGCGGAGATCGAGCGCATCATGCTGCCGATCCTGCCCAAGGGAACGCGGCTTTCGTCGATGCGCTGGTCGTCGGTGTATCGCGTGAGTCACCGCATCGCGCAGCACTATTCGCACGGGCGCGTGTTCCTTGCGGGCGACGCCGCGCATATCCATCCGCCGGTCGGCGGGCAGGGCATGAACACCGGCCTGCAGGACGCGCACAATCTCGCGTGGAAACTCGCGCTGGTCGCGCGCGGCGTCGCCAGCGAAGCGCTGCTCGACAGTTATGAAGCGGAGCGCCGGCCGGTCGGGCTCGATGTCGTCGAAGCGACGAGCCGTGCGTTGAACACGGTTCTCGCGCACGGCGAGATCAAGCCCGCGATGCGCGAGACGCAATTGCTCGTGGGCTATCGCGGCAGCAGTGCTATCGTCGCCGATGAATGCGCGGACATGGCGGCCGAATTGCCCGCGCCCGGCGATCGCGTGCCGGAGGTCGGCGGTCTCGTGCAGGCGTTCGTCGGCCATGCGCAACGCCTGCAGGAACATCTCGGGCGCGGGCGTCACACGCTCGTCGGCTATCTCGACGACGATGTCGATGGCGCTCGCGTCGCCACGTTCGATGCGGCCGTCGACGCGTGGCGCGGCGCGCTCGGCACGGCGGCGAGCGCGGTGCTGATCGTGTCGCCGAAGCTCGCGCACGCGGCGTCATTCGAGCCCGCGCGGGAAGCGTATCGAACGCTCAGCGATGACGCGGGCGCGTTCGTCGATGCGTTCGGCGCGAAGAACGGCATGGCGTGGGCCGTACGTCCGGACGGGCATATAGGCTTCAGGAGCGCGCGTTGTGCACCCGACTCGCTGATGGCGTGGCTCAGGTCAGCGCTGCACGGCGATCACGTGGGCCTGAATGTGTCCATCGACCGGCCCTGAACCGAAGCGCGCCGCGATGGCCGCGGCGCTTGCCGAGGTCGCTTCGTCGAGGCTCGCGCCCGCGCGCGATTCGATCTCGTTGCGCAAGGGCGTGCCCTGACAGTACGCGATGGCGGCCAGTTCCGCCGATGCCGCGCGGCTGCGTCGCGTTACCCTTTCGAATTGCGGTTCTGCATCGAAACCTGCGGCTGTGAGATCGCGTGCAATCGCTTCTTGATCGAAATAACCGTGCGGCGTGCGTTTCATGAAAAGCGGCGGATCAGCTGGAAAGAGCGTGCCGAGCGCGTCGGTTATCGTGCCGGCAAACTCGTTTTCTTCGATACGGTCCCACACATTGAACAGCAGCGTGCCGCCGGGCCGCAACACGCGACGCGCCTCGACGAAAGCGGCCGGCTTGTCCGGGAAGAACATTGCACCGAACTGACAGACGACGATATCGAAGCTTGCATCGTCGAAAGGCAATTGCAACGCATCCGCCTGCCGCCACGTAACGGGCCTGTCGATGTTAGTCAGGGCGGCGCGATCGAGCATCGCCTGATTCAGGTCCGTCGCGACGATATCGACATGCGTCTGCAACGCACGCGCGATGGACCGCGTGACGGCGCCGGTGCCCGCGGCGGTTTCCAAAACGCGCGATGGATCGTGCGCCGCGACGCGTTGCGCGATATCTTCCGCATAGGGTGCGAAGAGCATCGGCACGAGCAACTGGTCGTAAAGCTCGGGGATCTGACCGGCGAAATTCGTGTCCGTGCGAAGTATATTCGTGTTCATGCGTTGCCCCTGCATTCGATTATTCGCCTGAGACCGCAAGTCTTTTCACTCTACGCTGCTTTATCGCGCTCGATCGGATGTCTACATTGAGCGCTGTCACGCCGGTTTCGTTCGATACGCAACCGGTCTATCAGTGAATTAAACAATCTCTTCAAGGAATCGATCATGAGCAAACTCGCAGGCAAGGTGGCGGTCGTCACGGGCGCATCGAAAGGCATCGGAGCGGCGATTGCAAAGGCGCTCGCGGCGGAGGGCGCGTCGGTCGTCGTCAACTATGCGAGCAGCAAGGCGGGCGCGGACGCGGTCGTGGCGGACATCACCGCGGCGAACGGCAAGGCGATCGCGGTCGGCGGCGATGTCTCGAAGGCCGCCGATGCACAAGGCATTGTGAATGCGGCGGTCGAAACGTATGGACGCCTCGATATCCTCGTCAATAACTCGGGCGTCTACGAATTTGCGACGCTAGAGGAAATCACCGAAGAGCATTTTCATAAGCAATTCAATATCAACGTGCTCGGCACCTTGCTGACGACGCAAGCCGCCGCGAAGCACTTCGGCGAGGGCGCGAGCGTCATCAATGTGAGTTCGGTGGTGACCCGCATCACGCCGCCGGCGAGCGCGGTCTACAGCGGCACGAAGGGTGCCGTCGATGCGATCACGGGCGTACTCGCGCGCGAACTCGGCGCGAGAAAGATCCGCGTGAACTCGATCAATCCCGGCATGGTCGTGACCGAAGGCACGCACAGCACGGGCATCATCGGTTCCGATTTCGAAACGTCCGCGCTCGCGCAGACGCCGCTTGGACGCCTCGGCCAGCCGGACGACATCGCATCGATCGCGGTGTTCCTCGCCTCGGACGATGCGCGCTGGATGACCGGCGAACATCTCATCGCAAGCGGCGGCATGCGTTGATGCGGGCGGCGCTGCGCCCTGTTTCGTGCAGGGCGTTTGCCGGCTTCGATCAAGTGTATCGACGGGCCGTGCGGATTGTGTATCTGGCATGGTGAATCATTCGGCAGGAGAATGGCGCGACCATTTCGCGCTGGAGTTCTCGATGCCTCACACACCGCAACTGCTCGCATTCGCCCTCGTCGCGCTCGGCATGGCGCTCACGCCGGGGCCGAACATGGTCTACCTGATTTCGCGCTCGATCTGCCAGGGCCGCACGGCGGGACTCATCTCGCTGGGCGGCGTCGCGCTCGGCTTCGTGTTCTACATGTTGTGCGCGGCGTTCGGCATCACCGCGCTGCTGATCGCGGTTCCCTTCGCCTACGACGCGTTGCGCTTCGGTGGCGCGCTCTATCTGTTGTATCTCGCGTGGCAGGCGGTGAAGCCGGGCGGGCGCTCGCCGTTTCAGGTGCGCGATTTGCCCATCGACAGCCCGCGCAAGCTCTTCACGATGGGCTTCGTCACGAACCTGCTGAATCCCAAGATCGCCGTGCTGTATCTGTCGCTGCTGCCGCAGTTCATCGATCCGTCGAACGGCAGCGTGCTCGGGCAGTCGCTCGTCTTCGGCATCGTGCAGATCATGCTGAGCATCACGGTCAATTCGACGGTCGCGATGACGGCCGGATCGATCGCGCTGTTTCTCGCCCGCAAGCCCGCATGGCTGCTGATGCAGCGCTGGCTGATGGGTACGGTGCTCGCCGGCCTCGCGGTGAGAATGGCGACTGAAGCGCGCCGCTGATCCGTTTATTCATGCCGCGCTACGCGAACTAGAAACCAAATAACCGCGGCGCGGGGCGATGACGGCAGCGTTTTTCTTCAGAAAAGTAAGGTTTCCGAAGCGAAATTCACCGGCTGTCCGGCCGCACGAGTGACGGTGCGTGAAAGTCACGCACAGGTTTCGTCTGTCGAAACAATCAAGCGGAATCGATTGGCATTTTTGTAGATATGCTCTCGGCGCTTGAATATTCCGGTACTGACGTTATGATGTACTGACGTATTTACGACAGGTATGCCGATTGCGTTTTCACGCCGGCTACAAAATTCCGATCGTCATCAATTGCATCGAAACGGGCCGCGTCCGCGTGTCATCGGCCGCGGTGTCCGAATGCTTACTGACGGCGCGTCATTGCTCAAGCCGGCGTTTCTCTTTCAGCAATGAATCGCGTGCCTGATGGCGAATTGAGTATTCCGATAGCGCCATGGTTGAATTCATTTCAACTCTTTCCTCCGAGGCTCGCCGTTTCCTTTCTTCACGATGGCCCCCGATATTGCCTGCGCTCGCGGTCGCCTTCGTGCTAACGGCGTGCGACGGCGGTGGTGGCAGCGATGGTGGCACGGTAGCTTCCGGCGGGTCGCAGTCGAGTTCTTCGACGACACCTGCCACGGGCACGTCGCCTGCGGCGACGCCGGACGGCGGCGCGTCGGCGCCTGCCGCCGCATCGAGCCCGACCACGGCGAGTGGAACGGCCGCAGCCGACACCCCAATTCCCGTGATCGCTCCTTCTGGCAGCATCTTCTACGGCATGAACGGCCATATCAACATAGCGGGCCCTTATGTAACCTCCACGCCCGGACAGCAGCTTGCGCAACTGAAGGACCTCAACGTCACGTTGTATCGCAATGACGTGAACAGTGTGGCCGGCGCGCAAAAGCTCGCGAGCGTGGCGCAGATGATGGCGAAGTCCGGTGTGACGGTGTATCCCGTGATCCTGCAATCGCTCGTCTTCCCCGACGAGGACGCGGCCTATCAGGCCAGCTACACGCTCGCTCAGCAGATCGTCAACGTGCAGCATTACGCCTACTACGAAGTCTCCAACGAACTCGCGCCGCAATGTTTGGTCGGCTGGGTCGACGGAGTGCGCAGCACCGACTACGAGAACGATTGCTTTCAGCAGGCGCGCGGCATCATTCGAGGTCTGATTGCGGGCATCAAGTCGGTCGATCCCGCCGGCAAGATCATCATCGGCGGCAATACGTGGATGCACTACGGCTTCGACGTGATGCTCGCGAATGGCACGCAGCCGGACGGCACGAGCGGCCATCCGGCCGTCACCTGGGACATCACCGGGTGGCACTGGTATTCGGAGCAGGGCGACATCCGCAACGCATGCGGCGGGACGGGTTGCTATAACGTGATCGGCACGCTTCAGTCGTTCGGCAAGCCGATCTGGATCAACGAAGTGGGCATGCGTCCAAACTTCCCCGGCACGCCGGACCAAGCGGCCACATTCATGGCGAACAACATGATGGGCGCGCTGCTTGCGATCGCGCCGCAATACAACATTCAGTCGCTTCAAGTCTATGAGCTGTACGACGATCCGCCGACCGGGCAAGGTCCATACGGCGTCATGCTGGATGACGGCATGACGAAGAAGCCGACCTATGCGGCAGTCAAGAACTTCGTCGCGGCCAATCCGCGCTGAACGATAGGGCCGCGTCCAGGCTCGACGTTTGCTACGCGTGCTTCAAACGAGCGGCATCTGAATAGGATTTGACGATGCAGTTCGTTCGGTGCTCGTAAAAGCATGGCGTCAGAGCCCTGGCTGAACGCCCTTTTATGACATATAAATTAAGGATCATTCTGGCGAATTCGGGAGTGCAAATGCTCATACGGTGTGCGGCATGCAACAAGCTCATTTACTCCGACGATGCGCTCGAAGACAACACCTGTCCCGCCTGTGGCTCCAGGAACACCGAGAACATCGCAATGGGCTTCATCTTCGATCAGACAGTCACCGCGCCGGATCGGCCGGGCAAGCCGTTGGAACGAACTGCTCCGCCCGACATGATCCGCAGAAAGGCGTGACTGCCTGAGCGTGTGGTTGAATTATCGACTTCAACCGAAGTGAATTGTGTTGGAAGTGCGCTTCGATCCCCTCTCGTTAAGCGCAATTTGCCCGCCACCGCAACCGGCGGGCTTTTCTTTTTCCGCTTCCTATTAAAGAACTATGGCGCGTGTGAAACGGTCGCGACGGCACGGCCAGGAAGATCGCATGCGTGAGTGGTCGCGGTCGGCGGCGTCAGCGCATAGACCCCGTATCCGTTTGGTTCCAACGGTGCGCGCAGTTCACGCAAGGTCCAGCCGGTGGCGTCGAGATCGTGTTTCAGCGCGTACCAATAGCCTTGTGCGTCGTGAAGCACGACTGCATATCGAACACCTGAAGTCGTTGCAATCGCCGAAACGGCCGATTGCCGGTCGCGGCCATTCGTCGGCGCCGTGCACGCGCGATGAAAGGCCATGCTTTGCGGCGTTTTCAGGCCGACGACATCGACAAGCTGAAAGGGCGTCGCGTAAGCGAGATATCCGGCGTCATGGACCAGGATTTTCGAACGGGCGGGCAGATTCGTATTCAGCCATTGCGCGAGCGATGTCAGCTCGCCATCGGTGAAGTGGTCGCCGGATTGATAGGCGCGCCATGCGCCCGGCAAGCTGAGCGCAAGCCAGCCCGTCAAGACGATCAACCATGGCACGGCTAGCCGCGATGTCCTCAGGTAATCGAGCGTCACGCACAGCAAGGCGGGCAACAAGACGTACAGATAACGCGAGAAATTGTGCGTGACGCCGCTCGGAAAGAATGCGAACCATGCGACGAGCAGCGCGAAAATATAGACGCAGACCGGCTTCCACAGTCTCGACCGATGCGCAAGGCACGCAATGCCCACGAGCGGCAGCAATCCGGCCTGCGCGAATCCGCCGAGCATCACGGCCGATTTCGCCTTCCACGGCGCGCCCTGTTCGGCGAAGAACCATTGCTTGGCCGATGCGGTCTGCGAGATCGGCGATCCGACGGACCACCACATCCAGATGAGAAAAGGCATTGCGACGCACAGCGCTATCGCGCCATCGCGCGCCGCGTGCGCGCGTTCGCCGAGTCGAATGCGCAGCCATGTCTGTCGCGCGAGGAGGACGCAGGACAACGCGCCCAGTTCGGGGCGCACGAATGGAAGCAGCCCGCAAAGAATCGGCAGGGCGACAGACAGCGATGGATTCAACGCGAAGGACAAGGCCCACGTGACCGCTGCCATCGCGAGCCCTGTTTCCAGCCCGTTGAGAAGCTGATACGGCGCGTAGCCGGTCAGCAGGCCGAGCGCGACGAAGAGCGCCGCGACGAAATACGACGCGCCCAACTGAAACGCGATGCGCGCGAGCCCGATTGCATAAAGAAGCGCGGCCGCGATATCGACGAGAAAGCTCGCGGTGAGCGGCTGGGTCAGCGACATCATCGCCGTCACGAGCAGCAGATGAATCTCGCTCGTCGCTCCGATCAGCGGCGACACGCCGTAGTTCCGGTCCGTGCCGGACAGCAGCGCCTGCGCGTTGTGAATCGTGATGTAGGCGTCGTCGAGCGGGAAGGCGAGAGGCGTCGGCCTCACCACGATGACGATGGCCACCAGCAGGATCATCGACGCGAAATAGAAGCGGTATCGCCCGATATCGGTGCTTGCATTCCAAAGACGGACATCGGGCATGGCTCACTCTTACGTTACGTTGAATCGCGGCCGGGCCACCTTGGGCCCATCGACCTGATTCGATATAACGGCGGGAGCAAGCCAGACTTTAATGCCTTCGCTATTGCGACATCACGACTTGCGCAATGACGCCCGACGCCACCGCGACCAGCAGATAATCCGCCCCCACGCCGACCCACTGATAGCCGCGCGGCGGCTGGCGCAGGCCGTGGCCGTGCCAGTCGTCGACGACGTATTGACGATTGCGGTAATCGGACGAGAGACGCTCGCCCTTGCGCCAGTCCGGATGGCGCGATTCATCGTTCGCATGCTCGGGCGGGCGCGGACCGTTGTGATCGTTCATCGCGGGGGCGTGGCCGGGGGCACCGGGACCGCCAGGGCCGCCGGGTCCACGATTCGTGTCGTGATACGCGTCCGGGCCGCCCGGCGCGGGCTGTGCGAAGGCCGCACCGGCCATCAGTCCGATACTCGCACAAACAAGCGCGGCGACGATTCGACTCTTCTTCATGGGTTTCCTCAAAGGGTTGATTTCGTTGCCGGGACTTTACGCAATCACGTTATTAAACGACGTGAGCATGTGTAAGCAACGCTTACCTTCGATTACCGATGAAATGCGAGTGACGTCGGCGAATGGGAATGCGGCGAGGGATTTGATAGGGATTCCGTATCAAACCACTCACCGCGCGAGCCGAGGCGGAGATGATTGTTTAGAACGATCGTTCGCGCGCCGCGTCATCTGATCATTCGAGTCCTTCGTGCTCGAACGCGAGCTTTACGGCGGGCCGCTCGCGCATGCGCGCGTAGAACGCCTGAAGCTCGGCGGGGGTATCGACGCTCATCTTCCGCGCCCATGTAAGCATCGTGAAAAGATAAGCATCCGCGACGCTCATTTTGTCGCCGAACAGATAATCGCCGCGCATCATCTTCGCGATGAGCGCGAACCGCTGGCCGATCTTCTCGCGAGCCGCCGTGGCTTCCGCATCGGAAGACGGCCTGAACACGCGGCCAAACTGCTTGTGGATCTCGGTTGAAATGAACGCGAGCGTTTCGAGCAGGCGCAGGCTGCCGTCTTCGCCCGATGGCGCGAGCGAAGGCGCTTTCTGCGCGACCCACGAAAGAATCGCGATGTTCTCGGTGAGGCGTTTGCCGTCGTCGAACTCGAGCACAGGCACATAGCCCTTCGGATTGATGTCGTCGAACGGCTTTCCGTCTTCGGTGAGCCGGGTCTTGAAATCGACCTTTACGCGATCGAAATCCATGCCTGCTTCATGCATCGCGATGTGATCGGCGAGACTGCACGCGCCGGGCGAGTAATAGAGTTTCATGATGCGTGGCTCCTTTCCGTTATGGCTGTGCGAACACTCCAACCGGCGAGCAAGGCGTATGCCGCACGGCGCGAGCGGGACTAAAGTTTTGGCGCGCCCGTGCCGATGACACAAGCGTGCCGTTTTCGCAGCCTTCGAAAGCGAAAGGTATGATACGGCCGTTTGTCGCCGATGCGCCGTGCGCCGTCGCGTACGCTTTCCATGTTCCACACACCTGACACAGAAACACTTCGCCTTTGCAGCGTGCTCGCGAGCACCGCGTTCGGTCTCGTCTTCGCGCTGGTGCGCTTCGGCCGCCGAATCGAGCGGCATTTCGTGCACTGGTCGGCGAGCGCGTTCCTGTATGCGGCCGTGCTGATCGGCTTTGAACTCGCCCGCGGCAATCTCGTGCTCGTCGCGTCGTTGCTCGGTGCGCTCGCGGCCACCAATATGCTGATCATTTCGGGCCTGCGATCATTCGACGGCAAGCCGCCGTGGCGCAGATGGATGCTTGCGCCTGTCGCCGGCGGTGCGGCGTTGCATATTTTGCCGACATGGATCGGCGGTCATGGTCCGATCGTTTCGGCATTGACGCACGCGGGCGATACGATCGGCGTCGCGATCTCGGCCGCGATCACCGGCCTCACGCTGTGGTCGAGCGGCGGGCGCGAGAACAGTCGCGCGCGACGCATCGCGGGCCTGGCGATGCTGGGCTATCTGCCAGGTTATGCGGTAACGCTCGCGGCCTATGCGTGGGCCGGACCAGGCATCAATTACCTTGCGCTGATTCCGATGCTCTCGGATCAGTTGCTGCTGGGCGTGCTCAATCTCGGCCTGCTCGCGATTCCCGCCGAGCGCGCGCAACGACGTCTGCGCGATGCTGCGCGGCGCGACCCGCTGACGGGCGTGTGGAACCGCGCCGGATTCAATCGCCACGCGATGCGCCTCGCCGCGCCGGGCGCGACCGTGCTCGCGATCGACCTCGATCACTTCAAGGAAATCAACGACCGCCACGGTCACCTCGCGGGCGACAACGTGCTGATCGAACTGGCGCGGCTCGCGGGCGCGGAAGTCGAATCGCTGGGCGGCGAGTTCGGCCGGCTCGGCGGCGACGAGTTCGTCGCCATTCTCCCGGCGGCGCGCGCAGCGGATGCGCAGGTCTGCGCGAACCAGATCCACGCCGCTTGCCGCACCTACACGCAAGGCATGCCGGAATGGACGACGAGCATCGGTGTGTCGCAGATCGCGGCGAACGAGACAGGCTTCCACGATGCGCTGCAACGCGCAGACGTCGCGCTGTATCGTGCGAAGCTCGCAGGCCGCAATACGCTGACCGTCTGAAACACCATCACGTCGCTGCGCGCAACGCGTGCGCCGCCGCGACCATGTTTCGAAGCGCGGGAATTACTTCGTCCCATTGACGCGTCTTGAGTCCGCAGTCCGGATTCACCCACAGGCGCTCGCCCGGAATGCGCTGCGCCGCCTTCTTCATCAGATCGACGATATGCGCTTCGCTCGGGATATTGGGCGAATGGATGTCGTACACGCCCGGCCCGATCTGATTCGGATAGTTGAAATCGTCGAAGGCATCGAGCAGTTCCATGTCGGAACGCGAGGTTTCGATCGTGATGACGTCGGCGTCCATATCCGCGATCGACGCGATGATGTCGTTGAATTCCGAATAGCACATGTGCGTATGAATCTGCGTTTCGTCCTGTACACCGTTAGCGGTGATGCGGAACGATTCCACCGCCCAGCGCAGATAGTCGTTCCATTGCGCGCGGCGCAGCGGCAGGCCTTCCCGCAGCGCGGCTTCGTCGATCTGAATAACGCGCACGCCGGCCTTTTCCAGGTCGAGCACTTCCTCGCGGATCGCGAGCGCGAGTTGCTGGCACGACACCGAACGCGGTTGATCGTCGCGTACGAAGGACCAGTTGAGGATTGTGACCGGACCCGTCAGCATGCCTTTCATCGGCTTCTTCGTTTGCGCCTGCGCGTAGCTGGTCCATTCGACCGTCATCGCCTTCGGGCGGCTGATGTCGCCGAAGAGAATCGGCGGCTTCACGCAGCGCGAGCCGTACGACTGCACCCAGCCGAACTGACTGAACGCGTATCCATCGAGTTGCTCGCCGAAGTATTCGACCATGTCGTTGCGTTCGGCTTCGCCATGCACGAGCACATCGAGTCCGAGCGCTTCCTGTTCCTTCACGGCGCGCGTGATCTCGCGTTCCATCGCGGCCTTGTAGGCGGCTGCATCGAGTTCGCCTTTCCTGAACTGGCTGCGCGCCTGACGGATCTCGTTGGTTTGCGGGAACGAGCCGATCGTCGTTGTCGGATAAGCCGGCAGATCGAGCATCGCGGCCTGCTTGACCGCGCGTACTTCATAGGCGTTCGCGCGCTGGCCGAGCGCCGCGTCGAGCTCCGCTATCGCCGCCTTTACCGCAGGGTTATGCACGCGCGCTGAAGTGCGGCGGCTTTCGATGGCCGAAGCGTTGAGCGCAAGCGCGTCGGCGACGGCGGCGCGGCCCTCGTTCAATGCGCGCGCGAGCACGCTCAGTTCGTCGAGCTTTTGCAGCGCGAAGGCGAGCCACGATTTGATCTCGGCGTCGAGCTTGTCTTCGCTCGCCAGATCGACGGGCGTATGCAGCAACGAGCACGATGGCGCGAGCCAGAGCCGCGCGCCCAGCGACGCATGCAGCGGTTCGAGCCAGTCGAGCGCGGCGTTCAGATCGGTCTTCCAGATATTGCGCCCGTTGATCGGCCCGACCGACAGCACCGACGTATCCGGCAACAGCGACGCCGCGGCGAGCGCTTCATCGCGCGCGTTGATCGCATCGATATGCAAGCCGTCCACCGGCAGCTTGCATGCGAAATCGAGGTTCTCCTGCAACGGGCCGAAGTAAGTCGCGAGCAGCAGGCGCACGCGGCGCGCCGAGAGCGCTTCGTAGGCGGTGATGAAGGCATCGCGCCAGCGCGTATCGAGTTCGGTGACGAGCGCGGGTTCATCGATCTGTACCCACTCGATGCCGAGCGCCGCGAAGTGATCGAGTAACGCCGCATAAACGGGCAGCAGGCGCGGCAGCAGCGCGAGCTTGTCCGAGTCGTCCTTCGTCTTGCCGAGCCACAGATACGTCACCGGCCCGATGATGACGGGCTTCGCGTTCACGCCGAGCGCGCGCGCTTCGCCGAGCTGCTCGATGAGACGCGACGTATCGAGCCTGAACTGCGTCGCCGCATCGAACTCGGGGACAATGTAGTGATAGTTGGTGTCGAACCACTTCGTCATCTCGCCCGCGGCCACGCCGCCGCAGCACGCCGCATGTTCTTCGGCGCTTCCGGCCGAGCGTCCGCGCGCTACACGGAAATAATTGTCGAGCGCGTCGCCGTGAAAACCGCGCACGCGCTCGGGCAAATTGCCGAGCGTGAAGCTCATGTCGAGCACCTGATCGTAGAAGGCGAAATCGCCCGCCGGCACGAGATCGAGATGCGCCTGATCCTTCCAGTGCCGTTCGCGCAAGCGCGCGCCGACGGCCTTCAGTTCGTCGCGCGATGACTGGCTCTTCCAGTAGTTTTCGAGGGCGAACTTCAGTTCGCGTTGCGCGCCGATGCGCGGGAAACCCAGGTTATGTGTCGTGACCATCGTGCGAGTTCTTGTAGAAATGAGAGTGAGTGACTGGGATGATAGAATTTTCGATGCATGAATAAAAATGGTTTAATTTCATGCATCGATTAACTTTCTTCATGGAGAAACCGATGCTCGAACGCGCGCATCTGATGGTCGTGAGAGAAGTCGAGCGACAGGGCTCGCTGACCGCTGCCGCCGAAGTGCTCAATCTCACGCAATCGGCGCTGAGTCATACCGTGAAGAAGCTGGAGCAGCAACTGGGCACGCCGGTCTGGACGCGCGAGGGGCGCAGCATGCGGCTCACGCAGGCCGGTCAGTATTTGCTCGGTCTCGCGAACCGGATGCTGCCGCAATTCGAACTGGCGGAAACGCGCATGAAGCAATATGCCGAAGGCGAGCGCGGCACCTTGCGCATCGGCATGGAGTGTCACCCGTGCTATCAGTGGTTGCTCAAGGTCGTGTCGCCGTATCTCGCGCGCTGGCCCGATGTCGATGTCGACGTGAAGCAGCGCTTTCAGTTCGGCGGCATCGGTGCGCTGTTCGGCTACGACATCGATGTGCTCGTGACGCCCGATCCGCTGAAGAAGCCGGGCCTGCGTTTCACGCCCGTGTTCGATTACGAGCAGGTGCTCGTCGTGCCCGAAGACCACGCGCTCGCGGCCGTTTCATACGTCACGCCCGCGCAGGTTTCGCAGGAAGTGCTCATCACGTATCCGGTCGAAACCGATCGCCTCGACATCTACACGCAGTTCCTGACGCCCGCGAATGTGGTGCCGAAGCGCCACAAGGTGATCGAGACGACCGACATCATGATGCAGATGGTCGCGAGCGGCCGTGGCGTCGCGGCGCTGCCGCGCTGGCTCGCGGAAGAATACGCGGAGCGCATGCCGCTCGCCGTGCTCAAGCTCGGCAGAAAGGGCATCGCCAAGCGGATCTTTCTCGGCACGCGCGAAATCGATGCCGGTATCGACTATCTTGCGGCGTTCATCACGCTGGCGCGCAAGGCTGATTGGGCGAAGGCGCGCGTGGAGTAAAGTCATTGGCATCGACGAAATCGGGGGGCACCGATGAAATGCATGCGTATCGCAGCGGCCCTGCTGTTGCTTCTGGCGTGGACGATTCGCGTGCAGGGGCAGGATCGGCCGTTGTCCGATGAACAGATGCTCGGCGTCGTGTTCGTCGCCAATCAGGCGGAAATCGCCGCGGGCAATCTGGCCTTACGCAGGACGCGCTCCAAAAGTCTTGAGGTGTTCGCGAGGCGGCTCGTTTCAGAGCATGCGCAGGTCAATCAGGAAATCGCCGCACTGACGCAGCGGGTCGGCACGCAGCCGCAACGCAGCGCGGCGAGCGATGCGCTGACGAAGCAAGGCATCGATGACATCGCGAATCTCGAAGAAACCGGAACCTATGATTTCGATGAAGCGTATCTCGATCGCGAGGTCGCGTTTCTGCAGAAGCTGGTCAATACCGTCGACGACTACATTCGCACGGCGCGCAGCGCGGAGGTGCGGACTTTGCTGATTCGCTCGCGACCGTCGTTCATCTTTCATCTGGATCAGGCTCATCGACTGCAACTCACGATAGGCAATCCGGGTCTCATGCGCTAGATTGTCGGCGCGGGAACGGAACCATAACGAGAGGACCACATGAACCCATCGGAACGAATCGACGCATTGATCGCGGGCATTGCGGACTGGCGCGGCGAGACCTTCGCCAATGTGCGCAAGATCATTCTCGCGGCGGATGATGGGATCGTCGAGGAGTGGAAGTACATGGGCAGCCCGGTGTGGTACCGCGATGGCATGATCGCGGTGGCAAATGCTCACAAGGGGAAAGTCAAGCTGACGTTCGCCTATGGCGCGAGCCTTCCCGATCCCGCCAAACTCTTCAATGCAGGCCTCGAAGGCAATGCGCGGCGCGCGATCGATTTCTTCGAAGGCGACAAGATCGACGCGCGCGCGTTGAAGAATCTCGTGCGCGCGGCGATCGAATTCAATCAGGCGAAAGGGAAGAAGAAAGCGGCTGGCTAGACCACTCGCACCCACGCGCCGATGAAAGCAGGCGGCTGAATGACGCCATCGAGCGCGACGATCTCATCGCGCAACCGCGCGGCCAGCGTATCGATGCCGACTTCATCCGCGCTCGCGACGCCAAACCGCTCGGCGAGCGGCAGCAGCGTGCGCAGCACTTCAGCCAGATACTGATACGCGAACGAGTCAGGCCCGCCTTCGATACGCGCGGAAAGCAGCATCTGCGGGCCGGGAAGTCCGGCGCGACGAAACGTCGAATACAGCTTCGATCCCATGTCGGTCTCGACGCCGGCGCGCGCAAACGTCTCCATGATCCAGCGCATGCCTTGCGCGCATATCGGCGACTCGGGCATCGAACGCGCCGTGCTCATGTCCATCTCATGGAACACGAAGAGCGTACCCGCGCCCGCCTGCGCGGCGAGGCGGCGCAACGTCGCGGCGGGATCGGGCAGATGCAGCAGGATAAGACGGCCGATGACCGCATCGACGGGCATGACGAGATCGAAATCCGCCATGCTCGCGACCTCGAAACGCACGTTGCCGATGCCCGCGCGCTCTGCTCGCTCGCGCGCCTTGTCGATGACGCCCGGCGCCTGATCGATGCCGAGCACCGAGCCGTCCGGCCCGACCAGCGACGCAGCCAGCAACGAGACATCGCCCGTGCCGCAGCCCAGATCGAGCACGCGCATACCGGGCGCGAGACCCGCGCGTCGCAGGATTTCCTCGGTCAGATCGCCGATGAAACGCGCCTGGTTTTCGAGGCGCTGCACTTCCAGATCGGCATGGCCGAGCACGTACGCGCCGGTGGAAGAAAGAGAAGAGTTCATGGGTGTGACCTCGCGTGTGCGTTCCATGTCGGAGCCGATGCTCACGGCGGCGACCCGCTTTCATGGTAGTCACTGCGCGCCCGCGCCACGTCGCGCCCCAATAAATTTCATTCTGCTTTCGGCGGATTGTGTCACTTTCGGACCAACGCGCTCGAATCATTTCTTTACAAAGACAAAACGTCCGGTCACAATTCGACCGCAAATAATAACGATTCGCATTCACACACGCAACGACATCCAACGAGAATTGAGCATGAAATCTGGAACGACGAGCCCGGTCGCGATGCGGCCCTTGAAACTGGCGACCCTGCTGTTGTTCGCGGTTGCGCCGCTCGCCTACGCGCAATCGACGGACTCCGCGGCGGCCGATGCGTCCGCATCGGCCGAAAGCACGCTGCCGGCAGTGAAAGTCACAGCGCAAAACGTCGATGAGCCTTATGGTCCGACGAAAGGCTATGTCGCGAAGGAATCGACCGCGCTGAAGAACACCGCTTCGCTGCTCGAAACGCCGCAGTCCGTCTCGGTCGTCACGCGTGACCAGATGGATCAGCAGAACGCGCAGACGCTCAACGCGGCGGTGCGCTACGTGTCGGGCGTGACGCCCGAGACGCGCGGCGGCATCGCGTCGCGTTATGACATGCTGAAGGTCCGCGGCTTCGACGCCGACAAATACTGGAACGGTCTCAAGCTGCTCGACAACGCGTGGTACGCGGTGCCGCAACTCGATCCGTTCATGATGGAGCGCATCGAAGTGCTGAAGGGCCCGGTTTCCGTGCTCTACGGTCAGGCGGCCGCGGGCGGCCTGCTCGATCAGGAAAGCAAGATGCCGACGGTCGTGCCGCTGCACGAAGTGGGCGTCGAGTTCGGCAACTACGCGCACAAGCAGGCGACCTTCGATTTCTCCGGGCCGATCGCGGGCGATGACCGCTATCTGTATCGCATCACCGCGCTGGCGCGCTCCGAAGACGGACAAGTGCAATCGACGATGAACAAGCGCATCGCGATCGCGCCGTCGTTCACGTGGCGCCCTGACAACAAGACCTCGCTCACGCTCTACGGCCTGTATCAGCGCGATCCGCGCAGCACGTCCTACGGCAGCGTGCCGCCACAAGGCACGGTGCTCTACAACCCGAACGGCAAGCTGCCCAGCGACTTCTACGACGGCGATCACAATTTCGAGAGCTTCAATCGCGTGCAGGAAGCGATCGGCTACAAGTTCGAACGCAAGCTCACCAACGCGTGGACGTTCCGCTCGAACGCCCGCCTGCTGCATCTCGCGCAGGACTACAAGAGCGTCTATGCAAGCAATCTCGAGGACGACCTGCGCACGCTCGACCGTGGCACGGCGGCGTCGAAGGACAACCTCAACACGATCAGCCTCGACAATCAACTCGAAGGCAACTTCTCGACCGGATCGATCGATCACGCGGTGCTGTTCGGCTTCGACTACCAGCACTACGCGAGCAACTTCGACGCGGGCTTCGGCGTGGGACCGACGCTCGACATGTTCGCGCCGAATTACAACCAGGCGGTGACGCCGCCCGACCGGTATCACCAGACCGTGAGCGGCACGCAATACGGCGTCTATGCGCAGGACCAGGCGCGCTGGGGCAACGTGATCCTGACGCTCGGCGCGCGCGGCGACTGGGCGAGCAGTGACTCGGACAACGAGACGTACAACATCGTGTCGCATCAGTTCAACCGCGCACTCACGTGGCGTGCCGGTCTGTCATACGTGTTCGACAGCGGCATCGCGCCGTACTTCAGCTACACCGAGTCGTTCACGCCGCAAGCGGGCACGGACATCAACGGCAATCAGTTCCAGCCGGAGCGTGGCCGTCAGTATGAGCTTGGCGTGAAGTTCGCGCCGAAGGGCTACAACGCGTTCTTCTCGGCGGCGATATTCGACCTGACGCGCAAGAACCTCCTGACCGTGAACGCGGACAACCCGGCGTTCTCGTCGGCGGTCGGTGAAGCGCGTTCGCTTGGCCTCGAACTCGAAGCGAAGGCGAGCCTCACGGATTCGCTGAACGTCACCGCGAGCTACACGTACCTGAACACGAAGTACACGAAGGACAACAGCGGTCTGGATGGCAAGTTCCTGCCGGCGGTTCCGTCGAATCAGGCTTCGTTGTGGGCGTATTACACGCTCAATCGCGGGCCGCTCGCCGGTCTCTCGATGGGCGCGGGCGGACGCTACACCGGCACGACGTATAACAGCGACAATACGTTCAAGGTATCGAGCTTCTTCCTCGTCGACGCCACGTTGCGCTACGACCTCGGCCGCGCGAATCCGCAGTTCAAGGGCGTGGAACTCTACGTGAATGCGCAGAACCTCTTCAACAAGGAATATGTCGCGTCGTGCTATTACGGCAGCTGGTGCGCGTTCGGCTATGGACGTCAGGTGTTCGCCGGCATGAACTACCACTGGTAAGCATGTTTTACCGCACTGCGCCTGGCGAGACGGCGCAGTGCATCGAATCGTCGTGAGCGCCTCCCGGCGCTTATCGCGAACCAAGCTATCCGTATCGGGATTTCTTCGTTCGCGTGTGAGGAAGCGGCTAGTACATTGATTGCCTGCTGCCGCTCTCCCCACGATATCCCCGCATGACGACGACACCATCCTTGGAGCGCCTCTTCGCCGTGTTCGCGTTGATGGCGGCATTTGCCTTGCCGGCTCATCGCGCGCATGCGGAGGGCAAGGTGAAGATCGTCGATCAATACGGCATCGGCTCGCTTCTGCTGAAGGTGGCGAAGGATCAGAAGCTCATCGAGAAAGCGGGCGCGCGCTCGGGCCTCGATATCGACGTGCAATGGAATACGCTCTCGGGCGGCGCGGCGGTGAACGACGCGCTGCTGTCGGGCGCGGCGGATATCGCGACTATCGGCATCGGGCCTTTGATGACGATCTGGGACCGCACGCGCGGGCGTCAGGATTTTCGCGCGATCGCGGCGCAAAGCGCGGTGCCGGTGTATCTCGTGACGAACGATCCGCGCATTCGCAACATCACGGATATCGGCGAGAAGGATCGCATCGCTGTAGTGTCGGTCGCGGTGTCGCAACAGGGGCGTCTGCTGCAGATGGCATCGGCGAGAGCGTTTGGTGACGCGAACTATGCGCGTCTCGACCGCTTCGAAGTCAACATGCCGCACGCCGATGCGACGACCGCGATGCTATCGGGCAACTCGGTCATCAACCTCCATTTCTCCAACGCGCCTTATCAGTATCAGGAACTCGAAGACCCGAAGATTCACAAGGTGACCAGTTCCACCGAGATACTGGGCGGACCGTCGACGGGCAGCGTCGCCGTGACCTCGGACGCATGGCGCAAGGACAATCCGAAGACCTATGCGGCGGTGCGCGCGGCGCTCGAAGATGCCGCGAGACTCGTCGAGAAGGACAAGGCGCAGGCCGCGGCCATCTACATTCGTCAGGATGGCTCGAAGCTCTCGCCCGCGTTCGTCGAGCGTATTCTGAGCGATAAGGAAGCCAGCTTCGCGACGACGCCGCAAAACACGCTGCAACTCGGCACGTTTTTGCACAAAGTCGGCGTGATCCGTCACGAGCCGAAATCGTGGCGCGATTACTTTTTCGCCGACGGTGCGAACGCGCAGGGCAGCTGAATGTGCCTCTTATTTGATCAAAATATAAAGGAGTCCAGAGTGAACGCCGCAGCCATCGAAACCGAAGCAGAATTGACCATCAGTCCGCTTTCGGCGCATATCGGCGCGGAGATCGGCGGCGTCGATCTCACGCGTCCCTTGACTTCCGCACAGGTCGGCGCGATCCGCGCCGCGCTGCTCAAATGGCGCGTGATCTTCTTTCGCGAGCAGTTTCTGAGTCACGAGCAGCACATCGCGTTCTCGGCGCAATTTGGCCAGCTCACGGTCGGGCATCCGGTGTTCGGTCATGTCGACGGGCATCCCGAGATCTATTCAATCTCGAAGTTCCGCAAGGCCACGCGTTTCGAAGGTCAGGCGCTGTTGCGTCCCTGGACCGGCTGGCACACGGATGTCACCGCGGCGGTGAATCCGCCGTTCGCATCGATTCTGCGTGGTGTGACGATTCCCCCTTATGGCGGCGACACGCAATGGACCAATCTGGTGATTGCGTACGAGAAGCTGTCCGCCCCGCTGCGCGCTTTCGTCGATGGTTTGCGCGGCGTGCATCGCTTCGCGCCGCCGCAAGGCGCGAGTGGCACCGATGCGTTCGCGAAAGCCGTGAAGGATCACACGCTCGTGAGCGAGCATCCGCTCGTGCGCGTGCATCCCGAGACCGGCGAGCGCGCACTGTATGTGAGTCCGGGCTTTCTCAAGCACATCGCGGGACTGGCGCCGCGCGAGAGCCAGGTGTTGCTCGAATTGCTATGGGAGCACGTGACGCGGCCGGAATTCACGGTGCGCTTCAAGTGGGAGCCGGGCAGCATCGCGTTCTGGGATAACCGTACGACCGCGCATCTCGCACCCACGGATATCTTCGATCTCGATTTCGACAGGCAGTTGTATCGCACGACGCTCGTCGGGGATGTGCCGGTGGGTCCCGATGGGAAAGAGTCGGTGCAGATCGAAGGGTCGCCGGTGGGGGCGGCGGCTGCGGTGGCGTTGAATTGAGGCGCATCGATCGCGCTGATCGTCGTCAAGGACGCGATTCAGCGCGCGACACGAAGATCAATATCACCAGAAAGGTCATGAAGAAGCGAAACGCGCTCTCCGTGCCGTTCCATTGCTGCGATTGCCACATGCCGAACCATTCGCCGCCGATCGTCATGAAGCAGACCTGCCACGTGAGATAGCCAAGCGTAAGGCCCGCGATCGCCCAGCGCTTGGCGCGCGCGAACACTGCATTCTCCTCGCGCAGCGCGCGCCACATCGCGACGACGCCTGCCCAGCAAAGCAGAGCCGTGACCGTCTCGAGAAAAATGATCACGTCATAGCCGAGATGCTGAAGCATCGGCGACGTGATCGCGCGATACATGTTGGCGTTGCCGGGAAAGGTCGTGTCCATCCTCAGGACGTGTTCGACGAATTGCAGGTTGCTGCCGTAGTCCGTCAGATTGCCGAAACTGACGAGCGAGGCGAGCAAAGCCATCGAAGCCACGGCGAGAAGTTTGGCGATTCGTTCTGCCATCTCGTTCTCCAGACGCGTTATGCACGAGATTGTGCGAGAAAAGAATGAGTTGAGCATGACGTCGCGTCGCAACTAACTGTCTTCTTCGCCGACACCCGTTTCGGCTTCGCCATCGGCGATAGGAGGATGGTTTGCCCGGAAACGTATAATCGCTGCCTCATTCGTTTTCGTGCCCGCGCAGGCACGAGCGCCAGCCTGAAAGAACGCTGGTTTCTTAACATTCCGAACGCCTGTTCGAAACAGGTCGAAGCACGAAAGGAACGCCCCGCGTGGAAAGTCTCTTCCAATCCGTGAATGCATTGTTTGCCTTCATTGCGCCCGTCTCGGATTTCTTGTGGGATTTCCCCACCAATTTCAAGGCCTATGCGCGCATTCCCGTGCTCGGGCAGTTCTCGTTCGCGATTCTTCTGCTCGTCGGCGTGGGCATTCACTTCACCATCCGAACGCGCTTCATCCAGACGATGAACGTCGGCAAGATCATACGCATCATGCTGCGGCGGCAGTCGTCGAATACCGGCGTCAGCGCGCTCGCGTCGTTCATGCTCGGGCTCGCGATGCGCGCGGGGCCGGGCAACATCGTCGGCATCACCGGCGCGATTTCCGTCGGTGGGCCGGGCGCGTTGTTCTGGATGTGGGTCGCCGCGTTCTTCGGCATGGCCACCGCATTCATGGAATCCACGCTAGCGCAGCTCTTCAAGGAGAAGAAGCACGACGAGTTCGTCGGCGGCCTGCCTTTCTATGGACGGCGCATTCTCGGCGACAGGCGCATCGTCGGCACGTTTCTGTCGCTCGTGTTCATCGTGTACGCGCTTTTCAACGTGCCGCCGCAAACGTTCAACGTGTTCACCGCGATCGGCACCATTGCCGACACCGTGAGCGGCACGCACCTCGCGCGTCAGTCGACGGTGTACTACGTCATCGCCGTCGTACTCGTCGCGGCGTGCGCGTTCATCATCATGGGCGGCATTCGCCGCGTCACCGCCTATACCGATGTGCTCGTGCCCATCAAGGCGACGCTGTTCTGCCTGATGTCGTTCGTCATCATCCTGATCAATCTGCCGCTGATTCCGTACTTCTTTCATGAGGTGGTCGTCGGTGCGTTTGCGCCGCATGCGCTCTTCGGCGGCGCGATCGGCACCGCGCTCGCGCAAGGCGTCAAACGCGGGCTGATGTCGAACGAAGCGGGCCAGGGCACCATCACGATGGCCGCCGCCATCGCCGACAACGATCATCCCTGCGAGCAGGGTTTCGTGCAGAGTCTCGGCGTGTTCTTCGACACGATGGTCATCTGCACGATGACCGGCTTCATCGTCGTGATGGCGCACGTGTGGACCGGCACCGTCGACGGGCAGGCATGGGAATCGGTCAGAGCATCGAAGATCACGGTCTATCTGGCTTCGGTCGAAACGCTCGTGCCCGTTTCGGTCGCGCATGTCGTCAAGATCGTGATGTGCGTGTGCTACGGGCTCTTCGCGTTCACCACGCTGCTCGGCATGATCTCGTTCGCGGAGATATCGGCGAACTTCATTTCGCGCAGTCGCGGCTTCATCACCGGCATTCGCGTCGTGGGTTCGCTGGTGTTCGTGCCGTTCGGCGCGCTGACCGTGCTCGCGGGGCTCGAATTGCCGAACCTGTGGGCGCTGTCCGATCTGATGAACATCGTGATGGTGCTGCTCAACGTGCCGATTCTGCTGATCGGCCAACGTCTCGTGTACAAGGCGCTCGCGCACTACCGGTCGACGCGCGGCGGACCGTTCGTTTCCGAGGATATCGGCGTGCGGACCGACTATTGGACGGCGGCGGCTCGCGGCGTCGTGACGAAGCAGAACGAGGTTCGCGAGCGCGTCGAAAGCTAGGCGCCGTAGAAGTCCACGGCGCCGGTGCCGAGGTTGTACATCGCGCCGGCGATCTTGATCGCGTGCTGGCTTTCCATCTCGCTCAGCACTGCGCTATCGCGGCGAATCTGCGCGATGGTCAGCTCGACGTTCTTGCGCGCCACCTTATCGACGAATGTGTAGTTGGTCGCGGAGCGTTCGCCGTCGTATTGCGTTGCATCGACAGCGGGCTTGATGCGCGCGAGCAGGCCCGTGAGATGACCAAGTTCCGCATTGGCGATCGCGCCTTTGATCGCGCCGCACGACGTGTGTCCCATCACGAGCACGACCTTCGCGCCCATCAGCTTGCACGCGAATTCCATGCTGCCGAGAATATCGTCGTTTTCGATATTGCCCGCGATGCGGCAATTGAAGATATCGCCGATACCCAGATCCATGATGACTTCGGCAGGCGCGCGCGAGTCGATGCAACTGAGCAGCACGGCCGCGGGATACTGGCCTTTCGCGCTCGCTTTCTGCTCGCGCAGATAATTGCGATCCTTGCGCTCGCCTTTCTGAAAGCGCTCGTTGCCGTGCTTCATCAACTGGATGATCTGCTCGGGCGTCATGCTGTCGCGCTGCGCGTGCGTCAACGCGTCGGCATGCGCGGACGCCATGAGCAACGGCGGCGCGGCGAGCCCGGCGATCGTCGCGGATGCAATCGATTTGAGAAAACCCCGGCGGCACGCGGGCGTGCATTGCAGCGGATGCTTCAATTCTTCGCGCATGACCTTGCTCCTCGATCTAACGGGATTCGGCCTTCTCGACGCTATTCTTGCGAACTGAAGTGTTGGACGAAAATGCGTCGAATGCAATGCGCGCTTGTTCTGATGACAATGTCACGCCGATGACGTAACGACTTGCCGCGCGATGTCGAGAAAGTTGGCGGTCTTGGCGGCAGTCGCGTCGATGCGCGAGGCGAGCGCCAGACGAATCGTGATGGCGCTGCCGAGGGCATCGGTGTAGGCGACGCCGTCGACCTGGATCTGACACACGGACGCCGGCACCAGCGATACCCCGAACTCCGCCGCGACCAGATTCACGACTGAGGAAAGCTGCGGTGCCTGCTGCCCGGCGATCGGCTCGAATCCCGCTTCACGGCACGCGCCGATGATGACGTCGTGCAAGGTCGGGCTCGCTTCGCGCGGCAGCATCACGAAGGGATCGTCGGCCAGCGCCGCGAGCGGGACCTTGCGTTTTCGGCCGAGGCTGTGCGTGGCGGGCAGCACGATTTTCATCGGCTCGATCGCGATGTGATGAATCTGCACGCCGGCAGGCGACTGGCTGCCGAGGCGAACGAACGCAACGTCGACGCGGCCCGCGTCGAGATGGGCGAGCAGTTGCGCCGTGTTGCCTTCGGTGAGCGTTAGCGTGACGTTCGGATACGCCTGACGATACGATCGGATGAGTTTCGACACGACCGGATTGAACGCCGCTGAACCCGTGAAGCCGATATTGAGCTGCCCGATCTCGCCGCGTCCCGCGCTCTGCGCCTTTTCGATGGCGAGGCGCGCGTCGGTCATGAGGCGCTTGGCATCGACGGCGAACGCTTCGCCGGCTTCCGTCAGCACGACGCCGTGCCCGGTGCGCCGAAAGAGCCGCACGCCCAGTTCATCTTCGAGCGCGTGAATTTGCTGGCTCAACGGCGGCTGGCCGATACCGAGTCGCTCGGCCGCGCGCGTCACGTTGCGCTCTTCGGCGACGGCCAGAAAATAGCGGATATGGCGCAGTTCCATGCGATATCTGTAAAAGATATTTCAGAAAGACGAGATAGATATTGGACAGTATATCAATCGCGCGACAAAATACCGCTATCGCGCAGTGCGCGGGTTAAAAACTTCTCCACAAAACCATCGCCGGGCGCTTTTCGAGGCGGATCAGGCTGGACGAGTCGCGCCCGTGTCGAGCATCGACGACGCGCGAAAATCGTCAATCAGATTGGGAAGGGGTCTAACGTGGCTGAAGCAATGAAAAAACCCAGGCCGGAATACCGGAACATCGGAATCGGCCAACTCGCGAAGTATCGCTTGCCGCTGGCAGGGAAAGTATCCATCCTGCATCGCGTGAGCGGCTTGCTGCTCTTCGTGTGTCTGCCGTTTATCCTGTATCTGCTCGATCAGAGCCTCACGTCGGAAATCTCCTTCGACGCGTTCAAGGGCTTTCTCGCCAACCCCATCGTCAAGATCATCACGCTCGTGCTGTCGTGGGCGTATCTGCATCACTTCTGCGCGGGCATTCGCTTTTTGCTGCTCGACACCCACGTCGCGGTGAACAAGGAAGGCGGCAGGCAGACCGCGCTCATCGTGCTGATCGTTTCGCTGTTGCTCACGCTCGCGATGGCTCTCAAGATCTTCGGAGTGTTCTAAACATGGCAACGCAAAATCGAGTTGGTCCGAAGCGCCTGGTCGTCGGCGCTCACTACGGTCTGCGCGACTGGCTCGCGCAACGCGTCACCGCGGTCGTGATGGCCATCTATACCGTCATTCTGCTGTTCTGGTTCTTCGGCGCGCATAACTTCTCCTATGAAGGCTGGGCCGGCATTTTCGCGACCCAGTGGATGAAGCTTGCGACTTTCGTGGCCTTGCTTTGCCTCTTCTATCACGCGTGGGTCGGCATTCGTGACATCTGGATGGACTACGTGAAGCCCATGGGCGTGCGCCTGCTGCTGCAGGTGCTGACCATCCTGTGGCTGATCGGATGCGCCGGCTACGCCGCACAGATTCTCTGGAGAGTTTAAAGAACATGGCTGCAATCAAGACTTCCCTGCCGCGTCGTCGCTTTGACGTGGTCATCGTCGGTGCGGGCGGATCGGGCATGCGCGCATCGCTGCAGCTCGCGCGCGCGGGGCTTTCCGTCGCGGTGCTCTCGAAGGTGTTTCCGACGCGCTCGCATACGGTGGCTGCACAAGGCGGCATCGGCGCTTCGCTTGGCAACATGAGCGAAGACAACTGGCACTATCACTTCTACGACACCATCAAGGGCTCCGACTGGCTCGGCGACCAGGATGCGATCGAGTTCATGTGCCGTGAAGCGCCCAATGCGGTGTACGAGCTCGAACACATGGGCATGCCGTTCGACCGCAACGCCGATGGCACGATCTATCAGCGTCCGTTCGGCGGTCACACCGCGAACTACGGCGAGAAGCCGGTGCAGCGCGCCTGTGCTGCCGCCGACCGTACCGGCCACGCCTTGCTGCACACGCTGTACCAGCAGAACGTCGCGGCTAAAACGCACTTCTTCGTCGAATGGATGGCGCTGGATCTGATCCGCGACGCCGATGGCGACGTGCTCGGCGTCACCGCGCTCGAAATGGAAACGGGCGAGGTCTATATCCTCGAAGGCAAGACCACGCTGTTCGCCACGGGCGGCGCGGGTCGCATCTTCGCGGCATCGACGAATGCGTTCATCAATACGGGCGATGGCCTCGGCATGGCCGCGCGCTCGGGCATCGCGCTGCAGGACATGGAGTTCTGGCAGTTCCACCCGACGGGCGTGGCGGGCGCGGGCGTGCTGATCACCGAAGGCGTGCGCGGCGAAGGCGGCATTCTGCGCAACTCCAACGGCGATCGCTTCATGGAACGCTACGCGCCGACGCTGAAGGACCTCGCGCCGCGCGACTTCGTTTCGCGCTCGATGGACCAGGAGATCAAGGAAGGCCGCGGCGTGGGTCCGAACAAGGATCACGTGCTGCTGGACCTGTCGCACATCGGCGCGGAGACGATCATGAAGCGTCTGCCGTCGATTCGCGAGATCGCGCTGAAGTTCGCCAACGTCGACTGCATCAAGGAGCCGATTCCGGTGGTGCCGACCATCCACTATCAGATGGGCGGTATTCCGACGAACATGCACGGTCAGGTCGTGGGCACCGCGAAGGGCTACGACGATCCGGTCAACGGTTTCTACGCAGTGGGCGAATGCTCGTGCGTTTCGGTGCACGGCGCGAACCGTCTGGGCACGAACTCGCTGCTCGATCTGGTGGTGTTCGGGCGCGCCGCGGGCAATCACATCATCAAGCACGCGAAAGAACTGAAGGAGCACAAGCCGCTGCCGGCCGATGCCGCCGACTTCGCGATGGAACGTCTCGCGGTGCTGGAGAAGTCCACCTCGGGCGAATACACGCAGGACATCGCGGGCGACATCCGCGCGTCGATGCAGGCGCACGCGGGCGTGTTCCGCACCTCGAAGCTGCTGGAAGAGGGCGTGGGCAAGATCGCGGAGCTGGCCGAGCGCGTGAAGCACGTGCATCTGAAGGACAAGTCGAAGGTGTTCAACACGGCCAAGGTCGAGGCGCTGGAGCTGGCGAACCTGATCGAAGTGGCGCGCGCGACGATGGTGTCGGCCGAAGCGCGCAAGGAAAGCCGCGGCGCGCACGCGCACAGCGACTACGAACATCGCGACGACGAGAACTGGATGCGTCACACGCTGTGGTTCAGCGAGGGCGATCGGCTGGATTACAAGCCGGTGCAGATGAAGCCGCTGACGGTCGAATCGGTGCCGCCGAAGGCGCGTACCTTCTAAGCGCACGAGGATAGAGAAATGGCAAAGAGAATTTTTGAAGTCTATCGCTACGATCCGGACAAGGACGCGGCGCCGCGCATGCAGACCTATGAGCTCGAACTCGAGCACGAGCGCATGTTGCTGGACGCGCTGGTGAAGCTGAAGTCGGTGGATGAGACGCTGTCGTTCCGTCGTTCGTGCCGCGAGGGCGTGTGCGGTTCGGACGCGATGAACATCAACGGCAAGAACGGCCTCGCGTGCCTGACGAACCTGAATGAACTGCCGCAGCGAATTGTGCTGCGTCCGCTGCCGGGTCTGCCGGTGGTGCGCGACCTGATCTGCGATTTCACGCAGTTCTTCAACCAGTATCATTCGATCAAGCCGTATCTGATCAACGATACGCCGCCGCCCGAGAAAGAGCGTCTGCAATCGCCGGTGGAGCGCGACGAACTCGATGGTCTCTACGAGTGCATTCTGTGCGCGAGCTGCTCGACGTCGTGCCCGAGCTTCTGGTGGAACCCGGACAAGTTCGTGGGACCGGCGGGCCTGCTGCAAGCCTATCGCTTCATTGCGGACAGCCGCGATCAGGCGACGGGCGAACGGCTCGACAACCTGGAAGATCCGTATCGTCTGTTCCGTTGCCATACGATCATGAATTGCGTCGACGTGTGCCCCAAGGGGCTCAATCCGACCAAGGCGATCGGCAAGATCAAGGAATTGATGGTGCGGCGGGCTGTCTGATTCCCGGATCGAATGAAGAAATGGCGCGGCCTCGAAAGAGACCGCGCCATTTTTTTATCCATGAAGATTCGCCGCGCAGTGAAGTGATTGCATAGCTAAGCATTGGCTTCGGGTGCCGATATTTCGATCTTGTAATGAGACTGTTGTCTCACTAGAATGAATCGGAAAGTATCGCGCACGCAAGGAGGCAATCATGACGCTGACTCCAGTGGAGATGGACCGAAAGATCGACGAGCACTTCGGCTTCGAGCGCCACGACGATGTCGAAGGCGTGCTCGCGACGCTTACGGAGGAGGTCGAGCACGATGTCGTGGGCTGGCCGGCAGGTCCGGCGCATGGACGCGAGGGCGCGCGGCCGTTCTACGAAGCGTTGTTCGCCGATCTGTCGGAGAGCCGGGTCGAGTGCTTGCGCCGTCTTTATGGCGATGGCTTCGTCATCGACGAATCATTGTGGCGCGGCAAGGCGCCGGGCAGGCCGTTCGGTCTCGAAGGCCGTGGGCGTCCGCTGGAATTCCGCATGCTGCATGTCGTCGAGTTCAGCGAGGGCGGTCAGATCAGGCGAGAGAACGTATGGGTCGATCTCGCCGCGATCATCGGTCAGTTACCGCAGGCCTGACATGGCAGATCCGGTCACGAGAACGCGCGGCAATCAGAAGCAGCGCACGCGCAAGGATCTGCTGCAGGCGGCATCGCGGCTCATGAAGCAAGGGCACAAGCCGAGTCTGGAGGAGGTCGCCGCTGAAGCGATGGTGTCGCGTGCGACGGCGTATCGGCATTTCCCGAGTGTCGATGCGCTCCTGCTGGAAGCATCGCTCGACGTCGCTACGCCCGATGCCGGCAAGCTCTTTCCTGCGCGCGCTTCGAGTGATCCCGTCGCGCGTTTGCTGCGTGTCGATGCGGCGCTTCACGACATGATTCTTGCCAACGAAGTGCCGCTGCGCATGATGCTCGCGCATTCGCTGGAGCGTGTGGCGAAGGGCGAAGCAGGAGACGACATTCCGTTGCGGCAGAATCGCCGCACGCCGTTGATCGAGGCGGCGCTGGAGCCCGCGCACGATCAGTTCAAACCCGCTGCGCTCGATACGTTGACTCAGGCGCTCGCGCTCGTGATTGGCACCGAAGCAATGTTGGTCTGCAAGGACGTGCTGCAACTCAATGATGCGCGCACGCGCAAGGTAAAGCGTTGGGCCATCCGTGCGTTGGTGGATGCGGCAAGGCGAAGCGGCGGTGTGGAGGAGGGCTAGAAGACGCCGATTCCCGTCGTAGCGCACATCTCCTACCCCGGTGAAGGCACAGACTCAATTCAGCGTCCGGAACGCGCGCACGAGCCATGTGGCGAATACTTTCGTCGCGGCAAGCGCGCCTCCGGAATCGAAGACGGCCAACACGGCAGCCGATCCCGCAAGCCTCGTTGCGACCCGCATGGTTCTTTGCACGAGGCCCGACGGTCCGAGATCGTCCGACGCGTAAAACGAAGCGTTGATCTGCGTCGTGTGCATCATGTAGCGGTAAAAGCGCGTGAAGCTCGATCGATTCGGTTCGACTGGTGCCTGCCAGAACTTGTCGGGTTCGAATGCATGAACGAGTGCCGGCCGCGCGTAAAACGCCGTTCCTGTCACGCAAAGCGGCGTTCCGTGATAAAGCGCCTGCAGGCCCGCTGTCGAGTTGACGGTCACTACGCCCTTGCTGCGCTTGAGGAGCGACGGCACGTGACCGCCATGGACATAGAGTACGCGTTGCGCCACGTTCTCATCCGCTGCGACCGATCGAATCAGCGCAGCATAGTCCGCGAGTCCGCGTTCGAGCGGGTGGTGTTTGAACACGAGCATGTCCGTCGACGCCGCGTGCCGCGCAAACGAGCGAATGGTCGCTTCGACGAATTCGCGATTCCCGCTCCAGTTGCTCGCGTGCACGATTTGAGCATCGGTGTTGATCTGAAGCGGAACGAGAAAGAAGTCCGGCCCATAGGGATCCATGAGCGAGCCAAGCGTGCGCTTCTCTCCGAAATGATGCTTTGCCTTGAGATAGGCGGACCGAGCCCAGAGCAGGGTATCGCGCGGCCGGAAAGGCTTGTGATGTTCGTAATGCGGATACCGCCTTCTCGCCAGCGTTCCGAACGCGAAGTAGGTGAGCGAATAGAGCGCCATTCGGCTGAAGGCGAAACGAAACCGCTGGGGCCGCGCAATTTGCGGAAAGACTGGAAGCGACTTCGGGATCACGTTGATGAGATCAGACGCGTCGTTCACGCCGCCTTCCTCGAGCGTGATCCACCACGGACGCGCATAACCTTCTTCGAATACGAAAACCTTCACGCCCAGCTCACGCGCAATGCCTACGGCCGTCCGGTGCATTGCACGCCATTGTCCGAACAGAACGACGGCTTTGATTTCTCGTTCGAGGATCAGATGACGGACGAACGCGGCCCATTCCTCGCGGGTGCCGCGATAGTGAATCGCGGACGCATCCCTGTAGAAGATCGAATCCCCACCATTGAAGTTGACCTTGGTGATACGCGCGCCCAGTCCGGCCAGGCGAAGAGCGAGCCGTCGAAAAAACGGGCCGTTCGGGCCTTGGAGCAGTAGAAGATTCTCGTATCGGCTCAGTTGGTCAAGCCTTCGGTATCGCGTTTGGCTGTTCATGAGCCGAGGTTATGGGCCTTGCTTGTGGTTCCGTGCCTGCATTGATTCGGTGTCTCGTCCTGGACAAGATGACCGCACGAAACGGTGATTTCGCCGCTCGACTTCGTGCGCAATGCGGCCGCATGTTAAATCTTTGCCGAAAGAATTGTAGGCAGTGTTGTGAAAATGATAAAGCTGACCGAAAGGTCACACAATTTGTAAGTGGATGTTTAGGTTCTGAGGTATATTTCGCCTGCGTTTGTTTTATTCATATATCTGTAACGGAAGTGTGCTTCCGGGACTCGGCGGGTGCTCTGCGCAGTCGCTCCATTCGGTGATCGGCATCCAAGTGCAGCACGCAATTGAAGCATCGGGCGGCTTTTTTCATTTCGATAGCCCGGCGAGCGCGCTAGCGTCCGGATCGTCGCGCGGCACGGCCTCAACGGAGCTTGCGCGGCGGAAGTCCGACTCACAAGAAACGGCAAGCGATGTCTGACAGCACGCCGTTGAGATCGCAGCGCTCCTCATTGAGCGTGATGCGGTCGGTGCTCTATGCACTCGTCCTGCGCGAAGCAGTCACGCGAATTTCGCTGGAACGCGGTGCGTGGATCTGGCTCTTGCTGGAACCCGGCGAGCACGTGGTCTTCCTGATGCTCTGGCATGGGCTCATCCAGCATCACCTGATTCCCGGCATCAACGCGCCGCTGTTCATCGGGGTCGGCGTGCTGGCGTTCTTCATGATGCGTAGCGTCGCCACACGTGGCATGGACGCGATCTCCGCGAACATGGCGCTGTTTTCGTATCGACAGATCAAGGCGATCGATACGGTATTGGCTCGCGCGTTCCTTGAGGGTTTTCTCTATCTGATCATCTGCGCGCTGTTGATCGTGGGATGCAGCCTCTTCGGCGTCGACACCTCGATGAACGATCCCTTGAAAGTGCTGGGCGCGTTTTTCATGCTGTGGTCGTTCGGTCTCGGACTGGCCCTGACCTTCTCGGCCAGCGCGAAACTCGTTCCGGAGATGGGGCAGATCATCAAGATGTGCTTCGGGCCGATCTACTACATGTCGGCGACGCTCTATCCGTCATCCTGGATTCCCGCTTCCGTTCGTCCGATGTTCTTCCTGAACCCGATCGTAAGCGGTATCGAAATGATGCGAGCCGGTTTCTTCGAGGCTTATCACGAGCCGGATCTCGTGAGTCCGGCCTATCTCGGAATCTGGTCGCTCGTGCTGGTCGTCACCGGCTTGTTTCTGCATGCGCGATTTGGTCGGAGGCTGGTGGAAAGATGATCGTCGTGAAGGACCTGGTGAAGCGATATCGCAGCCATCGCGGTAACGAGCTTGTGCTCGACGGCGTGAACCTCGAGATTCCAAGCCACGCGAAACTCGCAGTCATTGGGCGAAACGGCGCGGGCAAAACGACCCTGCTCAATCTTCTTGGCGGCATGGATCGTCCGACGCGCGGCACGATCAGGCGGACTTGCCGCGTGTCCTGGCCACTCGGGCTGTCCGGCGGCTTCCAGGGTTCCTTGTCGGGCACGCAAAACGCGAAGTTCATCGCGCGGCTGCACGGCGTGCCGGAGAGTCAGTTGCCAGAGAAGCTTGCGTTCGTGCGCGAGTTCTCGGAACTGGGGGCCGGCATCGAAAAGCCGGTGAAGGCGATGTCCTCCGGCATGCGATCCCGCCTTGCGTTCGCTGTGTCGCTTGCATTTGATTTCGACCTGTATCTCGTCGACGAGCTTACGTCGGTCGGTGACGCGGCGTTCCGCAAGAAGTCGCGCGACGCATTTCGTGACCTCGCATCGCGAGCCGGTCTCGTGATGGTTTCGCATGACGAGTCCACGCTCAAGAATTTCTGTGACAGCGCCATCTGGGTGAACCAAGGCCAGGTGCATTGGTTCGAGGATCTCGACGAGGCCCTCGCACGCTATAAAGAAAGTATCACTCGATGAAGCTCTACCCTTCCCATGTTCTTCTGCGCGTGACGCAGACATTTCCGCTCGCGACGGCCAGTGTGCGCACCTGGCGACGTCACTGGCTGAAACTGCTTGTACTGATCGCCATCCTCGGTGCTTCGCTCTACTGGGGGTGCATCGCGTCGGACCGCTATGTATCGGAGATGCACGTCGTCGTGGCGCGCACCGACTCGGTAGCGCGCGGACCGTCGGGCGACCTGCTCTCCGTCATCTCGGGTTCGAGCGAGTCGCGCGATCTGCTTCTATTCAGGGACCGGATGCTGTCGGTCGACATGATGCGGCGGCTGGACAAGAAGCTTCATTTGCGTGAGCACTTCAGCGACTCCCGACGCGATCTGTTCTCGCGCCTGTGGGACCGCGACGCCGCCGATGAGCGTTTCTACAGGTACTACCTCTCGCGCGTGTCGGCGACCTACGACGATTACAGTCAGCTGCTCGTCGTGCGGGCGCAGGGCTATACGCCGCAAATGGCGCAGGCGCTCGCCCAGGCGCTCGTCAGCGAGGGCGAAGCCGATATGAACCGTGAGGACAATCAGCTCGCGGAAGAACAGGTTTCGTTCATCGAAAAGCAACTGGTGACGATTCGCGACCGCATGACGGCCGCGCGTAAAAAATTGCTCGAATTTCAGAACCGCAATGGCCTCGTGTCGCCGACGGCGACGGTTCAGAGCGTGTCGGAAGTCGTCGCGCGTCTCGAAGCCGAACGCGCCGACCTCACCGCGAAGAAGCACGCAATGGAGGGGTATCTCACGGCCAATGCGCCGGACATGATCGAGATCGATTCACAGGTCGCCGCCATTCAGCGTCAGATTGCAACCGAGCAGGGCCGTCTCGCATCGCGCAAGGGCGATCCGCTCAATGCGCTCGTGGAGCAGCAGGAGCGGCTTCAGGCGGAGGCCGTCTTCATGGAGGACGTCTACAAGACGGCGCTCGTCGCGCTCGAAAAGGCGCGCGTCGAGGCCACCCGCAAGATCAAGAGCGTCTCCATTCTCCAGTCCGCCAACCTGCCGCAGGAATCGCTCGAGCCGCGGCGGCTATACAGCGTGATTGTGTTCGCGGTGGTGTCGGTGCTGATCGCGGGTGTCATCTTTTTGCTCGGCGCGATCATTCGCGACCATCGGGATTGAAGTCATGTTTCGTGTCTTTGCAGTAGGTGTGTTGTCGTCGGTTGCGTTGAGCGCTTTTGCCGCGCGTTCGGATTCGCTGGCGGGGACCGATGTCGCGCTTCAGTCTGTCTATGCGCAGCGCACGTCGGCCGCGAGTGCATCGAGTCCCGCGGACGGTTTCAGCCGCGGCATGGGTAACGGGGCATCGAGCGCGATGACAGCGGGCCCGATCGGCGGTCCGAATGCTTCGATGAGCGGCCGGCCATTCTTCGACGATCCGCGCGCCACGCCTGGCGATCCCGCATTGCCCGATAACGCGACGCCCCTTCTGACGCTGACACAGCGCGACGATTACGCCGCCAACTCCGCCAGCGACGTGTTCGGCGCGCAACTCTTCACCGGCGCGTTCGCACGCGGCAAGTCCGTCACCTTCAACGGCGATTACTCGATCTCCATCGGCGATCGAATCCGCTTGCGCATGTGGGGCGGCTTCGACTTCGACGCGGTGCTGACGGTCGATTCCCAAGGTTCGATCTTTCTGCCGCATGCCGGTCCGCTTCGAGTCGTGGGCGTGTCCAACCGCGACCTGCAGGCGGCGGTCACGAGCGCGCTGCGCCGTGTGTTCAGCAGTCGCGTGTCCATCTACGTGGATCTTCAGGCGGCGCAACCGGTGCGCGTCTATGTCGCGGGTTTCGTGCGGCATCCGGGCATGTACGACGGCACGTCGAGCGACACGATTCTTCGATATCTCGACGAAGCGGGCGGCATCGATCCGGATCGAGGCTCCTTCCTCGATGTGCAGGTCAAGCGTGGCAGCGTCGTGCGCGGCACGTTCAACCTCTATGACTTTCTCCTGCGCGGTGATCTCGGCTCGCCGCCGCTTGCCGATGGCGACGTAATTTTCGTCGGGCCGCGTCACAGCACCGTCAGCGTGACGGGGCTCGCGTCGAGCGCACGCCGCTTCGAATTTACCGGGACCTCAACGACGCTCACGCAGATCGCTTCGGCCGCGAAGCCGGACGCGGCGGCCACGCACGTGCGTGTGACGCGCAACGGCGGCACCACGCTCAACGTCGACTACTTTCCGCTCGCCGATGGCCCTTCGGTCTTGCTGCACAACGGCGATCAGATCGAATTCACCGCTGACAAACAGCCCGGCACGATCACCGTACGGGTGGAGGGCGAGCATCGCGGCCAGCAGGAGTACGTGCTGCCTTATGGCACGCGCCTCGGCGCGTTGCTGTCGCAAGTACAGATGACCGAAAGGTCCGCTACGGACGACGTGCAGCTGTTCCGCATGAGCGTCAAACAACGTCAGAAGCAGTTGCTCGAATCCGAACTTCAACATCTCGAAGCCGCGGTATTGACCGCGCGCTCCGGCACGGAGGAAGAGGCACGCTTGCGCAAGGACGAAGCGGCGCTTGCGCTGCAATGGGTCGATCGCGCCCGCAAGATTCAGCCGACCGGACAAACCGTGATCGGCACGGGAGAGGTGCGGGACAACTTGCTGCTGGAAAACGGCGACGTGCTGCGCGTCCCGGCGAAGGACGGTCTCGTGCTCGTGGGCGGAGAGGTGCTGTTCCCCAATACGATCGCGGCCAATGATCGCTTTTCCGTCGACGACTATATCGCGCAAGCCGGTGGTTACTCGCAGGATGCGGACGGCTCTCGCGTGATCATCGCTCACCTGGACGGCACCTTCGCAGACGCGCGCCGCGACAAGGCGATCAAGCCAGGCGACCAGATCATCGTGTTGCCGAAGGTCGACTTCAAGACGCGTCAGTTCGTAAAGGACATTGCGCAAATTCTTTATCAGATTGCGATCAGCGCGAAGGTGGCGCTCGGGTTGTAAGCGCGTCGCGTAGTCGCCATGGCGAGCATGCGAGATTTATCCAGCAACGAGCGAGGAAACGAGATGCAGTGGGCAAGGTGGATTTCGGCCGCGTGTTGTGCAGTGCTGCCTGCGCTGGCATGCGCGGGCGGGCTTGGTCTCGGGACGCTGGAAGGCACCTATGACAACGGCGAAGGGACGGTGCCGGTGAAGGGCTATGTCGCTGTCGTCGAGATGGCGGCGGATGTCGTGCCTGTCGCGACCGAACCGGATGAGGCAGCGTGCGGTGCAAGCGCGCCGCTTCATCGCGAGACGACGCTCGCGTGGCAGGCGAGAACCCGGGCGCTGCTCGCGATCAACGCCGGATTCTTCTGGATGCCCGCGCACGACGTTCCCGAGTGCCAGTCTGCGACGTATCCATACAAAGCCTATGACTTTCAGGCCAGCCTGCCGCCGTTGGCGGGTCATGCGCCGGCCGTGCTCGCGCTCAGGAAGAAAGGCGCGCCGGCAATCGGCTACGCGGATCACGTGGACGCGAGCCGCTTCGATGTGATCGTTTCGGGTGACTGGATTCGCGGGAAAGACGGCGCGGTCGTGCATCGGGAACTGCTCGTCGACGAGGCTCACGTGAATCCGACGCTCGATCTCGAGCCGCGCATCGCGGTAGGCGCTCAGCGCGACACGGGACGTCTGGTGATCGTCATGGTCGAGGGACGCCGGCAGGATTCGAAAGGTCTGTCGCTCAACGGGCTTGCGAGCGTGATGCAAGCGTGCGGCGTGACCGACGCCATCAACCTCGACGGCGGCGGGTCCGCGACCTTCAGCTATGCCCCGGCGCTCGAACCGGTCGCGGTCAAAGCGTTGAAGCCGATTCCGCTCAGTCAGGTCTGCGACCCGGAAGCGTTGAAGACAGGCACGCTGGCGCTAGCGATCAAACAACACTCGCTCGACGCGCCCCTGCGCTCTCACGCGCCCGGTGGCAAGGAAGTATCGGAAAGCGGGCCGGACAAAGGTTATCGCCGCGTGCTCACGAACCTGGGCTTTCGCTTCGGGGAGCATGCCGCGCGTGAATCGGCGGAGGCGGAGAAATGATCACCGCGCTGGTTCCCGTCGACCTCGCGCGCCGGCCCGTGGATCTGTTGAGACGCGTCGCCCGGCTGCTGGCTCGCGCACAGGCGCAAGGGCTGCGCGTCGTCATCGGACACAATCATCGCGGCGGACTCTGCGATCGAATCCTGAAGAGGCTCTGTGCGCATCATGGTGCGGTGCTGGTGAGCGGCACGTTCTATGACGGCGAGGTGAACATGGCGCGTCTGCGCAATGAAGCCATCGAACACGTGAAGACGCCGCTCACGCTTTTGCTCGATGCCGACGTGTACGTCGACCGCGATGTTCTCGCGAGCGTCGGTGCGTCCGTCCTCGCAAACGAAAGGCCGTTCCAGGTATTGCCGTGCCTGTATCTGTCGCGCCGTGGCTCGGCCGATCTGGTTCGCCATCGCGTGATGCCGGACACTCTGCTGAACGACTATTTGCGTTTTCGCCGCGCGCCGTTCCTGCATATGGCGATTCCAAGTTCGGTCACGGTGTTCCGCACAGAGGACTATCGCCGGGCCGGTGCGTTCGACAGTAACTTCAGTGGTCATGGCTATGAAGATCTCGACTTCCTGATTCGTCTTGGCTGGCTTCACGACGCCATTCCCCGCTCGAACGAGATGCTGATCGACGCGCCCGCCCGTGCTCCGCTGCTCGCTTCCGGGTTCCGGGGACAACTCGCGCGCCTTGCCTTGCCTTCGCTCCTGCGCGGCCAGGTGGCATTTCATCTTTGGCATTCGACGCGTCGGGACATCTACTACGAGGCGCGCACGCGCAATGCGAGCCGGTTCAAGCAGAAGCTCGCCGACCAGTTGCCATCGGCGGCGGTAACTGCAACCGCGCCCGTGCCTTCGTTCGATCTGTCGCTAATCGGCGCATGGTCGGACATGTGCCGGCGCTACAACGTCGACGTGAACCGTTATTCGGTGCTGTTCGACAACCGGCCAGGCCATGCCGACAGGCTCGATACACCCATGCGCCGGCTGAAGTTTCTGCTCGGCAGTTATTGAAGCGGTGAACCCCGCATCGTAGACACGCGCGTGTCTTTTGGCAGCCGATAACCGCGTCGCCGCACATCAAATCACGAGTCGCACATGAGTACATTTGGAAAGAAATTTCGCAAGCTTCGCCGCGATCCGGGCAAGTTCATCGATGACTTCATCGAGAATCGCAAGCGCCAGCTTGCCGCGATACGAGGCAACTCCAAGACACCGTCGGCGGCCGGGTCGGTGAAGAGCGCGCGGCGATATTCGGTGGTGAGTGCCGTGTATAACGTCGCGCCGTATCTCGATGAGTATTTCCGCAGTCTGGTTGCACAGACGCTCGACTTTCGGGATTGCATCGAACTCGTCATGGTGGACGATGGGTCGCCGGACGACTCGGCGCGCATCATCAGGAAGTGGCAGCGCAAGTATCCGGACAGCATCAAGTATGTGCGAAAGGAGAACGGTGGCCAGGCGTCGGCGCGGAATCTCGGACTCGAGTTTGCGACTGGAAGCTGGGTCACGTTCATCGATCCGGACGACTTCGTTTCGCCCGATTACTTCGAGCAGGTAGACAAGGTCATTGCGGCGGCGAAGCAGCCGCCGGCGATGGTGTCGTGTAACTTGATCCTCTACTTCATGCAGGGCAAACGGATCTCCGACACGCATCCGTTGAAGTATCGGTTCGCGAAAGGCACGCAGATCGTGGACTTCTCGAAGTCGACGGCTCACATTCAACTGTCCGCGCCGACGGCATTTTTTGACGCGGAAGTGATCGGGCGCAATGAAGTCAGGTTCGACGAGCGCATCAAGCCGAATTTCGAGGACGCCCACTTCGTCAACAGCTACCTGTTGCACACGGAAAATCGGCGCTCGGTATTCTGCGAAGCCTCGAAATACTATTACCGCAAGCGCGCCGACGGCTCCTCCACACTCGATACCTCGTGGGAAAAGGAAGGTCTCTACGCGGACGTGCTGGAGCATGGCGTTCTTGCGTTGATGCGCAGCTGGTCTGAGCGAACGGGTGGCGTGCCGGTGTTCGTACAACGCGTGGCGCTCTATCACCTGATTTGGTACTTCAAGCGTCTCGTCAACAAGGACGACCATCTGGCGTTTCTGAGCGCCGAGCAACGAACGCGATTCGTCGAGTTGCTGCACGAAATCTTCGCTCATATCGATACGGACACGATCGAAAAATTCGAACTGGGTGGCATCTGGTTCATGCAGCGAGTCGGCCTGATGGCGATGTTCAAGGGCGAAAACCCGAAGTATCAGATTGTCTATGTCGACGGCGTCGACTTTGCCCGTCAACTGATCAAGTTGAGATACTTCGCGGCGGCGCCGGCCTTTGAATCGTTCCGGTTGAACGGCGTTGAGATCGCGCCTGTATTTGCGACTTCGCGCAGCCACATTTTCGCCGGCTCACCCTTCGTGCAGGAGAGGATCGTCTGGCTGCCTCTTCGGCAACACGCCAGCCTGTCGGTCATGCTCGATTGCGAGGAAGTCCGTTTAACGCTCAAGGGCAAGCGATATGCATCGCTGGCGACTGTCGAAATCCGCGCACATTTCGAGGCCGACCGGCGCAATGCGTCAGGAAGCCGGGGTTTGACTACCCGGATCGTCCGTTGGCTGGCGAGACTTCCAGCAGTGCAGACTAAATATCAGGGCGCGTGGGCGTTGATGGATCGCGAGGTGCAGGCCGACGATAACGCCGAGCATTTGTATCGGTACTTGCAAGAATCGCGGCCTGAGATCAATGCTTTTTTCCTGCTGGCGCGCTCATCGCATGATTGGAAGCGGCTCAAGCGCGAAGGGTTTCGGCTCGTCCCGTTCGGTGGGCTTCGGCATAAGCTTTTGATGCTGAATTGCTCGCACTTCGCGTCATCGCACATCGACGCGTACATTCTCAACGTGGTGTCGCCCAAGCTGTTTGGAAGTCTGGATTATCGTCTGACTTTCCTGCAACACGGGGTGACGATGCACGACATGTCCGACTGGTTCAATTCCAAGGCGATCGATTGCCTCGTGACGTCGGCTCCGCGCGAGTTCGACTCAATCGCGAGTGCAGGAACGCCATATAAGTTCTCGACTCGGGAAGTGGTATTGAGCGGATTTCCCCGTCATGACCGGCTCGTCCGTGCACCTCTTCAACAAAAAATCGTGCTCGTCATGCCGACGTGGCGCAAATCCTTGATGGGCGCAACGGTGCCTGGGACGTCTCGCCGGGACATGAATCGGAACTTCGCGGAGAGCACCTACTTCCAGGAATGGAACGGTTTGCTTCGTAGCGACGCGCTTTCTGACCTGGCGCGGGCTCATGGATATCGCATCGTTTTTTATCCTCATGCGAACGTGCAGTCCTACGGTCATCTATTCGATCTTCCGGACAACGTTGAACTCTTATTGCATAACGACGGTAGCATCCAGGATGTATTCGAATCAGCAGCGGTGATGATCACGGACTACTCGTCGGTCGGCTTCGAGTTTGCGCTGATGCGACGGCCCATCGTGTATTTTCAGTTCGATCGTGCGGAAGTGTATTCAGGCAGTCATATCGTCAAGAAGGGCTATTTCGACTTCGACGCCGACGGTTTTGGTCCGGTATGCGAGCAGCGCGCAGAAGTGCTCGAAGCAGTATCCGCGATTCTCACGAACGGCGGCCAGATGTCTCCCGAGTATCACGCTCGCGCCGAAGCTTTCCTGCCGTTGCGCGATGGCCGCAACTGCGAACGCACCTACGAGGCGATCGCGGCGCTCGACAAACCCGCCGTCGCATCTCCGCTCACCGCGAAGCAGGCAATCGAAGGTCTCGAACAGGCGATTGCGGCGGAAAAGTGGAGCGTCGCCGTTGAGCGGGCTGCATCCATCGAAGCGATGAGCGGACTCACTTCGGAGCAACGGACGCAGGCTGCGCTACGCAGCTCGCAGGCTTGGCGCAGGCTCGGCGACGCACATGCGGCACGAGGTGTCCTCGATACCGCGAACGTCGGGCCGCAGAGGGACATCGCGGCCGCGATCGAATACGCCGAAATCGCTTCGATGTTCGAGGACTGGGACGAAGCCGCTGCACGCTGGGATCACGTCGTCACCTGTGTTTCGGACCTGCATGACGCGAATGACGCGCAGGTGTCCGTCCACGCGCGGCATCAACTGATTCGCGCGCTGATGCATGCGAAGCGCGACGCCGACGCGCTGAAGCATGCCGCGCAACTGCTCGACGGCCCGGCGGATGATCACGTCGCACTGCCCGAGTTCGCGCACATGAGCCGCGCCGCATTCGAGATGCACGACTTCGCGCTCGCCCGACGCTTCGCGCTCGCAGTGCTCAGCTCGGCGCATCCCGATGTCGATGCCGAAACCACCGGACGCGCGATGGCGACGCTGGCGGCGCTCTCCGAAGCGCAGGGCGATTTCATGATGGCGCGAGGCACGTGGATGCGAGCGCTGCGCCTTACCCCGCTGTGCGAAGTCAGCGCGGCCGCATTCGATGCGCTCGCAGACGAGCAGGAGACGTGGAGTGACGTTCGCTGGACGGAAGCACACGAAGCATCGTCGATGTTCGTCGATAGCCTGGGTGACATTCAAGCCAGCGAATCGGCGCATGAACTCGACGTTGCGCTGACGCTGTGCGCAATGCATCGTCGGCTTGGCGAGATCGAGACTGCGCAGCAGATTCTCGGCATGGCACAAGCGATGTATCCGGACGACGTTTTCGTTCATCTCGAAACGGCTGAACTGGCGCTCGCCATCTGCGACTACCTGAGCGCGGAAAAGGGATTCGCGAAGGCCGACGCTACGCCTTGCGGTTCGCGGCTCGGCCGCGTCGCTCGCGGCCTCGTTATCGCGCGGCAAGCGCTCGGCAAGCTGAAAGGCCTCGATCTGTTCGCTTCGGCACTCATCGCAAAACGGCCCGCCGATCTGGAGGCGGTATGCGCGTTCGCGTCCATCGCATCTGCCGAATCACGATGGAGTGTGGCATGCGACGGCTGGCGCAGCGTACTCGCGCTGATTTCACCGGACGATTCAGCCGCGCACAATGACGCTTCGATGAAGCTCGTCGAAGCGTTGCGCGCCGATGAGCGACCGGAAGAGGCGCAAACCGTTTTGTCGGCCATGCTGGAGAGAAGGCCGGGCGATATCGCCGTCATGCGAGCCTTGGGTGAAGTCGCGACGGAACGCGAGGACTGGACGCTCGCAGCGGCTACGTGGAGCAGGGTGGAGCATGCGGCGGCGTCGTTGTCGGAACGCCGTCACGCTTCCCGGATGCTCGCTTTCGCCCAGTGGTGGTCGGGCGACGAGGCGCTGGCACGCGAGCGCCTGTGGCGTGAAGTCGAAGCGAGTGCCTTCAGCGCACTTGCTGCTGACGATGTTGCACTTGCAGCACGTCAGATGTCGGGCGTGACGCTCTGCACGCACGGCGGCGCGTCGATCCGCAACGCGGCCGAGACTTCGTCGGAAAAGACCATCGGTCGCCCGGCCGCGCGCGATTATCTATTATTCGATGATGACGGCGCCGCCCGGCATCCCAATGCCATGCTGATCGCGCCGAATCCAGGTTCGGCGTTCGTAGACGTCGATGGCCATGTTTGATCGCTGCAAGAAGGCTTCCGCTCCATAAAGATGAATGATCATCGCTTGAATATCGCCGTTACTTCGGCTGGCATCGTCAGCCGTCAGTTCATCGACGTGCACCTTGGCGCGCCTGTCGACGTTCTCCGCCGGTTCCGACGCGATCTCGCGGAACGATATTCGGCGATTGCGGGCTGGGGCAATAAACGCAGCGGGAAACTTGCGCGGGAACTGGCGGGGCAGAGCGGTTTGCCCTGCTGGCTCCTCGAAGATGGTTTCCTGCGATCAGCGGGGGATGGCACGGACACGCAGGCGCTGTCGCTCGCCATCGACGACATCGGCATCTATTACGACGCGCGGCAGAGTTCGCGCCTGGAACAGCTCATCGCAACCGGGTGTCCACATGAGTCGCTCGATCGCACCCGCGCACTGATAGACGCATGGCGCGCGCATCGGCTATCGAAATACAACCATGCTCGAGACTGCGTGATTGCGCAGCGCGATTACGTGCTCGTGGCCGATCAGACGAACGGCGACGCATCGATCGACGGCGCGCTCGCGACATCCGACGCGTTCAGGAAGATGCTCGAGGCCGCGCTCGACGAACATCCGGGCAGCAAGGTCATTCTGAAGGTTCACCCGGATGTCTTTGCGGGCCGCAAAGCCGGACATTTTGATGCGCTTACGCCGGGCATGGCGTCGCGGGTCGAGGTCCTTGGGCAGCATATTCATGCGCCCGATCTTATCGAGCACGCGAAGGCGGTCTATGCGGTCAGCTCGCAGATTGGCTTCGAGGCGCTCCTCTGGGGGCGCGCGGTGCGCACCTTCGGCATGCCGTTCTACGCGGGCTGGGGTCTGAGCGCTGACGCCCTTGTCCCGCCTGAGCGTCGCCGGGTCGTCACGCTGGAGGACCTGGTGTTCGCCGCGCTCGTCGCGTATCCCCGTTATGTCGATCCCGAGCAGGGCGTGCGCTGCGAGGTCGAGACGGCGATCGAGCACATCGCATTGCAGAGGCGGATGCGCGCGCGGTTCCCTGAGACCATTCACGCGCTTGGATTCTCCCGATGGAAGAAGCCGATTGCCCGAGCCTTCTTCGGTGGCAGCGACGTGAAGTTCGTGCGCCACGTCCGAAAAATACCGGCCGGCGCGCAGGCGCTGGCCGTCTGGGGGAGCAAGGCGGTCGATACCGCTTCGCCCGATGTTGGCCGCATGCTCATCCGGGTCGAAGACGGCTTCGTGCGTTCGGTCGGACTGGGCGCGGCGCTCGTCAAGCCTTCATCGTGGGTGCTCGATGATCGTGGTGTCTACTATGACGCGCGAGCGGCGTCGCGCATCGAGCATATTCTTTCGCACGCGCAGTTCGATTCGGCACTGCTCGAACGTGCGGCGCGTTTGCGCGAGAGCATCGTTGCCCGGCGCCTCACCAAGTACAACCTGGGCGGCACGCAGTGGCGGCGTCCGGCGTCGGCGAGCCGCGTCGTGCTCGTCGCCGGGCAGGTCGAGGGCGACGCGTCGCTGACCTATGGCGGCGTGGAGATAAGAACCAATCTTGCCTTTCTGGAAGCGGTGCGGCGTGAGGAACCGGATGCCCACATCGTCTACAAGCCTCATCCGGATGTGGTCGCGGGCTTGCGTCCCGGCGCCGTGCCGCGCCACGAGAGCTCGCGTCTTTGCGATGAAGTGCTTCACGATCATTCGATCATCGATGTGATCCGCGAGGTCGATGCAGTGCACGTCATGACGTCGCTCGCGGGCTTTGAAGCACTTCTGCACGGCAAGCCGGTGACGGCGCACGGGCTGCCGTTTTACGCGGGCTGGGGCCTCACGGACGACCGGCATCGCGTCGCGCGGCGTGAACGGCGCATCTCGCTCGACATGCTGGTTGCGGCGACCCTGATTCTCTACCCGACGTATGTCAGCGAGACGACCGGCCGGTTCACGACGCCAGAACGCATATTGTGTGAACTCGATGCGCGCCGTTCAGCCGGGCGGGGGTCGCCGGCCCGCAATGTCTGGCTGGACGGAGCACTTCGACTGGCGGCGCGCTGGCGCTCGCTCGTCGGGCCATCGCGACCTCTGCGGCCTTGATCCGCGGTGCTTCGACCAAGCCGGCGCGCGGATTGGACGAAACAGTTATGGGATAATCCCAAAATTCGCGCCTTCCCGACTCAAAAGCGACCCAAAAGGTCGCCGATCCCGGCGCGCAAGGGCCGTTACCCTCGTGGCCCGCTCTGACCCCGCGACATTTCAACAGCAACCACGATGCCCACATACCGTTCCAAAACCTCCACCGCCGGCCGCAACATGGCCGGGGCGCGCTCGCTCTGGCGCGCCACCGGCATGAAAGACGAAGACTTCTCGAAGCCGATCATCGCCGTCGTCAATTCGTTTACCCAGTTCGTGCCGGGACACGTGCACCTGAAGGACCTGGGCCAGCTCGTCGCGCGCGAGATCGAGGCTGCGGGCGGCGTGGCGAAGGAATTCAACACGATCGCCGTCGATGACGGCATCGCGATGGGTCACGACGGCATGCTGTATTCGCTGCCGAGCCGCGACATCATCGCGGATTCGGTCGAATACATGGTCAACGCGCACTGCGCCGACGCCATGGTCTGCATCTCGAACTGCGACAAGATCACGCCCGGCATGCTGATGGCCGCGATGCGCCTGAACATCCCCGTGATCTTCGTGTCCGGCGGTCCGATGGAAGCGGGCAAGACGCGCCTCGCCAATCCGAAGACCAAGGCGATCGAACTGAAGAAGCTCGATCTCGTCGATGCGATGGTGATCGCCGCCGATGCGTCCTACTCCGACGCCGAAGTGGCCGAAGTGGAACGCTCCGCGTGCCCGACCTGCGGCTCGTGCTCGGGCATGTTCACGGCCAACTCGATGAACTGCCTCACCGAAGCGCTCGGCCTTTCGCTGCCCGGCAACGGCACCGTCGTCGCGACGCACGGCGACCGCGAGCAGCTGTTCAAGCGCGCGGGACGCGGCATCGTCGAGCTGGCGCGCCGTTACTACGAGCAGGAAGAGGCGCGCGTGCTGCCGCGCTCGGTCGGCTTCAAGGCGTTCGAAAATGCGATGACGCTCGACATTGCGATGGGCGGCTCGACCAACACGATCCTGCACCTGCTGGCCATCGCGCGCGAAGCCGAGATCGACTTCTCGATGACGGACATCGATCGCCTGTCGCGCACCGTGCCGCAGTTGTGCAAGGTCGCGCCGAACACGAACAAGTATCACATCGAGGACGTGCATCGCGCGGGCGGCATCATGGCGATCCTGGGCGAACTGGATCGCGCGGGCAAGCTGCATACCGACGTGCCGACCGTGCACGCGCCGACGCTCAAGGACGCGCTCGATCAGTGGGACGTCAAGCGCACCGAGGACGCAGCGGTGCGGACCTTCTACATGGCCGGCCCCGCGGGTATTCCGACGCAAACGGCGTTCAGCCAGAACACGCGCTGGCCGAGCCTCGACACGGACCGTGCGGAAGGCTGCATCCGTTCGTACGAGCATGCGTTTTCGAAGGAAGGCGGTCTCGCGGTGCTGCGGGGCAATATCGCGCTGGATGGCTGCGTCGTGAAGACCGCGGGCGTCGATGAAAGCATCCTCGTGTTCGAAGGCACGGCGCATGTCACGGAATCGCAGGATGAGGCCGTCGAGAACATTCTCAACGACAAGGTCAAGGCTGGCGATGTCGTCATCGTCCGTTATGAAGGTCCGAAGGGCGGCCCCGGCATGCAGGAAATGCTGTACCCGACGAGCTATATCAAGTCGAAGGGTCTCGGCAAGGCGTGCGCGCTCCTGACCGACGGACGTTTTTCGGGCGGTACCTCGGGCCTGTCGATCGGCCATTGTTCGCCCGAAGCGGCGGCGGGCGGCGCGATCGGTCTCGTGCGCGATGGCGACAAGATTCGTATCGACATTCCCAATCGCACGATCGACGTGCTGCTGTCGGATGAAGAACTCGCGCGTCGTCGCGAGGAGCAGAATGCGAAGGGCTGGAAGCCTGTGAAGGCGCGTCCGCGTAAGGTGTCGGCGGCGCTGAAGGCGTATGCGAAGCTGGTGATGTCGGCGGACAAGGGCGCGGTGAGGGATTTGTCGTTGCTTGATGACTGACGGGGCGTTAGCCGCAGGTGTCGAAAGCCGCTCCCTGGAGCGGCTTTAATGAGATGGTCAGCCTGACCGAAATGGCCCGATCGGCTTACGCTAATCGGGCCATCTCGTTTTTCCGGAGGCCGTCATGATCAACGCGACGCTCATCGGTATTGATCTGGGCAAGCATTGCTTCTTCGCGCATGCGCATGCGCATGCGCAGGACGCACGCGGCACGCAGATTTGGCGCAAGAAGATGACGCGCAAGCAGCTCTACGCATGTTTGGCTACGTGTCCCGCCGCTGTTTTAGCGATGGAAGCTTGCGCTGGCGCGCATTGGCTGGGGCGCAAAGGTCAGTCGTATGGGCATCAGGTTCGCTTGATTGCGTCGCAGTTTGTCCGGCCGTTCGTTAAGGGCAACAAGACTGACTTCGCCGACGCAGAAGCGATTTGTGAAGCCGCCTCTCGGTCCACTATGCGCTTTGTCGCCGTCAAGACAGCCGAACAGCAGACGCTGCTCGCGCTAGATCGGGTGCGCGAATCACTTGTGCGCGAACGCAAGGCAACCAGTAATCAGATTCATGCGTTCCTGCTCGAATTCGGCATCGATCTGCCAATCGGCGCGCTGGCCACCACGCGCTTGCCGGTGCTTCTGGATGAGCCTAGGCATGCATTGCCGCCCACGATGGTGGCCTTGTTGCTGCGCTTGCATCAGCGCTACGCAAGGTGGAGTCAGGAAATCGTCGAGCTTGAGACGCAAATCAAGCAGCAGACGCTCGAAGATGAAGCCGGCCAGCGCCTGCTCACGATTCCGGGAATCGGTCCTGTCACCACCAGCAGCTTGCTGGCCATGGCCGGCGACGCGCGTGCATTCAAGTGTGGTCGTGACTTCGCTGCTTCCTTAGGACTGGTGCCGCGCCAGCATTTGACCTGTGGCCAAGCGACCCTCCTAGGGATTTCGAAGCGCGGCAACAAGCAGTTGCGCAGCCTGCTGGTCCAAGGCGCACGCGCGGTGATGCGGTTTGCCGAGCGGCGAACGGACGCGCTCGGTCGCTGGCTACGAGCCCTGCTGCGTCGCCGTCACAGCAATGTCGTCGCCTGCGCACTTGCCAACAAAATGGCCAGAATCGTTTGGGCGATTCTGGCCAAAGGTGGCGAGTACCGGGCGCAACCGGCTATCGCTTGAACAGCTTGCCCGCCTGCTTTTGCGACCACTGACCTGTGATGAAGACAAACGGCTCACGGCCCAATTGAAAACCCGACATAAAATCCAGTCGTGCAGACTGAGGGGTTTTTGAGGATAGTTGGGTGCGGCTTCTCATCGAGGGCCGGGCGCTCCGATCCGCGCCCATTTCGAGCGGGATACATTTGCGCAAGCCCTTCTATCTTAGGTCACAGATCGAGGTTGCAGAAATCAGGCTGATCATACATTTTTACGAGTTCTTCGCGGATTCCAGAAGACCGCTTGTGGATACGCTGTAGTCAGCCATGAGCCGCGAATCAAGATCCGCTGGGTAACGCTGTTCGTCAGTCTGCTTCACGTCTGAGACCGGTCGTCAGCTCATGGGCTTTTCGATGTTCCCAGTCCCCGAGACCGGCTCGCCGCGAATGCGGGTCGTTGGTCCAATTCCCGCGAACAACGCCGACGAGTCCATTCGCGCCAACAGTTCCGTCGGCGTCAGCCACGGATAGCTCAGCGTGTCCTGCAAGGACCGAAGCGTGGCCGAGCCCGGATCGTCGATCGTATCCATGCGCTCGATGGCGATGTGCAGCCCGACGATTCTGTCGGACCCATCGCCCATGCGCGCGATGCGCCACCGATATTCGCCTCGTCCAAGCCGCAGCGCGCCGTTGTCCTTCTGTCGCATCGCGACGAGCCAGGGCATCGTGCAGATGCCGTCGGCATCCACTTGCGGCGCGGCACAGACGTAATAAGTCCGGCAACTTTCGAACCGCTCGCCGAAGTCGGCGACCAGCGTCCTGGCGATCGCCGCTGCGCCGGTCACGCTGCGGGGAAAATCGATTGCGTCAGTCGCAATGTCGAACGTCAGTTCGGCGTCGACAGCGAAGCAGTCCAGGATCATTTCGGGCCGGTTCCGATCCTTCGCGCGGACGTAACATTCGAGCAACGACCGGGCAGAAGAGGCCGATATCGCAGGGTTCATGGCTAAAATCTCCTTTTCAAGCTTTGACGTATAATTATCTTACAAAGGTAAATGGATTAGCATCCGGGAGTTTGAGTGTCATGCCGAAGCAGAACGACGAATCCGCTCTGACGATTACCAATCCAGCGTGTCTCGTCGACGGGGCGGACACGGAATTCCGCCATCTGATCAACGGTCTCCTGCCGTTCGCTGCCCGGCTTCTGTCCGTGCGCGACGGCTTCGGAACGCTCATCGGCCTGACCGGCATCCAGTATTCGCTGCTCGTTTCCGTCGCGCATCTTTCGCACGGCGAGGCGGTGACGGTGAACCGGCTGGCGGATCATCTCCATCTGAGTGGCGCGTTCGTCACGATCGAAACGGGCAAGCTCAAGAAGCTTGGCTTCATCGATAAACGCTCGGACCCCGACGACAAACGCAAGCTGCGTCTCACGGTGACATCGGCCGGGACGAAGCTGCTTCGCGAACTGGCCGCGACGCAGCAGCGCATCAACAACGTGCTGTTCGAAGGCGTGACGAAGACCGAGTTCAAGGCGCTGTGCTCGGTCGTCGACCGGCTTGTCGCCAATGGCGATCGCGCGACGCTCGATCTCTCGCATCTGATCGCGCGGCAGGAAAAGTCGTGACAGCGCCGCGGCCAGCATGATCAGTGCTCGGCCCACTGGATCGTGTTCAGGTCGACGCCTTCCAGATGCATGTCCCACAACGGGCTCAGCGCGCGCAGCCTGATCACGGTCTCCTGAACCTGGCGGATCACTTCGTCAACTTCCGCCTCGGTCGTGAAGCGGCCGAGCGTGAAGCGGATCGAGCTGTGCGCCAGTTCATCGCTGCGGCCGAGCGCGCGCAACACGTATGAGGGTTCCAGCGACGCCGACGTGCACGCCGACCCCGACGACACCGCGACACCCTTGATGCCCATGATGAGCGATTCGCCTTCGACGAAGGCGAAGCTGACGTTCAGATTGTGCGCGATGCGCTGCGTCATGTCGCCGTTGACGTAGACCTCATCCAGCTCCATGAGGCCCGCGAGCAGCCGGTCGCGCAACGCACCGACTCGCCGGTTTTCCACTTCCATCTCTTCCTTCGCGAGCCGGAACGCTTCACCCATGCCAACGATCTGATGCGTCGGCAGCGTGCCCGAGCGCATGCCGCGTTCGTGACCGCCGCCGTGCATCTGCGCTTCGATCCGCACGCGCGGCTTGCGCCGAACATACAGCGCGCCGATACCTTTCGGACCGTAGACCTTGTGCGCGGTGACCGTCAGCAGATCGACGTCGAGCGCGCCGACATCGATGGTAATCTTGCCTGCCGCCTGCACTGCGTCGCAATGAAACACGATGCCTTTTTCTCGGCACATCGCGCCGATTTCGGCGATCGGCTGCACCACGCCGGTTTCGTTGTTGACCATCATGACGGACACGAGGACCGTGTCGGCGCGTAGCGCTGCGCGCACCGTGGCGACGTCGAGCAATCCGTCGTGTCCCACGTCCAGATACGTGACGTCGATCCCTTGCCGCTCCAGCTCGCGGCACGTATCCAGCACCGCCTTGTGCTCTGTCTTCACCGTGACGATGTGACGGCCCCGCGCCTTGTAGAAGTTCACCGCACCCTTGATCGCGAGATTGTTCCCTTCGGTCGCGCCTGACGTCCAGACGATTTCGCGCGGGTCCGCATGCAGCAGAGCGGCCACATGGCGGCGCGCTGCTCCCACCGCTTCTTCCGCTTCCCAGCCGTAACCGTGGCTGCGCGATGCCGGATTGCCGAAGCGCTCGTAAAGGTACGGAACCATTTTTTCGACCACGCGCGGATCGACGGGCGTCGTTGCGCTGTAGTCCATGTAGATGGGGCGTGAGTTCATCGTTCGTTCTCCAGTGCAGTGCCTTCTTCAACGCGAGGCGTCGCGTAGCGCAAGTTGGCCGCAGTGTAGCCCGGACACTTGCGTGCTCTGGCCAACACCCATTCTCCGGGTAGGGTTGTCTTTCATACAAAGCTTTTTTAACGAGGGTAAACGATAGCTTGAACGACGCCGATTGTTGTCATTTAATAAAAGCTATGTAACAAAGCTAAAAAACAATGATTGATGTGCCCCGAAGAGGCGTCGCCGGCGGCGCGGCGCGAAGGAGAACGAGATGAGTGATTGCATCGTACGGCAGAGCGGCGATCCGGAAGTGCAGCGTCAGTTTCGGTCCGCGTTGTCCATGTTCGCGACGGGTGTCGCGGTCATCACGGCGCCGAGGCGCGAAGGAGCGCCGATCGGCATGACGGTCGCGTCGTTCAATTCGGTGTCGCTCGATCCGCCGCTGATTCTGTTTTCGGTGGACCGGCGCAGCCTCAGCCTCGCCGATCTGTGCGTGGCCGGCAGCTACGCGGTCAACGTGCTCGAAGAATCGCAGCAAGACATGTCGAACCGTTTCGCGAGGGCCAGCGGCGACAAATGGGGCTGGCGCGATGCGGCAAACGAGCCGGGCGACGAACCGGTCCTGCTTCCCGACACCCTCGCAACCTTCGAATGCGAGCCCTACGCGCAATACGACGGCGGTGACCACGTGATCTTCGTCGGCCGCGTGACGCGTCATCGCATGCGCTCGCAAGGGCGTCCGCTTATTTTCTTCGGCGGCCGCTATCACACGCTCAACGGCGTACACGCAGCGTCGGCCTGAAACGGCGGACGAATTCATCCTGGAGAACACCATGATCAAGAACGGCACTCAACACATCGCGTCATTGCGCGACGGACGTCAGGTTTATCTCGACGGCAAGGCAGTCGGCGATGTCACCGCGCACCCCGCATTCCGCAATTCGATTCGCAGCTATGCGAACCTTTACGACTATCAGGCGCGCCCGGAAAACGTCGAGAAGATGACTTTCGTTTCGCCGGATTCGGGCAATCGCGTGAGCCGCATCTGGGAACTGCCGACGTCGTATGAGCAACTGGTCGAGCGCCGCTCCGCGCTCGAAGCGTGGACAGAACTGCACTTCGGATTCATGGGCCGCTCGCCGGATCACGTCGCGTCGTGCATCTCGGGCATGGTCATGGGCATCGATCTGTTCGAGCAATACGACCCGGCACGTGCCGGCGCGCTGCGCGACTACTACAAGTATGCCCGCGACAACGATCTCTTCCTGACCTACGTGATCGTCAATCCGCAGGCGAATCAGTCGAAGTCGGCGCATGAGCAGGAGGACAAATATCTCGCGGTGGGCATCGTCGATCAGGACGCGGAAGGCATCACGGTGCGAGGCGCGAAGATGCTCGCGACGAGCGGCATCATGGCGAACGAAGTCTTCTGCAGTTGCATTCAGCCGCTGCGTGAAGGCGACGAGATGTACGCGCTGTCGTTCGCGATTCCGATGAACGCGAAGGGCATGAAGGTGATGTCGCGCAAGTCGTACGAGGAACACGCGCAATCGGTTTTCGACAACCCGCTGTCGAGCCGCTATGACGAGAACGACGCTGTGCTGTACTTCGACGACGTCAAGGTGCCGTGGGAGCGGATCTTCGTCGCCGGCGATGTGTCGATGTGCGCAAAGCAGTTTCATGTGACACCAGCGCACGTCTACCAGAACTATCAATGTCAGGTGCGCCTGATGACGAAGCTGCGTTTTCTCGTCGGGCTCGGTCTCAGGATTTCGGAAATCAACGGCACGAATGCGGTTCCGCAAGTGCGCGAGACGCTGGGGCAGCTCGCATCGGAAGCGTCGATGGTCGAGGCGTATGTATACGGCATGGAAGCGAAAGGCAGTGTCGTCAACGGTTACTACGTGCCCGACCGAAACATGCTGTACAGCTCGCAAGTGCTTACGCAGCAGCTCTATTCGAAGATCCTCACCACGCTGCGCGAACTCGCGGGCGGCGGAATGATCATGCTGCCGTCGAGCGTGCACGACTTCGAGAACCCGGACCTCGCACGCATCATCGAGAAGACGCAGAAGTCGCCCATCTGCAGCGCGGAGGAACGCGTGAAGTTCTTCAAGCTCGCGTGGGACGCGGTCGGCTCGGAGTTCGCCTCGCGTCACAACCAATACGAGTTGTTCTATGCGGGCGCGTCCTTCGTGACCAAGGGTCATGCGTATCGCAGCTACGACTGGCGCCGTGCCACCGGTCTCGTCGACACCATGTTGTCCAGCTATTCGCTCGATTCGGAACTGGCGAAGACGCGCCAGGCCGCCTGAGAACGACTCAACGCAATCAACGCTTCCCCAAAGGAGAACCACATGGCAATCAACAAACTTCACGATGAGTTCCACGGACTCGACATGGCCGACGGCTGGCAGTTGCCGGAAGGTTATGCGCCCGGTTCCGGCGCACAGGAGCTGATCCTTTCCGGCGCGCTCGACACCGACAACAAGTGCGGCAGCCGCACGCGATTGCTGCGCCTTCCCGCCGGGATGTACACGACGAAGCCCTTCGTCCACGACTACTGGGAGGAAGTATTTCTCGTCGAGGGCGATCTGACGGTCGGCAATGACGAGAGAGGCGAGGGCGGCAAGCCCTTCGAAGGATACACGTACGCGGTGCGTCCGCCGGGCGCGTGGCATGGCCCGTTCAGGTCGAACGGCGGCTGCGTGCTGCTCGAAGTGCACTACTACGATCCGGCCTGATCATGTTGCCCGCTCTCGATTCATTGCGTGCCCAACTCGTCGATGGCCGTATCGATGCCGCGTCGCTTCTCGCGTCGTGCATCGAACGAATCGGCGGTGAGTCGGGCGAAGGAAAGCGCGTGTTTCCGCACGGCGCGAGTGCCGCAGCACCAGTCCAGGCGAAGGCGAGCGATGCACTGCGTCGCCATGGTGTCGCGGGTCCGCTCTCGGGCATTCCAATCTCGGTGAAGGATCTGTTCGACGTGCAGGGCGAAATCACGCGCGCCGGCAGCCGGGTCCTTCCCGAGCGGGCCGCCACGCGCGACGCCGTCGCGATCGGCAGATTGCGTGCGGCGGGCGCGGTGTTCGTCGGGCGCACCAACATGACCGAGTTCGCGTACTCGGGACTCGGCATCAATCCGCATTACGGGACGCCCGCGAATCCGTTCGACCGGCGCGCCGGGCGGATTCCCGGCGGATCGTCGTCGGGCGCGGCGGTGTCGGTAACCGATGGCATGGCCGCTGCCGCGATCGGCTCGGATACGGGCGGCTCGTGCCGAATTCCCGCCGCGTTGTGCGGCCTCGCGGGCTTCAAGCCGACAGCCGCGCGCAACCCGCTCGCAGGCGCGGTGCCGTTGTCGTCGAGCTATGACTCGATCGGGTCCATGGCGCCCAGCGTCGCGTGCTGCGCCGCGCTCGATTCGATCATGGCGGGCCATACGGAACCCGCCGACATCCTGCCGCTGCCGCTGAGCGGTCTGCGGCTCGCGATACCAAAGGACATCGTGCTCGATGACCTGGACGCACACGTCGCCGCCACGTTCGAGCGCGCGATTGCACGTCTGACGGCGGCGGGTGTGATCGTGCGCGAAGTCTCGTTCGACAGCTGGCAGCACCTCGCGACGATCGGCCAGCATGGCGGCCTCGTCGCGGCCGAAGCATGGGCGTGGCACGTCGGATTGATCAAGCGTCATGCCGACGCGTACGACTCGCGCGTGATCGCCCGCATCCGGCTCGGTAGCGAGCACAGCACGGCCGAATACCTGCGCAATCTGATGTTGCGTGCGCAGCTATGCCGTCAGGCCGACGAAGAGTTGCGTCCCTTCGACGCCATCGTCTGCCCGACGGTGCCGATAGTCGCGCCGCGCATCGCGGACCTCGACGAGGAACCCGCGTACACGTCGACGAATCGCTTGCTGCTGCGCAATCCGTCGATCGCCAACATGCTCGATCTGTGCGCGCTGTCGATTCCGTGTCACGCGAACGGGGACGCACCCGTGGGACTGATGTTGATGGGCAGGCACATGAGCGATCGCCAGTTGCTCGCGATGGGTATCGGTGTCGAGTCAGTCGCGCGTCCGCAATGACGCGGCGTGCTTCAAGAATACATATCAGGAGACTTCCATGTACAGACAACTCGCGTGCACCGCGGCGTGCGCCGCCGTTGCGATGACGGCGAACGCGGCAGGCATCAGCGACGGCGTGGTGAAGATCGGCGTGCTCACCGACATGTCGTCGATCTTTTCCGATATCGGCGGCAAGGGCTCGGTCGTGGCGGCGCAGATGGCCGTCGACGATTTCGGCGGCAAGGTGCTCGGCGCGCCGGTCAAGGTGATCAGCGCGGATCACCAGAACAAGACCGATGTCGCTGCGACCGTCGCGCGGGAATGGTTCGATAATCAGCAGGTCGACATGGTGCAGGACCTGTTGCCGTCGTCCGTCGCGCTTGCGGTGTCGAACGTGGCGAAGGAGAAACACAGGATCGCGATCGCGAGCGGCGCGGGCACGACCAAGCTCAGCAACGAGGCGTGTTCGCCATACACGATCCAGTATTCGTACGACACCTACGCGCTGACCACGAGCCTCGTCAAGGCGATGGCGCGCGCCGGAGACGATTCGTGGTACTTCCTGACCGTCGACTATGCGCTTGGCGCTTCGCTGAAGAGCGATTCCGCGGCGGCGTTGAACGCGACGGGCGGCAAGGTGCTTGGCGAGTCGAAGCATCCGATGCATGCCGCGGACCTGTCATCGAATCTGCTGCAGGCGCAGGCCTCGCACGCGAAGGTGATCGGCCTCGCCAACGCGGGCGCCGATACCGTCAACGCGATCAAGACCGCGCGTGAATTCGGCATCAACGCGCCGGGCAAGCAGAAGATCGCGGGCCTGCAGATGTTCATCAGCGATGTTCACAGTCTCGGCCTCAAGTCCGCGCAGGGCATGATGCTGACGACGCCGTTCTACTGGGACCGCGACGATGCGAGCCGCGCATGGTCGCAGCGCTTCTACGCGAAGACAGGCCGCATGCCGACCTTCATCCAGGCGGGCGTCTATTCATCGACGTTGCATTACCTGAAGGCCGTGCAGGCGAGCGGCACCGATGCCTCCGACGCCGTGCTCGCGCAGATGCGCAAGACGCCCGTCAACGACTTCTTCGCGACCAATGGCGTGATCCGCGCGGATGGGCTGATGGTGCACGACATGTACATCGCCGAGGTCAAGAGCCCGGAGCAATCGAAGAAGCCTTGGGATTACTACGCGATCAGGCAGACCATTTCGGCGCAGGACGCTTATGCGCCGCTCGGCGCGAGCCGATGCCCGCTGGTCGGCGGCAAAGTCGCTGCATCGAAATAAACGGAGCCAATGATGAAAGCCATCACATTCAACATCGAAACGCGCGACGGCAGTCTCGAGCGCGCCATTTCAATCGACACGCTCGTCATCGCGGGCTGGACCGGACGCGACACCGAAGCGATGGAGAAGCACATTCGCGAACTCGAAGAACTGGGCATCAAACGGCCCGCCTATACGCCGGTGTTTTATCGCGTGGCGGCCGATCGCCTCGGGCCGGCATCGACGATGCAGGTCTCGGGCGAGCAGAGCAGCGGCGAAGCGGAATTCGTGCTGCTGAAGGACGGCGGCGAAGTGTTTGTCGGCGTTGCTTCGGATCACACGGATCGGCAGGTCGAGGCCTATGGCATCACCGTGTCGAAGCAGATGTGCGACAAGCCGTGCTCAGGCACGCTCTGGCGCCTGAGCGACGTGGCGGATCACTGGGATGCGTTGCTGCTGCGTTCGTACGCGACGATCGACGGTGAGCGCGTGCTCTATCAGGACGGCAAGGTGACCGCGATGCGCTCGCCGCAGGACCTGCTCGATCAGTTCGCGCAACGCGGCGGCGAGTTCGCCGATGGAACCGCGATGCTCTGCGGGACGCTTGCCGCGATCGGCGGGATTCGCTCGGCGCAGCGCTTCGAGACAGTGCTCGAAGACCCGGTGCTCGGGCGCACGCTGCGGCACGCATATGCGATCGAGACGCTGCCGGTAATGGGCTGAGGAGGGCGCGATGACGCATGCAGACATGATTCTGGAGACGAAGGGTTTAACCAGGCAGTTCAACGGCTTCACGGCCGTCAAGGGCATCGATCTTCGCGTGCGGCGAGGCGCGATACACGCGCTGATCGGGCCGAACGGGGCGGGCAAGACCACGTGCTTCAACCTGCTGACGAAGTTCCTGACGCCGACTTCGGGCCAGATCTTTTTCGACGGCCGCGAGATCACGCGCGCGGCGCCCGCGGCGATCGCCCGCAAAGGCGTGATCCGCTCGTTCCAGATCTCGGCTGTGTTTCCTCATCTGACGCCCGTCGAGAACGTGACCATCGCTTTGCAGCGGCCGCTCGGCGTGTCGTTTTGTTTCTGGAAGAGCAGCGTGATGCTGACGCGCCTGCGGGAACGCGCACTCGATCTGCTCGGCGAGGTCGGCCTCGCTGCATACGCTGATGTGAAGACCGTCGAGTTGTCATACGGCCATAAGCGCGCACTCGAAATCGCCACGACACTCGCGATGGATCCCGTGCTGATGCTGCTCGACGAGCCGACGCAGGGCATGGGACACGAGGACGTCGACCGCGTGACTGCGCTCATCAAGAAGGTATCGAGCGGAAGGACGATCCTGATGGTCGAGCACAACATGAAGATGGTCTCGAGCATCGCGGACACGATCACGGTGCTTCAGCGCGGCGAGATTCTGGCGGAAGGCGATTACGCCGCCGTCTCCGCGAACCCGCAAGTGAAGGAAGCGTACATGGGGACCGACAATGAATCGCTCGCACATTGAAGCGCCGGATGATGGCGGCATCGACACCGTGACGTGCGAGGACGCGTTGCGTGTCACGGGCCTCGAAGCGTGGTACGGCGAATCGCACATCCTGCATGGCGTGGACCTGCGTGCGGCACGCGGGGAAGTGGTCACGCTGCTCGGACGCAACGGCTCGGGCCGAAGCACGACGCTGAAGGCGATCATGGGCTTGACCGATCTGCGCAGCGGCTCGATCCGTATCGATGGCCGCGAGACGATCGGCCGCGAGCCGCAGCACGTCGCGCGCCTCGGCGTCGGCTATTGCCCGGAGGAGAGGGGCATCTTCGCAGGACTGTCGTGCGAGGAGAATCTGTTGCTGCCGCCGCGTCTGCCGAATGCTAAGCGCACGCCGATGCCGCTCGAAGAAATCTATGCGATGTTCCCGAATCTGGCCGAGCGTCGCACGAGCCAGGGCACGCGTCTGTCGGGCGGTGAGCAGCAGATGCTCGCGATCGCGCGCATTCTGCGCACCGGCGCCGGCATCCTTCTGCTCGATGAAATCTCCGAAGGGCTCGCGCCGGTGATCGTGCAGACGCTCGCGCGCGTCATCAGGCTGCTGAAGTCGCGGGGCTTCACGATTCTGCTCGTCGAGCAGAACTTTCGCTTTGCTGCGCCGCTCGCCGATCGCTTCTACGTGATGGAGCACGGACGCATCGTCGATGCCTTCGAGGCGGCGCGTCTTCCCGAAAAAGCGGCCACGCTGCAAGCGCTGCTCAATATCTGACCGGAGCGAAAACGTCATGGAAATCCTGGGTATGCCGCTGCAGGCGGCATCTGGCCAACTCGTGCTCGGACTGATGAACGGTTGCTTCTATGCCGTGCTGAGTCTCGGCCTGTCTCTCATCTTCGGCCTCTTGAATGTGATCAATTTCACGCACGGCGCGTTCTTCATGCTGGGCGCGCTGTTCGCATGGATGGGCACGAACTATTTCGGCTTCGATTACTGGCTGATGCTGGTCATCGCGCCGCTGTCGGTGGGCGCGGTCGGCGTGGCGGTCGAGCGTTCGATGCTGCGGCGTCTTTACAAGCTCGATCATCTTTACGGGCTGTTGCTCACGCTCGGCGTAACACTGATCTTCGAGGGACTGTCGCGTTCCGTCTACGGCGTCTCGGGAATGTCGTTCGCCGCGCCCGACAGTCTGGCGCGCGCCGTCGATCTCGGCTTCATGATGCTTCCCGCGTATCGCGCATGGGTCGTCGTCGCATCGCTCGCCGTATGCGGGACGGCGTGGTGGGCGATCGAGCGCACGCAACTCGGCGCGCTGCTGCGCGCGGCGACCGAGAATCCGCGTCTCGTCGCTGCGTTCGGCGTCGACGTGCCGCGCATGGTGTCGCTGAGCTACGGCTTCGGCGTCGCCATCGCCGCATTCGCGGGCGTGCTCGCGGCGCCGGTCATGCAGGTGTCGCCGCTGATGGGACAGAGCGTGATCATCACCGTGTTCGCGATCGTCGTGATCGGCGGGATGGGCTCGATCGCCGGATCGGTGCTGACGAGTCTCGCGCTCGGCGTCCTCGAAAGCCTGACGAAGCTGTTCTATCCGGAGGCGTCGGCGACGGTGGTGTTCGCCGTCATGGCGCTGGTTCTGCTCGTGCGTCCCGCCGGGCTGTTCGGTCAATCGAAATGAGGTGTCTCATGCATAACCGCTTCGCATTCGTCGTCGGCTTGGCCGTTCTCGCCGCCGCGCCATGGCTCGGCGCCTATCCGGTCTTCATGATGAAGCTCATGTGCTTCGCGTTGTTCGCCACGTCGCTGAACCTGCTGCTCGGCTATGTCGGCCTGCTGTCGTTCGGTCATGCGGCATTCTTTGGCGTCGCGGCCTACGTCGCGGGCAGCGCGTTGCGCGATCACGGCGTGCCGCCCGAAGGCGCGTTGCTGCTCGGTGCGGTCGTCGGGGCCGCGCTCGGCCTGGTGATGGGTCTGCTCGCGATTCGGCGCAAGGGCATCTACTTTGCGATGGCCACGCTCGCGCTCGCGCAGATGATCTATTTCTTCTGCGTTCAGGCGCCGTTCACGGGCGGCGAGGACGGCATGCAGGGTGTGCCGCGCGGGCGCCTGTTCGGCGTGCTTCCGCTCGACGACGACCTCACGCTCTACTACGTCGTGCTCGCCATCGGTGCGATGGCGTTCGCGTTCATCGGCCGCGTGATCGATTCGCCGTTTGGCCGGATCCTCGGCGCGCTGAAGGAGAACGAGGCGCGCACGGTGTCGCTCGGCTACGACGTCGATCGTTTCAAGCTGCTGGCGTTCGTCATATCGGCTGCATGTGCGGGTCTCGCGGGCGCGATGAAGACGCTCGTGCTCGGCTTCGCCACGCTGTCCGACGTGCACTGGACCATGTCGGGCACCGTGATCCTCATGACCCTGCTGGGCGGTCTCGGCACGCGGCTGGGTCCGGCGCTCGGCGCGGTGATCGTCGTCGGGCTCGAAACGAGGCTCGCCGCGTTCGGCACGTGGCTCGCGGAATTCACGCGCATCGCGTGGTTTCAGGGGCTGGGTGAATCGGTCGGCATCGTGACCGGGGTGATGTTCGTCGCCTGCGTGCTGCTGTTCCGGCGCGGGATCGTCGGGGAGATTGCGCAGTGGCTCGGGCGTCGGGAGCGGACTCGAGCGCCTCTTTCCGGGCACATGATGCAGAGCGACGCCAGCTGAGCGCGGAGGGCGGACTCACACGGACATTCGAGCGCCGCGTTTGGCGAACAGCGGCCATCCGGTTAGCGCGGTGCTTCACCTATGCGATAGATTCGACGTACCGCGCCATGGCGCTTCAAGACCCCAGCAACTGCGCCAACTCCAGCAACGTCCGATGCGCCCCCCCTCGCTCGACCGCATCCGCATACGTCCCTCGCACGGCGCTAGCGATCGCATCGACCGCATCCGTATCACCGGCCATCGTCACGTAATAGCCGAGATCCTTCAGCGCGTTCGACATATGAAACGGCATGCCCGACGGATCGCCGTCCACGAGCGCCGGCCGCAGCCGCTCCAGCGCCGCGCCGCCGCCACCGCCTTTCGCGAGCACGTCGACGAAAGTCTGCGCATCGACGCCCGCGCGCTTCGCGCACGCGGCCGCCTCGGAGATCAGCGCGATCGTCCCGAGCGACACGAAGTTGTGCAGCAGCTTCATGCTGTGTCCCGCGCCGAGGCCGCCGACGAGCGTCACGTTTTCCGCATACGTGCGCAACAACGGCTCGATGCGCGCAAACAATTCGGCTGAAGCGCCGACCAGCAGATTCAGCCGCCCTTCATGCGCCTCCTTCGCGGTACGCGTCATCGGCGCATCGACGAAAAGGCCGCCCGCTTCCTCGACGAGCGCCGCCATGCGCGCAGTCGATGCGGGCACGGCCGTCGAGCAGTCGATCACGATCGTTCCAGGCTGCAGCCCCGCGAGCACGCCATCGGGCGCGGTCAATACCGCTTCGACTTCCGGCGAACCCGTCACGCACAGAATGACGATGTCCGATTCACGCGCAAGCGCCTCGCCATTCGCGACGGTCTTCACGCCGCCCGCGCGCAGTTCGTCGAGCGGCTGATTGCCGGGATGCTCGACCACCGTCAGCGGATAACCATGCTTCATCACATTGCGTGCGATGCCGTGCCCCATCAGGCCGATACCGATCATGCCGATTCGCTGCTTCATGCTGTGTCTCTTCGTGTCGTCGTATTGGTTCAAGAAAGGCTCAGCGGTTCACGAGCCGCTTCGGCAGCAACATCGTCAGAACGATGCCGAGCGCGAGGCAGCCGACCATCGAGAAGATCGGCAGCGTCATGCCGCCCGACGCCTGCTTCAGAAAGCCGACCACGTATGGGCCGAAGAAGCCGCCGAGATTGCCGAACGCGCTGATCCATGCGATGCCGACCGCCGCCGCGGCCTGGCCGAGCACGGCCGTCGGCATGCTCCAGAAGAGCGGCGGAAACGACAGCAATCCCGCATTGGCGATGCACAGCGCGATCATGCCGAGCCACAGATTGTCATGCCAGAGCACGGACAGCGACAAGCCGACCGCGCCCATCAGCAACAGCGCCGCGACGTGCAAGCGCCGCTCGCCGCGCCGGTCCGCGCTGCGGCCGAACATCACCATCACGATGACCGCGACCGCGTTGGGCAGCGCCGCGAGCGCGCCGATTGCGAAGTCGCCGGAGATGCCCATCGACTTGATCATCGTCGGGGCCCAGAAGGTGTAGCCGTAGATGCCGAACACATCGAGAAAATAGATCAGGCAGAACGCCCACACGAGCGCGCTCGAAAAGAGGCCCTTGTGATTCGATTCGGCCGTCACCGCGCGATCCTCGGCGAGCACGCGGGACAGGAACGCGCGATCTGCTTCGCTGTAGCGCGGGCTTTTCGTGACGTCGTCGTCGAGTCCTCTCCAGGTGTAGACCGCCGCGAGAAACGCGGGCAACGCCTCGACGATGAAGATCCACTTCCAGCCGGGCAACTGCATGAGGCCGTCGAAGTACTGCATGATGAAGCCGGTCAACGGCGAGCCGATCAGACCCGCGAGCGCGAGCGCCGCATAGAACATGCTGAGGATGCGCGCGCGCCGGTTGCGCGGAAACGACTGGCCGATATAAAAGACGATCGCCGGAATGAAACCCGCCTCCGCGACGCCGAGCAGGCAGCGCATCACGTAGAACTGCATCGGCGTGGAGACGAAGGCCGTCAGGCCGGAGACGATGCCCCACGACAGAATGATGCGCGTGATCCATCTGCGCGCGCCGACGCGTTGCAGGATCATGTTGCTCGGCACTTCGAAAACCACATAGCCGAGAAAGAAGATGCCCGCGCCGAAGCCGAATACGGCATCGGAAAAGCCGAGTTGCTGCGCCATCTGCAGCTTTGCGAAGCTCACGTTCACGCGGTCGATATACGACGTGATGTACGCGAACATCAGAATCGGCAGGATCTGCAACGCCAGGCGGCGGAAGATCCGGTCCTCCGTCGCGGCGTCGTGTGACGGGGCGGGCGATGCCGCGCCTTGGGGCATGCTGGTCGCATCGATTTCCACGTCTGTCTCCGTATATGTTTTTTTGCGTACCGACTCGCGCAGGACGCGGCGGGACAGAGGAAATGTAGCGGCTGCTGAGCGCGAGAGATATGCGAAATCGCTGAAGCGGGCTTTCGAATAGTTCGAACACGCGCGTCGCGACGTCAGGGTTTTCCAGTATCCCGCCGCGACGCGCCGATCGCGCCCGGATGCCATACTGCGCGGCATGATCTTTTACGGAGCGTCCGGTTTTGTTCGATCTCACGTCGCTGGCTCTTTTTCTGCGCGCAGTCGAAATGGGCAGTCTGTCCAAGGCGGCGCAGCAATCGCATATGTCGCTGTCGACGGCGAGCCGGCGCATCGCGCTGCTCGAACATCACTTCCGCGTCGGCTTGCTGAACCGCACGTCGGCGGGCGTCGAGCCCACGCCAGCGGGCGAGGCGCTCGCGCGTCATGCCACCGAACTGCTGCTCAAGACCGATGCGATCTACAGCGAACTCTCCGATTACACGAAAGGCTCGGTTGGCCGCGTACGCATCTTCGCCAATATCTCCGCGATCAGTCAGGACTTGCCCGATCATCTGCGCGCGTTCTCGCAGCGCTATCAGGACATCAAGCTGCATATCAGCGAATTGCGCAGCATGGACATTCTTCAGGCTTTGCGCGAGGGGCGCGCGGATGTCGGCGTGGTGACTTCGCAGGTCGGCATGGAGGGCATTCGTCTCGCGCCGTATTGCGCGGATCGCATCAGCGTCGTCGTGCCGGAGGATCACGTGTTGCAGGGCGAGCAGATCGAGTTCGCGGCGCTGCTCGAACACGATATCGTCGGGCTCGACGATAAAGCCGAGGTCACCCGCATGCTCGTGAAGGAAGCCGCGCTCGCGGGCCGCACCATCCGCTTTCGCGTGCAGGTGCAAAGCTTCGAGGCGATGTGCAGGCTGATCGCGGCCGGGCAGGGCATCGGCGTGTTGCCCGAAGGCGCGGTGCGGCTTTTTCGCGAGCCGATGCATCTGCGCTTCATCCGCCTGACCAATCCGTGGGCCGAGCGCGTGATGTCGGTCGGGATTCGCGCCGGCGCGGCGCCCTTGCCCGCGCGCAAGCTGTTCGATTTTCTGAGCGCCTTCGCGCCCGCATCGCTCGTCGCGCCGGGCGGCGAACGCTCCGCCGGCTGAACCCCTTGCGGATATTCGAAGCCTCCTGTTCCCGGATTCGCACTTCCGCCGCGCCAACGCGTCGGCTAGATTTCCCTCCTGTATGACGGGCAGTCCACGTCGAATAACAGGAGACACAGCGCAATGGCAACAACGCATCACATCGCCGTCATTCCGGGCGACGGCATCGGCAAGGAAGTCATGGTCGAAGGTTTGCGCGTGCTGAAGGCCGCCGCCGCGCGCTACGACATCGCGCTCGATTTCGACGAATTCGCATCATGGTGCACCGAGCACTACGTGCGGCACGGCACGATGATGCCCGCCGACTGGGACAGGCAGATCGGCAAGCACGATGCGATCTTCTTCGGCGCGGTCGGCACGCCCGACGTCGTGCCGGACCACACGGCCGTGTGGGAATCGATCATCAGGATTCGCCGCGACTTCGATCAGTACGTGAACCTGCGCCCGGTGCGCCTGATGCCCGGCGTGCCGTCGCCACTCGCGCGCCGCAAGCCCGGTGACATCGACTTTCTGGTCGTGCGCGAGAACACCGAAGGCGAATATTCGTCGGTCGGCGGACGCATGTTCGAAGGCACCGAGCGCGAGTTCGCGACGCAGCAGTCGGTGTTCACGCGCACGGGCGTCGACCGCATTCTCGACTTCGCGTTCCAGCTCGCGCAGAGCCGCCCGAGGAAGCAACTGACCGCCGCGACCAAATCGAACGGCATCTCGATCACCATGCCGTACTGGGACGAACGGCTCGCGGAAGCCGCAAAGCGTTATCCGGACATCGAGACGCGCAAGTTTCACATCGACATTCTGTGCGCGCATTTCGTGCAGCATCCGGACCGTTTCGATGTCGTGGTCGCGTCCAATCTCTTCGGCGACATTCTTTCGGACCTCGGTCCCGCATGCACCGGCACCATCGGCATCGCGCCTTCGGCGAACCTGAATCCGGAGCGGCGCTTTCCGTCGCTCTTCGAGCCGGTGCACGGCTCGGCGCCGGATATCGCGGGCAAGGGCATCGCCAATCCGATCGGGCAGATCTGGTCGGCGGCGCTGATGCTGCAGCATCTCGGCCGTGGCGAGGCACGCTACGAAGCGGCGGCGAAGACCATCGTCGCAGCCATCGAAAGCGTGCTCGAAAACGGCCCGCGCACGCCGGACATGGGCGGCACGGCGAACACCATCGAAGTCGGCACGGCGATCGCCGCGGCCGTCACGGAACACGCACTGATCACGGAGTAAGCATGGAATATCGTCACTTCATCGGCAACGCATGGCGCGCGGGCGATAACGGCGAATCGCTCGATGTCATCGACCCGAGCACGGGCGAGCCGTTCGCGGCGATCGCGCGCGGCAATGCCGCTGATATCGATGTCGCGGTGAGCGCCGCGCGCAACGCGATGGGCGAAGCGCTCGACGGCCCGTGGGCGAAGCTCTCGCCGGTCGAGCGCGCAAACCTGCTGTTCGCGTATGCCGCCGCGGTGCTGGAGAACGCCGACGAACTCGCGCAACTCGAAGCGCGCGACACCGGCAAGGCGCTCAAGACCGCGCGCACCGATGCCGCCGTGCTCGCGCGCTATCTACAGTACTACGCGGGCTGCGTCGACAAGCTGCATGGCGAAACGCTGCCCTATACGACCGGCTTCACCGTGCTGACGGTGCGCGAGCCGATCGGCGTGACGGGGCACATCATTCCGTGGAATTACCCGATGCAGATTTACGGGCGCAGCGTCGGCGCATCGCTCGCAGCGGGCAATGCCTGCGTCGTGAAGCCCGCCGAGGACGCGAGCCTGTCGATCCTGCGCCTCGCGGAAATCGCCGCCGATATCGGCTTTCCGGCGGGCGCGATCAACGTCGTCACGGGTCTGGGCAGCGAGGCGGGCGCGGCGTTGTCGGCGAACGAGGGCATCGGCCATATCTCGTTCACTGGCTCGACCGCGACGGGCGCGCTGGTCGGACGCACGGCGGCGGAACGCCATTGCCCGAGCGTGCTCGAACTCGGCGGCAAGTCGCCGCAACTCGTATTCGACGATGCCGATCTCGACGAAGCCTTGCCCGTCATTCTCAACGCCATCATTCAGAACGCCGGACAAACATGTTCGGCGGGCAGCCGTCTGCTGGTTCAGCGCGGCATCTACGAAACCGTGATCGAACGTCTGACGCAACGTTTCGAAGCGCTGCGCTCCGGTCCGCCCGCGATGGACCTCGATACGGGACCGCTCGTCAACGCGAAGCAGCAGGCGCGCGTGCGCAGCATGGTCGAGCAGGCGGAAGGCGAAGGCATTCGCGTGGCGGCGCGCGGGAAGATCGCGGTGGAAGCGTCGCGCAACGGCTTCTTCCACGAAGCGGTCCTGTTCCGCGACGTGCCGCCGCAAAGCCGCATCGCGCAGGAAGAAGTGTTCGGGCCGGTGCTCGCGGTGATGCCTTTCGATGACGAAGCCGAAGCGGTGAAGCTCGCCAACGGCACGAATTACGGCCTCGTCGCGGGCGTGTGGACGCGCGATGGTTCGCGCGGCCTGCGTCTCGCGCGCAAGCTGCAGGCGGGTCAGGTCTTCGTGAACAACTACGGCGCGGGCGGCGGCGTCGAGTTGCCGTTCGGCGGCGTGAAGGCGAGCGGGCATGGACGCGAGAAGGGCTTCGAAGCGCTGTATGGCTTCACGAGCCTGAAGACCATCGCGATCAGGCACGGCTGATGGCGACGCTCAACATCATCGGCGCGGGGCGCGTCGGTGCGACGCTCGGCAATCTGATCGTCGCGAATCGCGTGCTCGCTATCGGCGATGTATGCGACAGCGATATCGCCCATGCGCGTGATGCGGTCGATTTCATCGGCGCGGGCCGCGCGCTCGACGATATCGCGGCGATGCAACCCGCCGATATCTGGCTGCTGTCCGTGCCCGACATGCGTATCGCGGACGTGGCGCAGACGCTCGCGCGGCATCGCAAGGACGACGCGCCATCGATTGCCGTGCATTGCAGCGGCGCGCTCGATACCGATACGCTCGCGCCCTTGCGCGCGATCGGCTGGAGCGTCGCGAGCGCGCATCCGATGCTGAGCTTCGCCAATCCCGGCACGGCCGTGTTCCAGTTCGAAGGCACGCCGGTCGGACTCGAAGGCGACCGCGCCGCGCGTGCCGCGTGGAGCGAGATTCTCGCGGCCATCGGCGCGCGCTGCTTCGATATCGAACCGGGCAGCAAGGCGCTGTATCACGCGGCGGCGGTCGTCGCGTCGAACTTTCTGCCGATACTCGCGGCGATGTCCGTCGAGATGTGGCAGGCCGCGGGCATTCCGCAACCGCTCATCGAAGACATGATGCATACGTTGTCGCGCAACGCGGCAGCGAACATTGTCGCGCTCGGGCCAAAGGATGCGTTGACCGGCCCCGCCGCGCGTGGCGACCGCGCGGTGGTCGAAGCACAGTCGCAGGCGATCGGCGAATGGGACACGGTATCGCGCGAAGCCTATGACGCGCTCTCGACGCTCGCCACGCGGCTCGCACGCACCGGCAAAGTACGCGACGCATGACGCTCTCGCTCGATCGCGCGCTGTCGATCGCCGATCTGCGCGAGCTTGCGCGTCGCGCGTTGCCGCGCTTCGTGTTCGAGTTCATCGACGGCGGCGCGGAAGACGAGATCACGCTCGCGGCGAATCGCGCGGCGTTCGAGCGCGTCGCGCTGGTGCCGCGCGTGCTCAACGATGTCTCCGCGCCCGATCTTTCGACCTCAATATTAGGCATACGAAGCAATGCGCCATTGCTGATCGCGCCGATGGGTTCGTGCACGCTTGCGCATCCCGGCGCGGATCTGTCGATCGCGAAGGCCGCCGCCGCGCGCGGTATTCCCTACGTGCAATCGACGATGTCCACGACCGCGCTCGAAACGATCGCGCGCAACGTCGATGGCCGTTTGTGGTTCCAGCTCTACACGCTGAAGGACCGCGACTTCATGCGCAAGCTGATCGAGCGCGTGCGCGGCGCGGACTTCGAGGCGCTCGTCGTCACGGTCGATCTGGCTGTCGGCGGCAAGCGCGAGCGCGATCTGCGCAACGGCATCGCGATTCCGTTGAAGCTGCGAGCGTCGCATGTCGCCGACGCGCTGTGTCATCCCCGCTGGACGATGCACTACGCGCGCAACGGCTCGCCGCAATTCGAGAACGTGCGCGACCTCGATCCCGGCGAAGGCGCGGGACTCACGATCGCGCATAAAGTCGGCACGATGCTCGACGCCGCGTTTTCCTTTGACGATCTCGCACGCCTGCGCGATCAATGGGGCAAGCGCATCGTCGTCAAAGGCGTGCAGCATCCCGCCGATGCGGCGCGGCTCGCATCGCTCGGCATCGACGCGCTCTGGATTTCGAATCACGGCGGGCGTCAGCTCGACGGCGCACAGTCGAGTCTCGAATCACTGCATGCGGTGCGTCGCGCGCTCGGTTCCGGCGTGGAGCTGATCATCGATTCGGGCGTGCGGCGCGGCGTGGATATCGTCAAGGCGGTGGCGCTCGGGGCGCAGGCCGCGGCGATCGGGCGGCCGGCGCTGTTCGGCGCGGCCGTGGGCGGCGACGAAGGCGCGCTGCGCGCCGTCGATATCCTGCTCGACGAAGCGAAACGCGCGATGGTGCTGTGCGGCACGCCGACCGTCGATGCGATTCGCGCCGGCGACGTGATCGCGTCGTCGCGTCCCATTGCCTTCGAAACATAGACTCAATGTCGCCCGAGGGATTGGGCGACACGCCGCACGCCGATATCGTTGTCTTCACGCGGTCGCATCGGGCAAGACCGCTTCAAGATCCAGCAGACTGGAGACAACCGACATGGCGACCCCCACAGTCGCGCCGCTCACGTTTCAGCGCGCACCCAACCTTCCTCGCAACTGCACGTTCGATCAGCACGATTGGGAAATCCTGAGCCAGTACTGGCATCCCGTCGCGTTCGCATCGGATATCGCGGACAAGCCGTTCAGAACGCAACTGCTCGATGAATCGCTCGTAGTGTTCCGCTCGCACGGCGCGCTCGTGGCCGCACGCGACGTGTGCCCGCATCGCGGCGCGCCCTTGAGTCAGGGCTGGGTCGAGAACGGCAACCTCGTGTGCCCGTATCACGGCCTTTCGTACGGCGCCGACGGCAAGTGCAATCACATCCCGTCGCAGGAAGGCGGGCCGATTCCCGATCGCCTGTGCCTGACGACCTACGCCGCACAGGAAGCCTACGGTCTCGTCTGGGTTTCGCTCGGCGGCGGCGCGCAACCGCTGCCGGACTTTCCCGCGTGGAATACCGAAGGCTTCCAGCAGATCCTGCCGCCTTCCATCGACATCAAGGCATCGGCGGGACGTCAGACCGAAGGCTTCATCGATGTCGCGCACTTCGCTTGGATTCATCACCACAGCTTCGCGGACCGGGGCAATCCCGTCGTGCCGAGCTATACGGTCGAGCGGAGCGGCAACGGCATGCGCGCGGAGTACGTCAGCACGGTGAGCAACTTCCCGAAGTCGATGCAGCATCGCGCGCCCGACGGCTTTCTGTGGCGGCGTGTGTTCGAAGTCGATGTGCCGTTCTTCGCGCGTCTCACCGTGCAGTTTCCCGAAGGCGGACGTCTCGCGATCCTCAACGCGGCAAGCCCGGTTTCCGCGCGCCTCACGCGCCTGTTCGTGCCGATCGCGCGCAACTTCGACAAGGATCTGCCGCTTGACGATGTCTACGCGTTCAACCGGCAGGTGTTCGAAGAAGACCGCGCGATCGTCGAGCTGCAATGTCCCGAAGACTTGCCGATCGATCGTGCCGCCGAAGCGCCGATCCTCGCCGATCGCTCGTCGGGTGCGTATCGCCGCGCGCTCGCCGAGATCGGGCTCGGCCAGCATTACGTCCGCTGAAACGCATACGGAGCACATCATCATGAAGATCTGGGAATGCGTGATTTGCGGTTTTCGTTACGACGAGTCGCAAGGCTTGCCCGAAGCGGGCATCGTGGCGGGCACGCGCTGGGAAGACGTGCCCGATGACTGGCTGTGCCCCGATTGCGGCACCGGCAAGCAGGATTTCGACATGCAGGCGGTGACGGCATGAGCACTGATATCGAAGATCGCGTGGTTATCGTCGGCACGGGCATGGCCGGTTATACGGTCGCGCGCGAATTGCGCAAGCTCGACAGGAACGTGCCCATCGTGCTCATCAGCGAGGATGCCGGCGATTTCTATTCGAAGCCGACGCTGTCCAACGCGCTCGCGATGAAGAAAACGCCGCACGAACTCGTCACGTTCGACGCCGGCGCGATGCGCGCGCAGCTGAACGCGGGCATCATCGCGCATCGGAAAGTTGAGCGCATTGCGGTGGATGCGCATGAGGTGATCATCAACGGCGCGCCGCTTCGTTACGCGAAGCTCGTGCTCGCGCTGGGCGCGGACGCGCGCCGCATTCCGCTTGTCGGCGATGGCGCGGCCGACGTGCTTTCGGTGAACAGTCTCGACGATTACGTGCGATTCCGGGCGCGCATCGAGGGCGCGAAATCGATCGCGTTGCTCGGCGCGGGATTGATCGGATGCGAGTTCGCCAACGATCTCGCGCTCGCGGGTTACGACGTGACGCTGATCGATCCCGCCGCCACGCCGCTATCGCGATTGCTTCCCGAGCTGGCGGGCGATGCATTCGCGCGCGCGTTCGATCGTCATGGCATTCGCTTGCGGCTGGGGCAATCGGTCGCGACTGTCGACAAGCGCGCATCGGGGTATGACGTCACGCTCGACAATGGCGAAGTAATCGGCGCGGATGTGGTGCTGTCGGCGATCGGTCTTGCGCCGCGCACGGCATTGGCGGCTCAGGCGGGACTCGATATCGACATCGGCATTCGCACCGACGCGTGGTGCCGCACCAGCGCGCCCGATATCTACGCATTGGGCGATTGCGCCGCGATCGAAGGCAAGGTGCAGCCGTATGTCCTGCCGATCATGCATGCGGCGCGCGCCCTCGCTCGCACGCTCGCCGGCGAGCCGACGCGCGTCGATTTTCCCGTCATGCCGGTCACGGTGAAATCGCCCGCGGCGCCGACGGTCGTCGTGCCGCCGAACGAGACCGGCACATGGCGTTTCGCTCCGGCAAGCGACGATCCGCTCGACGGCCTCGCCGCGCTGTGCGAACACGCCGACGACAAGCGCGCGCTCGGCTTTGCTTTGCTCGGCGCGGCGACGCAAGGCAAGGCCGCGCTCATCAAGGCGATGACGGCGGGGTCCTTCTGAACCGGTCAAACAACGATAACGACGCAGCTTGCATCTGACCGACCAGCGTCGCGTTCGACGGTGACGCCATGAGAGCCTGTCGCGTTGCATCATCGAATGAACGCATTGACGCCGCGCTTCGCACGCGGCGTCTTTTTGTTTTCATGCGATGTCGCTTACGAGCGTGCGCGAAACGGTCGTCACGAGCTTGCGCAGCCAGCGCGTCGCGGCGCTGCGATGCGTTCTCTCGTGCCACAGCTGATAGTAGGTCAGCGCGTTGGTCGCACCGGGAATCGGCTCGATGCGCAACGGCAGAATGCGCGCATAGTGCGACGCGAGCGCGCGCGTCGTCGTGAAGAGCAGATCGGAACGCACGAGCACATACGGCGCCATGCCGAAATAGGGTAGCGTGGTCGTCACGGTGCGCGTGAGGCCGTTGCGCGCGAGTTCCGTGTCGATGGTGCCCCACGCGGTCGTGTTATAGGTCGTGACCGAAAGATGCTCGGCGTTTTCGTACGCATCGCGCGTGAGCTCGCCGGTGCCGACGGGATGATCCGCGCGCATCAGGCACACGAGTTCGTCCTTGCACAGCGGCTGCAGATGCAAGTGCTCCGGCGGCGTTCGCCAGTTGCCGATGACGAGATCGAGCAGGCCCGTTTCGAGGCCGTTCTCATAGCCGCCGTCGACCATCATCAGATGCTTGAATTCGAGCTTCGCGAGCGGCGCGGCCTGATGAAACGCATCGATGACGGCGGGCACGAAGAACACGTCGAGATAATCCGGCGAGCCGATGCGAAACGTGCGCGTGCTCGTGACGGGATCGAACGTGGTGTTCGGATGCAGGATCGCGTCGATGTTGCTGAGCGCCTGCGCGGCGGGCTCGATCAGCGTGAGCGCGTGACTCGTCGGCACCATGCGGCTGCCGCTGCGCACCAGCAAAGGGTCGCCGGTGATTTCACGCAAGCGGCGCAGTGCGATGCTCACCGTGGGCTGCGATTGTCCGAGCAGACTGGCTGCGCGCGACACGCTCGACTCGGTAAGGAGCGTATGCAGCACACGAATCATGTGCGAGTCGATGCTTTCCCTGGACATCGTGCGGCTTGACCTCTGGCGTGGGGGGCATCTTGTGTTCGTCGTGGCCCTGTGCCGTCGCAATATACGGACGGATATTGCGATGGTCAACGCAGGGCCACTACCGATGCTGTCGCTGAAGCCTTATGCCGCCTGATTCATGCACGCGCGATTATGGTGAACATGGTCGCGCCGTTATGTGCAAGCGATCAGACCGCGAAGTCCGTCGAAGCGGACAACTCGCGCCAGCTTTCCGTTTCCGCCGCGACATACGCGTTCTTTTCCGCGATCGCCTTCAGCGTGTCGGTGCCGAGCGCGAGGCGCAGCGGCGGCGTTTGTGCATCGGCGAGCGTGAGGAGCGCGGTCGCGAGCTTCGCGGGATCGCCCGGCTGATTGTGATTCATGCCGACGGCGAAGCGCCGCACGCTGCCCGAGGTCGCATCGTAATCGTCGATGATGTCCTTGCCGACGAGAAGCGACGACGCATCCAGAAAGTCCGTGCGGAAGTAGCCCGGCTCGACGACGGTCGCATGAATGCCGAGCGGCTCCAGTTCCGCATGCATCGCCTCGGTGATGCCTTCGACCGCGAACTTCGTCGAGCAATAGACGCCGAAGCCCGCTGCCGAGCGATAGCCGCCGATCGACGACATGTTCACGACGTGGCCGCTCTTCTGCTTGCGCATGACGGGCAGCACGGCGCGCGTCACGTTGAGCAGGCCGAAGACGTTGGTGTCGAACATGCGGCGCACGTCGGCGTCGCTCGATTCCTCGACGGCCGCGAGCAGCCCGAAGCCCGCGTTGTTGACCAGCACGTCGATGCGGCCGAACTTCGCGATGGCGGCATCCACGGCGGCCTTCGCTTGCGCTTCGTTCGTGACGTCGAGCGCGACCGGCAGCAGCGCGGGCGATTCGCCCAGACGCTCGACGATCGCCGCGACGTTGCGACCTGCGGCGACAACTGCGTTGCCGTCGTCCAGCGCCGCCTGGGCGATCAATGCGCCCAGACCGCGCGATGCGCCCGTGATGAACCAGACGCGCTTGTATTGCTGTTGAGTGGCGTTGCTCATGATGTGCTCCGTTTGTGTTGGTGGTGAAGGTGAAACGAAGCATAGGCTGTCCGATTCGCACGAACTAGCCGTCAAACGCTAGACTGATAATCAACTTAAATTTGCGAATCGAGGCGCTCCATGAACGAGGTCCGTGCGATTTCGATCTTCGTGCGCGCCGCCACGCTCGGCAATCTGCGGCGTGCGGCCATTGATCAGGGGATTTCGCCGCAGGCCGCGAGTCACGCGGTGATGCAGCTCGAAAAGGAGCTTGGCGTGCGGCTCTTTCATCGCACGACGCGCAAGCTCTCCCTGACCGAAGAAGGGCAACGGCTCCTGCAGAATGTCGAGCCGGCGCTCGCGATGCTCACCTCGGCGATCGCGGATGCGCGCAGCGCGAAAGAGCACATCGCCGGTCCGCTGCGCATCAGCGCGCCGAAAGCGCTCGGTCGTGCGCTTTGGCCATCGGTGCTCGAGTTCGCCGCGCTCTAACCCGACGTCGCGCTCGACGTGCGTTTCGACGACCATTTCACCGATCTCGTCGAGGAACGCGCCGATGTCGGATTGCGTGGCGGCTCGCCGCCCGCCGGCGGCGCGATTGCGCGGCGGCTCGCGCCGATACAACTGATCGTGTGTGCGTCGCCCGCGTATATCGAACGGCATGGCGCGCCGCGTACCGTCGAGGCGCTCTCGTCGCACCGCTGCACCGGATATCGCCGCGCGAACACGGGCAAGCAGGCGCCGTGGGAATTCATGATCGGCGATGAGATCGTCTATCGCGAGATCGCCGCGACGCTCTGCGCCAACGATATCGATGCGGAAGCCGATGCCGTGCTAGCCGGTCTCGCGATCGGTCAGCTCGGGAGTTTTTCGGCGGTCGGGCATATCCGCGCGGGGCGGCTCGTGCCTTTGCTCACGCGGCATCTGACCCAGCGCGAATCGATCTACATCTACTATCGCCATCGGACCGAGCAGCCGCTGCGCGTGCGAACGTTCATTGATTTCATGATCGGGAAGCTCGCGGATAACGGCGACCTGTTTCTGTCGCCTGCGGAATTGCGCGCGTTCGCAAGATGAACGGCACAATCCCTGCGCTATGACGCAGCGCCGACTAGAATGCTTCGGGGCGCCATGTCCCGGCCGACATTCACCAAACTGGAGCAAGCGATGAAGACGATCAATATGCTCAAACTCGCAGCCGTCGCGTTGACGGTTTTCTCATCCGTCGCCGCATGGTCGCAAACCAGCGATGCGGCTGCGACTTCGTCCGCCACGCCATCGGCGAGTGCGGGCAGCTCGAAATCGGCGCTTCGAAAGGCCAACCGTGCGCTTAGCAAGAAGGTGTCTCAGGCGCTTCAGAAGGGCGGCATCGATACCGTGGGCATCAACGTGATCGCGAAGAACGGCGCCGTCACGCTCGCGGGTCATGCCGCGGACGGCACGCAGATCGACAAGGCCGCTTCGATCGCGAAGGGCGTGAGTGGCGTCACGTCCGTGAAGAACGTACTGACGATTCAGGAAGGCGGTCAGTAACGCACACGCGGCGCGCGCCGCGATGGATGGTGTGCGCGCCGTCAGGACTTATCGTGAACAAAAGCTCAACGCTTGCCGTTGAGCGCTTTCACGATCGTCCTGGTGGGCGCACTGGTGGCGATCCGCTGAATGTCCGCGACGTGAACCCATCGGCATCGAAGGATCTCATTGCTTGCGCGCGGCTTGGCGCTCTTGGGCACGTCGCAGAAAAAGACGTGATGATGCTTCTGTCTTCCGCGATGCTGGAACAGAAATTTCGCCGATTTGCCCAGAAGGCGCGTCTCTTCCTTGAGTTCACGTAGCGCGGCGTCCGGCAAATGCTCGCCTCGCTTGAGCATGCCGCCGGGCAGCGCCCATTTGGCGCGGCGTCGTGCAACCAGCAGAATCCGGTTGCCTCGTCGGCAGATGACCGTGGCTCGCTTCCTCAAACTGGCTCCGAATATCTGGATCTTTTCATGAATGCGCAGGACGCGTCCTGCGAGCGCGTCTAAGTGTACTCAACACTTGCCGGATTGTGGAGCGCTCGATGACGGCGGCATTTCCCGGATTGCGCATTCGGCGATACGTGTTCCGCGTGTTCATGCGTGGCCATCGACAGGAAAAGTGTCACACTGGCCGCATCAAATGATTGCTCACTTCACGGAGCAGCATCATGGCGCGCAACGAATACGTTCTCTTCAAGGGCAAGCTCAGCCTCGGCGTTCCTTTTCTCGACGGCTATAAAGGCGATCCGCATTATGTGATCGTCAGCGAGGACGCGAACGGCAAGCCGTTCGCCATTGTCACCAATGTGAAATCGGACAGCTCGCTGGCGGGGCCAGCGGGCTATCTCGTGCTGTATCTCTGGGACCAGTACTTCGATCATCCGATGACCGCCGATCTCGGCAAACTGCCTGTGGGCGTTTCCATGTCGAACTTCCCGAAGCTCGACTACGTGCACGACAAACGCCTGCTCGATCTGAACGCGATGCGCCCGATCGCGCTCGACACGAAGACCGAGCGCAACGATATCAATGCGTTGCTCAACGAGATGTTGCAGCTCGATATGTCGGCGGACGGCATCGATTACGTCTACAAGACGCCCGGCTATAGCGACAACCGGCTCGGATGGAAGCCTGCGAAGGACGTCACCGTCTACGGCTTCGGCTTCCTGTTCGAACCGGACAAGAACGGATTGCACGAAACGCACATGAATCAGGGCAACCCGAAACCGGGCAAGGGCGCCCATGTGAAAGACCACTCGAACGAGAACGGCGTGTTTCAGGACGGCGCGGTGATGGTCGAAGTGGACGGCAAGTTTCAAGCGCTTTTCGTCGCGTTCCAGACGCAGCTCGTGCCGACCGACAATCGCGGCCGGCCGATTCCGGGGCAGTCGCACCCCATTCTCAGCTCGCCGGCGCAACGCTGATGTCATGAACCGTGTGACGCTTCCGTGACGTGGACTTCATGCCGATCCGCGCGATGACAGGCACAATACGATGAATCCGCCATCCGTGCGGGCCCGGCGGAGACCGTCGGGACCCGTCCATTCATCGTCGTCATGACCCACACCGATCCCTCGAAGAATTCTCCGCGTTTCCTTTTGTTTCTGGTTTGCCTGTTCGCTTCGGCCGGACAACTCGCCATCGACATCTACGTGCCAGCGCTGCCCGCGATGGCGCGTTACTTCGCCACCTCGCCCCAGGCGATCCAGTCGAGCGTGTCCAGCTATATGGCCGCCTATGCGATCGGCCAGCTGGTGTTCGGCCCCATCGCCGATGCATACGGACGCAAGAAGGTGCTGGCTTTCGGGCTGGTCATCTTCACGCTCGGCTGCCTGCTGTCGCTCGCGGCGACCAGTCTTGAAACCTTCCTGCTCGCGCGTTGCCTGCAAGGCTTCGGCATTGCCGCGACGAATCTGCTCGCGAAGACCATCATCACCGATTCGTTCAAGGGCCAGGCGCTGCTGCACGCATTCACGTACATGGCGATCGCGTGGGGACTCGCGCCGATCGTCGCGCCCGTGATCGGCGCGCATCTTCAGACGTGGTTCGGCTGGAAAGCGTGTCTGGTGTTCCTGCTGATCTACTCGATCGTGATGTGGACGCTCGTGTGGCGCTATCGCGAGACCTTGCCGAAGCCCGTGCATCTCGAACTGCGCACGCTGATGACGAACGCGGGCAAGATATTGTCGAACCGCGTGTTCCAGAGTTGCTTTCTCGCGCAGGGTTTGTGCTACAGCATTCTGCTCGTGTTCAACATCGTCGGCCCCTTCATGGTGCAGAACACGCTGCACAAGCCGCCGACCTATTTCGGCTATCTCGCGCTTGCCATCGGCATGATGTACTTTCTCGGCGGCCTGTCCAACCGCATCTATCACGTGCGTCTGCCGAGTGCGGAGCAACGGCTGCGTATCGGTGCGCGCGTGATGGCGGGGGCATCGGTCGTCATGCTGCTGCTTTCGCTTACGGTCGGCCTGACCATCTGGACGCTTGCCGCGCCCGTGCTCGTGATGGGCTTCTGCGCCGGCGCGATGTACCCGACGCTGATGGCGAAGGGTAATTCGCTCTTCCCGCATATCGCGGGCCTCACGGCGGCGATCCTGGGCTGCGCGCTGTTACTGGTGTCGTCGGTGATGATGGCGCTGGCGGGCTTCGTTTCGGTGCAGATCCTGGCGCCGCTCGCGCTTTTCTTCGTGATTCTCGCGTTCACGGTCGTCGCGATGGTCACGCTGCTGCTGCGGCATCTGGAACAGTCGCAGGCCACGCGCCCGATACGCGGCAGTACCGACGCGGCCTGATGCTTCACGGCGGTGCGCGCGCTGCAATGCATTGCAGAAAAGCTTGTTTGCCCACGCCTTTTTGACGGACTAGATTGGACCTGTCCACGCATCGAGGAGGCGAGCCATGCCGCACTTCCTGACTCATTACTGGCAGGCGTTATCAGCCCCGGCGGGGCGCGTGCGTAAGCACTTCACTCATGACACAGCAGTGCCGGACGAATCCACGCGCGCGGAACAGCTCGAACATATTTCCGTCTACGCACGCGCGGGCTATTTCAACATGGGCTACACCGTCGACGCATTCCAGTTGCCCGGAGAATCGCCGCTGCACTGAAGCGGGTCAGCGCGACCAGGGCGCCTGATGCGGTGCGCCCCACGCACGGGTCGCGCCTTTTTAGAATATCAGGAATCCAAATCACGCGCGGCGCGCATAGCATCTCGCAAAGCCTTGGTTTGATGCGAGGACAGGCAACCGTAACATCGGACGTTCCACTCCTTTCCGATTTACGTCGAATGCCCATGAACGTCCCTCGCTTTCCGTCGGCCACGCTTGGAATCGACCCCGGCGCGGCGCAAGATCGCACCACCAGCACCGTCGCCCGCGCCAGCGATCCGCGCGCGCTCATCGATCTGCCAACGCGCGCCGTGCTCCGCCGCACGGCGTTCCAATGGTCCGTGCTGCGCTCGCGCGGGTTGCGTGTTGGCGTGCCGCTCGTTCTCGTTGTGCTATGGCAACTCGCGTCGTCGCTGCAACTCGTCGCGCCTGAAACCTTGCCGCCGCCGACGGTGATCGTCGCCGCGCTCAAGGAACTGATCGCCGATGGCGAGTTGCAAAGCGCGATCGGCGTGTCGCTGATGCGGGCGGCGACGGGCCTCGCGATCGGCGGCGGCATCGGCTTGTTCGCTGGCCTGTTCGCGGGACTGTGGCGCGTGGGCGAGGAGATCGTCGATGCGCCGTTGCAGATGCTGCGCACGATTCCATTCATCGCACTGATCCCGCTTTTCATCACGTGGTTCGGCATCGGCGAGGGCGCGAAGGTCGCGGTGATTCTCGCCGCCACGATCTTCCCGATGTACCTCAACACGTATGCGGGCGTGCGCGGTGTCGATCCGAAGCTGCTCGAAGCGGCGAGCGTGTTCGGCCTGTCGAGCCGGCAGATCGCGCTGCGCATCATTCTGCCGACGGCGCTGCCTTCGATACTCGTGGGCGTGCGCTATTCATCGGCGGTGGCGCTGCTCGCGCTCGTCGTCGCGGAGCAGATCAACGCGCAGAACGGCATCGGCTACATCCTCGTGAACGCCAACCAGAACCAGCGCGCGGACATCATCATCGCGGGCATTCTGGTTTATGCGGCGCTCGGCATCGTGACCGATCTCATCATGCGCGCGCTCGAACATCTCGCTCTTCCGTGGAGGCCGCGTTTTGAACTCGCCTGATATCGCATCGACCCGGTTCGTGCGCGACGAACGCGAGACCGCGCTCGAACTCGACAGCGTGAGCCGCGTATTCGACGGCCGCGCCGTGCTGAAGGATGTCTCGCTCAAGGTGAAGCGCGGCGAGTTCGTGTCGATGCTCGGCGCCTCGGGTGCCGGCAAGACGACGCTGCTGCGCATTCTCGCCGGACTCGATCAGGCCGACAGCGGGCGCGTGCGCGTGGCGGGCGCGCGCTCCGTCGTGTTTCAGGAGCCGCGTCTCGTGCCCGCGAAACGTGTGTGGGAGAACGTCGTGATCGGTCACGACCGGCTCAACGCGGCGAAGCCTTCCGCGCTCGCCGCGCTCGATGAAGTAGGCCTCACGCGTCATGCCGATGGCTGGCCGAAGACGCTCTCGGGCGGCGAGGCGCAGCGCGTCGCGCTGGCGCGCGCGCTCGTGCGCGAGCCGAAGCTGTTACTGCTCGATGAGCCTTTCGCCGCGCTCGATGCGCTCACGCGCATCCGCATGTATGAGCTCGTCGCGCGTTTGTGGCGCGCGCATACGCCAGCCGTCGTGCTGGTCACGCATGACATCGATGAGGCGATTCTGCTGTCGGACCGCATCGTCGTGTTGTCGCAAGGGGAGATCAGCGCGGATGTCGTCGTCGATTTTCCGCGACCGCGCTCGCGCAGCGACGAAGCGGCCATCGCGCTCAGAACGCGGTTGCTCGCCGAACTCGGTGTGACACAGGATTCGCCGCAGAAGGCGGCATAACTCTTTCATTCACTCATCACACTCTCATGCGTATCAGGAAACGTTTTACCGCTCTATTCGTTGCGAGTCTGTTCGCCGTGTCGGCCTCGGCCTTTGCCGATGAACCGCTCATCTTGACCATCGGCACGCAGGATGCCGCGTGGCCGCTCATCGTCGAAGCGTCGCATGTGCTCGACGGCGCGCCGTACAAGGTGAAATGGGCCGTGCTCACGGGGCCCGCCGCGCAACTGTCCGCGCTCTATTCGAAAGTGCTCGACGTCGGTCTGATGGGCGATACGTCGCTCATCATCGAGCAGGGCAATGCGCGCGCGCCGTGGACGCCCGAGACCGCGCCCTTGCAGATCATCGCGGGATGGCGCAATCCGGACAGCGGTTATCCGCCGATCGTCACGGTCGTGCGCAAGGATGCGGATGTCAGGAATCTCGCCGATCTGCGCGGCAAGACGTGGGGCTATAACTTCGGCGGCTTCAATTATCTGCAATACGTGCTGTCGTATAACAAGGCCGATCTTAAGCCGAAGGACTTTCAGGGTGTGAAGTTCGGCGATGGCAACGTGTCGGCGTCGGCGTTCAATGCGGGGCAGGTTGCGGTGTATTCGGGCGGCTATGGGCCGGTGAAGGAAACGGTCGACAAGGGCGATGCGCGCGTCGTCATCAAGAGCGATGAGCTGGATATTCCGGCGTTGTCCGTGTTCACGGCGCGCACGGAAGTGCTGCGCGATCCGGCGAAGAGCCGCGCGCTCGGCGACTTCCTCGGGCGCCTGAAGAACTCGTGGACGTGGTGGGCGCAGAATGTGCCGGCTGTCGAGAAGATCTATCTGGAGAAGATGAAGCAGAGCCCGGCGCGCGCGAAGTTCTCGGCGGAGAATGGACGCTCGGTGTTTTATCCGCTCGACAAGGCGCTCGTCGCGCGAGAGCAGCGCATTGCCGATACGCTTTATCGGTCGGGAGATATCAAGAACAAGATCACGGTCGATATCGAGTTCAACCCGGTGTTCGATGCGCAGGCGGTGGCGGCGCGGTGATCCACATCGGCTCATGCGAAAAGGCGCGCCGTGGAGCGCGCCTTTTTTTCACTCATCGATCGCTGTATAAGGATGCGCGTACGTGAACGGATCACACAGCAGCTCATTCAACGCAAACTGCCCCACCGCGTGATACTTCCACCGCACGCTGTCGTGCAGCGTGTGCGTTCTTGCATTGCGCCAGTGCCGGTCGAGGTTATGCGTGTCCAGTGTCGATTGCGTGCCCGCCAGTTCAAAGAGCTTGCTGGCGGCATCGAGTGCGAACTGCGTCGTGAGTATCTTCGCCTCGGCCGTGGCGACGATCGCCGCAGCCACATCGGCGCGCCCGTCTGCGTCACGCGCGGCATCGATCGACGCGGCGGCACGCGCCGTCAGCGCCTGCGCCGCGTGATAGTCGACCGTCAACGAGCCGATGTCGCGCAACGTGTAGGGATCGTCGACCGCGCGCGTCGTAGCGCTGCCACGCGCCGGATGCGATAACGCCTTCAGGAACCGCTTCGTATCGTCGAGCGCCGCGCGCCCGATGCCCAGGTCGATCGCCGCATGAATGAGCTGCGATACCGCGTTCGCCGCGTCGATATGTCCGCTTTGGCCACGCTTCACGATCTGCAATGCATCGAGTTCGACGTGATCGAGCCGCACCTGGCCGCTCGCCGTCGTGCGCTGACCGAAGCCCGACCAGTCGTCGATGACCTCGACGCCGCGCGCGTGCCGTGGGACGAATGCGGTGACGGTCAGGCCATCGTCGTCGCGCGCCGCGACCGGAATCCAGTCGGCGAACAGCGCGCCCGTCGAATAGACCTTGCGGCCGGAGAGCACGAAGCCGCTTGCGCTGCGATGCACGCGCGTCTCGTGCTCGGAAGGCAAGCGATCGCCCGGCTCCGCGGTGGCGTTGCCGAAACGTTCTCCCGCGAGCGCGCGAGAAAAGAAGAAATCCTGCTGGCTCGGCGTGCCGTCATGCCGAAGACGTTCGAGCGTGGCGAAATGATTTTGCGGAATCTGTCCAAGCGACGAATCCGCCGCCGATATCAGCTCGAACACGTCGGCGATCGTGCGTACGGAAACATCCGCGCCGCCGAACGCGCGCGGGACGCTGATGCCCCACAATCCCGACGCGCTGAATGCCTCGACTTCGTTCACGGGCAAATGCCGCTCACGGTCGCGATGCGATGCTTCAACGGCAAATTCACGCGCAAGCCGACGCGCGATTTCGATTGCTTCGTTATCCGATTTGATGATGCTGGCGCGATGAATGCTGTTCATGGTGTCCTCACGCCGCACGCGCCGCACGCGCATACTGACTGTCAGGCCGCGGCAAGCCCAGATGTTCCCGCAACGTCGTGCCTTCGTAATCGCGCCGGAAGATGCCCTTCTTCTGCAACAGCGGCACGATATGATCGACGAACGCCGCAAGCCCGGAAGGGAACACATCCGCGTTCAGGTTGAAGCCGTCCGCGCCGCGCTCGTTGAACCAGCGCGCGATATCGTCGGCGATCTGCTCCGGTGTGCCGACGATGATCCGATGTGCGCCCGGATTGCGATCCAGCAGATCGCGCACGGTGAGGTTCTCGCTTTCCGCGAGCGCAATCGTCGAATCGATGAAGCCACGCGAGAGATCCGAGCGCGCAACCTTTCCGATCAGCTCATAAGGCAGCGCCGCATCGATATGCAGATCGTCCGGCGCGAGGCCGAGCGCGCCCGCAAGACGCGCGACTTCGCGATCGGTATCGAGCAGCGCATCGAGTTCGGCCTTGCGTTCGCGCGCTTCGCGCTCGGTCCCGCCAATCACCGGATACAAACCCGGCAGCAGCAGAAAATGATCCGGATTGCGTCCATGCAGACGCACGCGCTCCTTCATCTCCGCATAGAAGGTCTGCGCCGTCGGCAAAGTGGTTTGCGCGGTGAACACGGCATCGGCGAAACGTGCGGCCAGCGCGCGGCCGCCTTCGGACGAACCCGCCTGCACGAGCACCGGCCGCCCTTGCGGACTGCGCGGCACGGTAAGCGGACCGCGCACCGAAAAGTAAGTCCCGCGATGCTCGATCGCATGCACGCGCGATGGATCGGCATAGCGGCCGGTCGTTCGATCGGCGACGAAGGCATCGTCTTCCCAGCTATCCCACAGCTTCGTCACCACTTCGACGAACTCCTGCGCGCGCGCATAGCGTTCGTCGGTCGTGAGCGGCACGTCGTGGCTGAAGTTCGCGGCGGCGGCCGCATCGTAGGTAGTGACCGCGTTGAAGGCAACTCGCCCGCCGCTCAGATGGTCGACGGATGCGAAGCGCCGCGCAAGATTGAAGGGATCGTTGAAGGTCGTCGAAGCCGTGGCGATCAGGCCGACATGCGTCGTCGCGCCCGCGAGCGCGGTCAGCAGCACGGTCGGTTCCAGCGCCTGCGACGGCCCTTCGGCGTGATTGCGCAGCGCGAGCAGATCGGAGAGAAACACCGCATCGAGCTTGCCGCGCTCGGCGATCGACGCGATTTCCTTGAAGAAATTCAGATCGATGATCGAGCGCGGATTATCGAGCGTGCGCCATCCGGCAGGATGGCGTCCGACGCCGGTGATGTTGGTGTTCAGATGCAGTTGGCGCGTGTGGCTCATGACGTCGTATGAAGAAGCGGTTGATGGTCCGATGCGGGAACGCGCAAGCCTGCTTCGACGAGCAGCGGCAGTACCGCATCGCCGAAATACGCGAGATCGGGTTCGAAGTCGAAGAAGGTGAGCTGCACGCCGTCGCATCCGGCGCGCTTCAACGCGAGCAACTGCTCGACGATCCGCTCGGGCGAGCCGATCAGATGCAGGTTGCCGCCGAGAATGCGCTGCTCGCGCTTGTGCTGCGCCCACGCTTTCGCATCGCTTTTGCCGTGCATGCCGACAAAGCCATCGAGCGCGCCTTCGTCGGCATGCGCGACGATCGCGTCGTGATACTCGCGCGCCTCGCGCTCGGTCGGCCGGCACACGATGGTCGGATTGATCAGCGTGCGGACACGGCGGTTCACGCGTTGCGCGCTCTCGCGAATCGTCGCGGTATGCGCGGGCAAGGCCGCGATGGCGTCATCGAAGGCCGCGCCTGCCGGGCTCGTGATGAAGATGAGGTCCGAATGCCGCACGGCGTAATCGATGCCCGCCGCCGACCCCGTCGCATTCACCAGCACAGGGCGATGAAAGCGCGGACGCGGACTCACGAACGCATCGTTCAGTTGCCAGTGCTTCGTCCTGATGTGCTGGTTCGCGTCGCTGCGCCAGAGCGTGTCGAGCACGCCGACGAACTCCGCCGCGCGCACATAGCGTTCGTCGTGCTCGATCATCGGCTGGCCGAACATCGCCCATTCGCTCGCCACGTGTCCGGTCACCAGATTGATGCCCCAGCGGCCGCCCGAGATGTGATCGAGCGTCGCGCCGAACTTCGCGAGATGCAGCGGATGCCACGGACCATAGAGCGCGTGCACGGTCGAGATCAGCAGGATGCGCTCGGTGATCGCGGCGAGCGCGCTGGTCGCGATGAACGCATCGAGCGATTGCTCGCGATACTTGAGCGCGCCGCCGTGCCCGTTCTTGCCGAGCCATTGCGCGAGGCCGAACACGAGATCGAAGCCGAGCGCCTCGGCCTTTTGCGTGAGGCGCGCGTTGTAGTCGAAGCGCCAGTCGGTGCCGCGCGGCAGCGTCGAGATGGACCAGCCGCCGTTCTGGATCGGCAGGAACAAGCCGAGCATCAGCGGTTGCTGAAACGCCGCATGCAGCGGGCTGCCGGGGATGTCGGCGGGGCTGGTGGTACCGTCGAACGCGGCTGTCATACGATGCTCTCCTTCAGCGCGCTCAGACGCGCGTGGCTGCGCTTCGCCGTCGCCGTGCCGAAGTCGAGCACGTCGATCGAGGCGATCGCGTCGCGCTCCAGTTGCGCGACGAGTTGCAGTTCCCATGCGAGATACGCGTTCATCTGTTCGGCGACGCGGCCCGGTTCGGCGTGATAGGGGCTGTACCAGGCGTCGTCGTCGGCGGTGAGGTTATGCGTGTCGCCCGAGTCGAGCGGCAGGCCGAGCGCGCTCCAGCGGCGCGTGCCGCCGGTCAGCGCGGCGATCTCCGGCCGCTGCTGCGCGAGTTCGGCGGCGACGAGACTGGCGAGCACGCCATCCTCCGACGTGAGCACGAGTTGCGTGCCCCGCGCGAAGTCATGCAGACGCGCAGGCAGCTCGCTTGCGGCGATGAAGCGCGCGCCGCTCACGTGGCCGCGCCTGAACGCGAGACTGCTGTCGATATCGATCGCCTGCGCCGTGCCTGCTTCGATCGCCTCGCGCAACTGGTCCGGCTCTATCCAGCGCGTGCGCGCGCCATGCGGCCGCACGGCGAGCGGCTCGGGACCGGCTTCGAGCGCGTCGGCGGTGAGCGCGGCGCTGGCGGCGTCGTCGAGCACGCGCACGTCGAGATAGCCAAGCTGCTTCAGCCACGATGCGGTCATGCGGGCGCGCACGCCGTCATCGTCGCGCAACACCACGCGCGCGTGCAGCGTGCCGATGTATTCGTCGGTCGCCTGCACGAGCTGACCGCCCGGCGCCGAGCGCCAGCCCGACGGATGACCCGCTTCGTATTCGAGCGGATCGCGCACGTCGAAGCGATACAGCGTGCGCTCGCCGCTTTCGCGCTCCAGCGCGGCGAGCGTCTCGCGATCGATCACGGGCACGCCCGCCTTGCGCGCGGCGGCCCCGGCGAGCTCGCGCGCGACGGCGAGCGTGGCCGCATCGGGACGCGGCGCGGTGCGGATGTTGCCGTGCTCGAGTTCGAGACCCGCGAGCAGCCACGACATCGAGCCGCCCGTCAGCGCCGCGACCGGATTCGGCACGCCCGCATTGATGAGCGACTGCGCGCCGAGGATGCTGCGCGTGCGGCCCGCGCAATTCACGACGATCAGCGTCTCGGGCGACGGCGCCGCCGCGAGCGCGCGATAGACGAGCTCCACGCCCGCGCAGTCGATGCCGCCGGGAATGTTCATCGTGTTGAATTCGCCGAAAGGACGCGAGTCGAGCACGACGAGATCGTCGCCCGCGTCCTGGTGCGCCTTCAGTGTCTCGGCGTCGATGTTGGGCGTATGCAGTTCGTGTTCGATCACTTCGCCGAAGGCCTTGCCGGGCACGTTGGTGCCGCTGAAGACCTCGAAGCCCGAGTTCTCCCAGCCGTCGACGCCGCCTTCGAGTATCGACACATCCGTATAGCCCCAGCGCGCGAGCAGGGCGGCGGCGCGCGGCGTGTGCTCGCCGTGCGTGTCGACGAGCACGATGGGCGTGCCGCGCCTCGGCACGAGCCGCGCGATCACGAGCCCGAGCCGTCCGACCGGCGCGACCGACGAATAGAACAGCCGCCTTCGCGCCGACACGCCTTCCTCGCGGACATCGAGCACGGCGAGTTCGGAACGTTGAGCGATGAGCGTGCGCAATTGCGCGGGAGACACGAAGCGGGACATGGGCGAGAATCCTGTGTAGGCGACATCGACGGGGAGCGCCTGCTCCAGCGGCGTCGTGGGGAAGAAAAAGGATCATCTTCGTCGCGCAGGCTGGCATCGCAAACCGATCATTTCACGGATGCTTTTGAATGAATCGATGCTTTGAATAGCTGCGTAGGTGCGAACGTGCCGGACGCGTATGGTATAAGCACCGCATGCGCGCGCCCGCTCGCGGCGCGCAACGAACGTGACAGGAGCATGCAGTGAGAAGGACCGCCGAAAACAAGTTGAAGGTGGTCGCAGTGCGGGTCGATCCACAATTCGAGCAACGGCTGCGACTATTGGCAGAGGTGACGGGACGCAAGCAATCGTTCTTTCTTCAGCAGATGATCGAGAACGGCATCGGCGCACTGGAAGAGACGTGGCTGCCGGCCGACGTGCTCGAACAGGTCCGCAGCGGCGCGCTGCCGGTGCGGGACGAGAGCGTGGGCACCGCCGACCTCTTCGGTGACGAGGCATGATCGAATCGCGCTTCGCCGGGCTCGACGCGCCATCCGGCGACGGTGCACTCGCGCGCATCGTCTTCGGCGCGACGAGCGGCCGGCCGGGCATCGAGAACGGCGTGCCGACGCTGCCTCTCAGGATGGCCGACGACGCGCGCGAAGGCTTCGCCGAAATCTGGCGCAGCGCCGGGCCGGTCCGCAGCGGTACCGTCAACGATCTGGTGTTCGCTCACGACGACACATTCCTCTTTTGCGCCGGCTTCATCCCGTTGTCCGGCCGATACACCGAGGCCACGCGCCAGGCCTACACCGATGCCTTCGCGCTCGTCAGCGAACTGAACTTTCCGAAGATCTTTCGCATGTGGAACTTCATTCCCCATATCAATGGCGAAAATGGGGAAGGGCTGGAGGTGTATCGCGATTTCTGCCGTGGCCGCGCCGTCGCATTCGAACAGGATTACGCGCACGCATCGGGCATGCCGGCGGCGACGGGCATCGGCACGTGGGGCGAGGGCGTCGGCTTCTACTTTCTCGCGTGCCGCGACGGCGCGCTGCGGCACATCGAGAATTCGCGTCAGACGCCCGCGTATGAGTACCCGCAGCGTTACGGTCCGAAGTCGCCGAGTTTCGCGCGCGGCACGCTGCTGGGCGACACGCTGTTCGTATCAGGCACGGCCAGCATTCTCGGACACGAGACGATGCACGAGGGCGATCTCGAACGGCAGTGGAGCGTCGCGATCGGCAACATCGCGCATCTGATCGGCGCGGATAATCTCGAAGCGCAAGGCGTGGACGGCGGTTATACACTGCGCGATCTCGACCAGATCAAGGTGTACTACCGGCATGCGGCGGATCTGCCTGCCGTGACGAAACTGGCGCGAGCCGCGTTTCATCCGGATGCGAGCATCCGCTATCTGCAAGTGGATATCTGCCGCGCCGATCTGCTCGTCGAGATGGAAGGCATTGCGTCACATCGGCGCTCAGACTGAGGCCGATTGCCTGAGCGTCTTCACGAGCAGGCTGTGCAGGCTATCCACGGCTTTCGAGCCGCGCGAGTCGCGGCTTCGATACACTGCCACTTCCATCGGTTCGAGCGGCCCGAGGCCTTCGTCGCTGCCCAGAATCCGCAGATGTCCCGGCGCGCTGCATTGCGTCAGCGCCGCGACGGCCAGACCGCTTTCGACGGCGGCGATCTGACCGGCCAGACTCGAACTGTTGTAGACCACCTTGTAGCGGCGTCCTTGCTGCGCGAGCGAATTGATCGCACCGCGCCGCGCGAGGCTCGCGCTTTCGTAGACGGCGATCGGCAACGGATCGCGCCGCCATAGCTCGAATTGCGCCGCGCCCACCCACACCAGCGGTTCATGGAACAGCAGCGTGCCGCGTCGGCCATGGTCGCGCGACACGAGCGCGATATCGAGTTCGCCGTTCGCAACCCGCGGGATGAGCGATGTCGACTGCTCGCAGATCAGTTCGATCTCGACGCCGCTATGGCGCGGCGCGAAGCGTTTGAGCACGGGCGTCAGATACTTCGCCGCGTAGTCGTCCGGCACGCCGAGCCTCACGCGGCCGGTGAGTTGCTCGCCTTGCAGCGCAACCTGGGCTTCCGCATGCAGATCCAGAATGCGGCGTGCGTAGCCGAGCAGCGTCTGCCCGTCGTGCGTGAGTTCCAGCGTGCGCGAGCCGCGCTCGATGAGCCGCAGTCCCAGCGCGCTTTCGAGCTTCTTCAACTGCATGCTCACCGCCGATTGCGAGCGATGCACTTCGCCCGCCGCGCTAGACAGCGAACCCGCGTCGACGACCGCGACGAAGCACTTGAGCCAGTCCGTTTGCAGATCGTGTCGTTTCATCAGTCCAGGAAGATGCTTTCGATAATCGAATGGATAGTGTTCGAATTATGCGCTTTTCGTTCGACCAGCCGCGGCACACACTGCGTCCATGAATACGAACCCGACATCGCCTCGGACGGCATCGCGCTTCGCGGTGCGCGCGCAAACACACCGCGCGGCAGGCGCCTGGCCCTTTCTTCTCGGCTGCGCGCTGCTCGGCACGATCGGCATTTTTCTGCACGAAGCCAAAGCCGATCCCTTGACGGCGACGTGGTTCCGCTGTGCATTCGGCTTGCTGGGGATGAGCGTCTGGGTCGTGCTGCGTGGGCAAACGCGGTTTCTGCGCCTGACGCGCGAGACGGCTTCGTGGGTGCTCGCCGCCAGCGTGCTGATGGTCTTGAGCTGGTCGCTGTTCTTCAGCGCGGTCGAGCGCATTTCGGCGGGCGTGGCCATCGTGCTGTTCCATGTTCAGCCGATGTGGGTGCTGGTGCTCGCATCGTGCCTGCTGAAGGAGGCGATCGGCGGGCAGCGCATCGCGGCGGTATCGGTCGCGATGATCGGACTCGTCATGGCAACGGGCATCGTCGAGCACAGCGCAAGCGGCTCGCTCGAACCGGGCTACTGGATCGGCGTCGCCGCGTGTCTGGCGGGGTCGCTGTGCATGGCGTGCGTGACCATCATCGCGAAACGCTTGCGCGAACTGCCCGCCGGCACGCTCGCGTGGTGGCAATGCGCGGTCGGCACGCTGCTCCTGTGGGTCTGGCCGATGCAGCAGGGCTGGCCCGCGTGGGGCATCTCGTGGGCGTGGCTCGCGGGGCTCGGGCTGATCCACACCGGCCTCGCGTACACGCTGATGTATATCGGCATGGCGCGACTCGATACGGCGCGCGTCGCGGTGTTCCAGTTCGTCTATCCGGCGGTGGCCATCGTCATCGACTGGCTGTATTTCGATCAGCGTCTGAGCGGCGTGCAACTCGCGGGCGTCGTGGGGATGTCGGTGGCGATCTGGTTCGCGGAGCGGGGGCGGGGCGGGTGACGCAAGCAGTCGTCTGTGTGCGATACTATGAACATTGTTTATGCACATAGGGGATGCACATGGCCCACGCTTTCGTTACGCGCGCGGACCTTCAGTCGACAGTCCAGCCCGAGAGAGGCGCCAAAGTCACACGCAAGCCAACCAACGTTTCTCTGCCGTCGGATCTGCTGGAGCGCGCCAGGGAACTCAACGTCAATGTTTCGCGTGCGAGCGAACGCGGGTTGCGTGAAGAGGTTCAGGAAGTCGAGGCCCGCCAGTGGGCCGAGCAAAACGCCGAACTCGTAAAGGCCTACACCGCGATGGTGGAGCGGGAAGGCCTGCCTTTGGCGAAATATCGGACGTTCTGATGGCTCGTTTTGACCTCTATCTCAACCCCAACGAAGATTCGCGAAACAGCACACCCTACGTGGTCGATGTACAAAGCGATCATGTCGGCAGTCTGCCGACTCGCGTGGTGATTCCCCTACGGCGTTCGAACCTTCTGGGCTACACGGGCGCGCCATCCGATCTGCTCCCGAGCTTCGTGATCGACGGCGAAGACTGTTTTCTGGACACGCCAGCGATGGCCGCCGTTCCGGCCGGTGTGCTTGGCAAAAGGATCGGATCGCTTGGTGAATTCCGTGGCCTGATTGCTGACGCGCGAGATCGACTCTTCGGCGGATACTGACGGCGCACGCCCCTTCAACGCCGCCCGCGCCCCGCCTTCTGCGCGCGATCCAGCATGAACTCGATGAACGCCAGCGTCGCGCGCGTGTGGTGCCGATTCGGCATGTACAGCATGTACATATGCGTGCCGAAGATGCTGAGCCGCCATTCATCGAGCGCCGTGACGACCTCACCGCGCCGCATGTCTTCCATCACGACGTAATCCGGCACGATCCCGACGCCCAGCCCCGCGAGAATCGCCTCGCGCAGAAACAGAAAATTCTCCGAGATCAGGCTCGGCTCCAGCATCACCTCATGACGTTCGTCGTCGAGATAGGCGGCGACGCGCGTCTGCTTGCCGACCACCGTCGCGGTGATCACCGGCGCGACGCGCAGTTCTTCGAGCCGCGTCGGCATGCCGTGCTCCCCGGCATACGCCGACGACGCGCACGCGACATACCGCACCGGCCCCATGTCGCGCGCGACGAGGCTCGGCGGCGGCTCGGGCATCACGCGCACGGCGATATCGACTTCATCGCGCATCAGGTCTTCCACGCGATTTTCGAACATCACGTCGAGCACGATATCCGGATACTCGCGCTTGAACGCGATCAGCCATTCCGACATCACGAGTTGCCCGTAACCGCTCGGCACCGATAGCCGCACGCGTCCCTGCAGCCGCTGCCCGAGCGTCGACACCGATTCCTGCGCCGCCAGCAGCGCGTTCTGGATCGAGCGGCCGTGCTCGTAGAGCTTGAGGCCGAGTTCCGTCGGCTCGACGCGGCGCGTGGTCCGCCGCACGAGCTGCAAACCGACCGACTTTTCGAGCTGATTCAGGTGATAGCTGACATTGGCGCGGCTCATCTTGAGGCGGCGCGCCGCTTCGCTCAGATTGCCCGCATCGAGGATTTCGACCAGAAGCGTGAGTTCGTTGACATCCACAGCAATCTCGATTGTCAAATGCGATTTGACAGTCTGTCAACGGTCGCTGTAATTGTCAAGGATGCCTTTCCCCGCGAGAATGCTTGCACGCCAAACTGCAAGAATCGGATCAGGAGACTTCCTTCATGACGCTTTCGAGCGCGCCGGAAACCATCGCTGTTCAACACGCATTGCGTGGCAGCGTCCTCGTCGTGACAATCGATCACGCTCCCGTCAACGCGCTCAATGCCGCCGTGCGGCGCGGCCTGATCGACGCGATCGAAACCGCCGACGCCAACCCGTCGGTGCGCGCGGTCCTGATCGTCGGAGCGGGGCGCAACTTCATCGCGGGCGCGGATATCCGCGAGTTCGGCAAGCCCGCGGTGCCGCCGTCGCTGCCCGAGGCGTGCAACCGCATCGAGGCGTGCGCGAAGCCGGTCGTCGCGGCGATTCACGGCGCGGCGCTCGGCGGCGGGCTGGAGGTCGCGCTGGCGTCGCATTACCGGATCGCGGTCGTTGGCGCGAAGCTCGGTCTGCCCGAAGTGCAACTGGGCCTGTTACCCGGCGCGGGCGGCACGCAGCGCTCGGCGCGTCTGATCGGCGCGCAGGCCGCGTTGTCGCTGATGCTGAGCGGGCGTCATGTCGGCGCGGAGGACGCGCTGCGGCTCGGTCTCGTCGATCGCGTCGGCCAGAGCGATGACGTGTTCGCCGAAGGACTCGCCTATGCACACGAACTGATCGCGACGCACGCCGCGCCGCGCCGCACGCGAAACGCGCGCGGTCTCGCGGACAAGGAAGCCAGCGCGGCCGCGATCGCCGCCGCGCGCGCGGATACGCAGAAGAAATCGCGCGGTTTGCTGTCGCCGCTGAAGATCGTCGACTGCGTGGAAGCGGCGTTGAATCTCCCGTTCGACGAAGGGCTGCGCTTCGAGCGTGAACAGTTTCTCGAATGCCGTGAAAGTCCGCAGCGCGCGGGACTCGTGCATGCGTTCTTCGCCGAGCGCGAGGCGCAGAAGTCGCCTGAAACGCGTGACGCGCAGGCGCGCGCGCTTCGCCTGATCGGCGTGATCGGCGGCGGGACGATGGGCGCGGGCATCGCCGTCGCGCTGCTCGACGCGGGCCTCGCGGTGACGATGATCGAACGCGACGACGCATCGCTCGAACGCGGCCGCGCGCACGTCGAAAAGGTCTACGACGGTCTTATCGCGAAGGGCCGCCTCACGCTCGAAGGCAAGGCGCAGGCGCTGGCAAATTTCCACGGCGACACGACCTACGACGCGCTCGCCGACGCCGATCTCGTCATCGAAGCGGTCTTCGAGGACATGGCGGTGAAGAAGGCGGTGTTCGCGCAACTCGATCGCGTGTGCAAGCCGGGCGCGGTGATCGCGACCAACACGTCGTATCTCGACATCGACGAGATCGCGGCAAGCATCTCGCGTCCGCAAGATGTGCTCGGGCTGCACTTCTTTTCGCCGGCGAACATCATGAAGCTGCTCGAAGTGGTCGTGCCCGCGCGCGTTGCCGCCGATGCCGTCGCGACCGGTTTCGAGCTGGCGAAGAAGCTGAAGAAGGTCGCGGTGCGCGCGGGCGTGTGCGACGGCTTCATCGGCAACCGCATGCTCGCCGTGTATCGCGCGGCGGCGGATCATCTGATGGAAGACGGCGCGTCGCCGTATCAGATCGATCAGGCCGTGCGCGACTTCGGCTTTCCGATGGGACCGTATCAGGTGATCGATCTCGCGGGCGCCGATATCGGCTGGGCGGCGCGCAAACGCCGCGCCCCGTCGCGCGATCCGAACGCGCGCTACGTGCGAATCGGCGACGAATTGTGCGAGCGCGGCTGGTTCGGCCAGAAGACGGGGCGCGGCTTCTATCGATACGAAGACGGCGCGCGCGTGGGCAAGCCCGATGCGGAAGTCGAGTCGATCATCGATGCCGAACGCAAGCGTGCGGGCGTGAGCCCGCGCGCATTCAGCGACGAGCAGATCGTGCGCCGCTACCTGGCCGCGATGATCAACGAAGGCGCGAATATCGTGCACGAAGGCACCGCGCAGCGCCCGCTCGATGTCGATGCCACGCTGATGCACGGCTTCGGCTTTCCGCGCTATCGCGGCGGCCCGATGCATTACGCGGATAGCATCGGCCTGGCGAACGTGTTCGCCGATATCCGCGAATTCGCGAAGGACGATCCGCTCTTCTGGCGCGCGTCGCCGCTGCTCGTCGATCTCGTCGAACGCGGCACGAACTTCGCGAGCCTGAACCAGTCGGCCTGAGGCCTTCGTCGAACTCATACGGAACAGCAATCATGGATCTGAAATTCACCGCAGACGAAGAGGCGTTTCGCGCCGACGTGCTGGACTTTGTGCGCACGTCACTGCCGGAACGCATCGCGCACAAGGCGCGCACCGGCGAGCACCTCACGCGCGACGACATGGCGCAATGGCACGGCATTCTCAATGCAAAAGGCTGGCTCGCGAATCACTGGCCGCAGCAATACGGTGGTCCTGGCTGGAGCGCGGTGCAGAAGTTCATCTTCGAGAACGAATGCGCGATTGCAGGCGCGCCGCGCATCGTGCCCTTCGGCGTAAACATGCTCGGGCCGGTGCTCATCAAATACGGCAGCGAGGCGCAGAAACGTCACTGGCTGCCGCGCATTCTCGACGGCACCGACTGGTGGTGCCAGGGCTATTCGGAACCGGGCGCGGGCTCCGATCTCGCGTCGGTACGCACGACGGCCGTGCGCGCGATGGAGAACGGTGAGGAGCATTACATCGTCAATGGTCAGAAGACGTGGACCACGCTCGCTCAATACGCGAACATGATCTTCTGTCTCGTTCGCACGTCGCAGGATGCGCGCAAGCAGGAAGGCATCAGCTTTCTGTTGATCGACATGAACACGCCCGGCGTCGAAGTGCGGCCGATCATCACGCTCGATGGCGAACACGAAGTCAACGAAGTGTTCTTCACCGATGTGCGCGTGCCCGTTGCGAATCTCGTCGGCGAGGAGAACAAGGGCTGGACCTATGCGAAGTATCTGCTGACCTACGAGCGCACGAACATCGCCGGCGTGGGCTTTTCCGTCGCGGCGCTGGGCCGTCTGAAAGCGGCGGCGAGCAAGGCGCAGTGCAATGGCCGCGCGCTCATCGACGATCCCTTGTTCGCGGCGCGGCTCGCGCGTGTCGAGATCGATCTGGAGAACATGAAGACGACGAATCTGCGTGTGCTCGCGGCGGTTGCGGGCGGCGGCGCGCCGGGCGCGGAAAGCTCGATGCTGAAGATTCGCGGCACGGAGATTCGCCAGGAAATCTCGTCGCTGATGCGTCGCGCGATGGGCCCATATGCGCAGCCCTTCTTCGACGACGACAGCGACGCCGAGGCGTCGAACGCGGCGTCGCAGTACTTCAACAATCGCAAGCTGTCGATCTTCGGTGGCTCCAACGAGATTCAGAAGAACATCATCGCGAAGATGATGCTCGGCCTTTAAAGGATTCGCACGATGAACTTCCAGCACACGGACGACCGGCGCATGCTCGCGGACTCGCTGAACCGCTTCGTCGTCGAGCAATACGGGTTCGAGGCGCGGGACAGGATCGCGCGCTCGGATGAAGGTTTTAGCCGCGACATGTGGCAACGGTTCTGCGAGCTCGGCATCGTCGGCGCGTTCTTCGACGAAGCGGCTGGCGGCTTCGGCGGCGATGGCTTCGATGTCGCTGTCGTGTTCGAGGCGCTCGGGCGTGGGCTCGTCGTCGAGCCGTTTCTCGATGCGCTGATCGTCGGGCGCGCGCTCGCGCATGCGGGCAATGACACGCAGCGCGCGATCATCGCGAAGATGATCGACGGCGCCGCGATCGCGTCGTTCGCGCACGACGAACCCGGCTCGCACTACGAGCTTGCGCGCGTGAGCACGCGCGCCACGCGCCACGGCGACGGCTGGAAGCTGAACGGCGCGAAAGGCGTGGTGCAGCAGGCCGGGCATGCGGACGTGCTGCTCGTGTCGGCGCGCACGTCGGGCGGCGAATACGACACGGCTGGTATTTCGCTTTTCGTGGTGCCGCGCGATGCGCAAGGCGTGAGCGTGCGCGATCATCGCAAGATCGATGGCGGACGCGTGGCCGAGGTGTCGCTCGATGACGTCACGCTCGCCGTCGATGCGCTCGTCGGCAACGAAGGCGATGGATACGCGACACTGACGCATGCGATCGGTTACGGGCTCGTCGCGCTCGCCTCCGAAGCGGTCGGCGCGATGGATGTCGCGAAGGAGCATACGCTCGAGTATCTGCGCACGCGCAAGCAGTTCGGCGTGCCCATCGGCGCGTTTCAGGCGCTGCAGCATCGCATGGCCGATGTTCTGCTCGAAATCGAGCAGGCGCGCTCCGCTGCGATCAATGCGGCGGCGGCGGTCGGCGAAGCGGGTGTCGCGCGCGAGCGTGCGTTGTCGGCGGCGAAGGTTTCGATCGGGCGTATCGGCGCGCGCGTCGCGGAAGAGTCTATCCAGCTGCATGGCGGCATCGGCATGACTTGGGAGCTACCACTTTCTCATTACGCGAAGCGGCTCGTGATGATCGACCATCAATTGGGCGATGAAGATCATCATCTCGCGCGCTATATCGAACTGGGGCGCGCGGCGTCGAAGTGACCTGAGGACGACGACCATGCTGGCGATCATCGACAACAAGCTTCGGAGCGACGCGGCCAAACTCGCCGACAGGGACGATGCCACGCTCTGGCGCTGGTTCTCCGAACTCTACGAAGAAGGACGCATCCGCTGGTGTCGCTCGGCGCAAGGATGGCTCGTCAGCGTGGATCACAAGCATCTCGCGACGGAGCCGGACTTCGACAGCGCAATCCGCGCTTCACGCGAGCGCTATTACAGCGGCAGACTCAAGCGGGCCGAGCCGCGCGGCTGAAACGCGCTCGTTTGTATCGCAGTGTATCCACGCCGTGCGCCGATACATTGCGATTCACCGGCGCGCGCATTCGACATCAGCGAGATACGTCCACCGGTTCTAATGTCCCCAAGCCAACGTTGCATAACAAGGGGATACCACCATGTCGGACACGATCAATCTTCGCCGCCGCCGTTTGCTGGGCACCACCGTTGCCGGCATCGGCCTGCTCGAACTCGGCCTGAGCGGCCTTGCGGATGCGCAGACGGCAGGCGCGACGCGCGGCGCCGCCACGCTTCCCGCTTCGTTTGCGGACCTCAGGCACGTCGAGACCGCGACGCTCAGCATCGGGTACGCGCAAGCGGGGCCGTCGAACGGGCCGGTCGTGATCCTCGTGCACGGCTGGCCGTACGACATCCACAGCTTCGCCGAAGTCGCGCCGATGCTCGCAGCGGCGGGCTATCGCGTCATCGTGCCGTATCTGCGCGGCTACGGCGGGACGCGCATTCTCTCCGCCGACACGCCGCGCAACGGACAGCAGGCGGTGATCGCACGCGACATCATCGACATGATGGACGCGCTGAAGATCGACAAGGCGATTCTGGGCGGCTTCGACTGGGGCGCGCGGACGGTCAATATCATCGCGGCGTTGTGGCCGGAGCGCTGCAAGGCGATGGTGTCGGTGAGCGGCTATCTCATCGGCAGCCAGAAGGCCAACGAGACGCCGCTGCCGCCCAAGGCCGAACTCGCGTGGTGGTATCAGTTCTACTTCGCTACCGAGCGTGGCCGCGCGGGCTATGAAGCGAATCGCCACGAGTTCAACAAGCTGATCTGGCGTCTCGCATCGCCGCAATGGCGCTTCGACGACGCGACGTATGATCGCTCGGCCGCATCGTTCGACAATCCGGATCACGTCGCCATCGTGATTCACAACTATCGCTGGCGGCTCGGGCTGGCCCAGGGCGAGCCGCAGTTCGACGCGCTCGAAGCGCGCCTTGCCACCGCGCCGACGATCGCCGTGCCGACCATCACGATGGAAGGCGACGCGAACGGCGCGCCGCATCCCGAGCCTTCCGCCTACGCGAAGAAGTTCACGGGTCGATATCAGCATCGGAATATCGGCGGCGGCGTGGGGCATAACCTGCCTCAGGAAGCGCCGCGCGCCTTCGCCGATGCGATCATCGACGTCGCGCGGTTTTGACTGGTGCACGCCAGGTCATGAAGCGCAGTCGAACAGATACGGCAGCGGATCCACAGGCTGGCGATCCAGTCTCAGCTCGAACAGCAGCGAGGCCTGCCCCCCTGATTGATCGCCCATGATCGCGATCGGCTGCCCTTTGCTGACGTCATTGCCTTCTTTCACGAGAATGCTCTGGTTGTGGCCATAAGCGGTGAGGGAGCGGCTGTTATGTTTCAGAATCACAAGTCTGCCGTAGCCGGCGATCTGATTTCCGACGTAGACGACCCTGCCACTTTGCGCAGCACGGATCGTGTCTCCCGTCTTGCCGCCGATGATGATGGATTTCGTCCCATCGGAGCCGAAGCGCTTCAGAACGGGTCCCTTGATTGGCCACGCCAGCGCATCGGGGCGGCAGGGCGTTGCGTTCGGAGTCTGCTGCGTGGGACTGCCGGCGACGGCCGGCGATGCCGATGGCGGACCGACGCGCAGCAGTTGGCCAGGCGTCAGTGCAGCGATGGCTGAGAGTTCGTTCCAGTCTGCGATCGCAGTCGCGTCACGACCATAGGCGGCCGCGATGGAAGCAAGGGTATCGCCGGTCGTCGCACGATAGAAGCCGATGGGCGTGGACGGAACATCGAGGGCGGTCGTCTGCGGAGTGGGTTGAGCCGGACGCTGCGTGGGCGTTCGACTGGCGCATGCGCCCAGTATCAGGCTAAAGGCGACCGCCAGACACGTCGCGCGCATGCGATGCCGCGACTGCGGAGATTTGATCATTCTGGCTTGTGAAAATTCAGACGTCGGCATCGAGGATGCCTGGCGCATCATGACTGGAAATCGTATTCGTTCTGCGACGGCGAAACCTTCCACAGCGGGGAGGTTTCGCCATCTTCGATCAGTGCGTATAACGACTATGTGCGATATCGAAGAGGATCAGCGACGCTCGCCATTCTTGGCGAATTCGCCATCGTGGCCGCGCGTATCACGATGATCCCGATGCTCCGCGTGATGCTTGTGGCCGTTGTGATTGCCATTGTCGTGGTGGTAACCGTGATCCTTCGCGAAGGCGGCGCCAGTGAAGGTCAGCGCAACGGCGGCAAAAGCAGCGAGCTTGAATTTCATATAAATCTTTCTTTCCTGAATTAAAACGGTACGACGCGACGTTGCGCCATTTCGCCTAACGGCGCGCCGTCCTTTGGCGTTGACCTCCGGGCCATAAATTGACATTCGTTGACAATGCTAAGTATTACGAGATAAGAACGCGATTCAATGAGGGATCAGCCATCGCCCCTGATGCGATCAAACGCCCCGTTTTCCCCTCCCGCACCCAATCCAACCAAATAAGAGACAATATCGCCCTAGCTCGCTGACCGAGGACCGTGCCGAGCAAACATCAACTCGCGAGCCAGCATTCCGGGATATCCAAATAGTGGCAACCGAAAAACGCTTTTCCCCGAGTCTGACTACCCCAGCGCCTTCGCGGCAGCGATTCTCCGCGCCGAACATCATCGTGCTGTGCGGCACGCTCATCGCGCTCGTCATGGTGGCGCTCTGCGCGCTGGTGCTGTATCAGGGCAGGCTCGACGCACTCGATCGCGCGCGCGACACGTCGCGCAATCTCGCGTTGCTCGCCGAGCGCGATATCGAGCGCAATTTCGAGTTGTACGAGCTGTCCTTGCAGGCCGTCGTGGAAGGCGTGCAACGCGCCGATGTCATCGCGTTGCCGCCGCAACTGCGCAACGATGTCCTGTTCGATCGCGCCGCGACCGCCCGCGATCTCGGATCGATTCTCGTGCTCGACGCGAACGGCCAGATCGTCATCGATTCCGGCAGTCTGCCGCCACGTCAAGGCAACTTCGCGGACCGCCGCTATTTCACGGTGCAGCGGGATCATCCCGATACCGGTCTCTACATCAGCAGCCCCTACCAGTCGCGTCTGCGCGGCGGTGCGCCCAGCATCGCGCTCAGCCGCAGGCTGTCGCATCCGGACGGATCGTTCGCGGGCGTCGCGATGATCGCGGTGAATCTCGAATACTTTCGCAATCTTTTCGCGGGCCTTTCGCTCGGGCCGCACGGCGCCGTGTCGCTGATCGGTCAGGACGGCGTGATGTTCATGCGTCAACCCTTCGATGCGAACGTGATCGGCCGCGACATCAGCCATGCCGATACCTTCAGGCACTTTCGCGCGGCCGAACAAGGCAGCTTCAGCGAGATATCGTCGATCGACGGCAGGCGGCGTCTCTACTATTTCCGCAATTTTCCGAAGCTGCCGCTCATCATCATGGTGGCCGAGGGCGAAGACGACATCTACGCGGCATGGCATCGGCGCGCGATCATCATCGGTTCGTCGATGGGCGTGCTCGCCGCCGGTTTCATCGCGTTGTCGTTCGTGCTCGCCGCGCAATTCAGGCGGCGCATGCGCGCCGAATCGGAGCTGCAGTTGCTCGCGCGCACCGATGGCCTGACCGGGCTCCACAATCGCCGGACGCTGGGCGAGATTCTCGATCAGGAATGGCGCAGGGCGTGTCGCACGCGCAGTCTGTTTTCCCTGCTGTTCGTCGATATCGATCGCTTCAAGGCCTACAACGATGCCTACGGCCATCAGGCAGGCGACGACGCGCTCGCGGCCGTCGCGCGCTGCATCGGCGACAACATCCGGCGGCCCGGCGATACCGCTGCGCGCTATGGCGGCGAAGAATTCGTCGTCGTGTTGCCCGACACGCCGCCCGAGGGCGCGGCGCACATCGCGGAGCAGATTCGCGCGGCCATCAGCGATCTCTCGATCGAGCACGCGGGCAGCGAATTCGGCCGCGTCACGGCGAGCATCGGCCTTGCGAGCTGGCGGCCCGAACGCGACGACGACGTGCGCTCGCTCATCCGCGCCGCCGACGAAGCGCTCTACGACGCGAAGGCATCCGGGCGAAACCGGGTCATGCGGGCGAGTCCGGCCTGAAGCGCGTCTACTGCGCCGCGCCGCCCGCCATCGTCTCGATGATGCTTTCGAGTTGCGCGCTCATCGGCATGTCGAGGCTCGTGCCGGACGGCAGGCGCTGAAGGAACCAGCGCTTGTACTGCCGCTCGATTTCGCCATCGGCGGCGAGCGTCTGGAACGCGTCTCTCACGACCTGCGCGAGTTGCGGATCGTTCTTGCGGAACATGATGCCGTACGGGTCATACGACAGATAATCGCCGATCACCTGATACGCGCCGCCCTTCGCGCGATTTTCGGCGATGAGGCCATACAGCAGCACGTCGTCGGTGGCGAACGCATCGGCCTGGCCGTTCGCGACGCGCGCGAAGCCTTCTGCATGATCCGGCACGACCTGCAACTGCAGGCCGAGCGCGAACTTCTTGTCGAGATCGCGCAAGGCCTTTTCATTGGTGGTGCCTGCGGTGACCGCGACCTTCTTTCCCGCGAGATCGCGGAACGAGCGGATCGGCGAGCCTTGCTTGACCATCACCTTGGTGCCGGCCACGAAGAAGATCGGCGAAAAGGCCACGCGTTTCTGGCGTTCGAGATTGCTCGTGGTCGAGCCGCATTCCAGATCGACTTTTCCGTCGACGACCGCATCGATGCGATTCTCCGGCGTGACCGGCACCCACTGAATATTCAGGCGCTTGTGGATGGCGTCGCCGATCGCCGCGACAAGCGACTTGCACAGTTCGATGGAATAGCCGATAGGCTCCTTGCGCGCGCCCAGATACGAAAACGGCACCGACGCGTCGCGATAGCCGAGCGCGATCGTGCCCGTGTCGCGCGCCTTGGCGAGCGTGCCGGTCAGCGTCGCGGGGGCGTAGGCGTCGGCGTTTGGCGGCGGTGTCTGCACGTCGTCGTCGGCCGCGCGCGCGCCGCAAGCCATGGCGATCAGGCTGGCCGAAGCCAGCGCCGCCCAGAAGCGCTGCATCATCATGACTCGCCTCCGTCAGACCTGTGCCGGATGCGCGAGCGAGGCGTCCTGTTCGGCCTCGATGCGCGCCGCATTCGCCGCCGCGTCCTGCTCCGACAACAACTCGCCTTCCCACTTGGCGACCACCGCGCTCGCGATGGAGTTGCCCACGGCGTTCGTGGCGGACCGGCCCATGTCGAGGAAGGTGTCCACGCCGAGGATCAGCAGCAGCCCCGCCTCGGGAATGTTGAAGTGATTGAGCGTGGCGGCGATCACGACCAGCGACGCGCGCGGCACGCCCGCCATGCCCTTCGACGTCAGCATCAGAATCAGCAGCATCGTGATCTGCGTGCTGATCGACAGATGAATGTTGTACGCCTGCGCGATGAACAGCGTCGCGAACGTGCAGTACATCATCGAGCCGTCGAGGTTGAACGAGTAGCCCATCGGCATCACGAAGCTGGAGATCTTGCGTTTCACGCCGAAGCGGTCGAGCGCGTCGAGGATCTTCGGATACGCGGCCTCGGAACTGGCGGTCGCGAACGACAGCATGAACGCTTCCTTGATGAGCGACAGCAGCCTGAAGACGCGTCGTTTGAGAAACACGAAGCCCGCGAGCACGAGCAGTCCCCACAGCAGAAACAGGCTCAGGTAGAAATCGGCCATGAAGACGGCGAACTTCAGCAGGATCGTGAGCCCGTTGACCGCCACGGTGGCGGCCATGGCGGCGAGCACGGCGAGCGGCGCGAGCTTCATCACGTAGCCGGTGATCTTGAGCATCACGTGCGAGAGCTGATCGATCGCGGCGAGCAGCACCTTGCCTTTCTCGCCGAGCGCGGCGAGCGCGACGCCGAAGAACATCGAGAACACGACGATCTGCAGGATCTCGTTGTTGGCCATCGATTCGGCGAAGGAGCGCGGCACCATATGGCCGACGAAGTCCTTCAGCGTGAATTTCGATGTCGCGAGATTCGCCGACGCGCCGATGTCGGGCAGCGGCAAGCCGAGGTTGTCGCCGGGCCTGAGCAGATTCGACATCACGAGGCCGAGCAGCAGCGAAATGAGCGAAGCGGTGACGAACCAGCCGAGCGCCTTGGCGAACACGCGTCCGACGGAGGCCGCGTCGCCCATGTGCGCAATGCCGACGACCAGCGTGGAAAACACCAGCGGCCCGATCAGCATCTTGATCAGCCGCAGAAAGACATCGGACACGAGCGAGATGTAACCGGCGATCTCCGTGGCGGCTTTTTTATCGGGGAAGCTCATGAAGATCATGTAGCCGAGCCCGATGCCTAAGACCATCGCGCCCAGGATCCAGATGGCTGCGGAATTCTTCTTGTTCATCTCCAGGCCTCCAGTGACTGCATATCGAACGATTGCGTGTGGAATTTCGGATGGAACAGGCGAAGCGGGGCGGGCGCGGCCCGGCGCGTGTCCGCGACAGTCAGATGGTAACGTCGCGCCCCGATCTCTGCTGGCAGTGTAAACGCGGTTACGGAACTCGCGCACGAATTGCCTAAACTGAACTGAATCGACAGGTTCGGGCCGCGGACCATGATCGAACTCGACAGACTCGCCCAGATCCGTATCTTCGCCGATCTCCCGCAAGACCGGCTGGCATGGTTGAGCGATCGCGTCAGCGAATTCTCGATAGCGGCGGGCGACGTGGTGCTGCGCGAAGGCGACATGGCCACGAACCTCACGATCCTTCTCGACGGCGAACTCGTCGCGACGCAAAGCGCCGGCGGAGAGCACGATGTCGAGCGCTATGTCAGGCCGGAGGCATTCGGCACGCCCTGCGTGATGGCGTCGATACCCTATCCGGTGACGCTCACCGCCACGCGCGATTGCCGGCTCGCGCGCCTGCCGGAAGCGGCGTTCCGTGAACTGTTCGTGTCATGCGGCTCGTTCAGCCAGGCCGTCGCGCGCGTGATGAGCGACTGGCTGACCGCGCTCGAAACCGCCGCGCTCAATCGCAGCCGGCTCGCCGCACTGGGCAAGCTCGCGGCGGGACTCGCGCATGAGATGAACAATCCGGCATCGGCGTTGACGAGCGGGCTTGCCTACGTGCGCCGGGAGCTCGACGCGCTTGAAGCGTCGGCGCTCGCACTCGGCCGTCACGCGGTATCGAAGGAAATGCTCGAACGGCTCGGCGCGCTCGTCGCCCGCAAGGCCGTGGCGGCGGCGGCGGGTCCGATTTGCCAGAGCGAGCGTGAGTCGCGCCTTGCCGACTGGCTCGCCGCGCGCCAGGTGACGAAGCCGTGGCGGGTTGCACCGGCGCTTGCGGCACGCGGCGTTGCGCCGGACGACCTCGCGCCGCTCGCGGACGAACTGAGCCCGGCGCAACTCGACGCGGCCATCGGCTGGATCGCGCGTGTGCTGGATCTTCGCGGTGTGGTGGATGACGCGGCGCAAGGCGCGCAGCGCATCTTCGATATCGTCGCGGCGATGAAATCCTATTCGTTCATGGATCAGGGGCCGCAACAGGAAATCGATCTGCACGACGGCATCGACAACACGCTGATGGTGATGACGCACGAGACACAGCGCGGCATCGCGATCACGCGCGCATACGATCGCAGCCTGCCGCGCATCCAGGCCTACGGAAGCGAGCTCAATCAGGTCTGGACGAGCATCGTCGAGAATGCGATCGAGGCGATGGACGGGCAGGGCGCCATTGCGATCCACACGCGCCGCGACGGCGACGACGCCGTCGTCGAAATCGCCGATAACGGCCCGGGCATTCCACCCGACGCGCTGGAGCACGTGTTCGAGCCGTTCTACACGTCGAAGTATGCGCTCCATGCACACGGCCCGAGTCTGGGCCTCGGTCTGCATATCGCGTACCGCATCGTGGTGAACCGGCACGGCGGAACGATCGGCGCGCGATCGGATGCGAACGGCACGGTCTTTCGGGTCACGCTGCCGCTCGCGGGGACACGCGCGAAAGTGCCTGTAAGCGGGCGGCTTGCGGGTCCGGTGCTGTGATGAAAGGTGCGCGAAACCTCGTCGCCATAGCGTCTACAATGTCTGCAACGCATGCCGCGCCCGCAGTCGTGAGCGCCTGAGCCGCCATGGACAAGCCCGTGATTCTCGCCGTGGACGACGACCCGATCGTGGCCGGCGCGGTGGCGCGTGACTTGCAGATCGCATACGGCGAGCATTATCAGATCGTGCGCATGGATTCGGGACCGGCGGCGCTGGAGGCGGCGCAGCATTTGCGCCTGCAGAACCGGTCGGTGGCGCTTTTCATCGCGGATCAGCGCATGCCGAAGATGAGCGGCATCGAATTTCTCGAACAGGCCATCGAACTGTTTCCCGAAGCCAAGCGCGTGCTGCTGACCGCCTACGCCGACACCGACGCCGCCATCCGCGCGATCAACACGGTGCATCTCGATCAGTATCTGCTCAAGCCCTGGCACCCACCCGAGCAGAACTTCTATCCGGCGCTCGACGACCTGCTCGCCGACTGGCACGCGTCGTCGCGTTCGGCGTTTCAGGGCATCCGCATTCTCGATCACCGCTGGTCGCCGCAAGGGCATCAACTGCGCGATTTCATGGCGCGCAATCACATTCCGTTTCGCTGGCTCGACGTCGAACGTCACGCCGAAGCCGAACCGCTTCTGAGCGCGCTCGCGCCGGGGCAGCGTCACCTGCCGGTGATCGTGTTCGAAGACGGCAGCGTGCAGAGCCGCCCCACGACCGCGCAGATCGCCGAAAAGGTCGGGCTGCACACGCGCTCGACGACGCCGTTCCACGACCTCGTGATCGTCGGCGGCGGGCCGGCCGGACTGGCGGCGGCCGTGTACGGCGCATCGGAAGGGCTGCATGTCGCGATCATCGAATGCGACGCGCCCGGTGGACAGGCCGGCACCAGCTCGCATATCGACAACTATCTCGGCTTTCCGTCCGGCGTGAGCGGCGCGGACCTGTCGCGGCGCGCGCTCGCGCAGGCGCGGCGCTTCGGCGCGGAGATGATCCTCACGCAGCACGCGGTGGGACTGCGCATCGAGCCGCCGTACAAGTTCGTCAGGCTATCGGATGGATCGGAAGTGAGCTGTCTCGCGCTGATGGTCGCGAGCGGCGTGTCGTATCGCAAGCTGGAAGCGCGCGGGGTGCAGGAACTGACGGGCGCGGGCGTGTATTACGGCGCGGCGCTGGTGGAAGCCGTCGCGTGCGCGAATCAGGATCTGTATATCGTCGGCGGTGCGAATTCTGCCGGCCAGGGCGCGATGTTTCTGTCGAAGTACGCGCGCTCGGTCACGATCCTGTGTCGCGGGCCGTCGTTGAGCGCAGGCATGTCGCACTACCTCGTCGAGCAGATTCACGAGACCGAGAACATTCGCGTGCGCCCGCATACGGAAGTCGAGAGCGTGAGCGGCGACGGGCATCTCGCGGACATCACGCTGCGCGACCTGCAGACCGGAGATTCGGAGACCGTTCCGGCGAGCGGGCTGTTCGTGTTCATCGGCGCGGCGCCGTGCACGGAATGGCTGCGCGGCGTGGTCGAGCGCGATGAGCACGGCTTTCTGCTGACGGGCCGCGCGCTCGTCAAAGGCGGGCGCGCGCCGGCGGGATGGGAGTCCGGGCGCGATCCGTTCCTGCTCGAAACGAGCGTGCCCGGCATTTTCGCGGCGGGCGACGTGCGCGCCGATTCGGTCAAGCGCGTCGCGGCGGCGGTGGGCGAAGGCTCGATCGCCGTGCATTTCATCCATCAATATCTCGCGAATCCATGAGCGATCCGTCGATGCTCTTCGAGATGCCGCTCTTCGCGGTCTTGTCCGCCGAGCGCAAGCAGTGGCTCAGCGCGAATCTGAGCGAGCATCGCCTGAAGCGTGGCGAAGTCCTGATGCGCGAGGGACAGACCGTGACGCATCAGTTCATCCTGCTCGAAGGCGAGCTGCTGACGGAAAAGCTCGTCGCGGGCCGGCAGGTGATCGACGACACGCGCCCCGCGCCGGTTTCGGTCGCGGAGGCTTCGTTGCTCGCGGGCATGCCGCTGCCGCTCACCTTCAGCGCGAACACGGATTGCTATCTCGTCTCGCTGACCGAGAGCGTCGTGCGTACGCTGTTGAGCGAATGCGAGTCGTTCAGCAAGCAGATCTTCCGGTCGATGTACGGCCGCATCAGCGCCTACGACACCTTCATTCTGAGCGGCGAGAAGCTGGCCGCGCTCGGACGCCTGTCGGCAGGGCTCGCGCACGAGCTGAACAATCCGGCGGCGGCCGTGGCGCGCGCGGCGGACGGCATGCGCGACGCGCTCGACAGTCTGCATCGGGCGACGCGCGCGCTCGTCCTGTGCGCGATGCCCGCCGACATCATGGATACGCTCGACGCCTGGGCGAGCCGCGCGCCGCCCGTCGTCGACGCCACGCCGCAGGGCGCGTTGCGGCAGAGCGAAACGGAAGAGCGTTTCGCGCAGTGGCTTTCTTCACACGGGTTCGCGAAGCCCTGGCTCATCGCGCCGCGCCTCGTGGCGGCTGGTTTTGCGCCGGAAGAACTGGAGTCCGTAGCGGCGCGCGTGAGCCGAGAGCAATTCGGCGCGGGTGTCCGCTGGCTCGCCGCGACGTTCGAGATGCGCTTTCTGTCGGAGCAGACGTGGCTCGGCGCCGGACGCATCTCGGAGATCGTGAAGGCGATGAAGTCGTACTCCTACATGGATCAGGCGCCGCTGCAGGAAGTCGACATCCACACCGGTATCGAGGATACGTTGACCATCATGCAGCATCGGCTGAAGCATGGCGTGGTCGTCACGCGGGACTACGATCGCGCGTTGCCGCCCGTGCCGGTGTACGGCAGCGAGCTGAATCAGGTGTGGACCAATCTGATCGACAACGCCATCGACGCCATGGAAGAAAACGGCGAGCTCACGATCCGCTCGCATCGGGAAGGCAACTGCGCGGTGATCGAGATATCCGACACGGGCCACGGCATACCGGCCGATATCCTGCCGCGCCTGTTCGAGCCGTTTTTCACGACCAAGCCGCCCGGCAAGGGCAATGGGCTGGGGCTGCACATCGCGTACCGGACGGTGGTGCATCGGCACGACGGCCGGCTCAACGTGGTCGCGAACGATAGCGGCACCACGTTTCAGGTGCGCCTGCCGCTCGAGCATCGGCACGCGGCGGCGCGCTGAGCGCGTCAGCCGGGCGCGCGCTCCGACACCGTCTCGCGGTGCGCGTCATACGAAGGCGCACTGGCGTCGGCGGGCAACGACGAGCCGAGCGCCGCCGACAGCAGACCTTCGACCGACGGGCCCATCGCGTCCGTGAAGGTCTTCGGGTGCACGCCGATCGCGAGCACCAGCACGGCCATCGCGCCGAACAGCGCGAACTCGCGCTTGCCCAGATCGCGCAGCTTGGCCACGCGTTCGTTCTTCACCGCGCCGAAGATCACGCGCTTGACCATCCACAGCGTGTAGGCGGCGCTCAGGATCAGCGACGAGGCGGCGATTGCGCCGATCCAGAAATTCACGCGAATCGCGCCCATCAGCACCAGAAACTCGCCGACGAAACCCGACGTGCCGGGCAGGCCGACGTTGGCCATCGAGAACAGCATCGCGCAGACGGCGAAGCGGGGCATCGTGTTGGCGACGCCGCCGTAGGCATCGATCGAGCCGTTTTTGGTGCGCTCGACCAGCACGCCGGTGCACAGCAGCATCGCGCCCGAGACGATGCCGTACGACAGCATCTGCACGACCGCGCCTTCGGTGCCCATGCGGTCGAACGTGAACAGGCCCAGCGTCACGAGACCCATGTGCGCGACCGCCGAGTACGCGAGCAGCTTGCGCATGTCCGTCTGCACGAGCGCGACGAGACTGCCGTAGATGACGGCGACGAGCGCCAGCGCGATCATCGCCGGGGCGAAGAAGTGGGATGCGTCGGGCACGATCGGCAGCACGTAGCGCAACATGCCGTAGCCGCCGATCTTCAGCATGCCGAGCAGGATCGCCGCGCCGGTCGGGCCTTCCGCGTTGACGTCGGGCAGCCACGTGTGGACCGGCCACATCGGCACCTTGACCGAGAACGCCGCGAGGAAGCAGACGAACACCACGATCTGCGGCGTGAAGCCGAGCTTCAGATGCCGCCACGCGTCGATGTCGAAGGTATGCGCCTGCGTCCACAGGTAGATCAGCGCGGCCAGCATCGCGAGCGAGCCGAGCAACGAGAAAAAGAAGAAGCGGATGGCCGCGTACACGCGCCGCTCGGCGCCCCACGTGCCGATCAGCAGATACAGCGGAATCAGCGACGCTTCGAAGAACACGAAGAACAGCATGCCGTCGAGCGACGCGAACACGCCCTGCATGCAGCCCGAGAGCACGAGAAACGCGCCGTAGTACTGCGCGACCTGCTTCGTGACCGCCTGCCACGACGCGACGAAGACGATGAGCGTCGTCACGGCCGTGAGCACGGTGAACCACAGCGAAATGCCATCGACGCCCAGGTGATACGAAATACCGAACTGCGGCAGCCACTCGACGCGCTCGACGAACTGCATCGCGCCCGACGACGCATCGAAGCGCGACAGCAGCGGCACGACCGGCAGCAGGCTGAGGATCGCGCCGAACATCGCGACGGCGCGCGCGAGCGTCGCCGATGCGCTGAACGTCAGCACGAAGATGCCGGACACCACGGGAATCCAGATGAGAAAGCTGAGAACGGACGGCAGATGCATGGGTTTTCTTGAATCGAACGCAAGGCGCGGCCAGCACGCGATCGACGTGCTCGCTGGAACAGCGCGAATGACAGTGGAATGTAAGGCGGGGCGGGTGCGCGGAGGGTTCGGGGTGACTCGAACGTATTCAGCGCAGGCCTAAGGGTTAACGAGAATAACTCAAAAGAAAAGATTTTGGGGAATTGCCGGGGATCAAATTCATTGCGCGCGGCGGCATTGACATTTTTACCGATTGGCTGTTCGGCGGACTGCGCGATGAATAAACCGTCCGTTCGCTCCGGGCTTGCCCTGATTTGCCGGGAGCCGTCTGACCCTTAGCCTAGATGGCAAGGAGACTCAGCATGCGAAAAGTATTCAAGGCCGCTGTATTCGCGCTCGTCGCTTACCTCGTCGCCGATCGTGCCATGCTCCACGCGCAGGGACGCGACCTCAGCGCGGCTGCGTGCGTCCAGAGCGCCGCGCAGGTCGAATTCGACGCGCTGAGCAAGGGCTTCAGTCAGGCCGCCGCGAGCAGTCAGCGCGACGCGTTCAGATCGCAATGTCTGGTGTCCGGCCGCGCGCAGAGCGGCGAAGCCATGGCGATGCGGTAAGGCTTCAATTCAGCTTCACCGTAGGCCGCACGCGTTCGCGAAGCCATTGGCTCGCGGCGTACATCACCGCGCGCCTGACGCCCGTCAGCCCCATGATGTGCCGGCGATACAGATGCCGGTAACACGACGCCGCGAACCATCCGTCGATGAAAAGCGGCTGCCGCAGCAACTCGCTCATCAGCGCGCCCGCCGCGCCGGCGCGTCCGAAGGAAATGAGCGTGCCCTGATCGCGATAGGCGAACAACGGCACGGGGCCATCGTCTAGGCGCCGCGTGAGCGCATCGGCGAGATAGACGGCCTGCTGAAAGGCCGCCTGCGCGCGCGGCGGCACCAGCGCGTCGCCTTTCGCCGCGGCGCACGCCGCGCAATCGCCCATCGCATGAATGCCCGAACCGGGTTCGATCTGCAACGTGCCGTCGACGATCACCTGTCCGAGCCGGTTCAACGGCAATCCTTCGAGCGTGCGCAACACGGGCGGTCCTTCCACGCCGGCGGCCCAGATCGTGATGTCGCTCGCGAGCGTTTCGCCATCCACGGTCGCAACGGCGTTCGCATCGACCGCGCGCACGCGGCAACCCAGTCTCACTTCGACGCCGAGTCCGGCGAGCACGTCCTGAGCGCGCGTCGAGATGCGCTCCGGCAGCGCGGGCAGCACGCGCGGCGCGCCTTCGAGCAGACGAATGCGGATATCGTCGGCGGGATCGAGCGACGCGAGGTGATAGTCGCGCAGCATTTCCGCCGAGCCGCGCAGCGCGGCGGCCAGTTCGACACCCGTCGCGCCGCCGCCGATCACCGTCACTGAAACCGGCGTCCGGGCGGCGCCGGGCTCGGCCTGCCGCGCATGGCCCGAGCGCAGCAGGCTCGACAGCAGACGCCGCCTGAACGTTTCCGCCTGCTCCACTGTCTCCAGCGTCAGCGCATGCTGTTCGGCGCCCGGAATCGCGAAGAAGTTCGTCACGCTGCCGAGCGCGAGCACGAGCGTATCGAATGCGAGTGTGCGCTTGGGCATGAGCGGGCGGCCATCGACATCGGTCGTCTCGTCGATGACGATCTCGCGCCGACCCCGGTCGATGCTCGCGAGCGCGCCCTGTTCGAAGCGGAAGTGATTCCACTTCGCGTGAGCGGCATAGTCGATCTGATGGCTCGATGCATCGATCTGGCCTGCCGCGACTTCGTGCAGCAGCGGCTTCCAGAAGTGCGTCGGGAAGCGGTCGATGAGGATCACTTCGGCGCGCCGCCGCTTGCCGACGCCATTGCCGAGACGCGTCGCGAGTTCCAGCCCGGCCGCGCCGCCGCCCACGATGACGATGCGATGCGGAGAATCGACCTGGCGTTGCGCATATTGATTCAACATCATGGTTCTCCCGGAAATGCGATTGGATGCTTGACGACCTCGTTGGGAAAAATATAAGGTCGCGAAAACATTTGCGCTATTTAGTATTTATCGCCGACCCATAAGTTTTCACTAATGTTAAAAACGACGACCTTCCGCCAGTTGCGCACATTGCAGACCGTCGCGCGCGTGGGCAGCATCTCGGGCGCGGCCGAGGAACTGCATCTCACGCAACCGGCGGTATCGCTGCAGATTGGGCTGCTGGGCGAGGCGGCAGGCACACCGCTTCTGCGCCGCGTGGGACGTGAGGTTCAGCTCACCGCCGCAGGCGAGGTGATGGCGCGTTATGCGAACGAGATCCTGAGTCTCTGGAACGAAGCCGGCGAAGAAGTCGCGGCGCTGCGTGGCGAACTGGGCGGCACCTTGCGGATCGGCGCGATCACGACGGCGGAGTATCTGGTGCCGCCGCTGCTCGTGAGATTCACGAAGGAGCGGCCCGGCGTGAAGCTGCAGTTCCGCATCGGCAATCGCGATGACATCGTGCGCATGCTCGCGACCAATGAAATCGACCTCGCGATCATGGGACGGCAACCGCGCGAGCTACGCACGAGCGCGGCCGCGTTCGCGAAGCATCCGATGGCGTTCGTCGCCGCGCCGACACATCCGCTGATGCACGCGAAGCGCCTGCATCTGACCGATCTCGAAGCGGCGAATCTGCTCGTCAGGGAGCGCGGCTCGGGCACGCGTGTCGCGATCGAGGGGCTGTTCAAGGAAGCGGGATTGAAGCTGCACGCGGCGTCGGAGCTATCGAGCAATGAAGCGATCAAGCAGCTCGTCGAAGCGGGACTCGGCGTCGCGTTTCTTTCGCTGCATGCGTGCGCGCTGGAGATGCAGGCGGGCTTGCTCGCGACGCTGCCGTTTCCATCCACACCGATCGAGCGCGCGTGGCATGTCGTGCATATGTCGGAGCGGCGCTTGCCTCAGGTCGCCAATGCGTTTCGCGAGTTCCTGATGCATTCGGGTGCGGCCGCGGCGGGCCTGACTGCGCCGCCCGAGATGCACAAGGCACGCGCGGGGCGCAAGGAGAAGAACACGGAAGTGGTCGCTGATGCGACTGGTGCCCAGGGCGGGACTCGAACCCGCACGCCTCGCGGCGCTACCCCCTCAAGATAGTGCGTCTACCAATTCCGCCACCTGGGCAAGGGGACCGAATTGTAGCGGGAAATATGTGAAATGCGAAGTGCCTGCGCGCATCGTTCGACGGCGCGTTCGCCACTACAATAACCAGCGCAGCAAGTGTCACGTCCGATTCGGCTGATCAATCTCGTCGGTTCGCCCGCGTCAGGAGCGTTCATGTTCGGCAACAGCTTGCGATTCGAAGTCGGACCGGACTGGCAAGTCCACGTCGCCACGGACAGCTGGGCTGTCGCCACGCTTCTGGTCGTCGCACTGCTGCTGGCGATTCTGCTGGCGAGCGTGATCTGCTATTACGCGACGCGCGCGGTCATGCTGATGATCGTCAGCCGCCTCGCACGCAAGGAAGGGCGCAAATGGCTGATCGCCGCGGAGCGTCATCGCGTGTTTCACCGGCTCGCGCCGCTCGTGCCCGCCGCAATCGTCTACGCATCCGCGCCGCTGCTCTCCGGCCTCACGTTTCCGGTGATCCCGGCGCTCGGCCATCCGCTGGCCATTCTCGCGGCCTGCTACATGGTCTACACACTCATGCGCGCGGCGCTCGCGCTGCGCGACAGCATCGAGGAACGCTACAGCCATTTTCCGACCGCGAGCGAGCGGCCGATCAAGAGCTTCCTGCAAATCGCCACCATCGTCGCGTATCTGGTCGCGCTGATCGCGGTGGTGTCGGTCCTGCTGGAGCGCTCGCCGCTCTATCTGCTCACTGGCCTCTCCGCCATCACCGCGCTGCTCATCATCATCTTCCGCGACTCGCTGCTGGGTTTCGTCGCGAGTATTCAACTCGCGGCCTACGACATGCTGCGCGTGGGCGACTGGATCGAGGTGCCCGGATTCGTCGCCGATGGCGTCGTGATCGATATCGCGCTGAACACCATCAAGGTACGCAACTTCGACAACACCATCGTCATGTTGCCGAGCCAGCTTCTCTTGTCGAACAGCGTGAAGAACTGGCGCGGCATGTTCGAATCGGGCGCGCGGCGTCTGCGTCATGCGATTCACTTCGACGTCGACACCATTCGCTTCCCCGACGACGCATTGCTCGCGCGTCTACCGTTCGCGCCGCCTGAAGGCGAGCGCCGCACCAACCTCGGTCTGTATCGGCTCTATCTCAGCGGCTATTTTCGCGAGCATCCGGCCGTGCGCCGCGACCTGCCGTTCGTGATCCGGCATGTGCAGTCGACCGCGCCCATCGTGGCGCTGGAGATCTGCGTGTATCTCAACGAGATACGCTGGGAACGCTACGAGAACCTGCAATCGGACATGCTCGATCACGCCTACGGTGTCGTGCCGCAATTCGGCCTGCGCTGCTGGCAGCGAGACCGTTCGGCGACCGCCGCATCATGACGGTGTCGGCACCGTAGTCTCGGCATCGACGCGGCGCGCGGCATGGTCCGCGCGGTTCTTCGGCACCGCGCTCAACGGCGCGAGCACGCGTCGTGCGTCGTCGAGTTCCTTCTTCATCTCGTCGATGAGCCATTGCGCCACCGCGCGCGTGCTCTCCGACGGATTCGACGAGCGATGTTCGAGCACGTAATTGCAGCCCGTTGCGATATAGCGATCCCACGCGGGAATCACCTTGCCTTCGTTGAGCGGCGCCGCGATCGCGAGCAGCCAGCCGAGCACGACGCCCTGACCGAGCATCGCGCATTGCACGGCGAGCCCCGGGTCCGTGTGATGCACGGCCTCGCCGATGCCTTTGTCGGACAGTCCCGTCGCCCGATGAAAATCGGCCCATGAAAGCGTGGTCACGTCGAGATGAATGTATGCGTGACCTTCGATGTTCGCCGGTGCATCGAGCGGGCCGAACTCCGCCAGATAATTCGGACTACAGACAGGGACGATGATCTCCGGACACAGCACGAAGGGGTCGTCGTCCGAACCGGGACCGTGCAGCCGGATGCCGAGGTCCGCGTCTTCGAGCGGGCCGTACAGACGGCCGGCCATCACCTGCAAGCGCAGATTGATGGACGGAAACGCACGGCGGAATTCCGCATAACGCGGCAGAAGCCACAACGCGGCGAAGCCGCTCGCGAGCGATAGCGTGACGATCTCGCCTTGCGCGTGATCGCGCTTGAGTTCATCGATGGTGTCGCCGATCTGCCCGAAGCCGGACGCGACGGCGCGCTGCAATGTTGCGCCGCGATGCGTCAGGGTTAGCCCTGACTTCGTGCGCTCGAAGAGCCTGAAGCCGAGCGCGTCTTCAAGCCGCGCCACCATGCGGCTCACCGCAACGGGCGTCACGTTGAGTTCGCCGGCGGCCTTGGTGAAGCTCAACAGCCGCGCGGATGTTTCGAAGACAAGCAGTGCCTGAAGCGAAGGAAGTCGCAGACTCATACAACACCATGTTATGGGGCATGCATCGATTTGTAATTTGACGGCGCATATTGACCTCCTTACCTTGAGTCCGACGCCCACTTCATCTGGCAGGCCATGACTACTGCTTCGTCGGACCCCTTGCTTCAACCCTTCACGCTCAAGCATCTGCAGTTCAGGAACCGCGTGATGAGCACGAGTCACGCAAGCCGTCTCACGCGCGACGAATTCCCGCAGGAGGTCTATCAACGGTATCACGAGGAAAAGGCAAAAGGGGGTATCGCGCTGACGATGTTCGGCGGCTCGTCCAACGTGAGCCTCGACAGTCCGAACACGTTCCAGCAGATCAACGTCGGGACCGATGCGGTGCTGCCGCATCTGCGGCGCTTTGCCGATCGCATTCATACGCACGGCGCGGCGCTGATGTGCCAGATCACGCATCTCGGGCGGCGCGGCGATGCCTACACCGAACCCTGGCTGCCGATGATCGCGCCATCGGCTGTGCGCGAAACGCTGCACCGCGCCATGCCGCAGGCGATCCACGACGCGGACATCAAACGCGTGATTCGCGACTTCGGCCTCGCGGCGAAGCGCTGCCGCGACGGCGGGCTCGACGGCATCGAAACGCATGCGGGCGGCCATCTCATCGGCCAGTTCATGGACCCGACCGTGAACCTGCGCACCGATAAATACGGCGGCTCGACGGCCAATCGCGTGCGCTTCGCGATCGAGGTCCACGAGGAGATTCGCAAGCAGGTGGGCGACGATTTCATCGTGGGTTTTCGCTTCGCGCTCGAAGACGGCTGCAGCTTCGAGGAAGGGCTGGAGATGTCGCGCATTCTGCAGGGCACCGGTCTCTTCGATTTCTTCAATGTCGCGTTCGGCCGCATGGACACGAAGATGTCGCTCGCGGTCAATTCGATGCCCGGCATGTTCGTGCCGTCCGCGCCGTGGCTGCCGAAAGCCGCCGCGTTCAAGCGCGCGGTCGATCTGCCCGTGTTCCATGCGGCGAAGATCGCCGATCTCGCCACCGCGCGCTATGCGATCCGCGAAGGCCTGCTCGACATGGTCGGCATGACGCGCGCGCATATCGCGGAGCCGCATCTCGTGAAGCTCGTCGAAGCGGGCCGGGAGGACGAGGCGCGGCCGTGCGTGGGCGCATCGTTCTGCCGCAACTTCCGCGCGACGTGCATTCATAACCCGGCGACCTCGCGCGAGACGTACCTCACGCACGACATACCCGAAGCCGCGCAGAAGAAGCGCGTGCTGATCGTCGGCGCGGGACCGGCGGGTCTCGAAGCCGCGCGTATCTGCGCGACGCGTGGGCACGACGTCACCGTGCTCGAAGCGAACTCGACGGCGGGCGGACAGATGCTGCTGGCGGCGACGGGAAGCTGGCGGCGCGATCTCATCGGCATCGTCGACTGGCGCGTGTCGCAACTCGACAAGCTCGGCGTCGATGTGCGCTACAACCACTACGCCGAACTGAGCGACGTGCTCGATCATGGCGCGGATGTCGTCATCATCGCGACGGGCGGGCTGCCGAATCTCGATGCGCTGCCGGGCGGCGAGCTGTGCAAATCCGTCTTCGATGCGCTCACGGAAACGCCGCCGCGCGAAGGCAGCGTACTGGTGTACGACGGCACTGGCCGGCACAACGCGTATCTGTGCGCGGAACGTTATGTCGATGCGGGGCTCAACGTATCGCTCGCGCTCATCGACAGCATGCCCGCGCAGGAAACCGGCGGACGCGGCGACGATCAGGTGTGGATGCGCAACATCGCGCGCTGGGACGTGCCCGTGCGCGCGAACATCGAACTGATCGAAGTGAGTGCGTCGGCGGGCGGCAAACGCCGCGCGGTGTTCCATCATCATCTGACGAATGAGCGCATCGAGATGGAAGCGGATCATGTGGTCGTCGAGCGCGGCATGCTCGCGGTCGAGGATCTCTTCGAGGCGGCGCGCATGTATTCCGTCAACGACGGCTATACCGATCTCGAAGCGTTCGCGACCGGCAAGCCGCAGCCTGCCGCGCAGGACGGCGAAGCAGGGCAATTCCATCTGTACCGCATCGGCGATGCGAGCGCGTCGCGCGACATCCACACGGCCATCTATGACGCCTACAGGCTTTGCCTCGCGCTATGAAGGCCCGTTCAATACCATCCGCCATAACGACATGACCGAGCGAGGCTGACCATGACATTGCCGAAGGAATTCGTAGTCGCCGATCCAGGCCGCCGCAAGGCGATGAAGACGCTTGCCGCCGCGGGCGCGGCGACCCTCATCCTGCCGGGCGCTTCGTCACTTGCGTTCGCGGCGAACGAGCCCACGCCGCAACGCGGCGGGCGCATTCGCGTGGCGCTGGCGAACCAGTCGCTGATGGATTCGCTCGATCCCGCGAAGGGCACGCACACCGGCGACTATTCGCGTGCGTACATGTTCTACAGCGGCCTCACCGAACTCGACGCCGACTTCAAGACGCAGAACGCGCTCGCGGAGAAGCTCGAAACGGACGACTTCCTGAAGTGGACCATCACGCTTCGGCCCAACGTGCATTTCCACGACGGCAAGCCGTTCACGTCCGATGACGTCGTGTTCTCGCTGATGCGCCACAAGGACCCGGCGACGGCATCGAAGGCGAAGTCGATCGCGGATGGCTTCAGCTCGGTCAAGGCGGCCGGGCCGCTCAAGGTCGAGATCACGTTGACGGAACCGAACGTCGATCTGCCCGCGCTGCTTGCGATTCCACATCTCGTGATCGTCGCCGCGAACACGACGGACTTCTCGAAAGGCAACGGCACGGGCCCGTTCACATGCAAGGAATTCACGCCGGCGCAGCGCTGCATCGGCGCGCGCAATGCGAACTTCTGGAAGTCGGGACGTCCTTATCTGGACGAAGTGGAGATCATCGGCATCGGCGATGATGCGGCGCGCACCAATGCGCTGCTCGCGGGCGACGTGCACCTCATCTCGCCGCTGCCCGCGCGCGATGTCGATCGTGTCAAGCAGACGGGCAAGGTGACGGTGCTCGAAAGCCCGTCGCAACTCTATTCGGACCTCGCATTGCGGCAGGACATGCTGCCCACGAAGAGCGCGGACTTCAACGAGGGCATCAAGTATCTGCATGACCGGCAGCGCATCGTGAGCGTGATGCTGCGCGGCCACGGCACGCTCGCGAACGATCATCCGGTGCCGGAGTGGCATCCGTACTTCATGAAGGGCTTGCCGCAACGCGCGTTCGATCCGGACAAGGCGCAGTTCCACTTCAAGAAGGCCGGCACGCCCGGCGCGCGCGCGGAGATCGTCGCGCCGCCGTCGGTGGAGACCGCGCTGGATTCCGCCATGATGATCCAGCAGGCCGCGAAGCAGGCGGGCATCGACATCAACGTGCGCCGCGTGCCCGCCGATGGCTACTGGACGACCTACTGGATGAAGTACCCGATGACCTACGGCTCGATCCTGCCGCGCCCGACGCTCGATCTGCTGTACACGCAGTTCTTCCGCTCGAATGCAAACTGGAACGAGTCGGGCTGGAAGAACGAGCAGTTCGATCAACTGCTGATACAGGCGCGCCGCGAGCGCGACGAAGCGAAGCGCAAGCAGATGTACGGCGACATGCAGACGATCGTCTACGAGAAGAACAGTCTCGTGATTCCCGCGTTCATCAACTTCATCGACGCGCAGAGTTCGACGCTGCGCGGCCTGAAGGGCACGCCGTCGGGACGCGTGATGGGCTATCGTTTCGCGGAGTTTGCGTGGCTCGACAAGGCGTGAAGACCGGCCCCGCCGATGTCCACGCACAAGCGCTCACCACAGCGCCTGGCTCGTCAGCGCGAACTGTGTGAGCGTTGCATCGGCGGATGGCGCGCCGTTCAGCGCCATCTGCTCGATGGTATCGACGAGCGGCAGCCCGAGGCCTTCGAGCCACGAAGACAGCCCGTATCGCAGCGGCGTATCGACACGCACGAACATCCCCGCGTTGAGCGCGAGCCAGTAGCTGATCAACGCCTTGGCGCGGCTCTGATCGGGCGATTCGGGCGCGATCACCGGACCGATCACGTGACCGTCGCCGAAACGCCGGAACAGCGCGAAGCCGATCAGCTCGCCATCGCGATCGAGCGCGATGCCGCTCGCGACATCGAGCAGTGCAGGCATCAGCGCGGTGCGATCCAGTCCGCTCGCGCGCGATGCCAGCCCGGCGAGACGCGGCGTGTCCTTGGCGCCGATCGGACGCAGCCGCTCGCCCGGCGGCAGCGACACGAGCGGCGGCTGAAACGCCGCGCCCTGATGCTGATGAATCGTATCGATGCGCGTGAAGCCGCGCGCCTCGCACAAGGGCTTGCCTTCGCCGGATGCGTGAATCAGCAGCAAGCGCGAGCCGAGCTGTGCGATCAGCCGGTCGAGCAAGCCGCGACCGATGCCGCGCCGCTGATGCTCCGGCGACACGATGAACATGCCGAGCGTCGCGGCCTGCGCGCCGAACTGAAATGCGAGCGCGGTGCCGACGAGCTGGCCGTGCTGATCGACGGCGGCGAACCCGCTGCCCAGACGTGCCGCGAGGCGCCAGTCGTCCGCGCGATGCCGCCACTTGACGGACGCCGACAGCGCGTGCGCCGCGGGGATGTCGTCGAGCGTGAAAGCCCGGTATTCGACCACATCGTTATTGCTCGAGTCGGGCACGCCGGCCTCCTCACTTTGAAGACATTTACCGTGACTTTGACATCGCGCAGCGCCGCTGGCTAGGACGATCTTCCTGTCCCGCACGGTTCAAGGGCGTGCGCGCGTGGTGCAACGCAAAACCGCAGGTTATCGCAGCGAGAACGCGCGCGCCGTGCTGAATCGGCAATTTTGTCAGCGACATATGCCGGTGCGCCGGGCCTACGATGAAGCCATGTCAACGCAACGTCCCGGAGGACTTACGCATATGGACCGGTTCGATCCTGCCAGCCTCGTCATCAGGAGCGGGCATTTCATCGGCGGCGAATTGATCGATGCGGGCGCGTCGCGCATCGAGGTCGCGCGGCCGTCGGATGGCGTCGTGTATGCATCGGTGCCCGTCGCCGATGAAGCGATGATCGACTACGCCGTGCAGAACGCATACAGCGCGTTCAGGCAGAGCGACTGGGCGCGCCGCGCACCGCGCGAGCGTGCCCGCGTGCTCCGCACGTTCGCCGATCTCGTCGCCGCCGATGCAGCCAATCTCGCGCCGCTCGAAGCGCTCGGCTCGACGCGTCCCGTGCGCGATGCGTACAACTGGGACGTGCCGTTCACCGCCGAGAGCATCCGCTTTTATGCGGAGTTCGCCGACAAGATCGGCGGCGATGTCGCGGCGACCGATCATCGGCATCTCGGCATGACGATCGCCGAGCCGTACGGCGTGATCGGCGCGATCGCACCGTGGAATTTTCCACTCGTGATGGGCATATGGAAGACCGCGCCCGCGCTCGCGGCGGGCAACGCGGTCGTGCTGAAACCATCGGAGATGACGCCGTTTTCCGCGCTGCGTCTTGCTGAACTTGCTCTGGAAGCGGGCGTGCCGCCGGGCATCTTCAACGTCGTTCAGGGCGATGGCCGCACGACCGGCGATGCGCTGGTGCGTCATCCGCGCATCGGCAAGGTGACGTTCACCGGATCGACGCGCACGGGCGCCGCGATCATGGCCGCCTGCGCGGAGTCGGGCACCAAGCCCGTCACGCTCGAACTGGGCGGCAAGAGTCCGCAGATCGTGTTCGCCGATGCGCCGCGCATCGATGAGGTCGCACGCCGCATCGCGGGCGCGATCACGGGCAATGCGGGGCAGGTGTGTGTCGCGGGTTCGCGGCTGCTGGTGCAACGCGCGATCGCGGATGAACTGACCGATCGCATCGCACAGGCTTTCGGCGAACTCAAGGCAGGCGCGACGTGGGTTGCGGGCACGACCTTGTCGCCGATCATCTCCGAGCCGCAGGCGCAGCGCATCGACGCAATCGTTCAACGCAGCATCGCAACCGGTGCGAGCCTGCGTTGCGGCGGCAAGCGCGCGGATGCGGCGACGCCCGGCGCGTTCTATGCGCCGACCTTGCTGTGCGACGTCACGCAGGACAGCGATGCCGTGCGCAGCGAGATCTTCGGCCCGGTGCTGACCGTGCAGTCCTTCGATACCGAAGAAGAAGCGCTCGAACTCGCCGCGCATCCCGACTATGGCCTCGCCGCGGGCGTGCATACGGCGGATATCGGCCGCGCGTTGCGCCTGGTGCGCGGCATCGAGGCCGGCACGGTCTGGGTGAACCGTTATGGCCGCACGAGCGACTTCGTGATTCCGACGGGCGGCTACAAGCGCTCGGGCATCGGCAAGGATCTCGGACGGCAGGCTTACGAAGCGAATCTGCGCTTCAAGAGCGTGCTGATCGACACTGAAAGTTGATACGTACGAGCGTGCGAAAAGAACGCCGCATTATCTGCTGCGGCGATGCTCCAAAACGCATGACTTATGTCGTTGCGAGGCGCGCATTCAACGCCATCAGTCATTTTTGCCTTGTTTAAATCCTCTCAACACTTCGCTGTTGCTTGCTTTCACCACTGAACTCCGGACGGGTTCAATACACGACAGGACTGACACCATGATCGATTTCGAGCCGAAGTACATCACGTTCGACTGCTACGGCACGCTGACGAAATTCCGCATGGCCGATATGGCTCGCGAGATGTACGCCGACCGCCTGCAAGGCGACGACCTGGAGCAATTCGTCAAGTTCTTCGCGGGCTATCGCCGCGACGAAGTGCTCGGCGCGTGGAAGCCGTATCGCGACGTGATCGTCAATTCGGTGCGCCGCGCGTGCGAACGCATGAACGTCGAATTCAACGAAGCGGAAGCCGAAAAGTATTACCTCGCCGTGCCGACCTGGGGCCCGCATCCGGACGTGCCGGAAGGTCTCTCGCGTCTTGCCACGAAATACAAGCTCGTGATTCTCTCGAACGCATCGAACGATCAGATTCAAAGCAACGTCGACAAGCTCGGCGCGCCGTTCCATCGCGTGTTCACGGCGCAGCAGGCGCAGTCGTACAAGCCGCGCATGCAGGGCTTCGAGTACATGTTCGACCAGTTGAACTGCAATCCGGAAGACGTGCTGCATGTTTCGTCGAGCCTGCGTTACGACCTGATGACCGCGCACGACATGGGCATCAAGCACAAGGCGTTCGTCAAGCGCGGCCACGAGCCGGGCACGCCGTACTACGAGTATTACGAAGTGGACACCATCGGCGATCTCGCCACGCAACTCGGTCTGTAAAACACGCCACTTCACGCGAGCAATGCCGATGAAACTCGACTCCTACTGGCTCGACACCGCGCCCGCGATGATCCCGACGTGCGAAGGCCCGGCGGATGGCCAGGCCGATGTCGCCGTGATCGGCGGCGGGTTCACGGGTTTGTCGGCGGCGCTCGCATTGGGCAAACGCGGCGCGTCGGTCGCGGTGCTCGATGCCGGGCGCATGGGTGGCGGCGCGTCGGGACGCAACGGCGGGCAGTGCAATACGGGCGTCGCGCAGGACTATGCGGCGCTGCGCGCGCAACTCGGCGTGGAGCGCGCGCAAGGCTGTTATCGCGCGTATGCGGCGGCGGTCGACACGGTCGAGCGTCTGATTCGCGAGGAGCACATCGATTGCGACTATCTCGCATCCGGCAAGCTCAAGCTCGCCGCGAAGCCGCATCACCTCGAACACATCGCGAAGACGGCCGAGCTCATCCGGCGTGAAGTCGATCCGGACATCGATCTGCTCGATCGCGAGCAGGTCCGCAACGAAGTGCAGTCCGACGCCTTTTACGGCGGCTTGCTGCAGCGTCATGGCGGCCAGATGCATATGGGCAAGTTCGCCGCGGGTCTCGCGCACGCCGCAGTGAGGCAAGGTGCGCGACTCTATGAACATGCCGAAGTCACTGCAATAACGAAGGAAGGCGGCGCGTATCGAATCGACTCGAAGCGCGGCACGTTGTACGCGAAGCAGGTTTTGATCGCGACGGGCCCGTCGAAGCACGGCCCGTTCTCGTGGTATCGGCGCAGGCTCGCGCCGGTCGGCTCGTTCATCATCGTGACGGAACCGCTGCCCGCCGATCAACTGCAACGACTGCTGCCGAACCGCCGTTCGTACACGACGAGCCGCCTGATGCACAACTATTTTCGCGTCACGCCCGATGCGCGCATTCTGCTCGGCGGACGTGCGCGTTTCACCGCGTCGGAGCGTCCATCGGATGCTAAGAGCGGACGCATCCTGCAGGCGAATCTCGCGTCGATCTTCCCGAGTCTCGCCAATGCGCGCATCGACTATTGCTGGGGCGGTCTCGTCGATATCACCGCCGACCGCCTGCCGCGCGCGGGCCAGCACGACGGCATCTATTTCTCGATGGGCTACAGCGGCCACGGCACGCAGATGTCCACGCACATGGGCCAGGTCATGGCCGACGTGATGAACGGCAACGCGGAAGCGAACCCGTGGCGCGATTTCGACTGGCCCGCGATTCCGGGTCATACGGGCAAGCCGTGGTTTCTGCCGCTCGTCGGCGCATATTACTCGATCAAAGACGTGTTCTATTGAAGCATCGAAGCATCGAAGCAAAGACAGGCGGCCCATATTCCATAAACAAGCCGTCGAACATTTACAGCCCCTATCGCGGAGAAGTTCATGAGCATCGACACATCGCCTGAAGCACTTGCCCATGCCGATGCCGGCAAACGGCTCGAAGAACTGACGCGCCGTGGCGCGTCGCGGCGCAGCGTCCTGCGCGCGATGGCCGCGGGCGGGCTGCTGTCGGTGACGGGCGCGGGGCTTCTCACCGCAAGCGGCGCGGCTCATGCGCAGAGCAAGCCGAAGCAGGGCGGACGCATCCGCGTGGCGACGCAGTCGTCGTCCGCCGCCGATACGCTCGATCCCGCGAAGGGCGCGCTCGGCACCGACTACGCGCGCGCGTTCATGTTCTACAGCGGCCTGACCGAACTCGACAATCATCTCGGCGCGAAGATGGCGCTCGCCGAATCGCTCGAAACGAAGGACGCGACCGTGTGGGTCGTGAAGCTGCGCAGCGGCGTGCAGTTCCATGACGGCAAATCGCTCACGCCGCAGGATGTCATCTATTCGCTGATGCGCCATAAAGACCCGGCGATCGGCTCGAAGGCGAAGACGCTCGCCGACCAGTTCAAGGAAGTCAAGGCGACCGGCCCGAACGAACTGACCATCACGCTGACTGGCGCGAATGCGGACCTGCCGGTGATTCTCGCCGACTCGCACTTCCTCATCATCAAGGACGGCACGACTGACTTCAAGACGGCGGTCGGCACGGGCCCGTTCAAAGTGAAGGAGTTCGCGCCGGGCGTGCGTACCGTGGGCGTGCGCAACGAGAAGTACTGGAAGCCGGGCATGCCGCATCTGGACGAAGTGGAACTGATCGGCATCGCCGACGAGCCCGCGCGCGTGAACGCGCTCATGTCCGGCGACGTGCAGCTCATCAACGCGGTGAGCGCGCGCTCGACCGAGCGCATCAAGGGCACGCAAGGCTTCGCGGTGCTGGAAACGAAGACCGGCCAGTACACCGACCTCATCATGCGCGACGACGGCGGCATCACGGGCAATGCGGACTTCCGCCGCGGCATGATGTACCTGATGGACCGCGAACAGATGCGCAAGACGATCTTCCGTGGCTATGGCGCGATCGGCAACGATCAGCCGATCGATCCGAGCAACAAGTACTACATGTCGGGCCTGCCGCAACGCGGCTTCGATCCCGACAAGGCGAAGTTCCACTTCCAGAAAGCGAAGCTCGGCAGCGCGCCGATTCAGCTCTACGCATCGCCGGCGGCGGAAGGCTCGGTCGAAATGGCCGTGCTGATGCAGCAGGTCGCGCCTCAGGCGGGCATCAATCTGCAAGTGACGCGCGTGCCGTCCGATGGCTACTGGTCGAATCACTGGATGAAGCATCCGCTCGGCTTCGGCAACATCAACGCGCGCCCGAGCGCGGACGTGATCTTCACGCAGTTCTTCAAGTCCGACGCGCCGTGGAACGAAGCGAACTGGAAGAGCGCGCAGTTCGACCAGATGCTGGTCGCCGCGCGTGGCGAACCGGACGATGCGAAGCGCAAGAAGATCTACGGCGACATGCAGGAACTCGTGCACACCGATGGCGGCATCGGCATTCCGATGTTCCAGAGCTCGCTCGACGCGCACACCACGAAGCTCAAGGGTCTCGGCGGCATTCCGCTCGCGGGTCTGATGGGCTGGATGTTCGCGGAAAACGTATGGCTCGAGGCATGAACATGGTGTAACGCCGGACGTGCGCCGCCGTTAAAGCGGCGGCGCACGAAGTCAACCCTTCAACGAGAGAGGCGATATCCGATGAAAGTTCATGCGCAACGACTCGTCGCCGCGCGCCTCGGCCTCGCGCTGCTCACGCTGTTCATCGTGTCGATGGTGGTGTTCGGCATCACCGGCCTGTTGCCGGGTGACGCGGCTCAGCAGGCGCTCGGCCAGGCCGCCACACCTGAACAGGTGGAGGCGCTGCGGCATCAGTTCGGCCTCGATCAACCGGCGGTCACGCGCTATGTGCAGTGGCTCGTGCATGTGGTGACGGGCAACTTCGGCACGTCGCTGTCGAACAATCTGCCGGTCAGCGAACTGATCGCCACGCGTCTGCCGAATTCGCTCGTGCTCGCGGGGCTGACGGCGCTCGTGTCCGTGCCGGTTGCGCTCATCATCGGCATTGCATCGGCGATGTATCGCGGCTCGCTCGTCGATCGCGCGCTCAACGTGCTCACGCTGTCGACTGTCGCCGTGCCCGAGTTTCTCGTCGCGACCATCGCCGTGCTGATCTTCGCGGTGAAGCTGCGCTGGCTGCCCGCGTTGTCGTATCTGTCGGATGTGTCGTCGTTCGGCGGGCTCGTGCGTACCTATGCGATGCCCGTGATGACGCTGTGCTGCGTGATCGTCGCGCAGATGGCGCGTATGACGCGCGCGGCCGTGCTCGACCAGTTGAACGCGTCGTATGTGGAGATGGCGCTGCTCAAGGGCGCGTCGCCGATGCGCGTCGTATTGCGCCATGTGCTGCCGAACACCATCGGACCGATCGCGAATGCGGTTGCGCTCTCGCTGTCGTATCTGTTCGGCGGCGTGGTGATCGTCGAGTCCATCTTCAACTATCCCGGTCTCGCGAGCCTGATGGTCGATGCCGTCACCAACCGCGACATGCCGCTCGTGCAGGGCTGCGTGATGGTGTTCTGCGCGGCGTATCTCGCGCTCGTGCTCATTGCCGATCTGGCTCAGATCGTCTCCAACCCGAGGCTGCGTCAACGATGAACCGGAACGTCTCTTCTCACGCCACGACCATGCTATACGAGCAGCCTCCCGCCGACGCGCCGCAGGACGAGGCGCCCGTGGTCAAGCGCAGCGTGTTCAGGCGCCTCGTCGATCGCTTCGCCGTACTGGGGCTGATCGGTCTTTTCATCGTCGTGTTCTGGCTCGCGGTCGCGTTCATCGGGCCGGTCATCGCGCCGTACAAGGGCGGCGCGTTCACATCGACGGAAGTGTTCGGCTCGTTCAGCGCTGCGCATCTGCTCGGCACCGACTATCTCGGCCGCGACATGCTGAGCCGCATTCTCTACGGCACGCAGTACACGGTCGGGCTCGCGCTCGCATCGACGGTCGCGGCGAGCGTCATCGGCACGTTCTTCGGTCTGGTGGCCGCCGTGTCGGGGCGCTGGGTCGATGAAGTGCTGAGCCGTCTCTTCGATGCGCTCATCTCGATCCCGAGCAAGATTCTCGCGCTCGTCGTGATCGCCGCGTTCGGCTCGTCCATTCCGATGCTGATGATGGTCGCAGCGCTCGCATACATTCCCGGCGCGTTTCGCATCTCGCGCTCGCTCGCGGTGAACATCATGACACTCGAATACGTGCAGGTCGCGAAGGCGCGTGGCGAGAAGCTGTTCTATATCGCGCGCGTGGAAGTGCTGCCCAACATGATTCATCCGATGCTCGCGGACTTCGGCCTGCGCTTCGTGTTCATCGTGCTGCTGCTCTCGGGCCTGAGCTTTCTCGGCCTCGGCGTGCAGCCGCCGAACGCCGACTGGGGCTCGCTCGTGCGCGAGAACATCGGCGGACTCGCGGAAGGTGCGCCTGCGGTGCTGATGCCGGCAGTCGCCATCGCGACGCTGACGGTCGGCGTGAATCTGCTCATCGACAGCCTGCGTCGTCATGGCGCGCGTTCGCATGGAGGCCGGCAATGAACACGAACATGATCGAAGTGAAGGGCTTGCGCGTCATTGCCGGCGTCGCGCCCGATCCGGTCGTCGAGATCGTGAAGGGCGTCGACTTCACGGTGAAGAAGGGCGAAGTGCTCGCGCTGATCGGCGAGTCGGGTTCGGGCAAGACGACCATCGCGCTGGCGCTGCTCGGCTATGCGCGCGGCGGCTGCGCGATCGCGGGCGGCTCGGTGAAGATCGGCGATACGGATGTGTTGTCGCTCGATGCAAAGGGCCGCCGCGCATTGCGTTCACGCACGGTCGCGTATGTCGCGCAGAGCGCATCGGCGGGCTTCAATCCGGCGCGCACGATCATGGATCAGGTGACCGAGCCCGCGCTGCTGCACAAGCTGATGACGCCCGTCGCGGCGCGTCAGAAGGCGATCGGCCTGTTTCGCTCGCTCGCGTTGCCGAATCCTGAGACGATCGGCGATCGCTATCCGCATCAGGTGTCGGGCGGCCAGTTGCAGCGCCTCATGGCGGCGATGGCGTTGATCACCGATCCCGCCGTCGTCGTGTTCGATGAGCCGACCACCGCGCTCGACGTGACCACGCAGATCGAAGTGCTCGCCGCATTCAAGGGCGTGGTGCGCGAACTGGGCACGACGGCCGTGTACGTATCGCACGATCTGGCGGTCGTCGCGCAGATGGCGGATCGCATCGTCGTGTTGAACGGCGGACGCGTGCGCGAGAACGGCACCACCGCGCAAGTGCTCGACGCCCCCGCCGACGACTACACGCGCCAGTTGCTGGCGGCGACGCGCCGTCCCGAAGCCGAGCTCACCATGCCGGACGAAGCGCGCGATGTCCCGCTGCTCGAAATCCGCAACCTGAGCGCGGGCTATGGCCGCATCGATGCGAACGGCATGCCTGCCGTGCGCGTGCTCGACGACGTGAGCCTGAAGATCGTGCGCGGCAGCACGCTCGGCGTGATCGGCGAGTCGGGCTCGGGCAAGACGACGCTCGCGCGCGTGATCGCGGGGCTCGTGGATCGCGCGCGCGGCGACGTGCTGCTCGACGGCAAGCCGCTGCCCGCGAAGCTTTCGGAGCGCACGCTGGAGCAATATCGGCGCGTGCAGATCGTGTTTCAGAACGCCGATACCGCGCTGAACCCGAGCCGCACCATCGCCGATATCCTCGCGCGGCCGATGAATTTCTATCACGGCCTGCGCGGTGCGCCCGCGCAAAAGCGCATGCTCGAACTGCTCGATCTGGTGAAGCTGCCGGCATCGATCGCAAAGCGTCAGCCGGGCGGTCTGTCGGGCGGACAGAAGCAGCGCGTGAATCTCGCGCGCGCGCTCGCAGCAAAGCCTGAGCTGATTCTCTGCGATGAAGTGACCTCCGCGCTCGATACGGTCGTGGGCGCGGCGATCCTCGATCTGCTCGCGGAACTGCGTCGTGAACTCAACGTGTCATACATGTTCATCAGCCACGATATATCGACGGTGCGCGCGATCTGCGACGAAGTCATCGTGCTCTATGCGGGCCAGTGCGTCGAAACGGGCCAGCGCGATGCGCTGTCGCATCCGCCGTATCACCCGTACACGGGCTTGCTGGTCGATTCGGTGCCCGCCTTGCGTCCCGGCTGGCTCGATTCGCGCCGCGCGATGGCGCTCGGCGCGTTGCCCGTGCTCGGTCCGGAAAGCGATGCGCCCGAGCTGTGCAGCTTCCGTTCGCGTTGCGCGGCGCGCATCGACGGCAAGTGCAATGTGACGCCGCCTGCGAAGAAGACCTTGCCATCCGGCGCGGAGATTCTGTGCCATCACAGCGCCGACGATCTTTCGCGCATGCAGTCGATGGAAACGGTGACGGCATGAGCGGACGTTTTGTGAGAGTCGCGGAGCAGGGCCGCAGAACCTTCGAGATCGTCATCGACGGCAAGCGCGCGCTCGCAGCCGCCGGCGACACGCTGATGGTCGCGTTGCTGACTTCGCAGGAATCCCTGCGCGATTCCGAATTCGGCGATGGCCGTCGCGCGGGCTTCTGCGTGATGGGCGCGTGCCAGGACTGCTGGGTGTGGATGGCGAACGGCGAACGCGTGCGCGCCTGCACGACACAGGCTGTCGAAGGCATGTCGATCGTCACGCATCTCGCGCAAGCGCAGGAGGGCGTATGGCCGCGACTGTGATCGTGATCGGTGCGGGGCCGGCGGGCGTGCGCGCGGCGCAGGCGCTGGTCGAAGCGGGCCTGCGTCCCGTGGTGATCGACGAAGGCAGGCGCGACGGCGGGCAGATCTATCGTCGTCAGCCTGAGGGTTTTACGCGCACGTATGAGACCTTGTACGGCACGGAAGCGCAACGCGCGCGCGCCTTGCACGAAAGCTTCGATGCGTTGCGCGCGAAGATCGACTACGTGCCCGATACGCTCGTGTGGAACATCGAGCCGAACGCAGTGCATGTGGTGAGCGGAACCCATCATCGCAAGCTCGTATTCGATGCACTCATCATTTGCAGCGGCGCGACCGATCGTCTGATGCCCGTTCCCGGCTGGCATCACGCGGGCGCGTACAGCCTCGGCGGCGCGCAGGTCGCACTGAAATCGCAGGGCTGCGCGATCGGCGCGCGCGTCGTGATGATGGGCACGGGGCCGTTGCTTTATCTCGTCGCCGCGCAGTATGTGAAGGCGGGCGCGACGGTGAGCGCGGTGCTCGATACATCGACGTTCGCGCAACGGCTGCGCGCGTTGCCGCAATTGCTCGCGATTCCATCGACGCTGAAGAAGGGCGTCGCGTTGATGCGCGTGCTCAGGGATGCGCGTGTGCCGGTTCATCGCGGCATCACACCGGTTCAGATTCAAGGGACGCCGGAGCGTGGCGTGCAGGGCGTGCGCGTCAAACTCGCCGACGGCGCGCTGCTGGACGTCGAATGCGATGCCGTCGCGCTCGGTTATCACTTGCGCTCCGAGACGCAGCTCGCCGATCTCGCGGGCTGCGAATTCCGCTTCGATGAGGCGTTGCAGCAATGGCTGCCCGTCGCGGATGAAGACGGCCGCAGCAACGTGCAAGGCGTCTATCTCGCAGGCGATGGCGCACGCGTGCGCGGCGCGGATGCGGCCGAACGCGCGGGTCGACTTGCGGCGCTTGCCGCGTTGAAAGACATCGGCATGGCGCGCGACGAAGACGAAGTGAGCAGGTTGCGCATGCAACTATCGCGCTTTACGCGCTTCGCCGCAGGCTTGCGCACGGCATTTCCATGGCCCGCGCGACTGGCCGCCGCGTTGCCGGACGAGACCATCGTGTGCCGCTGCGAAGCGATCACCGCTGGCGAACTGCGGCGCGTCGTGAACGAAATGGGCGCGCAGGAAGCCAATCGCGCGAAGGCGTTTTCGCGCGTCGGCATGGGACGTTGCCAGGGCCGCTTCTGCGCGCATGCGGGCGCGGAAGTGATCGCGGCTGAAGCGCGCGTGCCGCTCGAAGCAGTCGGACGCCTGCGCGGACAGGCGCCCGTCAAACCTTTGCCGATGGCGCTCGCGCCGCATCAGGACATGGAGACGAACGCATGAGCGAGCGTGCCGATGTGATCGTGATCGGCGGAGGCATCGTCGGCACGTCGACAACCTTGTTTCTGCGCCGCCGCAAGCGTTCGGTGATTCTGCTAGAACGCGGCCTGACCGGACAGCAGGCAAGCGGCGTGAACTTCGGCGGCGTGCGTCGGCAAGGACGCGCGCTTGAACAACTCGCGATGTCGAATCGCGCGCTCGACACATGGCGGCGTTCGCGCGAGTTGCTCGGCGAGGATATCGAGTTCCTGCCATCGGGTCATACGCGCGTGTGCTATCACGCGCATGATGCGGAATACTTTCATCGCTATGCCGCCGATGCGCGTGACTACGGACTCGATCTCGAAGTGCTCGAAGGCGCGACCATGTTCCGACGCTTTCCCTTCCTCGGCCGCGACGTGCTCGCAGCATCGATCTCGCCGCTCGATGGTCATGCGAACCCGCGTCTCGCCGCGCCCGCGTTCGGGCGTGCCGCTGCGCGGCTCGGCGCGCGCATCGTCGAGAACACGGAAGTGATGCACGTCGAAAAAGAATCGGACGGCTTTCGCGTGCAAACCGCGACGGGCGATGTGTATCGCGCGGATCAAGTGCTGATCTGCGCGGGCGCATGGGCCAACGCGCTATCGACGCAATTCGGCGAACCGGTGCCGCTCGCCGCGCGCGGGCCGCAAATGGCCGTGACCGAACCCGTGCCCTACGTGTTCCAGTTTTCGATGGGCGTGTACACGTCCATCAAGGAAGAGAGCGTGTATTTCCGGCAGATTCCGCGCGGCAATATCGTGCTGGGCGGCGGTCCGCCCGGCCCGGCCGATGCCGTCACGCGCAGAGCGTCTGTTCTGCCCGAGAACACCGTCGCGCAGATGGCGCAGTTCCGCCGCATGGTGCCGGCAATGCGGCCGCTGCATGTGATTCGCGTGTGGAGCGGCGTCGAAAGTTATCTGCCGGATTCGGAACCGGTGATCGGACCGAGCTCGAAAGCCGATGGCCTCTTCTATGCGTTCGGCTTCAGCGGATCGGGTTTTCAGATCGGCCCGGGCGTCGGTGAAACGCTCGCCGAGCTGATCGATACGGGCAGCACGCCGATCGATCTCGCTTCGTTTTCCATCAGACGATTTCAGCGCGCATCGTCGACGCACGCGGAATCGGTCACTTCCGAGACTTAGCCATGAGCCAAGCCAATCTCGTCGACGCGCTCGCTTATATCGAAGCCAATTTCGATCAGACCGTCAGTCTTGCGCAACTCGCGGATCTTTCGGCGCTGAGCGTATCGCGTTTCGCGACCGTGTTTCGCGAGCAATTCGGGCTGTCGCCCTACAAGTATCTGTGTGAGTTGCGCGTGCGGCGCGCGCAGACCTTGTTGCTCGCGGGCGTGCCGGGATCGGTCGTCGCAACGGAAGTGGGCTTCTTCGATCAGAGCCATCTCGCGCGGCATTTCAAGCGCATGTGCGGCATGACGCCGAGCGCATTCGTTGCGCGCACCCGCAAGAAAGCGCGTTCAGCCGAGCGTGATGCCGGTCTGCTTAAGCGCGTCGCGCAAACCCAGCCGCGGGTACTGGCTTTCGACGATGCGCAGGTCGCTTAGCGCTTCCTGGATGATCCACGCGCGCACATCGGCGACGATCGGTCTGACGGGCCGATTCGGCGGCGTGAGCAGGCAACAGCGCCGGCTCGTGACGATCAGCTCCTCTTCGGTCGGCACGAGCGCGCCTTGCGCAAGCCAGTGCGATGTCACGTTGAGCCACCCGAGCGCGATGCCCTGGCCCAGCAGCGCCGCCTGCACGACGATCGCGTAATCGTTGAATCGCAACATGCCCGCTGCATGGCGCGCCTTTGAAGCGAATGCATGAAAACGCTCGTGCCAGCCGCGCTCCTCGTCATCCATGACGATCACCGTATCGCCGTGCGCGCGTGCCGCATCCGTTTGCGCGAGTTCGTGATAACGCGGATTGCAGAGTGGCAACAGCATTTCGGGCATGACGAGCACGGCGTTCTCGTCGATTTCCTCATCGTGAACAAAACGCATGCCGAGATCGACATCGACGAGCGGCCCGCCGATGCGCCCCGATATCAGTTGAAACCGCAGATCGACGGAAGGAAACGCCTGATTCAGACGGCTCATGCGCGGCATGAGCCAGTGCGTGGTGAAGCCGGTGGACACGGAAAGCGTGACCGTTTCGACGCCCGTTGCGCGCGCCTCGATCTCGCGGATCGCGCTCTCTATGCCGCTGAAGCCTTCCGAGATCTTGCGATAAAGAATCTCGCCGCTTTCCGTGAGTTCGATGCCGCCGCGCACGCGCTCGAAAAGCCGCACGCCGATATGGTCTTCCATGCGCGCGAGCATGCGGCTCACGGCAGGCTGACTCACATAAAGCTCTTGCGCGGCGCGCGTGAAATTCCCGCAGCGCGCAGCCGCTTCGAACACGAAAAGCGCGTTTGCGCTGGGCAGTTTTCTGCGAAGGTTTGGCATGACTTCATGTTATGCCTGATCCAACAATTTTGGAATTGCCGTCAAAAACATCGCGACATAGTATTTTCCCAACCACTGCTCTTTTCGACGAGACGAACGACATGGACGCACGCGCAAAAACGGGAGTGTCGATCAGGTCCGCGACCAAGCGCTACGGCGCGGTGACGGCGCTGGACGATGTATCGCTCGACATCGCGCCGGGCGAGTTCGTCTCGCTGCTCGGGCCGTCGGGTTCGGGCAAGACGACGCTGCTCGGCATCCTCGGCGGTTTCGTGCAGCCGTCTTCGGGCAGCGTGTGGGTCGGCGAGCGTGACATTACATTTGCGCCGCCACACAAGCGCGAGATCGGCATCGTGTTTCAGAACTACGCGCTCTTTCCGCACATGAGCGTGGGTGAGAACGTCTCGTTCTCATTGCGCGCGCGCCGCGAGCCGAAATCGACCTGGGCGAAACGCGTCGCCGATGCGCTCGCGATGGTCGAGCTAAAAGGTTATGAAGACCGCGGCATTCATCAGCTTTCCGGCGGACAGAAACAACGCGTCGCGCTCGCGCGCGCAATCGTGTTTCAACCGCAACTCATTCTGATGGACGAACCGCTCTCCGCACTCGACAAGCAGTTGCGCGAGACCATGCAGATCGAATTGCGCAGACTGCATCGTCAGCTCGGCGCGACCATCGTCAACGTGACGCACGATCAGCGCGAGGCGCTCACGATGAGCGATCGCGTCGCTGTCCTGAAGGATGGCCGGCTCGTGCAGATCGATACGCCCGAGCGCCTGTACGACCGTCCCTGCGATGCGTTCGTCGCGAGCTTCATCGGCGAAGCGACGATGCTCGACGTCACGCGCGCCGGCGACGATGCCGTGCGCCTCGGCGACACGGTTCTGCGCACCGCGCATCCTTTGCCACGCGGCGAAAAGCTGTTGCTCGCCGTGCAGACGGAAAAGCTCGTCATCGACGGCGATGCGGGTCACGCGCATGTGAACCGCCTGTCATGCCGCGTGACGGAAGTGCTCTATCAAGGCGAGAGCCTGCGCGTATTCGCCGCGCTCGCCGACGGCACCGCGATCAGTCTTCGGCAACCCGGCAGCCACGAGGCGCGCAAGCGCATTCCCGCGCCGGGCGCCTTGATGACCGTCGCGCTCGATCCGCAGGACACGATCGTCGTGTCGGCCTGAAGCTTTTTCACCGCAACCCGTAGAGGATGAAGCAATGAATCTCACTGATTTCAAGGTTCTGACGTTCGATGTCGTCGGCACGCTGATCAACTTCGAAAAGGGCGTGCTGGATTCCGTGCGCCGGCTGGGCGGGCCGAAGGCAAAGGACCTGACCGATGATCAGATCTTCGAGCCGTATATGGACGGACGTGCGAAGCATCCGGGCCGATCGAGCCATGAGATGGCGAATGTCTATCTGCATCTCGCGAAGCAACTCGGCCTGCCCGACGACGCGCAATCCGCCGCAGCGTTTCAGCGCGATGTGCTCGAATGGCCAGCGTTCGAGGACTCCGTCGCTGCGTTGAAGCGTCTGCGCAAGCACTTCCGTCTGGTGGCGATGACCAATGCGGATCGCGTGGCGTTGTCGGCTTACGCGCATACGCTCGGCAATCCGTTCGACGATACCGTGTGCTGCGATGAAACCGGCGTCGCGAAGCCCGATCCGCAGTTCTTCGCCTATAACCGCGGACGTCAGGCTGCATTCGGCTACAAGTTCGAAGAGATTCTGCATACGGCGCAGAGCCAGTATCACGACATCGGCATCGCGACGAAGCTCGGTTATGCGACGTGCTGGATCGAGCGGCGTCAGGGCATGAAGGGCTTCGGTGCGACGCCCGTGCCCGAAGCCGTCACCACGCCGACCTGGAAGTTCGCGACGCTTGCCGCGCTCGCGGATGCCGTGGACGCCGAAGTGCGCGCCGCTGCCTGACAATGCGCGCCCCGACCACAGCATCGCGCCCGCAACCCGAATCGCTATGGCGGGCGATGGCCGCGCGCGTGCCCGCGATGGACGCGCCGGTCAGCACGGGCGCGCCGCTCGCACGCGACATCGACGTGGAAGTGGCGATCATCGGCGCGGGCTATTCGGGTTTGAGCGCCGCCTATGCGCTGCAAAAGCGCGGCGTCGAATGCGTGGTGCTCGACGCGAATCCGGTCGGCTGGGGCGCGAGCGGGCGCAATGGCGGCGTGGTGTCGTCGAAGTTCCGGCTGTCGTTTCCGGCCATCGCGGGCGCGCATGGCGTCGATGTCGCGAAGCGCATGCATCGGCTCGCGCATGACGGCGTGCGCACGGTCGAGGCGCTCATCGACGAATTCAGGCTAACGCGCGCTCGCTTTGAACATACGGGCAGCTTGCGTTGCGCGCATACGGAGCGCGCGCTCGCATCGATCCGTGCCGAAGCGGACTGGGTGCGCACGATGCTCGGCGATGCATCGATGAGCGTGCAATCGCGTGCGCAAGTGCAGCATGAAACGGGCTCGACAGGCTTCGTCGGCGGCGTGCTGAGCGCGGATGCGGGCACGATTCTGCCGCTCGAATACGTGCGCGGCATCGCGGCGGGCCTGACCGCGCGCGGCGTGCCGATCTACGAAGCGACACCGGTGATCGACATGTCGCGCGCGCAGGACGGCCGCGTGCATTTGCGCGCGCCGGGCGGCACGGTGCGCGCGAGACAGGTGATCGTCGCGACCAACGCGTACTCGAATCTGACCGATGCCACGGCTTCGTATCATCGTGAACTCGTGCCGTTCAGAAGCGCGATGATCGCAACGGCGCCGCTCTCGCCCGAACTCGATGCGCAACTCATGGTGCAACGCCGCAGCTATACGGAAACGCGCCGCATGATGAAGTGGTTCCGGAAGGTCGATGGCCGCATGCTCTTCGGCGGCCGCGATGCATTCGGCAAGGAAGGCGAGCCGACCGGCTTCGATGCGCTGCAACGCGCGATGGTCGCGCTCTTTCCGCAATTGAAGGATGTGGCGGTGGACTATCGCTGGTCGGGTTATGTCGGCATGACGTTCAACGCGCTGCCGCATGTCGGCCGCAGCGACGACGCCACCACGTTCTGTCTCGGCTACAACGGCGCGGGCATCGCAATGGCGAGTCTCATCGGTCAGCACGCGGCGGCGCTCGCGCTCGGCGAACGACCTGAGCTTGCGCTGCTGGCGCAAGACGGTTTGCGGCCGGTGCCGTTTCATGCGCTGCGCGCGCCGGGCGTGAGGCTCGTCGCCGCGTGGTATCAGTTTCTCGACGCCGTAGGTGCATGATGACGACAGCCAAACGGATTCTCCAGGACACCGCTGTGATGCATGCCGCCACGATCGACCCCTCGGTGCGCCATCAGCGCCGCGAAGACCGCACAATGCTGATGTTGATGGCGCCCGCGTTGCTGGTGGTGATCGTGTTGCTCGTCGTGCCGCTCGCGTGGCTTTCGTGGCAGTCGCTTTATCACGACGGCGTGTTCTCGCTCGTGAACTATCGGCGCGTCTTCACGGGCGCATATCTCGACACGTTCCTGCTGACCTTCAAGCTCAGCTTCATCGTGACGGCCATTACGCTGCTGCTCGGTTATCCGGTCGCGTATTTCGCGGCGTCGATCTCGCCGCGATGGAGCGCGCTCGTGCTCGGCATGGTGATCCTGCCGTTCTGGACCAGCGTGCTCGTGCGTACCTATGCATGGCTCGTGCTGTTGCAACGCACGGGGCTCATCAACAAGGCGCTGCTCGGCATGGGTCTGATCGATCGGCCCTTACAGCTTTCGTATAACCAGTTCGGCACCATCATCGCGATGGTGCATATCCTTCTGCCGTTCATGGTGCTGCCGCTGTATTCCGCGATGCAGAAGATTCCGCCGAATCTTTCGCAGGCGGGCGCGAGCCTCGGTGGTTCGCCGCTGCATGTGTTCCTGCGCGTGTTTCTTCCGCTGTCGATGAGCGGCGTGCTTGCGGGCGTGACGCTCGTGTTCGTGCTGTGCCTCGGCTTCTACATCACGCCGGAACTGATGGGCGGCGGCAAGTCGATGATGGTGTCGATGATCGTGAGCCGCAACGTCGAGATCTACAACAGCTGGGGCGCGGCGAGCTCGGTGAGCGTGGTGCTGCTCATCTGCGTGTTCGCGATCTTCTACGGCGTGAGCCGCGTGATTCCGCTCGAAAAGACATTGGGGGCGAAATGAACTCGATATCGCTTGGACGTGTGACGCTGGGGGCAACGGTGATTCTGATTCTCGCGTTCCTGATGATTCCGGTCGTGATCGTCGTGCCGCTTTCCTTCTCCGATGCGCGCTTCCTGACGTTCCCGCCGCCGGCTTATTCGCTGCGCTGGTATCACGCGTTCTTCGATAACCCCGCATGGATCGATGCCGCCAAGACCACCTTCGCGGCCTCCACATGCGCGGCGCTGATCGCGACGCCGCTCGGTGTCGCGGCGGCTTACGGCATTCAGTACGGATCGCACTGGTCGCTGCGCTATCTGCGCCCGTTGCTGATGCTGCCGTTGATGGTGCCTATCATCATCGTCGCGGTGGGCGTATTCTTCGTCTTCACGCAAGCGGGTTATGTGAACACGCTGGGTGGACTGATCATCGCGGATACGATGCTCGGCCTGCCTTACGTGCTGATCTCGGTGGGCGCGGACTTGCGCACGTTCGATCGCACGCAGGAGATGGTCGCGCGCAGTCTCGGCATGAACCGCTTTCGCGCCTTCATGGCGGTGACGTTGCCGCAGATCAAGGCGAGCGTGATTTCCGGCGCGGTGTTCGTGTTCATTCAGGCGCTCGATGAAACCGTCGTCGCGCTGTTCATTTCCGGCGGTAATAACCAGACGCTCACGCGCCGCATGTTCGTCACGCTGCGCGATGAAATCGATCCGACCATTGCCGCCATCAGTACGATGTTGACGGCGCTGACGTTGTGCCTCGTGATGATCGTCGTCGTGAGCCGGCGATCGACGGCTGTGGCGCGAGCCTGACCCTTCCACCACTCAAAAAATATGCGACATCTCCAGCAGTTCTATATCGATGGCGAATGGGTCGAACCTTCGGGCAGCGCGCGTTTGCCTGTCATCGATCCGTCGACGGAAGAAACGATCGGCGAAGTCGCGCTCGGCGATGCGCACGATGTCGATCGCGCGGTGGCGGCGGCGCGGCGCGCGTTCGTATCGTTTTCGCAGACGAGTGTGGAAGAGCGCGTCGTGTTGTTGCAGCGCCTGCTCGACGCGTACATCGCGCGCTATGACGAGATGGCCGACGTCATCTCGCGCGAGATCGGCGCGCCGACCAAGCTTGCGCATGCGTGGCAGGCCGCGCTCGGCAAGCGGCATATCGAGGAAACGCTGCGCACCGTCGAGCGCTTTCAGTGGCAGCGCAGGAAGGGCACGACGCTCGTCAATCACGAACCCGTGGGCGTGGCCGCGCTCATCACGCCGTGGAACTGGCCGATCAATCAGATCGTGTGCAAGGTCGCGCCGGCCATCGCGGCGGGTTGCACGGTGGTGCTCAAACCGAGCGAAGTGTCGCCGATGAACGCGATCCTGTTCGCCGAAATCATCGACGCGGCCGGCGTGCCCAAAGGCGTGTTCAATCTCGTCAATGGCGACGGACCGACGGTCGGCGCCGCGTTGAGCGCGCATCCGGATATCGACATGGTGTCGTTCACCGGATCGACGCGTGCGGGCATCGAGATCGCGAAGCTGGCCGCGCCGACGGTGAAGCGCGTGCATCAGGAACTGGGCGGCAAGTCGGCGAACATCCTGCTCGACGATGCCGATTTCGACGCCGCCGTGGCTGCGGGCGTGAACTCGTGCTTCAGCAACAGCGGGCAATCGTGCAATGCGCCCACGCGCATGCTCGTGCCCGCATCGCGGCACGATGAAGCCGTGGCGATCGCCTTGCGCGCGGCGCAGAAACATCGTGTCGGGCCGGCCGACGATCCTGCCACGACGATGGGCCCCGTCGTCAGCGATGTGCAGTTCGGGCGCGTGCAACGCCTGATCGATGTCGGCATCGAAGAGGGCGCTTCACTGGTGACGGGCGGACCCGGACGTCCCGATGGACTCGAACGCGGGTATTACGTGAAGCCGACCGTGTTTGCGAATGTGAATCCGTCGATGACGATCGCGCGGGAGGAAGTCTTCGGGCCGGTGCTCGCGATCATGCCGTATCGCGACGAGGAAGAGGCGATCGCCATCGCCAATGATACGCCGTATGGTCTGGCGGCGTATGTGCAGTCGAAGGACCAGGCGCGTGCGCGGCGCGTAGCGATGAGAATGCGCGCGGGTAGCGTGTACGTCAATTATCCGGCCTGGGATGCGGGGTCGCCGTTTGGCGGGTATAAGCAATCGGGGAACGGGCGGGAATATGGCGAGTGGGGGTTGGAGGCGTTTCTCGAGGTGAAGGGGATCGTGGGTTACGGGGAGTAGTTCACAGCGCGCGCGGCCGTTTCATGTTGGTCACGCGCCGCGCCGCGTAGCACATCCGCCACCCGTTCCGCGATCATGATCGTCGGCACATTCGTATTGGCGCACGGAATCGAAGGCATCAGCGACGCATCGCACACATGCAGGCCTTCGACACCGTACACCGCACCATGCGAATCGGTCACGGCCAGCGGATCGGCCGCTGAACTCATCCGGCACGTCCCCGACGGATGCCACGTGCCTCCGACACTGCGCGCGACGAACGCGGTCATCGCGCTATCGTCGCCGAGCAGTTCTTCGATGCCCACTCCTTGCGTCACGACGCCCTTGATCAACGCGCCGCGCAGCGGTCCGGCGATATCGAGCAATGCGCTCAACGCGCCACGCTGCACCGCGTTCCATGTCCCCGGCATAGCCACCGCCGCCACGCGCGGCGAATAGCTCGATGGAAAGATCACATCGCGATGCGCAGTCATCGAAGGCGACGCCAGGACGGCAGCGCCGAATCGCAACGCGAGCTTGAGACGTTCGAGATCGCGCGAATCGGAGAGCATCGCGAAATCGACATCAGGTTCATCGAACGCACTCGCCGACGCCAGCGTCACGCGTCCGCGCGAGTACGACTTGTTGACCCAGAAGAAGATCGTGCCCAGCCTATAACCCACGGAATGCCAGCCCGAACGCGACAGAATCGCGCCGTGCATGTCGCCTTGAACGGTATCCGGCATGCCTGAAGAGAAGCGCACGATCGCCTGCTCGTGATGCTCGTCCGGAAACGGCGTGCGCGCGGCGCGCGGCAGGAACGCGGAGACGGCGATCGACGGATGTTCCATCAGATTGCGCCCGACGCCCGGGCGATCCGCAAGCACGTCGATGCCGAGCGCGGCGAGTTCATCGGCCGGTCCGATGCCGCTTCGCATCAGCAACGCGGGGCTGTGTATCGCACCGGCCGACACGATCACGCGCCGCGCCTTCAGCTCTTCACGCGTGCCGTCGGCGCGAACGATGCGCGCGCCGATCGCACGCTTGCCATCGAACAGGATGCGCTCGACGACTTCATCGGTGCGTATGGTCAGATTGCTGCGTGCGCGTGCGGTATCGTCGAGATAACACACCGACGTGGGGATGCGTTCCCCGTTCGCGCTCACGCCAATCGAACCGATGAACGTACCGTCTTCCCACGGGCCGTTCTGGTCTTCGTGCAGCGCGTGACCATGCTCGGCGAGCGAGTCGAGCACCGCGCGCACGAACGGCGAAATGCGCGGCCACGTCGGGCGTTGAATGCGCAGCGGTCCATCGCCGCCGTGCAACGGGCCGCTGAAATCGCAATCCGTTTCGAGCTTGCGAAACCAGGGCAGACACGTTCGCCAGTTCCAGCCATCGGCGCCGAGCGTTTCCCACTCGTCGTAGTCGGCGGGCGAGCCGCGATTGGCCATCAGCGCGTTGATCGCGGAGCCGCCACCCAGAAGCCGCGCCTGTTCATAGCGTCGCAGCGCGCCGCTCATGCTCATGCGCGCTTTCAACTGCTGCCAGATGTTGCGCGTGTCGAGATAGGCGCGGCCCGGATAGCGGCTGCGAATGGCGTCGGGCATCGTGCGCGCGGAGATATCGCGGCCCGCTTCGACGAGACATACGTTCGCGCGCGCATCTTCGGAAAGGCGTGCGGCCAGCACGCAGCCGGCCGAGCCGCCGCCCAGAATCAGATAGTCGAACACGTATGGCAACGCGTGAACCGCGTCACTGCATGAACTTGAGCCAGCGCGCCTTGGCCTGAATGCCGGGCTCGGTGGCCCACCATTCCTCCGACAAGAGCGCCTGCTTCGCTGCGTTTGCAGGCGCGCTCGGCAGTTCGGCCGCGCGCTTGTCGGTGATCTTGCCGGTCTTGAAGGCGGCCGGATTGCCCGGACCATAGTCGATATAAAGCGGCAGATTCGCCTGCAATTCCGGCGACACGGCGGCGTTCAGAAAGCGCACGGCGTCGTTCAGATTCGGCGCGTTCTTCAGGATGCAAAGCTGCGTGTTCTGCAGAATGCCATCGTTGAACGTGAAGGCGATGTTGGGGTCATCCTTCATCACGGCGCTCGCGCGGCCGTTCCAGATCATCGTCATGTCGACTTCGCCGTCGTGCAGCAATTGCGCGGACTGGCCACCCGATGTCCACCACACCGTGACGTTCGGCTTGATCTCTTCGAGCTTCTTGAAGGCGCGATCCACATCGAGCGGATAGAGCTTGTCGCGCGGCACGCCATCCGCGAGCAGCGCGGCTTCGAGCACGGTCATCGGGTCGTTGCGCAGCGCGCGCGTGCCGGGGAAATTCTTCACATCCCAGAAGTCCTTCCAGCTTTGCGGCACCTTCTTGAGCGTTTTCTTGTTATAGCCGATGACGGTCGAATAGAACTCGTAGGCCACCGAATACGGCGTGCGGTATTTCTCGGGAATGGCTGCCGCGTTCGGGATCTTCGAGAAATCGAGCTTCTCCAGCAGGCCTTCGCGCCCGCCGCGCAGACAGTTCGAGGTCGGCGTATCGACGACATCCCAGATCGGCTTGCCGGTGGCCCCTTGCGCCTTGATTTGCGGCCACGCGTCCGGAATGCTGTCCTGCGTGATCGTGATGCCGAGTTCTTTCGCGGCGGGATCGAGAATCGCCTTGGTCTGCGCTTCCTGATACGCGCCGCCCTGCGATACGAACGTGATCTTGCCCGCGGCGAACGCCGGCGCCGCGCCCGCGATGGACAGCAGCAAGGTCATGGCGAGCGGGCGAATGGGGAAGTGCGGACAGCGGAACCTTGCAATCTTCATCACGGCGTATTCCTCGACAAGGTTGATGCAGCGGACGTATTGCAGATGACTAAAAATATATTGAGTCAAATACGCGAGGGCAACGCCGGAATTGTTGGAGTGACCATGACCTGATGTTATGTCTGGGCGATGGTCACATCCGGTTAGAAGATCACGTAAACCTTGCGCATGGTTTCATCGACTTCCCATGTGCCTTCGGTGTTCGCTTCGAAGAAGAGCGTGTCGCCGCCCGTGAAATGAACTGTGTCTTCGCCATCGGGGGTGAAGCTGCCGCGGCCCGCGAGAAAATGCATCACCTCGGCCTGTTTCACCGAACGGCGGTACGTGCCGGGTGTGCATTCGAATACGCCGGTATCGATCGCCTCGCTGCCCGGGATTACTTTCTGAACGCCGCTTACCCTGATTTCCTGCGTGCCGGGAAGTCCCGCCGTGCCCCAGTCTTCCAGTCCCTCGATTGCTATGCTCTGCTTGATCTGCTGAACTTTCATGTTTCTGCCTTTAGGTGGATTGAATGCGTCTCTCGATCTTGCCGAGCCTCACGACCGTCACCCCCGGCCGCAACTGCCGCAACGACGGCATCACCAGCATGCAATCGTCATATGTCGTTTTGACAGGCTCGCCATCCAGCCAGCCGATCACACTGCCCGCGTCAGAAAACACTTCGAGACCGGTGTAATCGCCGGCGAAACGGAAGTCTATGCTCTTTGCGACGACGGGTTCCGTCACGCGCACGACGAGCATTTCCGGCGGCGATGGCTGAATCCAGCCCACGGGCAAGTCTTCCTCGTCGACCACGCCGGACAGCACGAGAAACCGCGCCGTCACATCGCGCGCAACCGTGACCGCATTCGCTTCCCAATGTTGTCCGCATTCGATCAGCAACGCGTTCTTCGGGCTTCCCGCATCGCCGAAGCCTTCGTAATCGCGCATGCGCCGGCCTTCGGGATGGCCTTCGTCGCAGATGATGGTCGCAGGCGTGCAGAGCTTCGCCGACAGTTCGATGCCCTTGTTCAGCGGTCCCGCGACGATCAGCGGCTTGCTCTTCTCATGCATCGAATGAAGATCGAGCAGCAGATCCACCGTATCGACGACAGGCCGCATCGCGCGGGCGCGGCGCAGTTCGCTCGAATCACGTGAGGCGTCGTCGAGCGTCTGCGCGGTCCACACGCGATTGAAGTCCTGATCGACGAAGCGCGATGCGTCGGGCTTGTCGGCATCGAAGCGCGCGTAGGCATCGACGTTGGCGAATGCGAGCGTGAGCTTGCCGCGCCGCGGTTTCAATTGGGCGCGCAGCAATGCATCGACGACGATCGCGCCGCACACCTCGTTGCCGTGCGTGAGCGCGTTGATCATCACATGCGGACCATGAATGCCCGAATCGAAGGTATGCACATAAGGCACGCCCGCATTGCCCGCCGCATGCGCGCCGATATCGGGAAACGTGATCTCGATCGGATACGCGTTCATTCGAGTCCGCCCTGACAGAGGTATTTGATCGAGAGGTAATCGTCGAGACCGTACTTCGAGCCTTCGCGTCCATAGCCCGATTCCTTCACGCCGCCGAACGGCGCCGCCTCGCTCGAAATCGCGCCTTCGTTGATGCCGACGAGTCCCGATTCGAGCAGACGCGACACGCGATCGATGCGCTTCAGGTTCTGGCTGTAGAAATACGCGGCAAGGCCGAACGGCGTGTCGTTGGCGGCGCGGATCGCCTCGGCTTCGTCGTCGAAACGGAACAGCGGCACGACCGGGCCGAAGGTTTCCTCGCAGCTCAGTTGCATGTCGGGCGTGGCATCGGCGAGCACGGTCGGCGCGTAGTAGTTCGGACCAAGCGCGGTCAGACGCTTGCCGCCCGTGAGCGCGCGCGCGCCATGTTCGAGCGCATCGTTCACGTGACGTTCGATCTTCTCCACCGCGCGCGCGTTGATCATCGGGCCGATCTGCGCGTCGGCATCGGTGGCGGGCGCGACCTTCAATGCCGCGACACGCTTTGCCAGAAGATCGGCGAACTTCTCATAGACAGATGACTGCACATACACGCGATTCGGGCATACGCAAGTCTGCCCGCCATTGCGGAACTTCGATGCCATGAGGCCCGTGACGGCGGCATCGAGATCGGCGTCGTCGAACACGATGAAAGGCGCATTGCCGCCGAGTTCCAGCGACAGCTTCTTCAGCGTGCCCGCCGATTCGCGCGCGAGATACTTGCCCACCGGCGTCGAGCCCGTGAACGTTATCTTGCGCACCCGGCCATCTTCGAGCCAGTCGGCGACCGCTTCCTGCGCGTTCTCGCGCGAAGCGCTGATGAGATTCAACGCGCCCGCCGGCACGCCCGCTTCATGCGCGAGCAGCACCAGCGCGAGCGCGGTGAGCGGCGTGTCCTCGGCTGGCTTGCCGACGACCGTGCAGCCCGCCGCGAGCGCGGGCGCGATCTTGCGCGCGATCATCGCGAGCGGAAAATTCCACGGCGTGATCGCCGCGACGACGCCCACCGGTTCCTTCACCGCGCTCATGCGCTTGCCGCGCTGCTGCTGCGGAATGATGTCGCCATAGATGCGCGTGGCTTCATCGGCGAACCATGCGACATACGATGCGCCGTACATCACTTCACCGCGTCCTTCCGCGAACGGCTTGCCTTGCTCGAGCGAGATGAGACGCCCGAGCGTATCCGCGTTCTCGACGATCAGCGCATGCCAGCGATGCAGCACGGCCGCGCGGTCCTTCGGCAAGGCATCGCGCCAGGCGGGGAACGCGCGCGCGGCGGCATCGGTGGCGGCGCGGGCATCGGCGGGGCCGCTGTCGGCGACCTGCGCGATGAAGTCGCCCGTCGCCGGATCGGTGACGGCGAAGCGCTTGCCGCTCGCGGCGGGCACCCATTTGCCGTCGATGAAATTGTCGGCGCGAATCAGATCGCTCAACTCGTAGCGTTGCGTCATGTCAGATGGTCTCCACAAGGATCAGGCGAGCAGGCGCGCAATGGCCGTGCCGACTTCCGTCGTGTTCGCGCGGCCGCCGAGATCGCCGGTATGCGGCCCTTGCTTCAGCACGGTTTCGATGGCGGAAAGGATCGCATCGTGCGCGGCGCGTTCGCCGAGGAAATCGAGCATCATCGCGGCGGACCAGATCATCGCGACCGGATTGGCGATGCCCTTGCCCGCGATATCCGGCGCGGAACCATGCACCGGCTCGAACAGCGACGGGAAGTTGCGTTCCGGATTCATGTTGGCCGAAGGCGCAACGCCGATCGTGCCCGTGCATGCCGGACCGAGATCCGAAAGAATGTCGCCGAAGAGATTCGTCGCGACGACCACGTCGAAGCGGTCCGGACTGAGCACGAAGCGCGCGCACAGAATGTCGATGTGCTGCTTGTCCCACTTGATGTCGGGATACTGCTGCGCGATTTCGGCGGCGCGCGAATCCCACCACGGCATGCTGATCGAAATGCCGTTGCTCTTGGTCGCGACCGTCAGTTTCTTCTCACGCTTTTGCGCGAGCTCGAACGCGAACTTCAAGACGCGTTCCGCGCCCTTCCTCGTGAAGATCGACGTTTGCGATACGAACTCGCGGTCCGTGCCTTCGAACATCGTGCCGCCGACCGACGAATACTCGCCCTCGGTGTTCTCGCGCACGATCATGAAGTCGATATCGCCCGCCTTGCGATTCGCGAGCGGCGAGGGCACGCCATCGAACAGGCGCGCCGGACGCAGGTTGATGTATTGATCGAACTCACGGCGGAACTTGAGCAACGAGCCCCACAGCGAGATGTGATCCGGCACCGTGTCCGGCCAGCCGACCGCGCCGAACAGAATGGCGTCGCTGTCCTGCAGTTGCGCCTTCCAGTCATCGGGCATCATCTGGCCGTGCTGCGCGTAGTAATCGCAACTCGCCCACTCGATATGCCGGTACTCCAGTTCGATATTGAAGCGCTTGCTCACCGCATCGAGCGCGCGCACTGCTTCGGGCATCACTTCCTTGCCGATGCCGTCGCCCGGAATCACGGCAATACGATATTTGCTGGACATGTGCTACTCCGCGTGAAGTTGATCGACGATAAAAAGCACGCGCGTGCAAAAAGCCCGCGCGTGCGTTCAAATGAAAATGGTCGAGGCGCGTGCCTCAGTGATGGCTCTGCGAGAAGAGCGTTTCGAGCGGGTAATGCGTCTTGACGAACGACGTCTTGATGATGACATAGCTGAAGTACTTCTCGATGCCGATACCGCGCTCCAGCAGTCCCTCGATGATGCTTTGATAATGGCTCACGCTGCGCGTGACGAACTTGAGCAGGTAGTCGTAGCCGCCGCTCGCCAGATGACACTCCACAATCTCGTCGACATCCTTTACCGCATTCACGAAGTTGATGAAGTCCTCGCGGCGATGATCCGCGAGCGTGACTTCCGTGAAGACGACCTGCACGTCGCCGAGCTTTTCCAGTTGAATCTGCGCACCATAACCCACGATATAACCCGCCTTCTCCAGCCGCTTCACGCGAATCAGGCAAGGGCTGGGTGACAGACCGACCGCATCTGCAAGCTCCACGTTCGTGATGCGCCCGCGCTTCTGCAATTGCGAGAGGATACGCAGATCGATTCGGTCCAGCTTGCTGTCGTTGCTCATCGTGACGGGTTCGGTCTCGCATGTCGGCGGTCGGTCGATGTTATCACGCGGCTGCGCGAGAACTACATCCGGACGCGCCCGTCAATGCGGCGCGCACTTCGCTTTGCGCAAGCACGTCGTCGAGCGTTTTGGTGAGGCGCTCGAACAGCATGTCGAAGTCCGCTTCGGTATAGCAGAGCGCCGGCGCGAAACCGAGAATGTTGTCGCCGAACGCGCGGAACACGAGGCCGTTGCCATAGGCCGCTGCGGCGATGCGATCGGGCAGTTTCAACGAAGCATCGAAGCCGCGCTTGCTGTCTTTATCGGCGACGAGTTCGAGCGCGCCGAGCAGGCCGCGATGACGCGAATCGCCGACGAGCGGATGCGCGAGCAGCGCATCGAGCCCTTGCGCGAAGCGCGGCGCCAGCGCCTGGCCGTTCGCGAGCAGGCCGCCTTCGTGATAGAGCCGCATCACTTCCAGACCGATGGCCGCGCTGACCGGATGCGCCGAGTACGTATGACCGTGACCGATGACGGCGGATGCATCGCCGCCATCCGCGATGCCCTGATACACGGCATCGGACATGAGGACCGCGCCCATCGGCGCATAGCCGGCGGTCAGGCCCTTCGCGACCGTCATCAGATCCGGCTCGACGCCTTCGCCCTCGCACGCGAAGAGCGGGCCGGTGCGGCCGAAGCCGGTGATGACTTCATCGGCGACGAAGAGGATATCGAGCTTGCGGCACGCTTCACGCATCGCCTTCAACCAGCCGACGGGCGGCACGATCACGCCGCCCGAGCCCTGGATCGGCTCGCAGAAGAACGCGGCCACATGATCCGCGCCGAGTTCCGCGACCTTCGCTTCGAGCGCCTGCACCGAAGCCGCGATGAGCGCGGCGTCGTCGGCGTAGTCGTTGCGGTAGGCATACGGCGACGGAATGTGATGCTGGGTCGGCAGCGGCAGATCGAAGTTGCGATGAAACGCGGGCAGCGCGGTGAGTCCCGCGCCGATCGACGACGAGCCGTGATAACCGCGTTGCAGCGCGATGAAATGCTTCTTCGACGGACGGCCCGTCGCGTTGTAGTAGTGCGTGATGAAGCGCAGCGCGGAATCGACCGCATCCGAGCCGCCGAGCGTGAAGTACACGTGTTGCAGCGAGGCGGGCGCGCGTTCGACGAGCTTCGCGGCGAGTTCGATCGCGGGCTCGGAGCCGAAGTGGAAATAGCCGGTCGCGTAGGGCAGCTTCGTCATCTGCTTCGCGGCGGCCTCGACGATACTCGCGTGACCATAACCCGTGTTCACGCACCACAGGCCGGAAAAGGCATCGAGCAGCTGCTTGCCATCGATATCGCGCAGGAACACGCCATCGGCGGAATCGAGCACGGTGACGCCGCGCGCCTCATGCGCGCGATAGCTGACGACGGGATGAATCAGGTGCTTACGGTCGGACTCGACAAGCGATTGAATCGGCATGATGCGGCTCTCTCTTCGCGATAGGGGCGGAATGGCTCTTGACCGTTTCATACTATCGGCAGAGCTGTATCGCGCGCATCGCCAAAAAAATCGCCAAAAAGCAAATTCGCGGCGTTTTGCACGGCGCGCGCAGCATTTTGTGCTGCGCGCGCCGTGCGACGGTTCAATAGCCGCGCGTGCGGTCGATTTCGCCGGTCATCCGCTCGCCCGCGCGATGGCGGCGCAGGTTGTCCAGCACGCGGTCGACTGCCGTTTCAGGGCGCGTCGCGCTCGCGATATGCGGCGTCAGACGCACGCGCGGATGCGTCCAGAACGGATGCTCGACCGGCAAAGGCTCGGGATCGGTGACGTCGAGAATGGCGGCATGAAGCTGGCCGCTGTCGAGCGCATCGAGCAGATCCTGCTGGATCACGTGCGGTCCGCGCCCCACGTTGATGAACGACGCGCCTCGCGGCAGCGTATCGAACACGCGCTTGTCGATGAGACCGCGCGTCGCATCCGTGAGCGGCAGAAGGCACACGAGGATATCGGTGCGCGCGAGAAACGCATCGAGCGATTCGGCGCCCGCATGACATTCGACGCCTTCGATTTCGTGCGGCGAACGGCTCCAGCCCGCGCAATCGAAGCCGAACAGACGCAGCGTTTTCAGCACCGCCGTGCCGAGCATGCCGAGCCCGAGCACGCCGACGCGTCTCGTCGCAGCGGCGCGCACGGGCATCTCGCGCCACACGCGCTCGCGTTGCAACGCGGCGTAGTCAAAAAGGTCGCGATGAATGGTCAGCACCGACTGCGTCACATACTCGACCATGCCTTCGACGATGCCAGGCTCCGTCATCCGCACCACGGCGACATGCGGCGGCACGCCCGACAGATCGAACTGATCGATGCCCGCGCCGACCGAAAAGATCACTTCGAGATTGGGGAAGGTCTGCATGACATCGGCGGGCGGCTGCCATGCGGCGAGATAGCGCACGGCGGCGGGATCGCCGATATCGGGCCATAAACGGAACGGCACGTCCGGCGCTTTCTGCGCGAAGAGCTGCGCCCACTGCCTGCCGCGTTCGGGATCGGCCTTGTAGAGGATCGTCATGGCCGTCAACCCAGCGCCTGATTGATGATCGCGAATTGCGCGACGGATGCATCGCGCGGCGGCGTGCCGTTGCGAGCCATCCTGATGACCGTGTCGACGCGCTTGAGCCCGATGCTTTCGAGCCAGTCCGACAGACCGCTTTCGTGCGGGGTATCGATGCGCGTGAACTGGCCTTCGTGCTGCGCGAGCCAATGCGCGATGAGCGCCTGCGCGCGGCGCGTGTGCTCCTGATCGGCCGTGACCGATACGACCGGACCGATGGCAAGACCGCGCCCGAACTCACGGATGAGCGCGAAGCCGAGCGCTTGGCCATCGCGTTCGAGCACGACGCCGCGTGCGATTTTCAAAAGCGCGGGCAGCAGCGTGCTTCGATCGAATCCGCTTGCGCGCGATGCGAGCGCGACGAGTGTTTCGGTATCGCCGGGTTCCATCGCGCGAATGCGCTCGCCTTGCGTCAAGTCGATGCGCGGCACGTTGACATCCGCGGATTGATGCTGATGTATCGCGCCGATGCGCTCGAAGCCGAGCTTGGCGTAGAGCGGCTCGCCGGCGGGCGTTGCGTGCAGCACGGTGATGCGCTTGCCGAGCGATTCGAGCAGCAGCTCCATCAGCTTGCGGCCGATGCCCTTGCCCTGGCAATCCGGCGCGACGATCACCATGCCGAGCGATCCGCCATCGTCGCCATGATTCCAGTACAGCGCGGTGCCGACGACGCGCTCGCCGTCCTGCGCGATAAAGCCTGCGCCGGCATCGAGCACGAAGCGCCAGTCATCGGCGCGATGCGGCCATTTGACCTCGACCGACAGCGCGTGCGCGGCAGCGATATCGTCTGCGGTGAAAGGGCGGTAGAGAAGGGACACGGCATGCTCCACGTCAGAGGATGCGCGTTACTTTGTCATGCAGCCGCCAGCGCGGCTAGGACGATCCTGCTGCGTCAGGCGCGCGCGCTTCGCCTCCCGAGCCAGACCAGTCCGGCCGCGCCCAGTCCCAGCGCCGCCACCGCGATCCATAACGCGATGGAGAACGATCCCGTATGCGCGGCGATCGGCGCCGCGACCAGCGGTCCGACGATCTGTCCGAGGCCGTATGCGGCCGTCGCGTAGCCCATCAGTCCGGCTGCGGCATCGCCGCGCAGACGGCGCGCCTCGCGCATCGCGAACAAGGTGATGGCGGTGAAGGGCAAGCCCAGCAACAGGCTGCCGATGCCGAAGCCGAGCGCGCTCGGGAACACGATGCCGAGGCCTATCCCCAATGCCTGAATGAGATAGCACGCGGCCAGCAGCAAGCGGTTATCCCACGACAGCGGCAGCCGCGCGCCGATCAGCGCGCCCGCCATCAGCGCCAGTCCGAACGCCGGCCAGAACAGGTCGGGCCACGGCGAGCCCGGCAACGCCTGTCGCGCGATCACGGGCAGGAAGGTCGCCGTGATGATGTAGCCGAATCCCGCGAGACTGTAGAAACCGACGAGGCCGACCGAATCGGCGCGCGTCGACGCGGGCGGCGTGTGATCGGCGACACGCGCGTGACCACGCATCGCCGAGGTCGGATGCGCGAACGCCTGCCACACGATCGCCCCCGCCACGCCAGAGCAGACCGCGAACCCGATCCACACCGATGGCGCGGGCACGTCGAATGCCGCCGCTGCTGCACCCAGCAGGCCGGTCGCGACGATGCCGACGCCGGGCCCCGCGTAGATCACGCCGCCCAGGCCGTGCGCGTCGAGTTCCGCGAGCCGTCGCAGGCCCCATTGCGACGCGAACACGAACGCCCACGCGCTGACGACGCCCGCCGCGAAGCGTATCGCGGCCCACAGCCAGAAGACGTGGACGAGGCCCATCGCGAGCGTCAGCACGATGGTCGACGCGAGCGCGAGACGCACCATGCGCACGTGGTCGATGCGGATCGCCGCGCACGACAGCGCGCCGATCAGATAGCCCGCGTAATTGGCCGACGCGAGCCAGCCGCCGTGACGGATATCGAGCGCGCCGCTCGTCAGCATCAGCGGCAGCAGCGGCGTGAACGCGAAGCGCCCGACGCCGAGCGCCACCGCGAGCACGACGGCGCACGCGAGCGCGGCGTATCGCGCGGGATGAGCGGGCAACGACGAAGCGTGGGCGGGCGAGGCCATGGGTCGATCTTCGAATGCAGGAATAGCTCGATCCTAGCTTGACCGAATCATCTTGAAAAATGAATAATCGGGATGTCATCAATCTCCAGGGAAGATCATGGATCTCGCAGCGTTGACCATTTTCCGGGCCGTCGTGCGCGAAAACGGCGTGACGCGGGCGGCGCTCAAACTCAATCGCGTGCAGTCCAACGTGACGACGCGCATCCGTCAGCTCGAAGAAACGCTCGGCACGGACCTTTTTATTCGCGACGGCCGCCGGCTCGTGCTGACGCCTGCCGGAGAGACGCTGCTGCCGTACGCGGAACGTCTGCTCGCGCTGGCCGAGGAGGCGCGTCACGCGGTCAGCGAGAATCGTCCGCATGGGCGTCTGCGGCTCGGGACGATGGAAAGCACCGCCGCGAGCCGCCTGCCGCGCGTGCTGGCGACCTACCATCAGCGCTGGCCGGAGGTGACGCTCGAACTGGCGACGGGCGTGACGCGCGCGCTCATCGACAGCGTTCGCACGTTCGAAGTCGACGCGGCGGTGATGGCGCGCCCGATCGAGCCCGAGGCGCTGCCGGCGGAGCAGTTCGAATCCGTACCGGTGTTCGAGGAGGAACTGGCGCTGGTCACGCCGCGCGGACGGCATCCGGCGGCCATGGCGAGCGAAGCGACGGGGCTGACGCTGGTGGCGTTCGAGCGCGGCTGCGCATACCGCTCGTATGCGATGCGCTGGTACGAGCAGCGCAAGATCAGGCCGGCGCGGGTGCTGGAACTCGGTTCGTATCACGCAATCGTGGCGTGCGTGGCGGCGGGGGCGGGCGTCGCGGTGGCGCCGCGCTCGGTGCTCGCACTCGCGCGACTCGACGATGAAGTCGATCTGCATCCGATGGGCGAACTCGGGCGCGTGGATACGCTGCTCGTCTGGCGCAAGGGGCATGCGTCGGCGGCGCTCGATGCGCTGCGCAGCCTGCTCGTCGATGGCGCGTGATGCGATCGCGTCAGCTGCTCAGCCTGCGATAGGCATTCAGATGACGAATCAGACCTTGCCGGTCGCCGCGCTTTTCCAGCAGGATCGCGAGGTTGTGATGCGCGTCGGCGTAATCGGCGTCGGCTTCCAGGCATCGCCGATAGCTTTGCAGCGCTTCCTCGACGCGGCCGAGCCCTTCGAGCGCGACGGCGCGATTGAAGTGGAGCACGGCGTCGGCGGGGAAGTGTGCGAGCGCGGTGTCGAAGACGAGCAGCGCATCGTCGCAGCGTCGTTCGTCTTCGCACAGCAATGCGCCGAGATCGACATACGCTCCGTAATACGGCTCGGGCGATAGTTCGATCGCGCGCCAGTAGGCTCGCTCCGCGCCCTTCGCGTCGGTTTTCATGAGCTGTCCGCCGAGGTCGTACCAGTCCCGCGCCTGGAGCGCGGCGGCGCTCTTGCGTTCCGGCGCGGCATCGAGCAGCACGACGTTGCCCTTCACTTCGGCGAGTTCGAAATCGAGCAATAACTGGCCGGTCACGGCGTCCCATTGCGATGGTCCGGTCTTCACGACGACCGAGCCGCCCTCGGCTGTGACGCGCAGACCCGAAAGCGGCAGCTCGTCCGGCAAGTCCGATTTCAATCGGGACAGCGCCTGGCTGATCTTGCGCGGCGCGACGTCGGCTTCGCGAAGGCGCAGCGCCGTGCGCAGCAGGACCACGTCCTGAAATGAAAAGCGCAGTTCATTGCGAGGTCCGCGTTCGGGTGTGACGAAACCCGCATCGATCAGGCCGGCGACGACCCGGCGCGTCACGCCCAGCATCGACACGAGTTTCGGCAACGACAGATCGTGCGCGACCATTCCCCTTGTCACTTGCGGGCACGCGTTCTGGCCGGCGCTTCGACCGGCACCTTCGGCGCGCGCGCGGCGGGCTTTCTGACTTTCGGCACGTCGATGACTTCTTCTGTTTGCGCGGCGGTCTTGCGCTTCGCTGGCGCGGCGGCCTTGGCTTTGCCGTTGGACTTGCCGAGGCTCGCGCGCAACGCGTCCATCAGATCGATGACTTCGCCGCCGCTCGCGGGTTCTTCGGCTTCGGGAGAAATGATTTCCTTGCCCTCGATCTTCCGGTCGATGGCGGCGAGGACGCGTTTCTTTTCCTCATCTTCGTAGGCGGACGCATCGTAGGCGTCCTCGGTGCCCTGTTCGATGATCTGGAGCGCGAGCTTCAGTTCCGCCGCCGAAACCGGCGCCTGTTCGATGTTCAGATCCTTGAGCGAGCGCACTTCATCGGCGAACAGCAGTTGCTGGAAGACCATGCCGTCTTCGGCGGGACGCACCTGCACGATTCTCGTCTTGCCCTTGTAGGACCATTTGGCGAGTGCGCATCGTCCGCTTTGCGCCAGGGCCTGTTGCAGCAGGCTGTATGGCTTGCCGCCGCGCTTGTCGGGCGCGATGAAATAGGCTTTGTCGTAGAAGATCGGATCGACCGATTTCTCGGGGACGAACGAGACGATTTCGACGACGTGGCTCGCGCCTTCCTCCAGCGCCTTGAGTTCATCGCCGGTGAAGACGACATAGCGGCCTTTCTCGAACTCGTAGCCCTTTTTCATGGACGAACGCTCGACGACCTCGCCTGTCGAGTCCGAGACGTACTGCTGCTTGACGCGCGCGCCATCGGGGGCGAGCAGATTGAAGCGGACGTCCGACGCGCTTTCCGTCGCGGAGTAGAGCTTGACGGGAATCGAGACGAGTCCGAAGGACAACGACAGTGAGGCGATCGAGCGGGCCGGCATGAGGTCCTCCTCGCGAAGCAATCGGCGAATCGCCACACAGATTACCACCGGTCGGGCGGTGGGGTCTCAGTCGAAGTCCACGGTGTTGCAATGTCGGAGTTCGTCCAGGCGCCGGATCTGCTCGGGCATGATCCGGCCGAGCGACAGCGCGGGAAGAGCATCGGGACTGAAGAATCCGACCGCATCGGTTTCCGTGCCGACCGTCGCGCCACTCTGACGAATCTCGCCGAGAAAAACGAGCTTCCAGATGTGAAAGACCGACGGCGGATGCGGATGCTTCGCCATGTCCCACGCGGCGAGCAGCCGCACGATCTGGACGGTATAGCCGCTTTCCTCGCGGACTTCCCTGGCCGCGTTTTCCGCCGGAGACGCTCCGACGTCGGCCCAGCCGCCGGGCAGGGACCACAAACCATCGGCGGCCTCGCGCACGAGCAGTATGTGTCCGGCTTCGTTGAACACGGCGCATCTGACGTCGAGCTTGGGATTGGCGTAGCCCGTTTCGAATGCGAATAGTTCGGCGAGATCGCCGGTTTCCATCGACGCGAGATCGGCGAGCTGCTCGTGGGCGATTGCCGCGATTTCTTCGTAGCGTTCCTTGTCGAACACGGCGGTGGTGTAGTGCAGGCCTGTCTGGGCGAGGGCGAGCAGGCGGCGGGCTTGATCGAGTCGTCGGTTTTCCGATGTCATGGCAGGTTCGATGGCGCGAAATTGTCAGGCGAGAAGTTGCTTGATCAACTCAGTGGTGGTTTTCACTTCGTATTTTCGCAAGAGACTTGCCCGATGGATGTCGACTGTGCGCGGGCTGATATCGAGTTCTCTTCCGATCTCCTTGCTCGTCATACCGTGCACGACCAGAGCAGCGACGTCGCGTTCGCGCTCGGTCAGCAGACTCGCGACGTCCGATTGCTTCTCCTGCTTCGAGAGATCCGTGAAAGTCCACAGAGCCAGCTCATAGGGGCGCTTCGGATTGAAGCCGAATCCGCATACCGTCACCCAGAAATGACTGCCGTCGATACGCCGCATGATGCGGTCGTCGCTGAACACCGCGCGTTTCGCGATCAATGGGGCGATCCGGCGACCCGTGCTCGCGAAATCCTTCTGCTCGGGATAGAGGACAGCGAACGATTGATTCACGATGTCGCTTCGTGTGGCCCGAAAGAGGGCGAGCGCCCTGTCGTTGCAGTCGACCATGATGCGCTCACGCGCAACGATGACCGCAGTCGGCAGCTTCAGGAAGACATCTTTGTAGTCGAGCGGCGGCGCTGGCGTGGACATTTACCTAGGTAACCGATACGTATAGACCTATGTAATTGACAAGCATACATTGCTCTCACACGGACAGCCAGTCGAAAAGAGGGAAGAGCAATGACACTGCACGAGCGTTGCATCGTGATGGACGGTCTCATCGTTTCCAGATGGGACCGATCGATCTTCGAGGACATGAGCCGCGGCGGACTGACGGCCGCGAACTGCACGGTATCCATCTGGGAGGACTTCCTTGGTACGGTCGACAACATCATCGAGATGAAGAAGCTGGTCGCGGCGAGCAGCGAACTGGTGACGCTTGCGCGGTCGGTGGACGACATTCGCGCCGCGAAGCGCTCAGGGAAGACGGCGATCATCCTCGGTTTCCAGAACAGTCATGCGTTCGAGGATCGCGTCGAGTATGTCGGAATCTTCAAGGAACTCGGCGTGGGAATCTCGCAACTCGCCTATAACACGCAAAACCTCATCGGCACGGGTTGTTATGAGCGTGACGGCGGGCTATCGGGCTTCGGACACGAGATCGTCGAGGAAATGAATCGTGTCGGCATTCTGGTCGACCTCTCGCACGTAGGGCCGAACACGTCGCGGGAAGCGATTCTGGCATCGAGAAAGCCGGTCTGCTATTCCCACTGTCTTCCATCCGGACTGAAAGAGCATCCGCGCAACAAGTCCGATGAGGAATTGCGTTTCATCGCCGACCACGGCGGATTCGTCGGTGTGACCATGTTCTCGCCATTCCTGAAAAACGGTCCGAATTCGACGATCGAAGACTACGTCGAGGCGATTCGATACGTGATCGATGTCGTGGGTGAGGATGCCGTAGGCATCGGAACCGATTTCACTCAGGGCTACGACAAAGGCTTCTACGACTGGATCAGCCACGACAAAGGCGCTTACCGGAAGCTGACCGACTTCGGAACGGTTTTGAATCCGCTCGGTTTGAGGACGATCGGCGAATTCCCGAACCTCACCCGCGCGATGCAATCCGCAGATATTCCGGAGCGTGTCATCGAGAAAGTGCTTGGCGAAAACTGGCTTCGCCTGCTGGGCGAAGTCTGGTCTGTGTGATTCACGCCAGGCCATCTGAAAACACCATAAGCCCGCAATGCAGGGAGAAGACATGTACAGAAAGATTCAGCCGCTCGCAAGCGATCTGATTGGCGACACATCGGAGGCGCAAGCTCAATCCCGGCTATACAGAAAAGTCGCGTGGCGGCTCATTCCGCTATTATTCATTTGCTATGTGGTGGCCTATCTCGACCGCATCAACGTCGGCTTTGCCAAACTGCAGATGCAGGAAGCGCTCGGTTTCAGCGACACGGTGTATGGACTGGGCGCGGGCATCTTCTTCATCGGATACTTTCTGTTCGAAGTGCCGAGCAACATGATTCTCGAACGCTTCGGCGCGAAGAAGACGATCGCGCGAATCATGATTTGCTGGGGCATCGTGGGATGTCTGATGGCACGCGTGTCGAGTCCCACCGAATTCTATGTTCTTCGATTTCTCCTCGGCGTGTTCGAAGCGGGTTTCTTTCCGGGCGTCGTCTACTACATCGGCTGCTGGTTCCCGGAGTCGAGGCGCGGTCACATGCTCGGCATTTTCATGACAGGCATCCCGATCGCCGGCCTCTTCGGCGGACCGGTGTCCGGCTGGGCGATGTCGAGTGTCAGCGGCCTCGGCATGGCTGGCTGGCAATGGCTCTACATCATCGAGGCGGCGCCGGCGGTGCTGCTCGGGATCGTCGCCATCGCCTATCTCGATGACAACGCGAAGAAAGCGAAGTGGCTCACCGCCGACGAGCGCGAACGGCTGAGCCATGCGTTAATGACCGAGTCGGAAAGGAATGTTTCCCGTGCCGACTCCAGCTTGCGTACGGCGATGACGAGCCCGCGGCTGTGCGTCATGGCGTTCGCCTATTTCGCCTTCATCTGCGGAACATACGCCGTGAGTTTCTGGCTGCCGACCGTGCTCAAGTCGAGCGGCGTCACGGATGTCGCGCGCATCGGCTGGTATTCCGCGATTCCATACGGGATCAGTGCAGCAGGCATGGTCTGGCTGTGCCGCAATTCGGACCGGACGATGGAACGGCGGTGGCACACGTCGCTCGCTGCCATGGCCGGTGCGCTCGCGCTTGCGTTGCTGCCTCATGCGCCCAAGGACGTATCGGTGACCATCGTCCTGCTCACCGTGGCCGCGACCGGCATCTTCGCCACGATGCCATTGTTCTGGTCGATCGCGACCGATTACTTCTCGGGGACTCCGTCGGCCGCGGTCGCGATCGCGTTCATTAACAGCCTCGGTCTGGTGGGCGGCTTCGCAAGTCCGTTCGCGATGGGCTGGCTCAAGACCGCGACGGGCTCACTCACGTCGGGCCTCTATCTCGTGACGGGCGTGCTCCTGCTGGGCGCACTGGTCCTTATCGCATGCGCGCCTCGAGCGCCGACAACACATCCTTGAGCCGGTCGATGCGCCGCGTGATCGGCGGCGTCATCGTCGGCGTTCTGAGCGCATCGATGCGCGCATGCCAGTACGTGAACGGAAACGTGCCGTCGGAAGCCTGCTGAACGATTCGTTCGAGATGCAGAAGATCTTTTTCGATGATGAATTGAAGCATGGTCCCAGACGAATGCGCGCATCCGAAGCGAATAGGTTTGAAGGTGGACCGAACGGCCCTCTCGACATCGCGTGGAAGGAAGCAATCGCTGTGCCAGAGACTGCGCGCAGTGCGGGACGCTACTCAATCGCAGCAACGAGATGAGCAAATGTGGACTGTCGCGTCCGCACCATCGAACCCATGTGGACGATTCCGTCCACATCGCTCACGTCCCGGTCATGCGCGAACACGCTTCCTGCCGAAGCTCGGCCAGCAGATCCATCGCTGCATTCACGCGGGGCGTGGCGCCGGGCGCGAGCGTGCGCAGTCCGCGCTCGAGCGTGTCGATGCTCTCGCCGATACGGCCCGTCGTACGCAGGAGCAAGGCGAGATGGCGCGCAGCGTCGATGCGTGCGGGCATCGAACCGAGCGCGAGCGCCGTCGATAGCGCGGTGCGCAATCCCGACTCCGCCGCGCTCAGATCGCCGAGCGCCCAGTGGGCGCGCGCCTGCGTGACGAGCAATTCGCCCATATAGACGCGCTCCTGACGCGCCAGCGTTTCCTCGATCGCATCGGCGATCATGACCTTGCAGGCTTCGGCGCGACCGGCGCGCAACAGCAGTTCGCCGTGCTGCCACGCCTTGAACGAGAAGAACAGGGCGCCGCCGTTGCCGACCATGTGGTTGTCGAAGCCATCGAGCATGACGGTCTCCGCTTCGTCGTAACGATCGAGCGATGTCAAATGGCACCCGCGCAGCACCTGTCCCACGCCCCGATAGAAAGCGAAGCCATGCGTGATCGATATGCCTTCGAGTTCGCTCGCGAGGCGGCCGAGCCGGTCCATGTCGTCGAACAGGCACGCGAGCCAGGCCGCGCCCTGCAGATTGACCGCGTGAGCAAACGCATGTCCTCCCGCCTCCGACACACGTTCGATCAGCATCGTCATGGCGTGACGCGCCTGATCGAAGGCGCCCGTATGAAAGGCCGAGAGCCCTTCGAGCGTCAGGGCCAGCGCCGCCAGATCGATGCCTTGCGAACCGGTGCGCGTATCGTGCCGCCCGATGCCCGCGAGATTGCCGCGCGTGAGGCAGGCGAGCGCCTCTTCGCTGTCGCCAAGCCAGAACAGCGTGTTGGTCAGCGCGACGTGGGCCTCATCGAGCGCGACGCGATCGCCGCTGTTCTGGGCACGCTGCAGCATGTCCTGCGCCGTCGCGCGCGCTGGCTTGAGTTGCAGCGTGGTGAGTTGCGTCGTCCAGATGCCGAACTGGATCATCGCGATTTCGCGCGCATCGCAGAGTCCTTCGCCGATGCCCAGCGCGGCCGCATAGCACGCGGTCGCTTCGGCGTGCAGCCAGCCATGCACGCTGCGCAGACTCATGCCGAGCAAACGGTAAGCGTCGAACTGAAGACGGCGCACATCGTCCTGATCGCCGTTTCCTTGCAGCGTGTTCAGACAACGGCGAAGCAGGGGAACGGCCTCCGCGAACCGCGAGTCCTCGATGAGCGCGTTCGCGCGCTCCAGATCGCCGCGTGCCTTCAGATGAAACTGCTCGCGCGCCTTCAGCCGCCGCTCGACCATCTTGCGCCCCACGCCCAGCAACGCCGCCGCAGCGCTCTTGTTGCCGCCGGTGCGTTCGAGCGCGCGGTCGACGAGCAGATCTTCGGCGGCCGCGAGCTTGTCCCGTCCCTCCAGTTGCAGCAGCATGTCCGCCAGACTCACGCGCGCGACCGGCTCGACCTTGTCGCTGGCGAGCAGCGGTGCGAGCGCTTCGACGTCGATGCGCGTGCTTTCCGCGAGCACGCTCAGGCGGCTGACGAGATTGCGCAACTGGCGAATGTGCCCCGGCCACGGATGCGCGCACAACTGCCTGAGCGCCGCCGCGGAGAACTCGAGCTTGCGCGGATGCTGCGCGGCGAAGTGGGCGATGAGCGCGGGAATGTCCTCGACACGCTGTTCGAGCCCGGGCACGGCCAGCACGAACACGGCAAGCCGATAATAAAGGTCTTCGCGAAAGCGGCCGTCGTTCGCCAGCTCGCGCAGATCGCGATGCGTCGCCGCGACGATTCGCCCTTCGAAGCGCAGATTCGTCGATGAGCCGACCGGCCGGAACGTGCGCGTCTCCAGCACGCGCAGCAGCTTCGGCTGCAATGCGAGCGGCAGTTCGCCGATTTCGTCGAGCAGCAGCGTGCCCTTGCCGACTTGCTGGAACAGGCCCTGGCGCGTCTCGCCGGCGCCGGTGAACGCGCCCTTGACGTGGCCGAACAGCTCGGCCTCGACAAGATGCTCGGGAATCGCGCCGCAGTTTACGTCGACGAAAGGCTGATCGCGCTGCAGACTGCCGGCGTGCACGCGGCGCGCGACCAGCTCCTTGCCGGAACCCGTCGGGCCGAAGATGAGCACGGCGTGATCGGTCGGCGCGATCCGGTCGATCGTGCGGACGAGTTGCTGAAACGCCGTCGAGTTGCCGATGAAACTGTCATCGGCCTCGGCGCGCGCGAACGGAACAATTTGACTACGACTCATGGCTGAGCGCTCCAGGTCGGTTATGCTCGGGAACGTCGTGTCGCAGTTAACGGCGTTTTCCCGCGATCCTTGAGCGCGCAGAGATCGTAGGCGGCTGTAGCTTCGCTAGCGTTTCATTTTCTCGTCGTCAAGGCGGCACATTCCGTATACCCGGGTCTATCCTCGGAGCCATGACGCTCGGCATAATGGGAGTGATTAAATGACCGTCGCAATTCCATCCGAAGCCGGCAAAGACATGAGCGAACAACGAGCAAAACGAGACCCCGAAGGTACGCGGCGGCGCATTCTGGAGGCCGCCACCGAGCAGTTCACGAAGCTCGGCCTCGCAGGGGCGCGGGTCGACGCCATCGCCACGGCGGCCGGCACGAACGAGCGCATGCTCTACTACTACTTCGCGAGCAAGGAAGGCCTGTACGTCGCGGTGCTCGAAGCCATGTACGCGCAGTTCGCGGAGCGGGAGGCGGGGCTTGATCTGTCCGGCCTGCAACCGGCCGACGCCATCCGCGAACTGGCGAAGTCCATCTGGACGCACTTGCGGGAAAATCCGGAGTGGCTGAGCCTCATCAATAACGAAAACCTGCACGAAGGGCGCTATCTGGAGCGTTCGAGCCACTTGCGCGAAACCATCTCGCCGGTGGTCGATCTGTTGCGCGTCACCCTCGAGCGGGGCATGTCGTCGGGACAGTTCCGGCAGGGCATCGATCCGCTGGACTTCTATGTGACGCTGGTCGGCATGGGGTATTACATCGTGTCCAACCGTTTCACTATTGATATTTTCACGGGGCGCAATTACGCCGAGCAGGAACATCAGGCGTCCATCGCGGCGATGCATCTCGACATGCTGCTGACGTATCTGCGCCCGGTTAGCTAACCCCGCGCGGGAAAACCCGAACCTGCTGTCGCGGCAGGCCAAAAAACGTTCTGGCCTGCCGCGACGCCGCTCAACGGATGAAGCCGAGTTCCCGGCTGATCCTGTCCAGAATGGGCTTTTTCTTCTCGTTGAACACAGCCTTGTTGTCCTGAATAAGGTTGTTGCCCTTGGTGTCGATGGAAATGATCAGCGGGCCGAACTCCCTGACCCGGTTGATCCACAGGGTTTCCGGCATGCCCAGATCCTGCCATTCCGCGCCTTCGATTTCCTCGACAAGCGTCGCCGCCAGTACCGCGCATCCGCCCGGAAAAATCGCGTGCACGGCCTTGTGTTCCATGCAGCCCGCAGCCGTCTCGGGCCCCATGCCGCCTTTGCCGACGATCAGCTTCACGCCGGTCTGCTCGATGAACTCGCGCTCGAACTTCTCCATCCGCATGCTGGTCGTGGGTCCGATGGAGACCATTTCGAAACTGCCGTCGTCCTTCTTCCGGACGATCGGTCCCGCGTGGAAGATCGCGCCGCCGTCGAGATCGACGGGAAGTTCCCGGCCTTGCTCGATCAGTCTGCGGTGCGCGACATCGCGACAGGTGACCAGCCGTCCGGTCAGATAGACGACGTCGCCGGCCTTCAGATCTTCGAGGTCTTCGCTTTTGATGGGGGTCGTCAGAACCTTTTTCACAGCACCACTCCTTCGTGGGAAAGCACTTCATAGGACAGGTCGGCGTTGATGCGGATCTTGCCGCGCCGGTGCGCCCAGCAACCCGTATTGACCGCGACGCCGATGGTCGAGGGATGCCGCGCCGACGATTCGATATTCACGCCCATCACGCTGTTGTTGCCCTTCAGGCCTTGCGGGCCGATGCCGATCTCGTTGAGCCCGTCCTCCAGCAATTCCTCCATCAGCGCGGCGCGCGGATTGTCGCTCTTCGAATCGACGGGGCGCAGGATCGCCAGCTTGGAGAGGCGCGCCGCGGTCTCGACCGACGTCGACACGCCGATGCCGACGAGCAGCGGCGGGCACGCGTTCACGCCGCGTTCCGTGATGACGTCCATGACGAATTCCGCGACGCCTTCGTAGCCTTGGCCCGGCATCAGCACCTTGGCCGCGCCGGGCAGCGTGCAGCCGCCGCCGGCCATATAGACGTCGATGGTGCAGCTATCCTTTTCCGGAACGATGCGCCAGTCGAGCCACGGAATCTGCGTGCCCGTGTTGGTGCCGGTGTTCTTCTCGTCGAAGGTTTCGACGGCGTTGTGGCGCAGCGGGCCCATGCGGGTCGCGCCCGCCGTGGCTTCGCGCAGGATTTCCTCCAGTTCGCCGAGCAGCGGAAAATTCGCGCCGGACTCGACGAAATACTGGATCACGCCCGTGTCCTGACAGCTCGGACGGTCGAGCTTGTCGGCGGCTTCCTGATTGCCGTGCATCGAGTCGTAGATCGACTTGGCGAGCGGATTCGTTTCCATCGTGCGCAATTCCGCGAGCTTGGCCTTCACGTCCTTCGGCAGACGCTTGCCGATATAGGCGGTGAATTTCGCCATGGTGTCCGTGACGGACTGAATGGCTGCTTCCTTTTCCATGTTGCATTCCTCTGACGACGTATGACGCATTGAGTTGGGGGACACGCGTTTCGTTTTTTAGTGCACGGCCGCGTTGCCGGGCGTGATGGGCGCTTTCTGCGAACGGGCCAGCATGAGCGTGAGCACGGCGGAGAGCACGAGCAGGCCCGCAACGAAGTAGAGTCCGCCGCTGAAGCTGCCCGTGCGGTCCTTCACCCAGCCGATCATCGCCGGGCCGACGAAGCCGCCGAGATTGCCGATCGAATTGATGGTGGCGATGCCGGTCGCCGCCGCCGCGCCGGACAGGAAGGTCGTCGGCATGGTCCACAGAGGCGGCTTCGCGCAACTGATGCCGATATTCACGAGCGTCAGCGCGGCGATCAGCCCGACGACGCTATTGGCGAGCGCCGCGATCACGAGACCGATCGTCGCCGCGACGCAGGCCAGCACGACGTGCCAGGTGCGCTCGCCGGTGCGGTCGGAGTGGCGCGACCAGAACACCATTGCGATCACCGAGATGACGGGCGGAATCGCGTTGAGCAGGCCGACTGTCATTGACGCAACGCCCAGTTGCTTGATGATCTGCGGCGCCCAGATGCCGAGCGTGTACAGGCCGGCCGACGTGCCGAAGTAGATCAGCGACAGCGCGAGGACACGCGGATTCGCGAGGCCGCTGATGATGCCGTGCTTGCCGCCGGTGGCCCGGTTGGCGGTTTCGGTGTTCATCACGTTGACGAGCCACGCGCGTTCGTCGTCCTTGAGCCACTTGGCCTTTTCGGGTTTGTCCGTCATGTAGAAGAACACGACGACCCCGAGAATGAGCGCGGGCACGGCTTCGAGAACGAACATCCACTGCCAGCCGCGCAGACCCATCACGCCGTTCATTTCGAGCAACGCGGCCGAAAGCGGCGAGCCGAGCGCGGTCGAGATCGGCGCGGCGGCCATGAAGAGCGCCACCACGCCCGCGCGGTGCCGCGCCGGGAACCAGTAGCTGAGATACAGGATGATGCCGGGGAAGAAGCCGGCTTCCGCCGCGCCGAGCAGAAAGCGCACGACGTAGAAGCTGGTCGGTCCCGTGACGAAGGCCATCGTCGCGGAAATGATGCCCCACGTGACCATCACGCGGGCAATCCACATGCGCGCGCCGACCTTGTGCAGGATGATGTTGGAGGGCACTTCGAACAGAAAGTAGCCCCAGAAGAAGATGCCGGCGCCGAAGCCGAGAATCGAGGCGGTGAAGCCCAGATCCGTTTTCATCGTGAGGGAAGCGAAGCCGATGTTGACCCGGTCGATGTAAGCGATGAAGTACAGCAGCATGATGAACGGCACGATGCGCCAGCTCACCTTGCGCAAGGTGCGTCTTTCCAGATCCTTGTCCATGGAATGTCTCCTTTTTCCGATGACCTATGGATGTCAGCCGTCTTGTGCGGCTTCGTTCTAGCCTGGAATGAAGGTTAAAACCGATGGAAACACGTATGAATCTATCTAAACTTAATTCATCATTGCAAAAAATTCACGAATGAGTATGGACTCGGAGTTGAGCTTCTTCTGCCTGCTGGTGAAGCAGGGCAGCCTCGCGTCGACGGCGCGGGAGCTGAATCTGACGCCGCCGGCGGTGTCGCGGCGGCTTTCGGCGCTGGAAGACCGCCTGGGCGTGCGCCTGCTGAACCGGACGACGCGGCGCATCAGCCTGACGAGCGAGGGCGAGGTCTATTTCGCCAATGCCCAGCGCATCCTGAGCGACATCGACGACATGGAACGGCTCGTGTCGAGCAGCCGCGCCGCGCCGAAAGGCCTGCTGCGGGTCAACGCGCCGCTGGGATTCGGGCGTTCCTACATCGGACCGGCGATTTCGGTGTTCAGTCAGGACTTTCCCGATGTCGAAGTGCAATTGCATCTCACCGACCGGCCCGTGAGCCTGCCGGATGACAGCATCGATGTGTCCGTGCGTTTCGGCGAGATGCCTGACTCGCGCCTGATAGCCAAAAAAATCGCGAACAATCGGCGTCTGCTGGTTTCTTCGCCCGGCTATTTGCGTGCTGCCGGCGCACCGGCTCATCCGCACGATCTGACGCAGCATCAGTGCATCGTGCTGCGGCAGAATGATGCCGCCTACGGCAACTGGCGATTGAGCCGCGGCGGGCGCACCGAGACCATCAAGGTGCACGGCAAGCTGAGCACGAACGACGGCGAAGTGGCGCTCAACTGGGCGCTCGAAGGCCACGGCATCCTGATGCGGGCCGAATGGGATATCGCCAAGTATCTTCGCAGCGGCCGGCTGGTGCAGGTTCTGACCGACTACGACACGCCGCCCGCCGATATCTACGCGGTCTATCCCGAGCGTCTCAATCTCTCCGCGAAGGTGGCGTGCTTCGTCGAGCATCTGCGCTCTTATCTGGGCCAGCATGCCGACGGCCCGTCGCCGGTCAGCTCCAACTGGTAGCGGACTTACTCGCTCTGGAGTTCGTGCGCGATGAAGTCGACGAACGCGCGAATCCGGTTCGACATCTGATGCCGCTGGGAATAGACCGCGAAGATATCGGCGTTCGGGGTTTCGTGATCGGGCAGCACGCGAACGAGCGAACCGTCTGCCAGATACGGCTTGAGGTCCCATTCGGCGCGCATCAGGATGCCGTGTCCTTCCAGCGCCCACTTCACCGCGATTTCACCGTCGTTGGTGGTGAGCGTGCCGTTGATCCGCACGGCCTCGGTCTTGCGCGACGTCCCACGGCCGGATGTCAGCCGCCACACGCCATACGCTTCGTCGCCCTGCCGGATGCCGATGCAGTTGTGCCGCGCGAGATCGTGCGCGGTGAGCGGCATGCCGCGCGACGCGATATAGGCCGGCGCCGCGCACAAGAGCCGGCGGTTGCCGGCCAGCCGCCTCGCGACCATGCGCGTATCGGGCGGCTCGCCGAAACGGATGCAGACATCGAAGGCATCGTCGGTGAGGGGCGGCGGCGTCACCGACAACTGAAGCTGCACCGACACCTGCGGATAGTGCGCAACGAACTTCGATATCACCGGCGCGACGTGGCTGCGCCCGAAGCCGAGCGTCGCGTTCACGCGCAGCAGGCCTTTCGGACTTTGCTTCGCGGAGCCGAGCATTTCCGACAGTTCATCGATCTCGTCGAGAATCCGGCGCGCATGTTCGAGATACAGTTCGCCTTCGGGCGTGAGCATCATCCGGCGCGTCGTGCGGTTGACGAGCGCCACGCCCGCGCGCGATTCCATCTGCGCGAGGCGCTTGCTGACGGCCGCCGCCGTGAGGCCCAGTTCCCGTGCCGCCGCGCTCAGGCTGCCAGCGGCGGACAGCGTCGAGAAGAAGCTCAGATCGGCCGGCTGGACGGTATCGGGCATCGTGGTCATTCGTGAATCGAAGTTGACGATGCTTCGAGTTTAGCAGCCGTTCTTAATGCGTTTTCGGCAGTTGCATATCGTCAGAAATTGGATGGCCACGCGCGCATGCGGCGTTAGCATGAGCATCCTTCATCACGGCCATTTCGCGTTCTTCGCGTTTCAAACCGATGTCATCCAAACTTCCACGCTTCGGCGTCTGGGCGCTCGTGCACGGCAGCCGCGCCGCCTTGCAAGATCCCGCAGAACCTTACGACGCTTCCTGGGCACGCAACAAGGCGCTCGTGCTCGAAGCCGAGCGTCTCGGCTACGACTCGGTGCTCGTCGCTCAGCACACGGTCAATCCGCACGATCCGACGTTCGATCAGCTCGAAGCGTGGACGGCCTCGGCGGCGCTCGCGGCGCTCACGTCGCGCATCGAGATCATCGCGGCGATCAAGCCTTATCTCTATCACCCGGTCGTGCTCGCGAAGATGGCGCAGCAGATCGAGCACATCAGCGGCGGGCGCTTCGCGATCAATCTCGTGAACGCGTGGAATCGTCCGGAGCTGGAACGCGCCGGCATCGGCTTCGCGGAACACGACGAGCGCTATGCCTACGGCCGCGAATGGATCACGGTCGTCGACAAACTGCTGCGCGGCGAGACCGTGAATCATCGCGGCGACAGTTTCCATATTGACGGCTATCGGCTGCTGCCGGCCGATCCGTTTCGCGCGCGTCCGCGTATTTACGTGGGCGGCGAGTCGGAGCCGGCGCGCGCGCTGGTGGCCGCGCACGGCGACACCTGGTTCATCAACGGCCAGCCGCCCGAGGACGTCGCACGCCTGATCGCCGATGTCTCCGCGCGTGCGCGCCCGGCTGGACTCGATGCGTTGCGCTTCGGCCTGTCGGCGTTCGTCATCGCGCGCGCGACGCAGGCGCAGGCCGACGCGCATCTCGATCACCTGTTCACGCTGGCCGAGCTGGACAAGCCGCTGCGCGAACGGCAAAAGGCCAATACCGATCCCGCCACGGTGATGCACCGGACCTTCGCGCGGTCGCCGCGCGTCGGGTCGAATGGCGGCACGGCGGCGGGACTCGTCGGCGACTACGATACGGTCGCGCGGCGCATCGCGGATTTTCATCGCTCGGGCATCGAACTCTTCATGCTGCAGTTTCAGCCGTTCGAAGCCGACATGCGCCTCTTCGCGGAAGAGGTCGCGCCGCGCGTGCGCCGTCTGCTGTCTGCTTGAACGTCGCGTGCGATCAGAAGAACGCGCCCGTGGGCGGAAGCTGTCCCGTGAGCGCGTTCTGTCCGAGCAGGCGCTCCTTGTAGAGCCGCGGGTTGTGCGAGGCGATCACCTTGATGTTGCGCCAGTGCCGGTCCAGCGCGCCCACGCGCGAGACGACCGAGCCCGAGCCGAGATCGATCAGCCAGCTTGCGATCTGCGGCGCGAGATCGTCGATCACGACCTTGGCCTCCGCCGCCGCGAAGGTGGCGGCGAGCGTGGTGTCGTATTCGTCGGCGGTGGCGTATGCGTCCCATGCGCGCTGCAACGCGGCGACGGCGCGGTCTGCGCTCGCTTCGACGCTGGCCGCGTAGGCGCGGATGCGCCCAAGCAAGGCCTGCAACACGGGCTCGTCGGTGGGATGCGTGGCTTCGCCGTGATAGAAGTTCCGCCCGCGTGAGCGAAGGACTTCCACGGCATCCAGCGCGACGCGACGCGTAATGCCCGCGATGCAGTTGGTCAGATAGACCTGGTGAAAGGTGAAGCCCCACGGCGACGCGTCGCCGGAGCGCGGCGGGTCGATCGGATAGACATGCGCGGCGGGCACGGCGACAGCGCGGAACTTTGCTGTCCCCGAGCCCGTCAGGCGCTGGCCGAAGCCCTGCCAGTCGTCGTCGTTGCCGACGCCCGGTCCGCGCTCCAGCACGTATTGCACGGTGCTGCCCGCGCGGCTTTCCACCGCGACGCCGATGAATGCATCGTTATACAGATTACCCGTCGCATAGACCTTGTCGCCCGAGCCGACATACGCCTGCCGGATTTCGTCCCATTCGAGGCGGGTGAGAACCTTGCCGGGACGCGCGCCTGCCGCGACGACATCGGTTTCCGTGAAGCTTAAGCCCACGGTCTTCCGCTTGCCGGTCAGTTCGAGCACGTGTGCATGGAAAGGATGATCGCGCTGCCGGAGCGCCGCTTCGACCTGCCACAAGTGATTGCGAAACGCATGCGCGATGTTCGAATCCGCGGCCGCGACGTCGCGCGCCACGACGAAGACTTCGGCAAGCGACGCGCCGTGTCCTCCTGCATCGGCCGGCAGACGCAGCGCGCCGAAGCCGAGCGCCTTGAGTTGCGCGATCTCTTCGTGTGGCAGCCGATGTTCGCGTTCGCGCGCCGCTGCGGTGGCTGCGATATCGGCGATGATCCCGGCGAAGCCGAGCTTCGCGGACAGCGGCGAGACCAGCCGCGCTCCGATGGTGTTCGTGTCGGTCATCGTCAAACCTTGATGCTGTAGTCCGCGACCTTGATGCGCGAATTGATGATCTTGCGTTCCGCGAGCCAGTCGGCCGCGCGCTGGAACTGGCCGAGAAACGCGGCGTCGTCGGCTTCGTGAAACTGGTTCACGCGCCTGAGGCCCGCCAGATAATCGCGCACCTGATCCGGATATTTGCCTTCCCGCTGCACGAGTTGCTCCGATTCGACGGAATGCGTCGATTGCCACGCGCCTTCGACGTAATACGCGTCGATCACCGCGCGAATCAGCTCGGAGTTCTCTTCGGTGAACTTGCGGCGCGTCACGAGCGAGCTGTAGTCGATCAGGAAGTCGAGGTCGCGGCCTTCGACGAAGATGTCCTTCGCATCGTTCGAGAAGCGCGCGATGTCCACGCCCGGCGACCACATCGACCACGCGTCGACCTTGCCTTGCGCGAACGCGGGCGCGGCATCCGGCGGATTGAGATAGACGAACTGAACCTTGTCCCGATCGATGCGGTGCTTCTCCAGCGCCGCGATGAGCAGGAATTCGCCCAGCCCTGAACGATTGACGGCGACCTTGCGGCCCGCCAGATCCGCGATCGAATTGATGCCGCTCGCTTTCTTCACGATGATCGACGTCGAGCGCGGCGAATAGATATCGAACGCATTGAAGACGATCGGCGAGCCGGCGAGCATCGCGGCCAGCGCGGGCGTGGTCGACCCCCAGAAGCCGAAGTCCGCGCTGCCGCCGACCACCGCCTGAATCGACGGCGCGTGGTTCGGGAACGGGCCGATCCATTCGACCCTGATGCCCTTCGCGGCGAGCGTCTTCTCGAATACGCCGCGCTGCTTCGCGATATCCGGCAGACTGCCGTAACCCCAGCCGATGCGCACGACATCGGTGTTGCGCGTCAGCTTGCGCGGCTCGGCTGCGCGAGCCGCAACGGGAAGAACAGCGCCGGCCAACAGGCCGCCCGCCGCGCGCAAAAGTTGGCGGCGGGTCAAAGAAGAATCGGTCATGCGTTCATGGTCCTTGTCGTTTTGTTCTGTACGCCCAGTGCTTCGAGCAGAATGGGCCGCAGTGTCTGCGGCGTGTGGTCTTTCGGTTGGAAGGAAGCGGCGATGTGTCCGGCGCGCATGACGAGAATCCTGTCGGCGAGCGTGAGCGCTTCATCGACGTCATGCGTCACGATCAGCACGCCCGGCTGGTGCAGCGCGACGAGTTCCTTGACGAGCCCGTGCATCTTGATGCGGGTGAGCGCGTCGAGCGCCGCGAACGGTTCGTCGAGCAGCAGCAACGCGGGATCGCGCACGAGCGCGCGCGCCAGCGCCACGCGCTGCGACTGGCCGCCTGAGAGATTGCGCGGCCAGTCGTCTTCGCGTCCGGCGAGTCCGACTTCGGCCAATGCGCGTATCGCGCCCGCGCGGCCGATCGTCGATTCATGGCCGAGCGCGACGTTGGCCCATAACGCCGCCCACGGCAGCAGCCGATGCTCCTGGAACACGACGGACGGGCGCTCGGGCGCGCGGATCGTGCCGGCGTCCGGCTGATCGAGCCCGGCCAGCGCGCGAAGCAGCGTGGTCTTGCCGCAGCCGCTTTCGCCGAGCAGCGCGACGAATTCGCCCTGGCGGATATCGAGGTCCAGCGCATCGATGACGACGCGGCTGCCGTAACGCCGTTTGAGACCGCGCACGGATACGGCGAGCGGCGGCTCGTCGTTGCGGACATGCGCGTTCGAATCGCGCGACACGGTGATGCTCTGATCCATCAGCGTGCTCCTTTGGCATAGTTCGCGTGCCACGACAGCAAACGCGCTTCGAGCAGACGCACCAGCGTATCCGCCGCCACGCCGATGATCGCGTAGATGATCACGGTCAGCAGGATGACATTCGTGTTCAGGAATTCGCGCGCGTCCATCGCGAGGAAGCCGATGCCCCTGGTGGTCGCGAGCGTTTCGGCGATGACGAGCGCGAGCCACGCGTGGGCGAGGGCATAGCGCACGCCCGTGAGGATCGAGGGCATTGCGCCCGGCAGGATGATTCGCCGCACGATCGCGGTCCAGCCGAGCCCGACGACCTTGGCCAGCTCCATCAGCTTCGGATCGATCTGGCGAATGCCGAGCATCGTGTTGATGTAGATCGGAAACAGCACGGCGAGCGAAACCAGAAAGATCTTCGCGATCTCGCCCACGCCGAACCACACGATCACGAGTGGCAGCATCGCGAGAAAGGGCACGGCGCGCACCATCTGGATCGAGCGGTCGAGCAGCGCCTGCGCGAGCGGCGAGAAGCCGACGAGAATCCCGAGCACGAGCCCGAGCGCGCCGCCGATCACGAAGCCCGCCGCGGCGCGCAACAGCGAAACGCCGAGGTGAACAAAGAGATCGCCGGTGCGGGCCATGTCGAAAGCGGTTTCGACGACACGGCTTGGCGCGGGCAACACTTGCGGCGCGATCAGCCCGAGGCGCGCGGCGGCCTCCCAGAGCAGAACAACCAGCGCGGGGACGATCCACGACAGCCATCGATAGAGCGCGGCCTTCGACAAACCGGATCGGCTCGGTGTCGAAGCGACATAGCGGGGTGGTGAAGAAGTCAGATCGGACATGTCGATTCCGGGTGGGGCATCGCGAAAGAGAGCTTGCTATTAGAGGCTGCCGGGCGTGGCCGTGACAAACGGTTTTTTATGCTTAGCTTTCCAGCTTCGGCGCCTCGATGGAGCGCGTTTCATATCGATATGAAACTTCATTCGTTAGCGCATGAACGGCCCTTGACTAGACTGAGACGCCTGTTCGCCGGCCCAGACCGGCCTCACATTTCGCGCCCTCATGCCCCGACACCTGCACCTCAATCTCTTCGTTCACGGACGCGGTCATCACGAAGCCGGATGGCGTCATGCCGGCGCGACGCGTCAGGCGCTGACCGACATCGGCTATTTCCGCGATCTCGCCGTCAAGGCCGAACAAAGCCTGTTCGATTCGATCTTCTTCGCCGATGTGCTCGCGCTCGGCGACGGCGCGCGCTTCGTCGCGTCCGGCGCGCTGGAGCCGGTTACCACGCTTGCCGCGCTCTCACAGGCGACGACGCGCATCGGGCTCATCGCGACGGCATCGACGACCTACACGGAGCCATTCAATCTCGCGCGCCAGTTCGCCTCGCTCGATCACATCTCGGGCGGGCGCGTGGGCTGGAACATCGTGACGTCGTGGTCGGGCGGCGCGGGGCCGAACTTCGGCTACGACGCGCAGATCGAGCACGCGCAACGCTATGCGCGCGCGCACGAATTTCTCGACGTCGTGAAGCAGTTGTGGGATAGCTGGGCCGACGACGCCATCATCGACGACCCGACGAGCGGCCGCTTTCTCGATCCCGCGCGGGTGCGGCGCATCGGCTACGAAGGGCGTTTTCATCGCGTGGCGGGGCCGCTCAATCTGCCGCGTCCGCCGCAGGGGCATCCGGTATTGGTGCAGGCGGGTTCGTCGGAGGCGGGCAAGGCGTTCGCCGCGCGCCATGCCGAGGCCGTGTTCACCGCGCACCTGACGAAGGAATCGGCGCGCGCTTTCTATGCGGAGCTGAAGGCCGCCGCGATCGCGCAGGGCCGTTCGGCGGACGACATCGTGATCCTGCCCGGACTGAGCGCGGCGATCGGTTCCACCGACGCCGAAGCGAACGCGTTGCTCGACGAACTCGATTCACTCACCGATATCAGCGTCGGCCTCGGACGCCTGTCGGCCCGCTTCGGCGGATACGACTTCTCGACGCTGCCGCTCGACCAGCCGTTGTCCGTCGACGACTTTCCGGACCCGTCGACGGTGCAGGCCGCGCAAAGCCGCGCGGCGGTCATCACGCAACTCGTCGCGCGCGAGCGGCCGACCCTGCGCGTCCTGCTGAGACAGCTTGCGGCGGCGCGCGGCCACTTCACGCTGAGCGGCACGCCCGAGCGCATTGCCGACGTGATCGCCGACTGGGTCGAAAGCCGCGCCGCCGACGGCTTCAATCTGATGCCGCCTGTGCTGCCCGCGCAGTTCGAGGTGTTCGCGGAACATGTCGTGCCGATCCTGCAAAAGCGTGGCCTGTTCCGGCGCGAATACGAACACGACACGTTGCGCGGTCACTACGGCCTCGCGCGCCCGTCCAATCCTTATTTCCAACGCTGATGCTCAGACATGTGTTGAAACCGCTGGCGATCGTCGCCGGCTGCCTTGCGCTGGCTTCGGCCGCATTTGCCGACGAAGGCTATCCGGAGCAGGTGCGTATCGGCATCCAGAAGGGCGACGGGCTCGTCGCGTTGCGCGCTTCGGGACGGCTGGAGAAAGCGCTCGCCGCGCATCACGTAAAGGTCTCGTGGCACGAGTTCGTGTATGGCGCGCCGCTCGTCGAAGCGATCAATGCGGGCGACATCGATCTCGGCACCGTCGGCTCGACGCCGCCGATCATGGCGCAGGCGGGCGCGGCGCCGTCGGTGGTGTACGTGGCGTCCGCGCCGAAGCTCAGCGCGAGCTATGGCATCGTCGTGCCGAAGGATTCGCCGGTCAGGGACGTACGCGATCTCAGGGGCAGGAAGATCGCGTTCGCGAAGGGCTCGCAAGGGCATCTTTTCGTGCTGAAGGCGATGCAGGACGCGGGCATGAATCCCGATGACGCGCAGTTCACCTACCTGTCCTATGGCGATGCGCGTTCGGCGTTCGAGCGCGGTTTCGTCGATGCGTGGGCGGTGCCCGATCCGCGCTACGCCGACACCGAATTGACCACCGGCGCGCGCACGATTCTCACCATCGGCAAACTGTCGGTGCCGCAGTACGGGTTCTATATTTCGACGCGTAGCTTCGCGCAACGATACCCCGCCGCGTTGCGTTTGATCTTCGACGAACTCGCCGCGCAGAACGCCGACAGCCTTGCGCATCCCGAAGACACCGCGCGCTTTCTCGCGAGCAACACCGGCGTGCCGCTGAACGTCTGGAGCCGTGCGATTGCGCGGCTCGAATGGGGCGTGAGCTATCCGATTCCCGATGAGGTCATCAGGGCGCAACAGGATTCCGCCGATCTCGCCTGGCGCGACAAGGTGATTCCGCGCCATATCGATGTGCGTGATGCGGTGGTGCAGATCAGGTGATGCCACTTACACCTGCCCCAACACCCCCAACCACGCCTGCCCGATAACCTCATGACTCGCATCCGCGTTCGGCGGATGAAACGCACCCGCGCGGACATCGCGATAAAGCCGCTGGCGGCGCGACGACGGGTTGCAGGACGGCACTCATCGTAGGTCTCCTTCACGCAAGAGCGGAAAAGTATTTTTCGTCCGGCACGACGCCGGTCGCGATGAAGATGCGATTGGTATGGTTGAACCACGACGCCGTTTCGACGGCTTCGAGAATGTCGGCGTCGGAGAGGCCAGCGCGCGAAGCCGGTCGAGGTCTTGCGCGGTGATCTCGCGCGGAGTCGTCGTGATGGTTTCGGCGATCTGCGCGAGCGCGAACTGGCGCGGCGACAGATCCGCGAGGTGATAGTCGAGCGCGATGCGGCGTGCCTTCACGCGATCGTCGAGCGCCGCGCCGAGCGCATGCGCGTGATGGATCGTGCACAGACCGCAGCCGTTGGTGCGCGACACGATCACCGCGATCAGCTCGCGCTCCTCGATCGGCAGGCGGCCGCCCGTCGCGCTGAAAAGCCCTTCGAAATACTGCGCGAAGCGTCGCGCCGTGTCCGGATTCAGTGCGAGCGCTCGAATCCAGTTGTCGTTGCCATGACGATCGACGAGCTCGCGGATGTCATCGCCCAGCGCATCGTGTTCGGGCACGTCGAGACGGCCGATGACTTGCGCATCGGCGTGAAGGACTTCTGCCATGTCGCGTTCCTCGCGAAGGAGAGTGCGAGCCATTATGCGCAGCGAGCGCGAGCGCGATCCAATATCGATTTGCGATTTGCTATCCAGCCGGTGCGCTCGCATTTGCTTATGAAAAATCAGCCATACGAAGCATCGGGAGGTGCGCTACCTTGAGCGCTTCACGACCAGCGCAGGAGTCTATTCCGATGTCTACGCTCGCCCTCGCCGAATCCCTGAACGCATCCGACGACATTGCCGACCGCGAACCCGTTTCGCGCTTCGGCGTGCCCGAGGAAACGCGACTGCCGCCGCACGTCGCGGAGATCTATGCGAAGTTCCGCCGGCAATACGGCTTCGTGCCGAACTGGCTCGCGGCGCTCGCGATCAATCCTGATACGGCGTATCGGCTCGTCACGTTCTACGAGCATCTGTTCGATCCGCATCGCAGCCATCTGACGGCGGCGGAGCGCGAACTGATCGCAGTGGTGACGTCGGCGGCGAATAATTGCAGCTATTGCGTGTTCAATCACACGCAGGCGCTCGCGAAAGTGACCGCCGACACGGTGCGCGCGCAACGCATCGCGCAGGGCTTTCATCATGTGCGTCTGACGGCGAAGGAGGCCGCGCTCGCGGAACTGGCCGAACGCCTTACGCGCAATGCGTCGAGCGTGCGCGAGGAAGATTTACAGCGTCTGCGATCGATCGGCTTCACGTCGCAAGCCGTGACGGAAGTGCTCGAAGTCTCGGCGTTTTTCAACTATGCGAACCGCCTGACGATCGCGCTGAACGTCGTGCCCGACGATCGCTTCTTCTCCGGGCGCGATCTGGGCGCGTGATATGGGGATCGCCAGACTCTGGCGATCCCGCTACTTGAAAGTTTCCGCGCGATCAGTCCTGCGTCACGGCCACGCGCGCATCCACTGCCTGCCACGCGTCCTGCCGATGCGCGCCGAACGCGAGCGCGAAGCTCGACGCCTGCTGTCCGACCGTGCGCAACTGCTCGAGGACTTTCGGGTCCGAGCACGTATCGGTCGTTTCGAAGCGCGTCTCCAGCGTGTTGACGGCGGCGCCGAACGGCGTCGGCCAGCCGCGCAGCGCGTGCACGATCGAGCGCAGCGATGTCAGCACCGTGCCCGCCGCCTGCCAGCCGTAAGCCGTGACGATGCTGCCGACCGCGCGGCCATCGAGATACGGACGCCCGTCGAGCCGCAGTTCTTCGAGCGTATCGAGCGCGTTCTTGACGAGCCCCGAAATGCCGCCGTGATAACCGGGCGTCGCGATGATGAGCGCGTCCGCCGCGCGCACCGCTTCGATGAGTTCGTGCTGTTCGTCGGTCAGTTCGCGCGTCTCGGGCGCGTAATGCGGGAGGCTGTGAAGGAACGCGCCGCCGAACAACTGCACGCGCGCGCCGGAATCCTGTGCGCCTTTCAGCGCGAGCGCCAACGCGCGTTCTGTCGACGAGGCGGGCCGCGTCGTGCCGCCAATGCCGACCACGAAAGGCCGGCGCGAAGATTCAGTTCGGGACAAGTTCGATGCTCCGGCAAGGGGACGGCGCGAGCCGTCGGATGGAGCATCATAGCCAGCGGCCGGGCGTGCCGGAACGCATCATTTTCGCTAACGATATACGAGATTCAGCAAGCGCTTACCCGTGCAGTTTCCCTTGCCTGCGTGCGCGCGGATGCTCGGCGGAGCGTCGCGCGCCGGAAACGCGCGAGGCTCGCGGCACGAAAATGTCGAACATCGCCAGCAGCGACAGCGAAACGACAGCCAGGAACGCCATCGTGCCAAGGAATTCGAGCAGGAACATGTTCACCTCATCCGGTCGGAAACGCGTTATGTGCGTGCATCTGCTGACCATCAGTGTGCAGGGGGCGGCGCCCGGCCGATGCCGCGAGAAGCCGTCACAACAGGCGTCTATTCGACGTATCGTGCGCCGCGTCGATTACATCGGATGTAATTGGCGCGAGCACCGGGCGCTTCTACTCTTGGGCTGTCGCGTCGCCATTCCGGCGGCGCCCATCGCCAAGGACTTACCATGTCGAGCTTTCCTGTTCATACGATCGATTCCGCGCCCGCGCAATCCCGGCCGGCGCTCCGGCAACTGCAGCAGGCATTGGGCCTGATCCCGAATGTCGCGGGCACGATGGCTGCGTCGCCGGTGCTGATCGACGCTTTCGTCGGCGTGTTCCAGCGCGTGCACGCGAGCAGCCTCACCGAGCCGCAGATTCAGACGCTCCTGCTGACCAACGCCGTCGCGAACGCCAGCGAATGGCCGGTCGCGTTTCACACGGCACTTGCACTGAAACAGGGCATTTCTCCCGCCGATGTCGACGCTATCCGCCGAGGCGCGCTGCCCGACGACGCCGGACTGGCCGCGCTGTCGGCACTGGCGCGCGCGCTGATCGGGCAGCGCGGTCGCGTCGCGGAGGCGGATCAGCGGCGCTTTCTGGAAGCGGGCTTCGACGCCGCGCAAATACTCGAGGTCATCGCGGTCGTTGCCGCATCGACAATCACGAACTATGCCAGCAGCGTGACCCGGCCGCCGCTCGAAGCGCAGTTCGAAGCGTTCGCCTGGCATGCGCCGGCAGCCTGAGCGTGCTCCATTCATCCACCCCGATCCGGAAGATCCGATGAACGCCATGCGTCCCGATTCGAATGCGCCGCCTGTCGAACTGGGTGATTTGCTGCGCTACTGGCGCGACGTGCGCGGCGTGAGTCAGCTCGATCTGTCGCTGGAGGCGGGCGTTTCGCAACGGCAGATCAGCTTTATCGAAAGCGGGCGCAGCGTGCCGGGCCGGGACACGCTGCTCACGCTCGCGCAAACCCTCGATGTGCCGCTGCGCGAGCGCAACGCGCTGCTGCTCGCGGCGGGCTACGCGCCCGTGTATTCGGAAGCGCCGTGGAACGCGCAGGAGATGCATGGCGTGATCCGCGCGCTCGAACGGGTCGTTCGGCAGCACGATCCGTTTCCGGCGATCGTGATGGATCGCCACTGGAACGTGCTGATGACCAATGACGCCGCGCCGCGCTTCTTCGACTGTTTCATCGACATGGCCGCGCGCGAAGGTCCGCGCAACATGCTGCATCTGATCTTCGATCCGCAGGGGATGCGGCCGTTCGTGGCCGATTGGGACATCGTTTCGCGGAGCCTGTTGCAGCGGGTGTATCGGGAATCGGTCGGGCATGTGGTCGACGCCGGCACCGGGCGTCTGCTCGACGAACTGCTCGCTTATCCCGACGTGCCGCGCGACTGGAAAACGCAACATGGGCACCCGGCGGCGCCCACGATGCCCGTCATTCCGATTGGCTTTCTCAGCGAGGGCGTCGTGCTTCGATATTTCTCGATGGTCACGACCGTCGGCGCGCCGCAGAACGTGGCGGCACAGGAACTACGTCTCGAATGCATGTTTCCCGCCGATGACGAAACCGAAGCACGCCACCGGCAGTTGCTTGCCGAGCATTCGAAGCAAGCCTGATGCTTAGTTGACCTTGCCCAGATCACGAAGACGCTTGCCGGCCATCAGATCGCTGCCCAGCTTTTCGAGCGAGACACCGCGCGTCTCGGGCACGTAGAAGAACACGACGACGCCGAAGATGACGTTGAGGATGGCATACAGCACGAAGGTGTTCGCTTCGCCGACCGTGGACAGCAGGCTGAGGAACGTCGCCGCGACGGCCATGTTGGCGACCCAGTTGACCAGCGTCGAGACGGCGATGCCGAAGTCGCGTCCCAGCTGGGGCTGAATCTCCGAGCAGAGAATCCAGACCAGCGGACCGGCGGACATCGCGAAGCCCGCGATGAAGAGCAGCAGCGACCCGACCGCGAAGACCTGCGCCGTCAGACCCGCCACACCGGCATGCATGAGAAACCCGAGCGAGCACATGCCGACTGCCATGACGGCGCATCCCGCGTAGAGAATCGGCTTGCGGCCCCAGCGGTCGACGAACGCGATCGCGCCGAACGTCGCCAGCACGTTGACGAGACCGACGATGACCGTCGCCCACAATTGCTGCTCGTGTGTAGCGAAGCCGGCCAGTTCGAAGATGCGCGGCGCGTAGTACATCACGACGTTGATGCCGGTGAGCTGCTGGAAAATCTGCAGCACGACGCCCAGCAGCACCGAGCGACGAAAGTTCGAGTTCTTGCGCAGCAGGCTCCATCCCTGCTGGGGCCGCGTGTTGTCCTCGTTGACCTGGTCGAGTTCGGCCTGCACGTCGGCCGGATTGGCGTAGAGACGCTGCAGCACGGCGCGCGCTTCCGCGCCGCGGTTGCGCTGAAGCAGCCAGCGGGGGCTGTCGGGAAGGGCGAGCACGCCGACCAGGAAGAACGCGGCGGGGATGGCGATCACGCCGAGCATCCAGCGCCAGTCGGCCACGTAGGACAGGCCGATGTTGGACAGGAAGGCCGCGAGAATCCCGACCGTGATCATCAGTTGATAGGTGGAGATCATGGCGCCGCGCACCTGCCGTGGCGCCACTTCAGAAAGGTACAGCGGCGCCGTGAACGAAGCCATGCCGACCGCAAGCCCGAGCACCAGGCGCGCGCCGATCAGATGCTCGGGACTTCCCGCGAACCCCGACCAGAGCGACCCGACGATAAAAAGCACCGCCGCCAGCACCAGCGAATGGCGGCGTCCGAGGCGCCACGACAGCCAGCCGGCCCCCAATGCGCCGACCGCCGCGCCGACCATCATCGAACTGACGATCCATTCCTGCGCGCGGTCGTTCAGCACGAAATGTTTCGCGATGAAGGGCAGCGCGCCCGAAATCACGCCGATGTCGAGGCCGAACAGCAGGCCGGCGAGCGCTGCCATGAGGCAGACGAAAAGACCGAAGCGCTTCGATCTCGGATGTGCAGGAACATTGCTGTCAGCGATAGTGCTCATTTGAGGCGTCTCCAGGTTGCTTTTCGAATCGATCATCACGACCACGCATCCATGATCGGACATGAGAATTAGCGCTGGATGAGGGCACTTTGAAAGCTTCGCTTCAATCGTTCGACGCGCGGAGTGTAGCGTGTTGCGTAATCGATTGCATCTTTAAAAGGATGACTGAGCGTTTGGGCTTTCGGCTTACCATATTCGACGGGGCAACCTGGGAGCGCGCGATGTGGACACGAAATCCGAACCGGGGACGGCGCGATTTTCTTCGCAAGGCTGGGGCGGTGCCACCGACTTTGCTGCTGCTGGCGCTGGCCGATAAGGTTTCAGCGACACCCGCCTGCGCCGACGAACACGAACCCACGCGTCGGCAGACGCCCGGGCCGTTCTTTCTGCCGGACTCGCCGCAGCGGACATCGCTGCTCGAACCGGGCATCGGCGGAACGAAGATCGTCCTGAGCGGGCGGGTGTGGTCGTCGCGGTGCAAGGTGGTGCCCGGCGCCTTGCTCGATTTCTGGCACGCCGACGACCACGGGGAATACGACATCGATGGCTTCCGGCTGCGCGGCCATCAATTCTCGGACAGCGAAGGGCGCTACCGGCTCGAAACCATCGTGCCGGGTGGGTATCCGGGCCGCACGCGGCATTTCCATGTGACCTTGCGTCCGCCGCGCGGATCGGCGCTTACCACGCAGCTCTACTTTCCCGGCGAGCAGGGCAATGCGCGCGATTCGCTGTTCGATCGCCGGTTGCTGATGACGATCGAGGACAGCGGCGACCGGAAGTCGGCCCGCTTCGACTTCGTGCTTGACGTTGCATAGCGCGACCGCCGCTCCGTCAAGCCGCGGTCTGACTCGATTCCACCGCCACGGCCTGATTGTCCGCGCTGATCGGAACGCCGGGCGCGTTGCTGATCCATCGTCCGATTCGCCGTGTCGGGCGGATGATGGCTGCCCAACGCGCCTTTGACGAGGGTTCAGATCGACACCGTTTCGTCCTGCGACAGTGGCGTGCGGCGGCGCCACAGGTCGGTCAGGCATGGATCGACTTGATCCATCCCGCGATCACCACGAGACCCAGCGCGGCCATTGCCACTTTGTGCGCTACGGAAAGCTCGCGCCGTGGATCGGCACGGCGAACCTTGCTGACGACAGCTCCCGTCATCGCGCCCGGCAGCGCCGCCAGCGAGGCCACACAGAGATACAGCAGAACCGATGTCAGACACGATTCCAGCGTCGATTGCGCGTTCAGCTCGATGGTCACCAGCGCGCCGACGCTCATCACGATACCCGCGACCGAACCTGCGCACAGGCCGTAGAGCGCATTGAACGCGCCGGGACGCGACGCCGCGATGAACGCCGCCAGCGCCGCCGCGCACGCCACGGGAATGATGAGCGCGAATCCGCTGCTGCCCGCGCGCTCCGCGATGCGCAGGAGCGCGGCGAATGGCGCATAGACCGCCGCGTCGATACCATCCGGCAAAAGCTTGCGAAATCTGAGCAGTTCGATCCAGAGACAAAACACCAGCCCGGCGGCGACGCCTGTCCACCAAGCGCGCATCGGACGGAACTCGACGTGACGCAAAGCGCCTGCGGCGTGCGGTCCCGCATCGAGAAACACCCAGCCGGCTACGGCGCGTGTGCGGCGCGTGCGCCCGAACCATCGCGACGACCAGGGAAAGAGCCATGCCGCGAGCGCCCCGACGACCAACGGCGGTGCGATCATGACGAGCGACGTGTAGAACGTATTGTGAGGTCCGAGCGAGACGAGTGAGGCGGACACGAACGTGCCCCACGCGAACATCGTCGCGACGCCCGCGACGGCGAAGCCGCCCGTCAGCATCAGCACCGGCAGGGGCGAGCGGCTTTTCACGGTCACCTCGACCCACGCGGCGGCCGCGCGCGCGATCCAGTCACAGAACAGCCAGCAGCCGATGATCGCGAACACGAACGCGATGATGTGAATTTCGAACATCGTCATCGCGTTGTCGGCGGGAATGTGCGGCGTCGACGCTCCGCCCCAGAGAAACTCCACGCCCAGCAGGATCTGATTCAAAAAGTATCCGAGCGCGAAGAGCGCGCCTGCAGCGGCCGTGCCCTTCACGGGATCGCGGCCGTTCAGCACGGCCGCGTAGGCGCCGCGCCAGATTCCGGTGCTGAGCGCGCCGATCGCGAAGGTCATCACGATGAGCGGCGTGACCAGCGTCACGACAAACGACATGCGCGCGACCGCCGCCGTGGAACCCGCCGGAACGAAGCCGATCAGAAAGCCGTTCGCCGTATCGATGACGACGCCGGCCGCGAAGCCGATGGCGAGCGCATCCCACTTGCCGAGCCGAAAGAGCGGCGTGGTGTCGACGAGCACCGCGCGGCGCGTTTCGCCACGCGGATGCAGGCTCAGGTATGCGCCCGGTCCGTGTGCCGGCGCGGCGTTCATGCGCGCGAGGACGCGATCGACCTGGGCAGGCGAGCCGTCCCATTGGGATGCCTGAACATCCGCGTAGAACTCGCGAACGCGCAGCACCGACGCGCCCGAGAGCAGCACGAGCGCGCTCCATAGGGCGGTTTCCGCGAGCAGAAAGATGGATTCATGCCACGCGCGCTCGGTCAGCGCGATGACCCCGAGCAACGGCACCACGCTCACGATGACGAACGCGAGACACGCCGAGATCGTCATGAACGTCTTGTCGATGTCGCGGTTGCGGATGTGCGCCAGCTCGTGGAGGATGATCGCGCGAAAGGCGGCTGGATCGGCGTAGAAATAATGCGCCACGAAGTATCCGCTGAGCGCGACGTAATGGTTGCGACGGCGTCCGAACGTCACCGGCAGACCGCTCGCGAGCGGATTCCATACGAAGGCGGGCGCGCGGCTCAGTTGCGCTTCCTGACACAGGCTGGTGAGCGCATCGAGGAGGCCGGGCGGATCGTCCTTGTGGATCGGCGTGAGATGCTGCGTCTTCAGCTTCCAGAGGGGAAAGAGCCAGTAGAACACGGCTCCGAGCGCGAGCGTGACGACGATCCCGATGATCTTCCAGGTCGATTGCGGCCTGAGCATCGCCATGCAGCTTGCCACCTGCGGGGCGAATTGCGCGCGTATTTCCGACGAAGACAGCACATCCTGGGTGCGCAGGCTGGGATCGAATACGCCCGTAACCATGCTCGACGCGCAGGCCGTCAGCGCGTCTCTTCCTTCGAGATGGATGCTTTCCCAGAAGTGCCCATAGAACTGGCTGCTGACGCAGACGATCAGAACGATCAGCAGATCGAACCGAAGGGTGATGTCGGACGGAAAGGGCAACGGATTGAGCCGCGACGCACGCAGTCCCGGAGCGACATGGTCCGACACGATGTCTTCACTCTTTCGGAAGGACCAATTGCGCGATGACCGCATCGGCGAGCCGCTGCGCCTGAGCGGATTCAAGACGCAGGCGTTTGCCGGCGGCGATCACGTGCTGATGGACGTCGCCCAACTGTTCGCGGGTCAGGACGGATGCGGCATCGGCGCTGGCGGCGGTATCGGCTTCGCCGCGCCGGAACATCTTTCTGACGAGTATCGACACTTCTTCTCCGACCGCGGTTTCCGTCGCCTTGAGCGCGATGCCGCCCAGTATCGGCATGATTTCGGAGACGACCTGAAGGATCAGCGGCGTGAACAGGATCGAGAACGCCTCGGTGCCGAAGCCAAGCGCGGCATCGCGGTTTTTCGAGGCTTTCATCGCGGCGGCGGGATCGGCGAACCACGCCGCGCTGGCGGTTGTGAATAGCGGAAGCTCCTGAGGTGCGAGCTGCGTCAGGACATCGCGGGAGAAGTCCCGGATCAGCGTGTGTTCAGCGGCATTGTCCATGAGCCGTCTCCGACTGCGGAACGCGTGGTGTCGGCTTGAAAGTTAGGTTTCGGTTTCGTCGATGTCAAAGGGAATTGGCCGGGATAACGGATTGGGTGGGGGGATTGGCTGAATGGGAAAGACGCGCATCGGTTGGAAGACGTGGCATCGCAACTAACCGTCTTAGTTTGCAACGCCAGTAAATGGCGCGCAATGTCATCGGCGAGCAGAAAGCCGCCAATATCAACCTTCCCGCGCGACCACAAAATGCATCACATCCGTGCGCCTCTCATCGAACCCGGCCTCGCAATAAGCCAGATACAGCCGCCAGACACGCACGAACGCTTCATCGAATCCCATCGCGCGGACCGCGTCAGCGCGCGCCTCGAACGCATCGCGCCAATACCGCAACGTACGCGCATAGTCCGCGCCGAACGAAAGCGTCGAGCGCGCCGCAAGTCCCGCGCGCCGTGCCGCGCGCGCGAAGCGCTCCGGGCTCGGCAGCATGCCGCCCGGAAAGATCGCCTCGCGAATGAAATCGCTCGACGCGCGATACGCGGGAAAGCGTGCATCGTCGATGGTGATCGACTGCACCAGCGCCTTCGCGCCCGGCCCGAGACAGCGCTTTAGCGTACGGAAAAACACCGGCCAGAACGTCTCGCCGACCGCCTCGAACATTTCGATCGCCACGACCGCGTCATACTGGCCGCGCAGATCGCGATAGTCACGCAACTCGATATCGACCAACTCATCCAGTCCTTCACGCGCGATGCGCTCGACGGCGAACGCGTGCTGCGCCGGCGATATCGTCACGCCATGCACGCGAATGCCGAGGCGCGCCGCGTGCCGCGCGAAGCCGCCCCAGCCGCAGCCGATTTCCAGCACGCGCATGCCCGCCGACAGCCCGAGCGTATCGACGATGCGCTGATACTTGCGATCCTGCGCGGCCTCGAGCGAGAGCGCATCGTCGCCATCGAACCATGCGCTCGAATAGGTCCACGTCGGATCGAGCCAGAGCGCGTAGAACGCATTGCCGATGTCGTAATGCGCGTGAATGTTGCGGCGGCTGCCCGCGCGCGTATTCAGCCGCAATCGATGGCGCAGATTGTGCCAGCACTGCGCGACGACACCGCCCGCGACAGTGCGCGCCAGCGCCGCCTCGTTGCGGATCGCGAGCCGCAGCAGGGCGCACGGATCGGGTGTGTCGAGCCACTGTTCACGATACGCCTGCGCAAAACCGATATCGCCCGCGCGCAGGATCGCACGGCACGCGCGCCAGTCGTGAATGGCGAGACGCGCGGCGGGCTGCATGAGCGGATCGCCGAACACGTAGCGGCCGCCGTCCGGCGTGATGAGCACGAGATGCCCGACGCGAATGCGACGCAGAAGACCGAAAAAAATCCGCGCGGACAGCGGCATGGCCGCTTGCGCGGAAAAGGACCGCAGCAAGTTCATGTTCGAGCCTTGTGTTTCGTTTCCTTGGTACCGGATGACTGCTTGCCGTGAAAAGGCACGCGCTTCATCCACAGCCTCAGCGCCTGCCAGTGAATCCGCACGATGACGCTCGCGGCGAACCACGGCTCGCGCAACAGCGTGCGCCATACGATCGCGCGAGTAAGCGGCCGCGCGGCAAGACTGATCGCGGTGCGGATCACGAGCCCATCGCGATCGCGATAGTCGATCGACACCGACAGGCGCTCGCCATGACGTCGCACGCGAAAGGCGTAATCGCCGACGACCTCGCAAAAAGGGGAGACGTGCAGCGTCTTGCGGCAGACGAGCACGGTGTCATCGGCGATCGGCGCGTGGTCCTTCGCGCTCAGCAGATAACCGCGATGCTCGCCGAAGGTATTGCGCACATCGGCGTAAAGCGCCCGCAACGCGCCCGCGCGATCGTGACAGAACCAGAAGCTCACCGGATTGAACGCGTAGCCGAACACGCGCGGAATCGTCAGCAGATGGATTTCGCCATCGGCGGGAATGCGCGCTTCGGCGAGGCACGCGCGCATCCAGAGATCGAGATCGCAGTCGTCGCGCGCACCGTAATCGCGCCTGAAAAGCGCGAGCGGCCGAACGCGGTCGATGCCGAACCACGCGCAACGCAGCGCATCGAGCTGCGCGACATCGCAATAGACATAGCGCACCGGATAGTCGAATCGATGCCGCGCCGGACGCAATCGCTCGTGCATCACGCGGCCTGTCAGCCATTGCGCCGTTCTCATGGCGTGGCCCAGGCCGGCTGCACGCCGAAGTCGCGCGCGACGCGCAGCGCCGATTTCAGGCCATCTTCATGAAAGCCATAACCCGTCCATGCGCCCGCGTGCCACGTGCGGCGCGTGCCCTGGATATGGGGCAGACGGGTCTGCGCGTCGATGGCGGCGAGATCGAAGAGCGGATGTTCGTACTCGTAGCGGCCGAGCTGCGTGCCGGGCGCGGGTTCATCGACGGGATTGAGCGTCACGACGACGGGCGTCGTAAAAGGCAAGGGCTGAAGCTGGTTGAGCAGATAGCTCACGCACACCGGCACGGCCTGCCCGCGCGCAAGTCCCGAGCGCGCGCCGATGTAGTTCCACGCCGACCACACGCGGCGACGGCGCGGCAGCAGCGCGCAATCCGTGTGCAGCACCGCGAGGTTGCGCTGATAACGCACGGCGCCGAGCAGGGCGCGTTCGTCCGGCGACGCATCGTCGAGCAGGCGAAGACTCGTCGGCGCGTGCGTGGCGAGCACGACGGCATCGAAGCGCTCGCGGCCGGCAGCGTCGGTCATCACGATAACGCCGTCGTCGTCGCGGCGCACGCCTCGCACGGGCGCGCGCGTGCGCACGTCGTCGAGCGTGGCCGCGATGCGCCGCACATATTCGCGCGCCCCGCCCACCACCGTTCTCCATGGCGGGCGCTGGTTCACCTGCAACAGCGCGTGATTGAGGCAGAAGCGCAGGAAGGTCGCGGCGGGAAAGCGCAGGATGTCATGCGCGGCGCTGGACCAGATCGCTGCGGCCATCGGCAAAAGATAGTGCTGCTGAAACGGCGCACCGTAACCGCCTTCGACGAGCAGTTCGCCGACCGAACAGCGATTCGCGCTCACACGCTCCAGATGCCTGTGCGCCGACGCGTTGAAACGCATGATATCGCGCAACATGCCGAGAAACGCCGGCGAAAAGAGATTGCGCCGCTGCGCGAAGACGGTGTTGAGATTCGAGCCCGCCCATTCGAAACGTCCGCCGTCGAGCGACACGGAGAACGACATCTCGCTGCGATGCGTGGCGACGCCGAGTTCGTCGAAGAGAGCGATGAGGTTGGGATACGTACGCTCGTTGAAGACGAGAAAACCCGTATCGACCGGATGATGCATGCCATCAAGCGCGACATCGACGGTATGCGTGTGACCGCCGAGATAATCGGCCGCTTCGAACAGCGTCACGCGATGCGCGCGCGCGAGCAGATACGCGCCCGCGAGACCGGCGATTCCCGCGCCGATCACCGCGATGCGCTGACTTCCTCCTCGATTCGATACGTTCATTGCCGGGTGGTCTCCTCGCGCCAGAAGGTCTCCTCGCGCCGCTTGGACGTGGTCGTTTCTACAGATACGAAAGAGACGCGCGCGCGGATGCACGCGCGTGGGCGCTTCGTCACTCGCGCTGGCCGGGACTCTGAAAACCTGCCTGGCCGATTTGTTCGGGCGATTGCGGCACGCGCCGGAAACGCGCGGTGTCGTAGCCCATCGCGTCGAGGCGTGCAATGAGTGAGCGATAAACTTCGTCGCTCATCGTCGGCTCGCGCGAGAAGATCCAGCCGAGCTTCTTGTTCGGGTAACCGAGGATCGTGTAGCGATAGTCGGGATCGACGTAGAGCGTGAGCTGCGTCACACGAACCGGCCAGAACGGCTGCACGCTCCACTCGCCGCCGTTGCTGCCGGGCTTGACGGTATCGATGAAGTGATAGGTCGTTTCCGCCTGCGCGAAACCGTTCTTGTGGCCGTGAAAGATATCGTCGATCCTGCCGTCCTGCCGCAGCGACCACTCGACGTGCGTGCCGACGTAATCACGCTCGGCGAAGTACGGAATGTTGGCGATCACGTACCAGCGCCCCATATAGCGAGGAATGTCGACGGCCACGGTGTCGAGCGGCTGCTGCGCGCGCGGATTGGGATTCGGCGGGCTCGAACAGGCTGCCACCGCCACGACGACGCCAGCCGCCAGCAACGCAACGACGAGCGCGCGCTTCATGACGCCACCTTCGTCGCACGCGGCTCGAACAGCATGTGCGCGACGCCCCATTCGCCGCCGCGCGCATAGCCGAACAGTTCGGCCACCGCCATGTAGAACATGCGCCAGCGCTGGAACCAGATCGAGGCGGCATCGCCGTAGACGTCGCGAAACATCGGCAGGACACGAGCGCGTGCGGCGTCGAGCGAGGCGAGCCATTGATTCGCGGTGCGGGCGTAGTGCGTGCCGTTCACCCACCATTGGCGGGCGACGCGCAAATCGTCCTGGAAATGCAGCAACAATGACGCGGACGGCATCGTGCCGCCGGTAAAGAAGTAACGGGACATCCAGTCGCCGCCATCGCGCGATGTGAAGTGATACGCAAGCGTCTTGTGCGCAAAGAGATGGACAAAAAGTCGTCCGTCGTCGGCGAGCCAGCGCGCGATCTTCGCCAGCAACAAGCCGTAGTGCTTCATATGCTCGAACATCTCGATCGACAGGATGCGGTCGAAGGGTGCTTCATCGCGCGCGAATTCGAAATCGACGATATCGCCCGTGACGACGCGCAGGTTGCCGAGTCCGCGCTGCCGCGCCCGCGCTTCGATGAAGGCGCGTTGCCCGTGCGAATTGGATAGCGCGACGATCTGCGCGCGCGGATAGCGCGCGGCCAGCCACAACGCGAGCGATCCCCAGCCGCAACCGAGATCGAGGATGCGCTGGCCATCCGCGAGCTGCGCGCAATCCGCATAGCATTCGAGCATTGCCAGTTCGGCTTGCGCGAGAGTCTCGTCGCCGCGCGGATACAAGCCGCACGAATACTTGAGCAGCGGACCGAGATGGGCTTCGAAGAAGGCATCGGGCAATTCGTAATGCTGCGTGTTGGCGGCCTGCGTGTGGATCGCGATGGGGCTTGCGCGCAGTTCGGCGAGCAGGCGCTCGAAGGCTTGCGTGCGCAGTGCGTTGTCGTGCGCGTGCTCGTCGATGAGACGCTGGCGGATCAGCATGCACATGCCGGCGCGCACGAGCGCATCGGGCACGAGACCACGCTCGCAGGCGCGGATGATGCGGCTTTCGTCGAGCGCGGGCATGTCGGCGGGCGTGTCGCGGGCGGTGATGTTCATCGGCTCGTTCTCCCCGGGTTCACACAGGTTTTGCGCGGCCACGGAATCAGCGCGCTAGTCGTACGCATGTAGTCGCGATAACCGTCGCGCGTCTTCGCCAGATGCGCCTCCAGAATCGGAACACCCGACACCTTCAGCAGCAGCCATGCCATCACCACGGGCGGCGCCAGCGTGGCCCAGCCCCACGGCAGTTCGATCGACAGCACCGCGTAGGCGACCCAATGCACACATTCGAAGAAATAGTTCGGATGACGCGAATAGCGCCACCATCCTTCGCGGCACACCTTGCCGCGCTGCGCGGGATCGGCGGCGAAGCGCTTCAGCTGACGGTCGGCGGCGGCTTCCCCGGCGACAGCGATGAGCCATATCGCGATGAATGCGGCGATGCTCAGCGGGCTCGCCGCCTCCGGCGCATACGCGGGCACGAGGAACGCGATGGCCAGCAACACCGAAATGAGCGCCTGCAACTGGAAGAAGCCGAACATGTTGCGCGCGGCGCGCGCGCCCCAGCGTTCACGGAATGCGCGATAACGCCGATCTTCGGGCTTGCCGTGATTGCGCCGCCACAGATGCCGCGCGAGTCTTGCGCCCCAGAGCGCGCCGCCCGCCGCGACGCACGCGCGATTGGCCGCCGCGCCCGTCGCGCACGCGCCGATAAAGAGCGCGGCCGCGCCGAGCGAAGCGGCCCAGACCGGATCGACCATGCCGGCGTTTTGCGTGCGCAGCTGCCAGAGCCACGCGGCGGAAAACACCAGCACAAGACCGATGACGACGATAACGACAGTGACGACGACGGGCATGACAGCTCCGCGAACACGTGTTCACTGAGCCTTACGGATGGGACGCGCGATCGGATGCAGCGCGACGGAAAATCAGGAGGACTGCAATCCTCAGGTGGAATGCATCTGGCCGGTTGCGAGCACGGGGCCGGTGGGCGCGCCGGTCGGCGATCCGCCGGGCGGCTCTTCCGACACCGCGAGCACGGCCCGCGCACTCATCTGCGCGATGATCTCGGGTGGCAGCGTCATCGTCGCGGGGCGATCGGACGGGAAGACGCCGAGCGCGATCGGCTTCGCGTCGGGCGGGATGAGCCACAGTTCCGTCGCACGGTTCGAGGGCACCGCCACGCTCGCGGCGGGCACGACGACCATGTGCGCGCCGCGCAGATCGACAGTCGCGGTCCAGTGCACGAGGCCGTCCTTGCGGGCGATCGACGCGACCATGTATTCGCTGGGCACGGCGGCTGTCGTCGGGGCTTGCGGCGCTTGCCGCACCCACACGAGGTTCACGCCGAGCAGGACGAGCGCGGCAACGCTCGCGCCGATCGCGAGCCAGCGCCAGACGTTCAGGCTGTCCCACCAGCGCTGGCTTGCGGGCGTGCCCGCTTGCGGCGTCATGAAGCCGAGATCGCGGCGGATACGCGTCCAGACGCGCTCGGGAGGAGCGATCGCGCGGATATCGTCCGCGAGCGGCGCAAGCCGTTGCTGCCACGCATCGAGTTCGCGTTGCAACGCAGGATCACGCGATACGTCCGCTTCGAGCGTCGCGCGCGCTTCGGCATCCAGCACGCCGAGCGCGTATTCGGCGCAGCGCAGGTCGTCGTCGTTCGCGGCGGGCGTGTTCATTGTTCGAGGCAGGTCTTGAGTTGCATCAGGCTGCGGCGAATCCAGCTTTTCATGGTGCCAAGCGGCACGGCGAGTCGTTGCGCCATTTCGCTATACGTCGCGCCTGTGAAGAAGGCTTCGCGGACCGCGCTCTTTTGTTGCGGTTCGAGCCGGTCGAGACAGTGTTCGAGCCGCCGCCGTTCCTCGCTCGATTCGGCCGCGACAGCGGGCGTCGGCGATTCGTCTGCGATTTCCGGTGCGTCCTTCTCGCCGAGCGGTTCCTCGCGATGCTGACGCATGCGGTCGATCGTACGATTGCGCGCGAGCGTGATGAGCCAGGTGATGGCGCTGCCGCGCGTCATGTCGAAGGTATCGGCGCGACGCCAGGCGGCGGCGAAGACCTCTTGCAGGATGTCTTCGGCTTCGCCGCGGTCGCGGATCATGCGTACGATCACGCCGAAAATACGCGGCGAGGTCGCGCGATACAGTTCGTCGAACGCTTTCTCGTCGCCGCTCGCGACGTTCACGAGCAGGCGGTTCACGTGCTCGCGGCGCAGCCTGTCGGCGTCGTCGGAGGCGTTCGCGTCGAAGTTACCGGTGTTGCCTGAGGTGATGTCCGTCATGGGCAAAAATGGGCCGGACTGCGCTGATGGCTGGGTATGTCGGGCAATATAGCATCGCGTTCGCCAGTGTGGACGGCGACGTTATGCGGAGCATGATCGACGATGAGGACTCTGCTGGTGTTGCTGGCGTCGCTGGTGGTCGTCGTCGGCGCGCTTTTCATTCCGTTGCCGCGCGACGTGTCGCCGGAAACGCGCATCGTCAGTGTCGTCGAGATACGACGTGCGCCCTCGGTCGTATTCGATTTCGTCACGACGCCGGCGCATTGGCCGGCATGGCATCCGTCGTCACTATCGGTTCAAGGGAAGGTGGATCATCCGCTCGATGTGGGCGAGCAGGTCGTCGAGGAATTTCGCGTTGCAGGCAGACGCGGCCGCGTCGTGTGGACCGTCGGCGACAAAGCGTATCCCGCGAGATGGTCGATCGATGGCGTGATCGATGGCCGCGCCGCGGGCACGGTCACCTATACGCTCACGCCGCAAGGGAAGGGAACGACGCGCTTCGTTCGCGAGTTCACGTATCGCGCGCCTTCGCTATGGTTCGCGCTCGTGAACTGGATCGTGCTGAAGCGCATGATCCAGTCCGAATCCGACGAGGCGGTGACGCGATTGAAACGCTTGCTCGAAAGCGTGCCCGCAGGCTGACGACGGTTAGTGCCGGCGCGGGTGTTCGAGGAAGAAGCGCAGCATCTCCGCACTGGCATCGGGTCCGCTGGGATCGGTATAGGTTCCGCTCGCCGAGCCGCCTGACCATGCGTGGGGTGCGCCATGAAGGGTCCATAATTCGGCGGCTATGCCTTCTTTAGACGTCATTTTCTGGACCGAATGTTTGCGCGCACCGAGACCGGCGGCAGACGCTGTTCCGTTCGCCGAGAATCCGCGCATCAGTTCGTGGGCGTTGGCGTGATTCACTGTGGCGTCGGCATCGCCGTGAAATACGATGAGCGGGCATTTTGGCGTTTGTGCGTCGTGCATGCCCGCACGGCCTGCCTTGGCTTTGGCCTTGCCGCCGCGCATCGCCGCGAGCGCTGAAGGCAAGTCGTGCGCGCTTCCGACGGGCAGGCCGGAATGAACGCCCGCCGCCGCGTACAGATCCGGATAGCGCTGCGCCATGATCGCCGCCATCGCGCCTCCCGCCGACAGCCCGGCGACATATACGCGCTTGGGGTCCACGTTGTGATTCGCCATGATCTCGCGCGTCATTCCCGCGATCAGCGATGGCTCGCCCTGATCGCGTTGCTGATCGCCCGGCTTGAACCAGTTCCAGCATTTCGACGCATTCGCGCTCTGCGGCTGGATCGGATAGGCGACGATGAAGCCGTGCGTTTCGGCCAGCGCATTCATGCGCGTGCCGGCGGCGAAATCGTCGGCGTCCTGCGTGCAGCCATGCAGCATCACGACGAGCGGCAGCGGATCACTGCGATAAGCGCCCGGCACGTAGAGCTTGTAGCTTCGCTGGCCGGCGGTGTCGACGTAACGTCGAGTGCTGAAGTGGCCGCGATCCAGCACGTCGGATTCGGGTTGCGCGACGTTCGGGTGATGTCGCGGTGGCGTTTTATCGACGTCTGCGTGCTGATGGGTGCGTGGCGCGGGTGTCTGCTCGCCACGCATGGCGCGCTTCACGACCTCCGCCGCAGCGGCGGCATCGTTGTTGCGAAAGAGGGTGAACGCCTCTTTCATCGAGTCCAGAAAGCCTTCGTTGAGTTTCATGTTTTTTCCGTTATCGGCATGGGAGTGCGGGCGCTAGCGGATTCGATCCGCCAGCGCGGCCTTGACTGCCGGTGATGCATGGAGCGCGCCGCGCACCAGAATCGAGTCGATCGTCGCCAAAGCGAGTTCGGGCGATACGTCGGTCGCAATGCTGGCTAGTCCCAGCACCTGGATTCTGAGTCGCTGATTGGCAGCGCGGGCTGCTTCGAGGTCCTGTTTCGAAAAGTGCTGGAGACCCAGAACGAGTTCACGACGCGTCACCGTATCCTTGACGACGGGTGCGTGAACAGACAGTTGATTGCGGATCGCGGTGCGGATCAGGTCGGTGCGGTTCGAGTAAAAGCCTTCTTCCACGAGAAGGTCGATTTGGCCCAGATCGATGGGACCGAGGTTGACGGTGATTTTCTCGGTCTCGCCGCCGCGGGTACGGTCAAGGGGTTCTTTTGACATTTCTGATTCCAGACATCCGATTACCATCCAATGGGATGGTTATAGGCTGTTTTGGAGGGGAAGTCAATGTTGGAGGGGTGGGCGGATGGAAAAGCAGGGCGCTACGGGCCAAAATCAGGTGGGGTTAGCGCAACCAGCCTTGTCTGCTAATTATTATTGGCAGTGAACCCCTTTGGCCCCGGTATAACGATCTGTGGATCGCCGCTCAAGCCATTGAGCGCGGCTACGCGCTGATGACCTTGAATGGCGCCGATTTCGCTGACCTTCCGGGACTGCGCCTCCTTATTCCCGAATAAGACCGTAGCGCTGAACGCCCTCAATATGGCTCCGCCGCTGATCGTCGAATGGTCACCGCCGCGACGGGCGAAGCGTAGCGCGCGGGTGCCGGCCGGGCTGTGGGTGTATCGGTGCGGCTGCGTTCAGAGTCCCTGAAGGCAGGTGTCGTCGGCCAGGTGGAATGCCATGCCGTGGTTAGTCGGGTCCTTTCGGATGCCGCCCGTCGGCCGCCCTCCCAATGCGCGCTGATGTCCTTGCGCTTGCGTGCGCTGTGGGACGGAGGGAAGTCCCGGCGGCTTGACGAAGATCGCGGACAACCCCCCGGCGGTCACCCAAATTCCTCAGGGGGATGGGCACTTCAAACTCCTCCACCCGGTTCCCTAGGTGAGTAACCGGTAGCGACAACGCTAGGTCCTGAGCAAGTTCGTGCCGACAATCGCCGCACTCGAAACCCAAGCACATGCAACTCACCGCTGCTGACTTGAAGCGGCTGACATAGACGTCGGAAAATTCGGCGTAGAGCGCCAGCGTCAAGCTATCGTTCATGTGTCTTTCGGACTCGAGTCAGATTCATCAGCGTTCGCTTCATCAGCGGACAGTGACATACCTGGGAACCGAGAAGGTTCGCATCCGCGCGAAGATCCTGAGCACCGGGCATGGTATGGCGCGGCAGAGTTTTTGAACGAGCCCTAAAGAGCGCGAGGAGAACCTGAATAAAAACCCGATCACCTTATAGACCTGATCCGAGTTTCGTGCCGGCGGGACGCTCGGCTTGCTTTTGCCGAGCACTCAACATTTAATAAGCACAGCGTCCGGCTTCAAACATCGCGATTGTTGACTGAGTAAGAATATCGAGCGCCGCGCCGGCCCTTATTCGATTGCTCAGATGCTGATATGTGCCTCGCCGGTCCACCGTTCGCTTTTCACAGTCGAAGCCTCTCCGGGAGATGCCGATGACGAAAGTCTTTCTTTCAAGTCCGTGCGATCTTATCGAAGAGCGCAAACGTGCGAAAAAGATAATCTGCGACGAACTGCACGAACCATCGCGGGCCTGCTATTTGTATGAAGAAGAGCGAGGCTACGATTCAGGGCAGCCGTTGCAGATGCAAATGATCGGAGAATTGGAGGCGGCGGATATCGTGATCTGCATGTTTGGTGAACGACTCGGCACGCCCGTTCCGCAGTCCTTCCCGGTGCGAGATTACCTGCCCGGCCTTCCGCCAAAGATCAAGCACGCGGTCGACGGAACGGATCAACTAGAGGCTAGCGAAATTCCGCTTACCGGCACGCTCTTCGAATTGTTGTATGCGCGCTCGTTAGCTCACGGAAAGAAGGTCTTTCTTCTCGTCAAATGCGAAGATCGAAGGCTGCTGTCGAGGGCGTTCGACGATCCACTTCAATATCAGCTCGGCGCGCACGCCTGGTGGGACATTCAACGAGCTGGCGAAGAAGAAGCGCCTTCACTCGTCAAACAGGATTATTTCAATCAGCTTAACTGGCTAATCGCTTTTCTCAACCGTATCGATACGGGATTTGGCTGGGATGAATTCCGAGAAGAGAATTTCGAGGATCGAATCCGCGAGGTGGTCAGAAGATCGATGGATGTCGTTCCTAGTCGGGCGGTCGGGCTGAAACCAAAAGATGTGACCGATAAAGACAGCTTCTTCGGTCGCCAGCCATTGCTCGATAAGGTCACGGCCTGGCTAGCTCGTGCGGGCCACGAACACATGCGGCTCGGCCTTTTCAGTGGCGTTTCGGGAATCGGAAAATCATCGTTGCTGCGAGCCGGCTTGCTCGGAAGCCTGCAGGAAGCACCGTTGTCGGGGTCTAAATGGCATGTGCCGATTCTCATAGAGCCGACGCTTCTGAAAACGTCCGGTCAGGAGAAACCCTTTCTTGCACTCAGTCGCGAGCTGAGGCAACAACTCCAGGATCGCTTCAGAGCGGACCGGTTCCCTTATAGATTGTCCCTGGCGGAGGAACTCTGGTGGAGCGATCAGGATGTGTCCGACTGGCTCGCCGCGAACATAGCTCGGGAAGAATTGCTGCGCAGAATCGAGTTCGTGCTGAAGTATGCGGATAGCAAACGAAGCGACAAAGTTCATCACATCTTGGTGGGATTCGACCAGCTCGAGGAAGTGGTAGCGGACACCCTGCGCGATATCGAGCACGGGGCTGCCTGGGCGCCGGTTCTCGAGTTTTTGTCTGCCCTTAGTCAGAAGGAATGGGGTTGGCTCGTCGCTACCATCCCGACCGACTGGAAGACGGAACTCGATGAAACGGCAACTCGTCTGGATATTGACGACGATTATTGGCGCAAGGCGCAATATTTCGTGCTGCGCGATATCGACGACGCCAACATCGACGGCATCATTCGCCTTCATTTGAAAACGAATGGCGTCATATTCGACGATGACGTAGTAAGCGAAGTATCAAAGGAGATCGAGAACTTCAAGTCGGAAGGAGGGGGCGCGTCCTTCATGCCGCTGCTTTCGCTCACGCTAGACGCCCTCGTGGATTGCTGGAAGAAGCTGGCGAATGAATCGACATCAGTCGAATCCGCCACGACCGGGATAGGCGATAGGACTTCGGCCAACGCCAGTAATTTCAACACGACAGTCGAAAAGACTCGCGCGCCGGCCAAAGAGGCCAGACTGACAGTCGAGAGTGCCAGGAGCGCATCGGCGCTCGATTTGAAATCTCAGATACAGCGATTGGCCGATCGGGCGTTCGAAGCGTTTAGCAAGGACAAACGCGGAGGTGCTTACGCAGCATTCGCGGTAGTGGATTTACTTCGGCAAATGGTCGATCTCGGCGACGAGAAAGGCAAAGCACGAATGTCGCTGCTCCCTAGAGGCATGGCGGCGCTCCCGACGGACGCGTCGCGCAGTCTTGCCGAACAATTGGTCAAGGAACGGCTGATGATGCCGGAGGGCTCGCGCGGAGAACTCAAGCTTAGCCATGAGGCCATTCTTAGGCACTGGCACGCAGCGTCCGAATGGCTGGCTGAGGAAAGGCAGTTGCTGCGGATACGAAACGAGTTGTCTATCCTTGCCGGTGCATGGGTAAGGTTCGAGAAGGCGTCGAACACTCTTCTGAAAGCGGATAAACACTACGCTCTTCCGGATTCGACTATGGCGCCCGGCGCATCGGTCGAAAACAGCGAAGGGAATCTGACGTACTTCACTGTTCGCGATTGCGAACATGTTTGGGGCATTTTTCAATCGGCACTTGAGCCGCTCACGCGCGAGTATCTGCGTGAAAGTCTGCGAGCGCTGGATCAGTTGCCCGAAGATGCTGAGGAGCGTGCGCGGGCGTTTTGTTGGATGGCCTCAGGATCAGACACCGCTTTGATCCATCACTACCTCAAGCTCGGCGCCTCGATCCGGCTGTGCACGACCAAGAACCGTCGCACCGCGTTTCACGCAGTCGCCTTCACCGGCAACAGCGATATCTTGTCGGTGTTGCTTGCTGAAGCCAAGGGAGACAAGTCCATTCTGGACGCGCAGGACAGCGACGGCTTCACGGCACTGATGATCGCGGCGTGGTGCGGCAACGTTACAACGGTGGACGCGCTACTGGCAGCAGGTGCTGATCCATGGATTCAAAGAGACACCAGCCTGCACGCGGCTTATTACGCGATAAATGAAAAGAACACTCGATGCCTTGAGTCGCTTCTGCACCATACGCCGGAACTTGCGGCACTACCTGGGCCGGACGGCGACACTATCCTGATTGCGGCCGCGCGTCAAGGCTCTAATAAGATCGTGAGCAAGCTGTTGAAGGAGCCGTACTTGCCTCACGCGTGCCTCATGAGACGTGCGTCGGATGGAAGTCACGCGCTCGATCGGGCGGTCAAGAACGGACATTTCGAAGTAGCGCGGCAACTGATCGACACTGAACCGCGACTGCTTGGTCTGCTCGGACAGGAGGACAGATCGATATTGATGACGACCGTCGGCTTTCGGCGAGATGAGTTTCTTGCTTTGTTCATGGAGAAGCGGTATCGCCAACATATCGACATTTCTTATCGGCGTCCCCAGGATCACGCCAATGCATTCGATTGGGCTGTCCATCTGGATAACCTGGAATACGTGCGAATCCTCATCGAGGTTGGACGCGAAGCAGACTCGGCAGATGACGCGCCGATTGAATCAGTCGATAAGAATGGCGTGTCGGCCACATGGAGTCACTATGAGAGCTTGTCAGCCGAGATGACATCAACGGCAATGCTCGAGGCGCTGCGTAGCGCTCCACTTGAATCCGAAGAGCCAACGCAGTCGAGCGACGGCGCGCTTCACATCAAGCCTGAAAACGTACAGGGTCCTGCGCGCTGGGGCTTTGCGATCGAGCCCACGTGGCAGTGGGAGACCGTTGAGCAAGCGGCACTGTCGCGGCTCGCCGATGCCATCGGAGTCTTTCGCAAGGACATGCACTTGCGGCGAGCGCTCCCCGCAGGCAGGCCGCACGAAGCCCGTACTGCCAGACTCCTGTGCATGCCTGACATCGAACTGACCGAAGTGCTGTATCGGATCGAGGGAAAAGATGTGCCGTTGGTGAGAATCTTCCTCTGCGACGCGAATACCGGCGCAATCGTCACGTGGCTCAACGGGCAGTCGGACAGATTGCACTGGTCGGTCGCGCGCGGTTTTGTCAAGGTCACGAACGCGGAGGCGGCGGCCCAGCACATCGAGCTATTCTGCCGGTATGTCGCCGCCGAGAAAGGCCCGTTCTGTTTGTTGAGAGACGCGAGCCAGCTTCCCTCCTTGCGTGACGACGTCGAACTGGCCGACAGCACGCCCGCCGCATCAATCCGGCTCACGAATCTGCTTCTGCCCAAAAAGCCGTGGAAAGTAGGTGATAGCTTTCGACTGGCAACACTGGCGATCTACGGCGGGGTCATATTTGCCAGCTCGTTCACGGTGCAATGCACGTCAGACACCACTGCGAAGAGGATCTCGCTGGAGATGAACTATGACTATCCTCTGAGCAAGGAAACCTCGATGCTGGAAGTGTGTTGTGCGCTCGGCTTGCTGGATCTGGCCAAATCGCTCTTTAGAGACGCAGACTCTTCGAGCCGCAAGCTCGCACTTCGTGCGGCACGCACAGGAAAGCATCCAGACGTCATCGAATGGCTGCTGCAGAATATTCTAAAGAGCGAGACCGATGCGGCGGTGAGCGGTTCGATGCTGCTGGATATCGCGTCTCTCGAAGAGCGGGGTATTCCGCTGCTGCGCGAGTTCTTTGCTCATCCCCGGGCCGACGAGATGCTCGAATCGGTCGACGAGAATGGCGTGTCGATCACGTGGAGTTATTACGAAAATCTGTCAGGAGAAAATAGATCGACGGCAATGCTCGAGGCGTTGCGTAGCGCTCAACTCAGTCCGGAGGGGCCGACTGAGTTGAGCGACGGCGTGCTTCGCATCACGCCCGAAAACGTACAGGGTCCTGCGCGCTGGGGCTTTGCGATCGAGCCTACGTGGCAGTGGGAGACCGTTGAGCAAACGGCCCTGTCGCGGCTCGCCGATGCCATCGGAGTCTTTCGCAAGGACATGCACTTGCGGCGAGCGCTCCCCGCAGGCAGGCCGCACGAAGCCCGTACTGCCAGACTCCTGTGCATGCCTGACATTGAACTGACCGAAGTGCTGTATCGGATCGAGGGAAAAGATGCGCCGTTGGTGAGAATCTTCCTTTGCGACGCGAATACCGGCGCAGTCGTCACGTGGCTCAACGGGCAGTCGGCCAGACTGCACTGGTTGGTCAGGCGCGGTTTTACCAAGGTAGCGAGCGTGGATGAAGCGGCCCAGTACACCGAGCTATTCTGCCGGTATGTCGCCGCCGAGAAAGGCCCGTTCTGTTTGTTGAGAGACGCGAGCCAGCTTCCCTCCTTGCGTGACGACGTCGAACTGGCTGACGGCACGCCCGCCAAATCAGTCGAACTCACGAAACTACTGTTTTCCAGGAATGTTTGGGAAGAAGGCGACAACTTCCGGATGGCAGCACTGGTGATCTACAACCAAAACGTGCTCGTCAGCTTATTTGCGTTGCAATGCACCTCAGACGCCACCGCGAAGAAAATCTCGCCGGCGATGAACGTGAGCCATCCTCTGAGCAAGGAAGCCTCCATGCTCGAAGTATGTTGTTCGCTCGGGTTGCTCGACCTGGCCAGACCGCTCTACAACGACGCTGACGTTTCGAGCCGACACCTTGCACTTCGCGCGGCACGTGCAGGAAAGCATTCACATGTCGTCGAATGGCTGCTGCAGAATATTCTGAATAGCGACACGGAAGCGGCAACGAGCGGTTCGATGCTGTTCGATATCGCGTCTCTCGAAGAGCGGGGTGTTCCGCTGCTGCGCAAGTTTCTTGCTCGTCCTCGGGCCGAAGAGATGATCGAATCAGTCGACGACAACGGCGTGTCGATCACATGGAATCAATACGAAGATCTGTCAGGAGGAAAAAAATCGACAGCAATGCTCGAGGCGCTGCGTAGTGCTCAACTCAATCCGGAAGAGCCTACTGAGTTGAGCGACGGCGCGCTCAACATCAGGCCTGAGAACGTACAGGGTCCTGCGCGCTGGGGCTTTGCGATCGAGCCCACGTGGCAGTGGGAGCCTGCGGACCAGGCGGCGCTGTCGGGGCTTGCCGATGCCATCGGAGTTTTCCGTAAGGACATGCACTTGCGGCGAGCGCTTCCTGCGGGTAGGCCATACGAAGCTCGTACGGCCAAACTCTTATGCCTGCCTGATGTCGAATTGGTCGAAGTGCTGTATCGGATCGGCGGAACAGATACGCCGCTGGTGAGAGTCTTCCTTTGCGACGCGGCTACCGGAGCGATCGTCACATGGCTCAACGGGCAGGCGGCCAGATTGCACTGGGCGGCAAAGACCGGCTTAATCAAGATTGCGAGCGTGGATGAAGCGGCTCAGTACGCGGAACTGTTTTGCCGATACGTGACTGGCGAAGACGGCCCGTTCTGCTTGTTAAGGGACACCAGCCAGCTTCCCTCGCTACGTGACGACGTCAAGCTGGCCGACGGAACGCCCGCAACACCGGTCCGGCTCACGAATCTGCTTTTTCCAAAAACTCTGTGGAGAGACGGCGACAACCTCCGGCTGGCAGCAACCGTGATCTACGGCAAGACCGTGTTCGCGAGCCTGTTCACCGTGCAATGCACATCGGACGCTACTGCGAAAAAGATCGCGCCGGAGATGAACGATGACCATCATCTGAGCAGGGCTACATCCATGCTGGAAGTATGTTGTTCGCTCGGTCTGCTGGATCTGGCCAAACCGCATTTCGACGGGTCGACGGGTCTGGAACGCCGAGCCGCCTTGGGTTCTGCCAGCGAGAAAAGACATCTCGACGTTCTGAAATGGCTGTTGCAAAGCGATCCGCACTTATTGAATCCGGAAGATGCCGAAACTCCCGGAGCGCTCACGATCGCGGCAGGTCTCGGCGCGCTCGATGCGGTGAATTTGCTGCTGAGTTCACCGTATCGAGCGCTTGCGAATCCAGGCCGGCAAACGACTAACGGTCAGCACGCGCTTGAGCGTGCTGCGGCAGGAGGGCATGTCGACGTCGTACGTCGCCTTCTCGTCGACGATCCCACGCTTTATTCATTGCCCGGCGAGCGCGATCGTTCGATTCTCGCGGCTGCGGTGAAAAGTGCTTCATCGGAACTCATCGATTTTCTTCTGGAAGAACGCTTCCGGCGAGACGAACACTCGCGCGGTGGAACCACTGATGCAGACGTATATGCGCTCGGTCTGGCGATCGATGGCGGGAAGCGCGAAATCGCGCTGAGACTGGTGAGAAGCTTTACAGATTTCGCCAACAGGCTGAGCGACGTTCAACAACGCCGTCTTCGCCGGCTCCTTGACGGCACTTTGCCGGAAACGCTTCGCACGATCGGACACAGCACCAGGTTTGCATCGGTGATCGAGCGGTTGACGCGGCGCGGGAGCGGAGCCTGCGCCACGCTCGAAGGTGCGGAATATCAGGCCGCGATCGATGCATGTAGCATCAGCCCGGAGTCTGACGAATCGATCGACGTCTCGGCGCGTTGGCTATCCTGCATTCCCGACGGACTGTTTCTCCAATACCGGCGAAGCAGCGACGCATCAATACCCGCTTTAGCGAACGGCATTTATTGCCGTGGTGAATTTTTGCTGCTCGACGGCACGACGGTGTGTTTGGATTTCGCCGCGGAAGACGGCTGGCTCCGCTGGCGCGACGAATGGGACGCGGCTGATCTGCTCCGACTGCATCTGATGCATCGACGTGTGGAACAAGACATCTCCTTGCCTCTCGAAGATGCGGCTTTTATTCCGTGGAGAGCCGATCGAGCCAACGGCGTCGCTACTCAGGTGCTCGACTTGGACTTCGGTCCGATGACGATCGACCTTCAGCGGGACGGAACGGCGTTCGCGCAAACATTCGCCTTGTGTGGAGATGAGCTTGTAAATATGCAGCTGAAATTGCTGGCCGACGGGTCGATGAGTATCGGCCGCTGCGAGCGCCTCGCGCGCGCTCTGCCCGTATTCAGCCTGCGCAACGCCGGGAGTTGGTGGCGATGGGAATGAAACCGTGGAGGACCGTGCCGCGATGCGAGCGCGAGCAGGGGTGCGTCATTCGTCGAGTTCGTATTTCAAATCGAAGGTCTCCGGCGGCATCGCATAACCGTCGGTCTCATTCGCGTCGTTGTAGACGAGATAGTCGGACGCCTCGTAGTGCGTCTGGCCTTCTTTCGTCCGTATGTACCCGGCGCTTTCTGCCCGGCGTGCCCAGACGGGCGTATCCTTCACGTACACGCCCCGACTGACCTCGCGATAGGTCCTCGTGAATACTTCTTCGTCGACGGTGTAAATCTCGCCGTCGTTCTCGACGACCCAGTCGCCCGCCTTGCAGTGCTGGCCGGAGCCCCACTTGTTGTAGTTGAAGCCAGCTGTATCGAGTCGTAGCTGAACGGCAACTACGAAGCGATCCGATTTGAGGCGATAGCGTCGTAGCTCATTCATAAGAAGCCGTATCGAGATCGAAACAGTGATTGAAATGTTCGCTGCGTATGTCGCGGCGTGCGGCGAGCGTCCCAAGCCTGAGCAGTGTCGGCATGTTCTTCGGCGCATCCATTCTACTCAGCTCTCTGATTTTAGTGTTGCTGGCAAGAGAGGGCGCAAGCGCTTCGACAGATCCTCGGCTCAGATCGACGTCATAACGCAGATAGCTGAAAAGCGCGGTTCCGCCGAGTAGATCGTTTTTCAGGTGACCTACCTCGGAATCTATCGGCCGCGCGGTTTTGCTTGCGGACATCCATTGCAAAATCATCTGCTGCTGAACTGAGCAATCTTCGATGAGCGAGAGCAGGGCGCTGACGCCCGCTTCCGTAGCGACGGTCGGTCTGGCGACGGTCGGATCCTTCGCGCCGGTGCCGATCGAGACGAGCAGCAGCTTATGTTCGCCCATAGGCCAGCCGATGCGGTAGCCTCCCAGTGTCGCAAACATGAGGGCTTGCAGGGCCGGATTATTGAAGGGGCTTACTCCGCCATCGACAAAATGGCCTTTGACCGGCGTCCCCTTCTTTGATCGTGCGATAGTGATGAACTCCGGATCGAAATAAGTCGGTGCTGCCGTCGAAGCGCGCACGACTTGCCAGAGCAGATATTCGCCATTGCCGATGACGCCTTCCTCTGCGGAATTGAAGTACTGGCCGTCGGGATTATTGCTGATCGACCACGGACTACCGGTGTCGAGGCGCTTGACCACGATCATCAGGCCGGTTTGCAATGCTGGTCCGCCAAGCGTGTTCTCCTTTCCGAACAAGTGCTTCAGATAAGACACAAGGATTTGTTCATCGTACTTGGCGCGGATGTAGCCGTCGCGCAGTAAGCTCTTCTTGAATGCCTTTTCCCCGAGTTCGAAGTAGCAATCCCGAATGCGCTTCACGGTCCAGCCCAGCGCAAGCGCGGCCGCGATGATCGCACCGGTGGACGTGCCGGCGATGAGATCGAAATAATGGCACAGCCGGAAATCTTGCTGCCCCCCGTGACGTTCGCTCAGCAACCTTTCGAGTTCCTGGAGGATGCCAAGGCTGAGTACGCCGCGCAGCCCTCCGCCATCGAGCGAAAGGATGCGTTTAGGGCGTCCATTGAACTTAAAGTGCTCGTCCCGCGTCAATACTCGATAGCTCATATCGGCTCCCGGCCGTTGATCGAATGGAATGGGACAAGCGCCGCCTTCCGGACAATCAACAATGGCTCTGGGATGCATTCTAGGATAGGCAGGCGTCCTCCGACGTGAAGTTGGTGCGTTTTGGAGAGTGAACCAAACCGTGGGGGGCAATTTAGGCCGCTCGGTGAATATTCCACGCCAAAATAAGCAGAATTTCCGTCAACCGAAGTAAACTTGGTGCGTTTTGCGAAGCATCACGAACGGCCGCCTCAGGCGCGCCTGGGCTTTGCGCTCGCGCGGGAAGGCCGGCGCACGGTCGCCTCACCAATACTTCGGCGGGCTTGCCGCCCACGGCGCGCTCTGACCGGACGTCGCGAGATCCACCTTGCCGTCACGCACGCCGTTCTTTTGCGCGGTCAATTGCAGGCTCGAGAGCTTCGTTGTCGGCTTGTTCGGATTGTGCCGCGGGCTGGCCCCCACCACCTTCCCTGCGTCGTAGATAAAGTTCAACACGCTCATCTCCCACGCCGGAAACTTGCCGCTGCCTACCCACGCGCGGCAGAGGTAGTAATGTTCGACGGCGGCCATCATGGCGTCGTCGGGATCGACGAGTTCGGGCGGCCAGGTTCCGATCGGTGGATTACCGTCCCATCCGGCATTGCGGACCTGATACAGATCCCGTCTGATCTGGTCGAATCGCTCAGGTGCGGGTATGTCCACTCGAAAGCTGTTCCATTTGGCAATCAGTTCGTTCATGCGCGCGACTTGCGGGTCCGGATCGGCCATTACTTTCTCCTCTGTTCAAAAGAGATTGAAACGAGTCGCGAGCCGAATGGTTTTCCGCTACCCGCGCTTCCTTAGACGAACGAGCGTCGATGATTTTTGATGAAGAGGCGCGATCGTGAAGCCACACACAGCGGTGATCGCGCGGCGCACGCCCGCGTTCAATCCCTCACGCAGCCGATCGTTTTGACCATGCGCGTGACATACTGCCCGCGCATTGTTTCGTTACGTGAGGCCTGCAATGGATGATGCGGGATTGACCGACATGCTTCGTTCCCGTCTCGGACGCGTGGTGGCTATCGAAAGCATGGGAGGCACCGCCGGACGCACGATGCTGTATCGCGTAAACGGCGGCGAGTGCGTGCTGAAGCTCTTTTATCACGCGCCGGAAATCAAGCAAATGCGCGAACTCACGGCTTACGCGTTTCTCGCATCGAGCGGCCTGCCTGTGGCGCGTCTGCTGGATTGGGGCGTGCTGCCTTCCGGCGTGCCGTGGATTCTCCTGAGCCACGTGCCCGGCGAAACCATCAAGGAAATAAAGCGGCGCATGCCCGGTTCGCCTGCCCGGCTGACCGATGCCATGGCGACCTTTCTCGCGCAGCTGCATCGCTTGCCGGCGGATACGTCGCCTCTGTTCGTCGGGAAGGAGGCGCGCGCGACGCTATTGCAGGCGCGCCTCACGAAGTATGCCGGCTTCGTCACATGCGCCGCGCGAGCGCACTTGTCCGAGCGCCCGCTCTGGCGACGGGCAAGCTCGGAAATGCAGCGACTCTTGCTCGACAATTCTGCCGGATGGGCGCGCAAGGGCGTTTTCGTTCACGGCGACTTTTCGACACGCAACCTGCTTGCGCGAAACACGGAGCATGGCGTCGAGACGACCGGCATCATCGACTTCGAACGCGCGCGTCTCGGCGACCCCGCGGAGGATCTCTGCGCCGTGTTTCTCGAAGATTTCTGCCGCGATGAATCCGGATGGCAGCGGTTTCTCGCACGCTATTGTCTTCTTGCCGGGGCAGATAGCGGACTCCGAATCCGCTTCGCTTATTTCTTCATCGGTCATGTAGCCGAGATCGCGACGTGGGCGCCGGGAAAAGATGACGCTTACTATCGCGCAGGCATCGCAGCGCTCGAAACGGTGCTCGAATGGCGTGATGAGGTAGGTAAGAGACCAAGATGAGCGACAGCGGTTCCGCTTGACACACCCGAAGGCCGGCGTGCGCCGGCCTTCGTTGATCAGGACACGACACGCCAAATCACCTCACGCACGCATCACCGCAAGGAACGCGTATTCATACGCCCCATTGGAGATCTTGCTGTCCAGCGAGCGCTGCACGAGCTTGATCTTGGGCTTGTACTGGTTGCCGTCGATCGTCTCCAACTGCCGGCCGCTGATTCGGTGGATGAGCGAAACGTGCCGCCATCCGCTCGCCTTCTCCGATCTCACCAGCACCACATCCGCCCGCCTGAGCTCGCAACCGTTCCAGCCCACGTCGTGGTACGCCTGTTTGCCAGTGCCGTCCATCGGGCTGCTTCCCGCATAGCGAAGCACCTGCACGGGGCTTGTATCGCGTATGCCCCAGTCGATCGCGCGTTCGGGCGACCACAGCACTTTGTTCGACGTGCCGAACGGATTCTCCTCGCCGCGAATGGCGCAAGCCTGATCCCAGCACCAGTATGCGAAGCCACCGCACCAGTTCAGATCGTCGGCCATGTTGTACACGCCAAAGCCGCTCGTCTGTGCTATAGCGCTGCACATCTGGTCTTCAGCCACGCGGATCACCGCGTCGCGCAGGGACATGTCCATCAGCTCGCGGCGCAGCTCGGGCGTGACCTGAGCTTTCGCCTTGCCGACTTGCCGGCACGTCGAATCGCCGATCACGCGCACCGAAAGCGGCGCGATCCAATCGCTGCCGTCTTGCGTCGCGCGCAGGAGCGTTGTGCCCGGCGATTTCGCGGTGAGTCCGATGACGCGAATCACCTGATCCTTCTCCCAACCGCTCAGCGAACCTTCCTTGTGCGCCTGCTTGCTGTCGGATGCACCGGCCGATGCGACCGCGACGTTTTCATCGTCGGTGAAGACATCGAGCCCGGCGCCCGCGACGAGATAGAAAGTCGTGCGCTGATTGAGCGACATCACCTGCAAGTTTCGACTCGCGTCGTATCCGCGTTGATCGACATTGGTGGGTTTGTGCAGATTGGCCATGAAAACTCCTCGTGCTTCATCGAGTGTGGGTTCGTTCGCGACCGCCGCCCGTGCAACGAATGGCGGCGTCATTCGGAACCGGTGTAGAGCTTCGAGCCCGGACGCGGACGCGCGCGTGCGATCGATTCGCCGATGGTCGTGGCAAAGTCGAGCGGAAACGCGGTCTGAATGTGAATGGCCTCGTCACGCGAGCCTGGAATCTTGTAGACGCGCACGAAGATCGTCACGATACAGCCGTCGCCGCGCGCGGCGGAAAGCCAGTCGAACGAGGTCTGACCCGGCTTGCTGGGCCGGTAGACCGTGAACACATCCAGGTCCCGGCCTTGCCGGAGAATGACCGAGCGAATGCTTGCGCTGTTCACGCCGGGAGCGTTGAGGGTGTCGAGCTCGCGTTGTCCCGGCGCGGAGTTGAGCGCTTCGTGCACCAGGAGCGCAAGGCTCGTGCGCCCGGCGAGAAGCGTCGAGTCCACCTCGGGCAGCTTGGCGGGCGCACCGTTGTGGGGCGGCCGCGCGCACATGCAGATGCGCTCTTCGGTGTGCATAGAGATCGCGTGTCCTCGCGGGCCGTTTTGCGACGTCAGATCCGGCCTCAGACGATGCTCGCTCGAATTCAGGATGTCCACGACCTCCTGAAGGCTGTAGGTGCGGTTGTATGCCATGTCCGTGGTCCCTCGACGCGTGACAGGTTCGCGCGATGCGCGTCAGACACCCGGCGCGCGCGCCGTCTCGAGATACGCGGACACAGCCTTCTCGGAGTTGTCCGCGCCGACAAAACCCGCGTCGTCGTAACCGCGCGCGATCAGATTTTTTTCGCGCCAGCGGTTTCCATACTTGCCGAAGACCAGTTGCACGCCGAGCGAAAGCAGGCGCACGCTCAGGAGCTCGTGCTCGGGCGCGCCGGACGCCTGCGCCCAGCCGAGCAGCAGGCCGACGCCGACCAGCCCGCCGAACATAAGTCCGCCAAGCAGATACTGCCGCTTGCACAGCGCCCAGATCCAGGTGAAGAAAAAGGCTGGCCACGACCAGCCCTGCTTGACCGCTTCGCTTGCGCCGCGTGGATGCGTGAATACCTTGAACTGGGTCATGGATGTGCTCGCACAGAGTGAGTGATGCGTGGGTGGAACTTCAATAGCGCGGAAGGCGTGCGCCGGGGGCCATCATCGGCTGCGGCGTGGCGCGCGGAAACACGCGCCAGTTGCCGTCGTCGTGCCGAAAGAAAAAGAGCGCACACGCACCCGACGGACGCAGCGCCTCGATGCAGACATAACGGCGCCGGTCGGTGGGCGTGCGGCCGAACAGGCGCACATGCAATGGCGTATCGCTGCCCGCCGCGAGCCACTTTTCGGCCTGCGCGCGAAGCGACTGAAAATTGCGAATCACGGACTTGCTCATGACATCCTCCGACCCGTGCAAAAGCCTTGGGAGAGCGGCGCGGCGAGCGCGCCTTTCATGAACAAAACGAGTCAGGAAGGAGGGTTTTGAAGGTCAGAGATCGCGGCTCGCAAGGCGCGCGAGGCCGCGTTCAAAGCGGCGCGCGCGGTCGCTATTTGAGCGATACGCCCATGAAGAGCGTGGGACCGAAAGGATCGATCCTGAACCCGTTCACATTGCGCGCGAGCGGCTGATAAACGGTCGAGTGCGCGATCGGCGTGAACGGCACCTGTTCCTTGAAAATCTGCTGCGCGCGCATGTAAAGCGACGTGCGCGTTTCCTGATCGGAGGTGGCGCGCGCCGACTTCACGAGATCGTCGAAGGGCTTGTAGCACCACTTAGAGAAGTTGTTGCCCTGCGCCACGGCGTCACACCCGAGCAGCACGCCGAGCCAGTCGTCTGGGTCGCCGTAGTCGCCCGTCCAGCCGATCAGCAGCGCATCGTGCTCGCCCGCGTGCGCGCGTTTCAGATACTCGCCCCACTCATAGGTGACGATATGCGCGTGCACGCCGATCTTCTCCCAGTCCGCCTGAATCATCTCGGCCATCAGGCGCGCATTCGGGTTGTAGGCCCGCTGCACGGGCATCGCCCAGAGATCGAAGGAAAGGCCGTCGCGGTAACCGGCTTCGGCAAGCAGCGCCTTCGCGCGGGCCGGGTCGAAAGGCGCGCTGCCGAGCGACTTGTCATACGACCATTGCGTGGGCGGCATGGGATTGGTCGCGAGCTGTCCCGCGCCCTGATACACCGAATCGATGATCGCCCGCTTGTCGATCGCCATATCGAGCGCGCGGCGCACCTTGAGGTTGTCGAACGGGCGCCGCGACGTGTTGTAGGCGAGAAAGCCGAGGTTGAAGCCCACCTGGCTCATGAGTTGCAGATTGGGATTGGCGCGGATCGCGGCGATATCGGTGGGACGCGGCAAACTCATCACATGGCATTCGTTCGCCTTGAGTTTCTGCAGCCGCACGGCGGCGTCGGGTGTGATCGCGAACTTGAGTTTCCCTACGAGCACGGCGTGAGCACGCCAGTACTCGCGATTGCCGTCGAAGCTGATGGTGGCATCCGGCTTGTACTCGCGAAACACGAACGGCCCGGTGCCGACCGGAAGCAGGTTGATATCGGCCGCCTTGCCGTTTTTGAGCAACTGCTGCGCGTATTCGTCCGAGAGGATCGAAGCGAAGGGCATCGCCATTTTTTGCAGGAAGGGCGTATCGACCTGAGCAAGCGTGAAGCGCACCGTGTACGAGTCCACTTTCTCGACGCGCGTGATGTTCTTCGCGAGTCCAAGGCCGCTCACATACGGAAAGTCTTTGGGATACGCCTTGCGAAACGGATGCTCCGGGTCGAACAGGCGCGTGAAGGTGAACACCACGTCGTCGGCATTGAACTCGCGCGTCGGATGAAAAAAGGGTGTGGTATGAAACTTCACGCCGCGCCGCAGATAAAACGTGTACTGAAGTCCGTCGTCCGAAGCCTTCCAGTCCTCTGCAAGACCGGGAGAGACGCCGGGGCCGTCGAGCTTCAGTTCGACGAGACGGTCGTAAAGGGTATAGGCCGCGGCGGTGGCCTCCACGGTCGTCGAATACTGCGCGTCGTCGAAGCCGCGAGGGCTTGCTTCCGAGCAATAGACGAGCGTGTTGTCGGGAACGTCCGCGACGGCGTGTGTCCCGGCGATGCACGCCCAGGCGCAAACACTGGCGCACAGGATGAAATGCAGCGCGCGCTTGCGGGTTCCGGCGCGCAGGCATTGCGCGATGTGACGGTTCATGTCGTCGCCCATGGTTCGAAGCCGTGCGCAGGTAGTGCGGCGCGCGCATGCTGGCCTAGCGCTCGCGGTGTCCATGCGTTTTCAGCGAGGCTTCAGTATAGGTGCCGATAGCCGGCGTTACAAAGCCGCCGCCATGGGGCCGCAAGACGCTCAAGCACGGGTCGAACGTTCGTTTGTGGTGCGAAAGCATCGGGCGCGCGCATGCATGCGCGAGCGTGCGAGACCGGGTATAGGATGCTGACAGACTGGTTCGCGCCGTCATGTGCAGAAGCAGCGCGAACGCCGATACGGCCCTTCGCGCGCAGCTCCATCGCGGCAGCGCGGCGGGAAAGGAAGGCAAATGGACATCTTGCTCATGGCGCAGGCGGGACTCTGCCGCGAAGGCATCGTGCGGTTGCTGCGCGAGTTCGCCACGGGCGTCGAAGTGCGCGTGACGGACGAGCTTTGCGCCGACTGGCCGGGCGAGCGCGCGCCCGGTTGCGTGATCATCGACGGCGCCATGCTGCGTCACGATCGCGCGGATGTCGAGATGCTGCGCGCCTGCGCCCGCGCCACGCCGGTCGTGGTCCTGCTGCCCGAGGCAACCCAGGCTGTCGTCGACCAGCTGGTGGCCACGGGTGTATCGGGATGCGTGGAAAAATCGGCGTCGGTGGAACTGTTTTTTGGCGCGTTGCGGCTCGCGCTCGCGGGCGGCGTGTATCTGCCGCGTTCGCTCGTGTCCGCAGGGCTGCACGACCCGAGCGCTCGGCGCGACGGCCCGGCGCTGCCAGGTGCGCCCGATGTCGCGTTGCGCCTCACGCCGCGTCAGATCGAAGTGCTCGCGCTGGTTGCGCGCGGCCGCTCGAACAAGATGATCGCGCGCCAACTCGACATGGCCGAAGCTACTGTCAAAACGCACCTGACCACTATCTACAAGGCGCTCAACGTCACGAGCCGCGGCGAAGCGAGCGCGGTCGCCGCGCGGCTGGAGAGCATTCGCGAGGCGCAGGCCAGCAAGGCTGTCAATGGCCCGGTGCCGGTCGCCCGTTTTCTCGCGAACGTGCAGAGCCGGCACTTCCAGCCCGGTGAAATCCTGTTTCGAAAAGGCGATCCGGGCGGCGCGCTGTTCTATGTCGAGCACGGCACCATCCGGCTTTCGGATCTCGGCATCGAACTCGGCGCGGGCGCGGTGCTGGGCGAGATCGGGCTGTTCTCGCCCGATCACAGGCGAACGTCGACGGCGATATGCAAGACCGCGTGCGAGCTGCGCACGGTGTCCGCCGCCGAAGCCATTCGCATTTATTATCAGGAGCCGGACTTCGCGCTGTACATGATTCAACTCGTAGCAAGCCGGCTGCAGGCCACGCCGCAAACTGCTTGCTATTCGACTTCGCAGTGAGTACGTTATGGGATGCGTCCGGACCAGAGCAAGGTCGTTTCGCTTCCCGAAGCATTGGAGCATCATCGTCCGTCCGGGCCATGAAGAATCCGCCAGTAAAAACGATCAATAGAAAGCCGGTCGTATTCTTCGATATCCTGACATCCCTCTGCAATATTGTTGACCGGCGCAACGGAGCCGCGCGTGCTTGCGCGTCACGACCGTCGTCACGGTGGAAGAACATTGACATGGAAACTGTCGCCACGGCCAGCGACCTGCAACGCGTGACGCGCACGATACTTTTCGCCGATCTGGTGGAGTCGTGCCGGCTCGCCGAGGTTGACGAGGAAGGCACCGCCGCGCGCTGGCGCGGACTGCGCATGGCGATCGAGACGCGCATCGTGCCGGGGCATCGCGGCAGGCTCATCCGAACCGAGGGCGACGGGCTGATGATCGTTTTCGAGGATCCGCTCGCGGCGGCGCACTGCGCGCTGGACATTCAGCGCATGTGCCGCATCGGCGGCACCGCGCAGAGCGGGGCTGAACCCCTGATGCTGCGCGAAAGCCTGCACGAAACCGACCTGCTCGCCGATCAGCGCGATGTCTACGGGCGCGGCGTCAATCTCGCGGCGCGTCTTTATAATCTGGCCGGTCCGGGCGAGATCGTCATATCCGAACCCATTCATGCGCGGCTGCGCGGCAGCTACGACGAGCAGATAGAAGACCTTGGCGAATGCCATCTCCGGCATCTCGCCAAACCGGTGCGCGCGTACCGGCTGGGCGGTCCCGGACCGCGCCCGGTGATCGCGCCGGGCGCGGGGGCCAACAGCCAGACGTTGCGGCCCTCCATCGCGGTGATTCCGTTCGCGGCGCGCGTGGTCGAGCCGGGTCATGAAGCGCTCGGAGAAATTCTTGCCGATGAACTCATTGGCGCGCTGTCGCACTCGGACCGGCTGCAGGTGATCTCGCGTCTTTCCACGAGCGTGTTACGCGAACGCAGCCTGAGCGCGCGCGAAACCAGCGCGCTGCTCGACACGCGCTACGTGCTCTCGGGCGCGTATCGCACGAGCCGCGACCGGCTGGTGCTGTCGGTCGAACTCGCCGATGCGAAGGAGGACCGCGTGGTGTGGGCGACGACGCTCAATGACAGCATCGGTTCCATCGTGGCCGGCGAAAGCAATGTCAGCGCGCAGCTTCGGCAGGGCGTAGGGACGGCGATCGTGTCGCACGAACTGGAGCGTGCGCGCTCGCAGTCTCTGCCGACGCTGGAAAGCTCCACCTTGCTGCTCAACGCGATCGCGCTCATGCACCGTGGTGTGTATGAAGAATTCCAACGCGCCGGGCAGATGCTCGAAGTCCTCGCCGAACGCGCGCGCCGTCAGTCCACGCCCTACGCATGGCTCGCCAAATGGCATGTGCTGAGCTTTAACCGCGGATGGACCACCGACCGGCTCGGTAAGGCGCAGGCGGCGCTCGATTGCGCGAAGGCTGCGCTCGACAACGATTCGCAATCGTCCATTGCGCTCGCGGTCGAAGGCTTTGTGCAGACGAATCTTCTGAAGCAGCTCGATATTGGCGAGGAGCGCTATTCACGCGCACTCGAAGTGAATCCGAACGATTCCCTCGCCTGGCTGCTGAAAGGAACTCTGCACGCATTCAAGGGCGAAGGCACGGAGGCGGTGGCCGCCACCGGCTACGCGCTGTCGCTTTCGCCGCTCGATCCCATGCGCAACTTCTACGAATCGCTCGCGGCGACCGCGGCGCTGTCGGCGAAGGAGTGGAAAGGCGCAATCGCGCTCGCGCAGCGCTCGCTCAAGGGCGGCCCGAACAACACGTCGACCTTGCGCGCGCTGGCGATCGCGCAGTCCGAGCTGGGCATGATCGACGCCGCCCGCGCGACCGTCGCGCGCGTGCTCGCCATCGAGCCGGGCCTTACCGTAAAAAGCTATCTGGAGCGTTCGCCGTGCGCCGGTTATGAGACCGGGCGCATCTGGTCGGCGGGGCTCGCGCGCGCGGGTCTGCCATCGGGCTGATGGATTGCCCGGGCGGCCGGGCGGACCGTGGCGCGCGCCATGTCATACAAGCGTTCGGATTGGGGTGAGGCCGATGCGGCGTGCATCGGTGACCTTTTGCCGGAGAGAACGACATGAGCACACTGGGTGGAGCGGGCGGCGCAGGAGGAGCAGGGGGTGCAGGGGGTGCAGGGGGTGCGGGTGGCGCCGGGGGCGCGGGAGGGGCTGGCGTGGCGGGGACGCCACCGAGCGTGCTCGGCGATGCGGAGTTGCTGACGCAGGCGATGATCGTGCACCGCGACGGCATCGTCGGGCCGTGGATGGACACGTATCTCGAGATTCAGAAGGATCAGGACGACAGCGGCAGTCACATAGAAGACGACGGCCAGATGTGGCGCTGGGACGACTGGGTGCGCGCGTCGGTCTACGATTTCGAGCTGGCGTCGAATCTCGCGTTCGGGCGCTCGCCCTTCGATCAAAAAGATCCGCCCAACGGAGTTACGCTCTGGCACCGGCCGTTCGGACCGACCGGGGCGGCGGCGCCGGTGGAGATCGTGCAGATGTTTCGGCCCAGTACGGCCAGCTTCGTCAAGCAGCTCGCCTTTATGGACCGCTATTCGGACCTGCGTGAAGAGCGCGCCAACGAAACGCTCATCCAGATGGGACCGCAAACGGCGTTCTGGGCGTCTATCGTCAATCTGAGTCCGATCCGCACGCCCAAGACGCTCGAACTGCTCGCCACCGTGATCCGCTTTTCGATCCTCGTCGAAATGCGCTTCAAGCACGCGCTCGCGTGCACGCGCGCGGTGGACTACACGCCGCAAACGCAGCCGATGATCGCCACGCCGGGCCACGGCTCGCTGCCGAGCGGGCACTCGACGCAGGCGTTCATCATCGCGGAGGTCTTGTGGGCGTTCTTTCACGATCTGGTGAAAGAAGTCGATTCCACCGGCGCGAAAAAAGTCGCGATCACGCTGCGCAAGCAACTGCTTTATCAGGCGGCTCGCGTGGCGATCAATCGCACCATTGCGGGCGTGCACTTTCCGGCTGACAGTGCTGCAGGCCATCTGCTTGGCACCACGCTTGGCGAATATTTCGTCGCGCGGTGCACGGGTGGCGCTCCGGCTCCGGCTCCTGCGCCGGCGTCCGCGCCGCCGGTGGCGGCGGCCTACGCCACGCGCGTGTTCCGGGGCGACCTGTTCAACGGCGACACGGACTTCGACCCGAACGAGCGTCTCGATCCGGTCTATGCGCCTGCGCCCGCGTCGACCGACCCGTACCCTGCGCATGTCGTTGTGAAAACGACCGTGACGTCCGTGCAGCGTTCGCCGCTCCTCGCCTGGATGTGGAAGCAGGCGCGAAACGAGTGGAACGGCGAGGCGCTCAAGAACAGCCGCATCTGAAGGAGTCCGCACATGAGCACCACGACGGGCGCGACCACGGCCACGGCGGCCGGCTGGACCATTGATCCGGCCAACGCTTGGAACCATGTATTCCCCGGACTGCAGACCAATAGCTTCGCGCGGCTCGACCCGTATCTGATCTGGGCGGCGGTGACGGATTTCGCCGATCTGGGCGGCATACCCGCGAGCGGCGCGTTCGTTCCGATCGCGATCGAAGTCAAGCCGCCGGACGCCAGCAGCACCGGCCAGCCGGGCAGCGCGAAGCAACTGGCGGTCGCGATCAGCGGCGAAAGCTGCATCTGGATGTCCGCGTTCTACGATTCGCCGCCTGCCGCGCTTGCGCAGACGCGCTTTTGCACGGCGCACGTGACGCTCGACTTCGTGAGCAAGTTGCCGGCGGCATTGCTCGCGCGAATCGAGCGCTTCACGCTCGCGCTGCCGGTGGTGTCGGGGTGGCCGGCGCGCGCGCAGCCGTCGAAACCCGCTTCCGCCGGGCTGAGCGCCGTCACGCAGAACAGCGCGCTCGGCAAGACGGTGGTCGCCGTTTGCGACGATGGCATCGCCTTCGCGCATCAGCGCTTTCATGTGAATTCCATGCACGATCACACCCGCGTGCGCTGTTTCTGGAATCAGGACGATGGTGCATCGCCGCCCGCGCCGGGCATCGGCTACGGGACTGAATTGCTCGAACCGCAGCTTGACAAGTTGATGGCGAAAGCCAAACTCGGCGGCGGCTTCGACGAGGACCGCATTTATCGCGAGAGCAACTACACGGACGTCGCGCGTTATTGGACGCACGGCACCTCGATGCTGGATCTCGCGGCGGGCGTGCATCCCGTCAATCCGCGCCAGATGGAGCAGAAGGTGCCGTCGGTTCCCGCGCTGATCGGCGTGCAGTTCCGTTTGCCGGGACGCAATATCCGCGATACCTCGGGCCTGTGGCTCGACGCGCAGGCGATCGATGCGTTCCGCTATGCCATCGACCGGGCGCAGGGCATTGCCGGGAACAACTGCCGGCTGTTCATCAATTTCAGCTACGGATATATGGCCGGTCCGCACGACGGCTCCTCGCTGATCGAGGAAGCGATGGACGAACTCATCGGCACGGGCGCCTGCGCGATCCTCCTGCCGACGGGCAACAGCAATCTGGACCGCGGTCACGGCGCGCGCGTGATCGCGCCGGGCGACGAGCAACCGATGCGCTGGCGCGTCCTGCCCGACTGCCACACGCCGAGCTTCGTGGAAATCTGGCTTTCGACGGCCGACGGCGGCGCGCCCAAGGTCGATCTGACGATCGAAGCGCCCGATGGCGCGCTCAGCCCGCCGATCAGCGTCGGCAACGTGGCCACCTGGTCGCCGGGCGGCGACACGGTCTGCACGGTGGTGCATCGCGGTCCGGGCGCGCGCGGCGACGGCCCGATGATCCTCGTCGCGCTCGCGCCGACCGCCGCGCGCGGCGGCAAGCGGCGGCTCGCTGGGAGCGGCAACTGGATTCTGCATCTGAAGAACAACGGCGCGTCGCAGGTCGCGGCGCAGGCGTGGGTCCAGCGCAACGAAACACCGGCCGGCCTGCCGGTGCGCGGCCGGCAGTCGCGTTTCGACGACGACGCCTATCCGCTCTTCAACCGGTTTACGGAAGAGCAGGACGTGGACGGCGCGTCGGCCTGCTGGGTCATGCGCGCCAACTCGCTCAATTCGATCGGCACGGGCAAGGGCACGGCGGTCATCGCCGGATACCGCATCAGCGACTACGCGAGCGCGTCTTTCTCGAACACCGGCCCCAACGTGGTCACCTTCAGCGCGCCACCGCGCACGGGCCCGGACGCGGCAGCCATGACCGACCGCAGCGTCGTGCTGACCGGCATGCCCGCGGCGGGCACGAAAAGCGGCAGCACCATCCCGATCGAGGGAACGAGCGCCGCGGCCCCGCACGCGTTGCGGCGTCTGGCTGACCCGAGCAAACCCGCTGTGTCGCTGCTCGCGTCGCCGGCCCGGCTCGCGGTGCGCGCGCTCGCGGTCAGGCAGAACGTGGTCTACAAGGCCGGCACGACGGCGCTGCGCCTGCAGACCTTCGATATCTACGAAGTCCTGCGCCGCGTGACCGAGGCCAACGTCGGCGCGGGCAATATACCGCCTCCGCCCTGAGCGCAACGCAACGCGACGCTTTCAGACGTTCGCCTCGATCGCGAGCAGGTTCAGCACGATCAGGATGACTTCGCAATTCTCGTGCGTGATGTCGATGCGAAGCGTCTGCCCGATCCACTGACCGATCTTGGTGCGCGCGTAGTCGGCCGGCAACGCGGTTTTCTTCATCGTCACGCCGAGCTTGCGCGCGCGATAGTGATACGACGGCACGCCGTGCTCGTCCGCGACGCCCTTCAGGCCGCCGTCACGGTCGCGGTAGGCGCCGAGCGTGCCGGCCAGGATCACGCGGTCGGCGTCGTCGAGCGCGGCCACGAACGCGCGCGACGCCATGCGCACGCTGGCTTCGTCCAGCCCGTGCTCCGTGAGCGCCGATTCGACCGGATCGTCGATCGAATGGGCGCGCGCGTCGATCTGATCAGCCATGCCGTCCACTTCGAGCGATACGTTGCGCTGATGGCTCGCGCTGCGTAGACAGTCGATCAGATAGCGGCGGAAGTAAGCGCACAGCGCGAAGCCGCTGGAGGGCGCGCTTTGCGCGCAGGCGTGGGACTCGGCGCGTTCGGGGTCGAGCCGCAGCACGCGCGAGAAGATGAACTGCGCGATGAGTTCTTCCTTGTCCTCGTGCAGCGCGCGCAATTCGGCCGGATGGTAGCCGTGCAGCGCGGCCCGCACGAGCACATAGATGCGTTCCATTTCGACGTTGCTGAGACTCGCCCGGCGATGCCAGAGGTCGGGCAGCGAAAGGGCTTCGGGCGCGAAGGCAGGATCGGAGATATTCAGCGCGTCCATGATGCCCTCCGCAGCGCGCGCGACACGTTGTGATGACGCGCGATGGCGCGCAACACGAACGCTATCGGCGAGGCCGGGCGGCGCGCGCCATCGGGCAGGGGCACGCCGGAAGTGGCGCAGGACGCCTCTACGGGCGGCTCGGAATGAACGACTTCGGCGGAATGTGTCATGACGCCTCCACGGCCTCGAAACGATCAGGCAGGCGCCGAAGATCAGTTGCGTTCGCGGCCCGGCGCGGCTGGTCGCGAGTGGCTCCGGACCGTTTTGCTTGATGTGTGGCTGATCCGTGAGAGCAAAGGTACGGAATGCGGCGACCTCGCAAAATCGGCTGAACGAACTACATCGAAAGTCGTAGAAGGGGGACGACGGGGGATGTTTTGCGGGTGACGCGGGGAGTGCGATGGTGTGGGATGCGGGTTGCATCGAAGCGCACAGGCCGGCACGCCGGAATCGATGCCCTGGATGGTTACGTTGTTTTGGCGCGAGCCCCGGTGAATCGAGCGATGAGCGTCATTCGCGCGGTTCAGGCTCGCATCGCGGCACCGATGCCGCGATGCGAGCGCGCGTTCCGTATCTCCCATCAGACACGCGCGCGTCGTGCGGCAGATGATCGGCGGCTTGCGCGCGCATGCTGGAACGCGAGACGCGCGTTCGTTTCAACGAAACGCGACGCCCTAGCGCAGGCGGCCACTCGGCGAAGCTGACGAAAGCCCACGCCGGTTTCATCGATCCTCCACTTGACGGAGACGATCACCCCCCAACCAAACTGAAACGCGCACTCCCAAAGCGCATTCAAAAACACGCTGCACCACTCGTTTAGCCGATGCCACCGGGCGGACATCGCATGTCGCGCCGGCGGCGCCGATCCGTAACGGGAGGTCACGTGACCCGCTGCCACCTTCATCCTGACAACGCTTTGCTGCGCTTGCGCGGCCGGCACGCCTGGCTTCGCTGGCCGATCGCGCTGGCGTGCTGCGCAACCCTTGGACTCGCACGCGACAGCCGCGCCGAGGACACCGCGCCCGCGTCAGATTCCGATCAGGCGTTCCACGCCGCGCAAGCGTTTCAGCGCGACGCCGAGTCGCTCAAGACGCTGACCGCCGAAGGCCGCCTGCTGCTCGGACGCGACCGCGTAAAGCTGCCCGAATATCAGTACTGCAGCCTGAGCGTCGCGGCGGCCGAGCGGGGCGATTTCCGCGACAGCATCGAGGCCGCGTCGCGCGCTCTGGTGCTCGCGCAGCAGAACGACAATCAGGATCTCGTCGCGCTCTCCAAACGCGATCTCGCGATCGCCTACAACTACGCGGGCGATCTCGACGATGCCGAACGCTACGCCCGCGAAGCGTTCGATTCGAAGCCGCATCATCCGGAGCAGGTCTACGCGCCGTCGTACAAGGTGCTGGGCGACGTCGCCGCGCGGCGCGGCAAGCTCGACGAAGCGGTCGCGGCCTACACGCACGCGCTCGACACGGCCTCGGAACGTTTCCGCCCGCTGGTGCTGCTGTCGCTCGCGAACGCGCGCATCGCCGCGGGCGACACCGACGGCGCGCGCGAGGCGCTCACTCAGGCAGGGCCGCCCGCGCCCGCGCTCGCGCCGATGGTTCAGCGCATCGAAGGCAATCTGCTGCTCTCGCAGGGCAAGCCGCAGGACGCGGCGCGCACCTTCGAAGCGGCGCTCGCACAAGCCTCGACCGATGATGCGAGCTACGATCGCCTGTGGGCGCACGACGGCATCGGCCGCGCCGCGCTCTCTTCGGGCGACACGACGGCGGCGCGCAGTGCGTTTCTCGCGGCCATCGACGACTCCGAGCGGATTCGCGCGCGCTTTCGCAGCGACGAATTCAAGACGGGGCTCTTTGGCAACATCCAGTCCGTGTTCGAACGGGCGATCTCGCTTGCCGCCGCCTCGGGTGACTTCGAAGCGGCGTGGCAGCTCTCCGAGCGCGGCCGCGCGCGTGCGCTGCTCGACTCGGTGCGTGGACGCGTCAACACCGGCCCGCAAACCGCGCCGCTCGCGGGCCGCGCGCTCGGTCTGGACGAGGTGCGCAAAGTTCTCGGCGCTAAGGACGCGCTCATCGAATTCCAGAGTCTCGACGACCGGCTGATCGTCTGGGTGATTCGCGCCGATGGTCTCGAAGGCCACACGCTGCCGCTGTCACGCGTGGACCTTCAGCATGACGTCGGCGCGCTGCGCGATGCGATCGTCGCGCGCAATCCCGCCGCGCTCACGCTCGCCGACGGTCTGAACGCGAAGCTCATGCGCCCGCTCGCTCTGCGTCCGGACGAGCGCCTCGTGATCGTGCCGCACGACGCGCTGCACTATCTGCCGTTCCAGGCGCTGCGCCAGGACGGGAAGTTTCTCGTCGAAACGCATGCGGTGGTGATTGAGCCGTCGGCGAGCATCGCTGTGCAGCTCGCCGCGCGCGGGCAGGAAGTGGGCAGCAGTCTGGTGGCATTTGGCAATCCGCAGATCGGTCAGCGCTTCGCATTGCCGGGCGCGGAGGCCGAAGTCAGCACTATCGCGCCGCTTTTCACGGACAAGTCGGTGTTTCTGCGCAGCGCGGCGACCCGCGAAAATTTCACCGGCAGCGCCGATACCGGGCGCGTGCTGCACGTCGCCACGCACGCGCAGGCCGACGCCATCGACCCGCTGCACTCGCGCATCCTGCTCGCGCCGTCGCTGCAGCCCGCCGACGGACCGTCGTCGCTGCTCGCGAAGGACATCTACAACCTGCGCCTCGACCGCACCGCGCTCGTCACGCTGTCGGCGTGCGAAACCGGGCTCGGCCGCGTGGAGCGCGGCGATGAAATCACCGGCTTCACGCGGGCCTTCTTCTATGCGGGCGCATCGAGCCTGATCGTGTCGATGTGGCCCGTCTCGGACGCCTCGACCGCGCTCATGATGCGCACCTTCTACCGCCAGCTTACGCAAGGAGCGCAGGCTGCGGACGCCATGCGCGACGCGCAGCTCGCCGCGCTGCATACGCCGCGCTTCGCGCATCCGTTCTACTGGGCGCCCTTCGATCTGATGGGCAACTGGCGGCTTAGTATTGCAAGCACGGCGGTGTCGCAGTGAAAACGCTCCCCTTCGACACGCGAGGCCGTGCGCTCGCCGCGGCGCTATGCGCCGCCACCTCGCTCGCCGCCGGCAACGCCGCGCAGGCACAGCTGACGCCCAGCGCGGGGCTCGGCGCGGGCATCGGCGGCGGCCTGAACCAGACGCCCAACGCGGGCGCCGTGCTCAATCAGGTGACTCCCCGCGAAAACCGACCCGCCGAGCCGCCGCCGCCAGGCGCTTTGCCCGCGCTGCCCGCCTCCGGGGCGCAGGCGGCGAGCAGCGCCGAGGCGAGCACGGTGACGGTGGATCTGCGCGGCGTGCGCATCGTCGGTAACGATTCGATTCCGGAGCCCGAACTCGCCGCGCTCGCGCAGGATCACATCGGCAAGCCGGCGACGCTCGCGGAGCTGAACGACATTGCGCTGCGCATGACCGCGCTCTACCGCCGCCGCGGCTATGCGCTCGCGCAGGTGATCGTGCCGCCGCAGGACGCGACGAGCGGGGTCGTCACGTTTTCGGTGATCGAAGGGCGACTGGAGCGTATCGAAGTGAACATGGCGCCGGGCACGCGGCTGTCGGAGGCGCGCGTGCGAGCGCGGCTCGCGTCGCTGGAAACGGGCCGCGCGCTGCGTCAGCAGGACCTCGAACGCGCCATGCTGCTGCTCTCCGACGTGCCGGGCATCAAGGTCGGTTCCGCGATCGAGCCGGGCAACGAACCGGGCAGCGTGATCCTCGATGTCGATGTGGCGCCCGCGCGCCGCTCGGACTTCGCGATCAGCGGCGACAACTACGGGGCGCCGACGACCGGCTCCGGGCGGCTCGGCATGATCGCGCGGCTGAATTCGCCGTTCGGCATCGGCGATAACCTCGACTTGCGGCTGCTCGGCACCCAGCGGCTCGACACGATGTACGGCCGCATTGGCTACGACGCGCCGATCAACGCTTACGGCACGCGGCTCGGCGTAGGTTACGCGCATCTCTACTACAACGTCGGTCAGGAATTCAGCGCGCTCGGCGCGCACGGCGAAGCGGATGTCGTCGATCTCGCGGTGTCGCATCCGCTCATCCGCACGCGCAACCAGACGCTCCTGCTGCGCGGCGGCGTGGAGTATCGCAACCTCGTGGACAAGATCGGCGCGCTCAGTCTCGACACGCCCAAGTCCCTCACCGACGTGAACGCGGGACTCTCCTGGGAAAGCCGCGACGCGCTCTTGGGCGGCGGGTTCAACAGCGCGTCCGCGAGCATCGTGCTAGGCACCCTCAATATCCGCTCGGGCGAGGCCAAGGCGCTGGATCAAAGCCCCGTCGGGCGGCATACGCAGGGCACGAACCTGCACGCCGTGTTCAGCGCGAACCGGCTCAACCGGGTTACGGATCACTTCAACGTTTTCGTTGGCATCTCGGGGCAGTGGGCCAACAGCAATCTCGACAATTCGTCGCGCCTGCTGCTCGGCGGCCCGCAGGCGGTGCGCGCCTATTCGCCGGACGAGGCGCTCGTGGACGAAGGCTTTATCGCCACCGTTGAAGGTCGCTACGCGATCACGCCGAGCTTCACCGTGCTCGCGTTCTACGACCTCGGCAAGGGCTGGTACAACGCCAACAAGATTCCCGGCCAGACGAACAACAGCATCACGCGAAGCGGCGCGGGGATCGGCGCGTTCTGGGCGGCGCCCGGCGGCTTCACCGTGCAGGGCACGCTCGCGTGGCGCACGTCGTCGCCGGATACGACGGGCAACGATCATCGTCCGCGCGTGTACGTGCAGGTCACGAAAGCATTCTGAGCAACCACATCGGGCAGGAGGGCATGATGCGCATAACGTCACGTGCAAGGCGCAGCGCCACGCTGCGGCGCGCGAGCTTCGCGGCGGCCGGGCTGCTGGCCGGCGCGGCCGCATTCGTCCCGGATGCGTCCGGCCATCCGACGGGCAGCGCGGTGGTGGGCGGCCACGTCAGCGTCACGGGCGCGAACACGTCGAACATGGTGATCAATCAGACCAGCGACCGCGCGGCCATGCAGTTCGATAACTTCACCATCAATCAGGGCGAAAGCGTGCGCATCCTGCAGCCCGGCACGTCGTCAATGTTGCTCGGGCGCGTCATCGGCCCGGATCGTGTGCCGAGCAACATCGACGGAACACTGTCGGCGACCGGCGGCTTCATCCTCGTGAATCCGGCGGGTGTGGCCTTCTCGCGCTCGGCGGCGATCAACGTCGGCTCGCTCGTGGCGTCCTCGCTCGACATCACGCCCGAAGCGTTCATGGCCGCCAAGAACAGTTTCACCTTCAGCGGCAAAAGCGGCGGCCCGGTCACCAATGCGGCGGTGTTCTCGGCGGCGCAGGGCGGCACCGTGGCGCTGCTCGGCGGACAAGTGCGCAACGACGGCACGATCAGCGCGCGGCTCGGCACCGTGGCACTCGCGTCGGGCGGCGCGGTCACGCTCGATTTCGCGGGCGACGGACTCACGAAGATCACGGTGAACGACGGCATCCTGCGCTCGCTGGTGACCAACGGCCCGAACGGACGGCTGCTCGCGGAGGGCGGCCAGATCGTGCTGAGCGCGCACGACGCGGAGGCGTTCTCGGGCGCGGTGGTAAATCAGCAGGGCTACGTGAGCGCATTGAGCATCCAGCAGCGCAACGGCCACGTGGTACTCGACGGCGGCGCGAACGGCGTGACGCAGATCGAAGGCGAGGTGGATGCGAGCGGCGGCTCGTTCAATCCGGGGGGGCGCATCGACGTGCTCGGAAACAACATTTCCCTGCTCACGGGCAGCCACGTGAACGCGCGCGGCACGTCGGGCGGCGTGGTGAACATCACGGGCTCGAACGCAATCTGGATGGCGCCGGGCGCGTTCGTGGATGCTTATGGGCTGGGCGCATCCGGTGGACCCGGCAACGGCGGGCAGATTTTTGTGCAGGCGGCCAATACCGCGCGGCTCTATGGCAGCTTCGATGCGTCGGCGGCGGAGCGCGGCGGCAATGGCGGTTCGCTTCATACGTCCGCGCATTTTCTGGACGCGTCGAACGCGCATGTCTATCTCGGCGCGCCCAACGGGCAGGGCGGCACGTGGCACGTGAATGCGGCCGCGATCGATATCGCCGCTTCGGGCACGCCGGGCACCACGGCGCCGCAACCCGGCACGCAGCCCGACTTCTCGGCGGGCAGCGGCCCGAGCCTCATGCTCAACACCGCGATCAACGAGCAGCTCAACCGCGGCACGTCGGTCACGCTTTCGACCAGCGGCTGGACCCAGGGCGGCGCCGTTGCGCCGGGCGACATCGACGTGAACGCGCCGGTCAGCAAGACCGACGGCGGCGACGCGACGCTGCAACTGCAATCCGCCGGTTCGATCCGCGATGGCGCTGCGGCGATCGGCTCCACGAAGGGCAAGCTCAACGTGGTCCTCGACGCCAACGTGGAGGACCTCGGCACGCCGCAGTCCATCCGGTTCGGCACGCAGGAAACCGGGGCCAGCATTTTCAGCAATCAGGGCGACGTGCAGATCGGCTCACGGCCGCAGGAACGCGTGGCGGTGGCGATCCAGGATTCGATCTTCGATACACGCGCGGGCGGCTCGGCCGATCCCGCGACCGGCTCCGACCTCCTGAAAAGCGGCGCGATCACCATTCACGGGCAGGGCTCGGGCGCGACGCTCGCGCCCACAGGTTCGAGCGACACGCGCGGCCCGGCGGCGATCGCCCTGTACGGCGCGACGCTGCGCACGTCAAGCGGCGCGATCGACATCGAGGCCACGCCCGGCGCCGGCACCAAAACGCCGACGAGCGGCGTGGTGATCAGCACGTTGCAGGCGCAGCAGCCCGGTCCGCTCGCGGCGAACGCGAGGCGCTCGGTCGTGCGCAGCGCATCGGGCACGGTGCAGATTTCCGGCATCGGCACCGACCCGACCGGCGCCGCGCCGACGCAGATCAGCGGCGTGCGCATCATGAGCGGAACGACAGTGCAGTCGGATACCAGTTCGATCGATATTCGCGGCGGCCTGCTGCGTCCCGCGGGCACGAAGCAGCCGATCGCGGACCGGGGGCTCGCGCTGGACGCCTCGACACTGAGCGCGACCGGCGACGGCGCCAGAATCTCGCTTACGGGCGAGTCGAGCAACAACGACTACGGCCTGCTGTTCAGCAGCTATCTCGACAATGTGGAAAGCGGCGGCCCGAACATCGTGACCGGCAAGAACGGCACCGTGATTCTGCGCGCGCTCAACAACGGCACGAGCGACAGCGTGGCCTTCTTCGGCAATGTGAAGTTCACGACCGGCGCGAACAGCGCGCTCGCGATCCTGCCGGGCGGCGTCTTCACTCCGTCGGGCTCCGCAACGGCCAGCGCCACGCCGATCAATCTCTTCAGCAGCGGACCGGGCCTGAGCCTCGACGCCACGACGCTCAAGCAAACTTTCGCGGGCTTCGACACCATCGCGATCGGCAGTCCGACGCAGACCGGGCGTATCACCGTGTACAGCGACTGCGCGGGCGGCGCCTGCCGGCCTACGCTGTCGAACAATCTCACGCTGAACGCTTCGGGCGTGAACAGCCAGGGCATTTCGCTTGGCTCGGGACTCGCGACGCCGGGCAAGACGCTCACGCTGCAATCGTCGGGCAAGGTGACCGATCCGGGCGGTATTGCGGCCAACGCGCTCATGTTGAGCGGGCCGGGGATCTTCACGCTCGACGACAAGAACAACGAAGTCAACGTGATTGCGTTCGCCAACGCGGGCAACGTCACCTTTACGAACGCGCACGGTTTCTCCATCGGCTCGATGATCTCGCGCACGTTCGATCCCGTGTCCGGCCGCTTCGTCAATCTCGACGCGACCAACTCCACGCTCACCGGTAGCCTGCTCGCGCAAGCGCTGCTGGGCGGCATTACGCTCGGCGGCGGCACGGGCGTGCCGGCCGGAACGAGCGGGCCGACCGGTTCGGCGAACACCAGCCTGAGCAGCAAGGGCACGATCCAGCTCGCGATGGAGAACGGTCAGTTCCGCAACGCCGGCACGGGCACGATCTCGTCCGACGACGCATGGCGCATCTACGCGTTGAACTGGCAAGGCGAGGTGCGCGGCGCGGTGAAGCCCGGCCCCGACCGGCCCAACTTCTACGGCTGCACGCTGTCGGGCGGCTGCTCTTGGGGCGGGGCGGTGCCAGCGAAGGGCAATCACTTCGTGTACGTCGAGCAGCCGAGCGTTACGGTCACCGCGCAGGATGTGACGAGCCTGGACGGCAACCCCGTGCCTCCATTCACGGCGAGCGTGAGCGGACTCGTCAACGGCGACACCCGGGCAGGCGCGCTCACGGAGGGCTACACCACGAGTCCCGCGATTCGTCCCGGCGCGGGCAGTTACACGATCAATCCCACTTATACGTCGCCAGTGGGGTACAAGATCGTTCCGAAATCGGGGACGTTGACGGTGCTAGCCTCACGAAGAGGAGGCGGCGATCACGGTGGAGACCAGCCACCCATACCCCAGGCCCTTCCTGGTCCAGGGAATCCTCCAAGAAATCCGGAGACTCTTCCGGGGAATCCCCCGAATAATCCAGTGGTCGATCCACTGGGCGATACTGATCCGAGCCAGCCGTCCGCTCTCGCCGGATTGCAGACGCTGTTCTCGTCGCGTGAGGAAACCTTCGTCTATGAGAACAATCTTCAGGGACAGACGCAGGTGTGCATTGCATCGAACCAGCCGGAGTTCTTCAACAACGCGCCCGGCGAGAAGGCCGATCCGCTGGCGGTCGAGTGGAAGCGGGTGCGCGCACAGCCGAACCTCAATCATTGCGTGAGCGTGACGCGCAAGCACGGTTGCGACGATTTCTGAATTGTCGAAGGATGGCGGAGAAAGATAGCGGCCGGTGCAAAAAGCGCCGGCCTGAGTGTTTTCAACTGCGTGCTTTCAACGCTGTGTGTTCAACACTATGGTTTGACATAACGCGAAGGGCTCGCCATCGCCATCAAACCACTATCGACCGGTAACCTCTATGCCGAACGTCGCCGCCCCGAATGCGCCTGCGCACGTGCGCGCGCCCGACGTACAACGCGCCTGCCCGGCAAAGGGCGAATAATCCGGTGTCCGAAGCGCGGCCGCGCGCCGTTGCGCGTCTTTGGAAAAAGCGGAGAACACGTCGCCCTGACGCAGGCCGGCGCGCGAAAAGCTGCGCGGCCCGAGCGAGACGAGCGCGAGAAAGCGCACGCGTCCGGGCGTGTCGTCGGCTTCCATCTGCCAGTCCTGATGCGGCAGGCGCAGCGTTTCACCGGCGGCAACCCGGTTGTCCGGATGATGCCGGTTCGGAAAGAGCAGTTGATACCCACCGGACGGATCGACGCTGAAAATATACAGATAGCCCGCCTGCGCGCTCCGCACCTCGAACTGCAGATCCTGTCCGCTCTTGACCGGCGATTGCAGCGGCGCGGCGGTGACAGAGATCGACGGATCGGCCAGCGTCACGATGCGCGCAAGCTCATCGGCGGCGGAGTAGCGGGAGAGCACGGGCGACGCGCTCGATCCTCCGGACGCGAACGGCCCGGGCGGCGGCGAGGCGGGCTCAGCGGTCGCTTGCCGCGTTGGCTGGGCGGGTTGCAACGGTTGCGAAGATTGCACCGGCCACGCAGCCGTCCCCGAAGCACCAACGCCCGCCGCGCCCGCCGTTCGGCTCGCGTTCGCAGCGGCAAGCGCGCCAGAAGCACGATCAGGCCCGGCAGCACTCGCGCCGTAACCCGAAGGCGCGACGCTTCCGTCGTTTTCGATACGCCCTGCGCCTTCAGCACTCGCCATACTCGCCATACTCGCCACATCCGCACCCGCCTGCCGCGCAGATTCGCTCCCGACCCCCACCGTCTGATCCGCCTTCTTCACAGGCGACCACGCATGCCACGCCAGCGCGCCGGCGAGCGTCGCGACCGCCACCGCGATCGATGCCATCACGGCGACGCGCGGCCGCATGGTCCCCGCAAAGCCCGGTCCCCGCGCGAAGAGACCCGCGCGCGCGGATTCGTCCCACCGGCACGCAGCCTCGAAAGCCGGCACGCCCGCGCGCAGATCGACCGTCTGTCCGTGCGCGCGCTGCGCATCGAGACTCAAGCCCAGCTCCGCCGCGAACGCTTCGACGCTCTGCGGCCGGTCGCCCGGACGCACGGCGAGCGCATGATCGATCGCGCGTAAAAAGCGTTCCGAATAACGCCCGGCCGATGTCCGCGCGAGCGGCACGTGATCATCGCGCATCATCCGGCCGACCGGGTTCGGCGGCGTCGTGCCGCGAATCGCCCAGTGCACTACGGCCGCGAGCGCGTACAAATCCGTCCACGGACCCTGCTGCATGCTCGTGACCGTATCGAACTGCTCGACGGGCGCGAACCCCGGCTTGTAGATGACGGTGGGCGTCTGCCCCATGTCGTTGATCAAGCGCCGCGCCGCGCCGAAGTCGAGCAGCACCGGCCGGCCGCTGTCGGCCAGCAACACAATGTTGTCCGGCGCAATATCGCGATGACAGCAGCCCGCGTCGTGCAGCACGCCGAGCGCCTCCAGCACCGGTCCGAGCAACGAAAGCAGCCACGCCTGCGACGGCGGCTCGGGCAATTCACGCAGCGTGTCGCGCAGCGTGAGGCCTTCGTAGAACGGCATCGCCATGTAGGCTGTGCCGTTCGCTTCCCAGTACGTAAAGACGTTGACGAGCGACGGATGGTTGAACTTGGCAAGGAGCCGCGCTTCCTTGATGAAGCACTCGAGCCCGGCGGCCAGGGTGTCTTCGAGGCGCGTGGAGCGCACCGTCATGTGACCCGCGCTCGCGCGCGCCGCGAGCGTGCCAGGAAAGTACTCCTTCACCGCGACGATGCGTTCGAGCCGCGCATCCCACGCGCGATAAACAATGCCAAAGCCGCCTTCGCCGATCAGATCGAGAATGGTGAAGCCGCCGAGCTGCGTGCCGGGCGGCAGTGCGTTGCCGCTCACGCCGTCGGCATGCACCCGCGGCGCGCGCCCGACGATGATCGTCTTATCCTCGTCCGCGCTCGTCATGACCCGCCGCGCCCTGGCGTGCCCGCGCTCGCGTGCGCATCGGCCGGCGCGCTCATGTCGCGGCTCCGATCCACACGGCGAGCGCCGAATAGTTGTCGTGACGCGCCGGCGCGCTCGCGCGCACTCGCTCCGACATGCGCGCGATCCACTGCGCCGGCGAGACCGAGTCGCGGAGCGCTTCGAGCATGAACGCGTCGTCCACGTAGGTCCACAGGCCGTCCGTGCAGAGCAGCACGGCGTCGCGCGGACGCACGCCACGCGTTCCGTCCACACAGTCGATACGCGCTCCGTCGCGAGTGCCAAGCGATGCCACCAGCACGTTGCGATGCGGCGCCTGGCGCGCGTCGTCGAAGGGCAGCAGGCTCGCGTCCATCAGTTCCTGCGCGAGACTGTGGTCGCGCGTGCGCGCATCGATGCCCCCGCCCCGAAACCAGTAGAGCCGCGTGTCGCCGCTGTGCGCCCACGCCGCCGTCTGCCGCTCGCGGTCAATGGCGAGCACGAGGCCGGTCGAGCACATGTCGGCAAGCTCGCCGCCGCGAGCCTGCTCCTCCACGATATTTGCGTGCGCATGCAGCAGCGCGCGCCTCAGGCGCTCGCCATCGGGCGGCAGTTCCGTCACGGTGAGAAAGCGCAGATCCGCGAGCGTCGTGTCGATCACGATCCGCGCCGCGACATCGCCCGCGCCGTGGCCGCCCGCGCCATCGGCGAGCACGCAGTAATACAGGCGCTCGCCGCTCCATTCGCCGAGCGCGTCTTCATTGCGCGCACGGCCGCCCTGCTCGTTGAGACTGGCACTTTCGAGTTGCACGCTGTTCTCCTTCAAGCCCGCGATGGTTGTTCGCGCTTAGTTCATCTTGTTTATCTCGTCCGGTGCCCGCGCGCGTCCCTGCGCGCGGGCGCCATCCATAAGACGGGCGAAGCCCGCCATGGCTGAAACGCGTGCCAAGCAAAATCCGCCGTGCTTTTAAAAAGCAGACGCGAATTTCGTTCTGTCGTCGAAGCAGGGCGCATCGCCACACGCGGACGGCGCCCACCGCACTCCATTCGTATCTGACGAACTTCGTACCCGACGAACCCGCCATGGCCACGCTCGACATTGCTGCCTTTACCGCCGACATTTCGCCCGACGCGCCATGCGGCGAAGACGTCGAATACGAGCCCGCGCTGCGCGCGCTGGAAGCGGCCGTCAACGGCAAACCTGAGGCGGAATACGGCAAGACGCTGGTGGCGTCCACGCCACCGGACTGGCGCGCCGCGCTCGAACTCGCGAGCGAACTGCTCGCGCGCAGCCGCGATCTGCGCGTGGCCGTGTATCTGACGCGCGCGCTGCTGGCGCGGCATCGCGTCGAAGGACTGGCGGACGGACTCGGGATCGTCGCGGCGCTAATCGAGCGGAACTGGAGCGCGCTGTATCCGCGTCTCGACCCCGACGATGGCAATGATCCCACCGTGCGCGTAAGCGCACTCGCAATGCTGGCCGATGCGCCCGGACTGTTGAAGGACCTGCGCGATGCGCCGCTCGCTGAATCGCGCCGCTTCGGGCGCTTTTGCCTGCGCGACGTGCAGCACGCGGCCGGGATCGTGCCGCTGCCCGCCGACACACAGGCGCCCTCGGTCGCATCGATGGCAGCGACGCTTGCCGACAGCGCCGAGGCATCGGTCGCCACGCTCGCGGCGCTCGAATCGGCCAGTGCGAGCGCGGCGCGCATCGAGACGGCGCTGACAGCCCACGTGGGCGCGGCGTACTCGGTCGATCTGTCGGCGCTGCGCACGCTGCTCGGGCAGGCCGCTGCGTTCATCCGCGAGCAACTGCCCGATGCCAGCGACGCCGCCTCCGAAGCCGTCGACGCCGATGCCGATACCGACCCAGACGCGCCCGGTGCACGCGCATCGCGCAAGCGCGGGGTGACCGGCGACGTGGAAAGCCGCAAGGACGTGGTGGCGGCCATCGAGCGCATCTGCGCCTATTACCGCGCACACGAGCCGTCGAGCCCGGTGCCGCTGCTCATGCAGCGCGCGCGGCGGCTGGTGGACAAAAACTTCATCGAAATCCTGCTGGACCTCGCGCCGGAAGGCGTTGGCCAGGCCCGGCTGGTGAGTGGGGAAGTGGAGGAGTGAAGCAGCCCGCTGCATATTTCGTCATGCAGAAACTTTTGTTAAGGGGAGTCACCGTGAACAAACCCAGCAGCCAGAAGTTCTTCAGAAAGAATCGCGCACCGCGCGTGCAGATCGAGTACGACGTCGAGACCAACGGTTCGGAGAAGAAGGTCAACCTGCCCTTCGTCATGGGCGTGATGACCGACCTGAGCGGTCAGGCAACCGCGCCGCTGCCGCCCGTCGCCGACCGCAAGTTTCTCGAAATCGACAACGGCAATTTCGACGAGCGTCTGAAGTCGATGAAGCCGCGCGCCGCCGCGCAGGTGCCGAACCGGCTGACCGGCCAGGGCAATCTGCCGATCGACATCACCTTCGAGAGCCTGGACGACTTTCTGCCCGATGCCGTCGCGCGCAAGGTCGAACCGCTCGCGAAGCTGCTGGAAGCGCGCGGGCAGCTTAAGAACCTGCTCACGTATATGGACGGCAAGGTGGGCGCGGAGGAACTGATCGCGCGTCTTCTGAAAGACCCCGCGCTGCTGCAGGCGCTCGCCAGCGCGCCCAAGCCGCAGGACGGCGCGCAGGACGGCGCCAGGCCCCAGGCAGACGGCGCGTAAGCGCATACGGCAGAACCAGGAGAAATCAACATGGCAGAGCACATCGCAGAGCAGGTCGCGGAGCAGGCGGACGCGTCCGTGGGCAGCATGCTCGCGGCAAACGACTTCGAAGCACTCCTGCAAAAGGAATTCAGACCACGCGGCGACAAGGCGAAGGAAGCCGTCGAAACCGCAGTGCGCACGCTCGCCGAGCAGGCGCTGCGCGACAGCAACGTGATCTCGGGCGACGTGCTCGGCACGGTCGAGAAACTCATCGCGGGCATCGACAGGATGCTTACGGATCAGGTCAACGAGATCATCCACTCGGAGCAGTTCCAGGCGGTGGAGAGCGCATGGCGCGGCCTGCACTATCTCGTCAACAACACCGAGTCCGACGAGTTGCTCAAAATCCGCGTGATGAACATCTCGAAGGCGGAGCTGCACAAGTCGCTGCGCAAGTACAAGGGCGCCATCTGGGACCAGAGCCCGATTTTCAAGAAGCTCTACGAAGAGGAATACGGTCAGTTCGGCGGCGAGCCTTACGGCGCACTGATGGCCGATTACTACTTCGACAACAGCGGTCCCGATGTCGATCTGCTCACGCAGATCAGCAAGATCGCGGCGGCCGCGCATTCGCCTTTCATCGCGAGCGCGGACCCGGCCGTCATGCTGATGGAATCGTGGCAAGAGCTGTCCAACCCAGCGGACCTGACCAACATCTTCCAGACGCCGGAGCATGCAGCGTGGCGTTCGTTGCGCGAGTCGGACGACGCCCGCTATGTCGGTCTCGCGATGCCGCGCTTTCTCGCGCGTGCGCCCTACGGCGTAAAGTCCAATCCCGTGGAAGGCTTCGATTTCGAGGAAGACACGGCCGGAGCCGACAGCAGCAAGTACACCTGGGCCAACGCCGCCTATGCCATGGCGGTGAACATCAACCGTTCGTTCAAGGAGTTCGGCTGGTTGTCGCGGATTCGCGGCATCGAGTCGGGCGGCGCCGTGCCGGACTTGCCGGTGCATGCGTTTCCCACGGATGACGGCGGCATCGACATGAAATGCCCGACGGAAATCGCCATCAGCGACCGGCGCGAGGCCGAGCTTGCGAAAAACGGCTTTATGCCGCTTGTGCACAAGAAGAACTCGGACCTCGCGGCGTTCATCGGCGCGCAGTCGCTGCACAAGCCCGCCGTCTACGAAGACCCCGAAGCCACCGCCAACGCGAATCTTGCCGCGCGTCTGCCGTATCTGTTCGCGTGCAGCCGCTTCGCGCACTACCTGAAGTGCATCGTGCGCGACAAGATCGGCTCGTTCAAGAGCAAGGAGGCCATGGAACGCTGGCTCCACAACTGGATTCTCCAGTACGTGGACGGCGACCCGCTGCACTCGCCCGAGGAAGTGAAGGCGCGCCAGCCGCTCGCCGCGGCGAAGGTGGTGGTGGAGGAGATCGAGGGCAATCCCGGCTATTACGCGTCGAAGTTTTATCTGCGCCCGCACTATCAGCTCGAAGGACTCACGGTGTCGCTTCGGCTGGTGTCAAAGCTTCCGTCAGGCAATGCGGCCTGACGGCGGTCCCAGTGAAGCAAATGTAGTCATCTATCGGAGAAAGTCATGGCAATGGACATGTTCATGAAGCTCGGAACCATTTCGGGCGAAGCACAGGACACGAAGCACAAAGGCGAGATCGACATCCTCGCGTGGAACTGGGGCCTGCATCAGACCGGAACCATGCATATGGCCACGGGCGGCGGCACCGGAAAGGTTACTGTGCAGGATCTGTCGTTCACGAAGTACTCGGACAAGGCGAGCCCGACCATCATGCAGTTCTGTACCAAGGGCGAGCATATGGACAAGGCCACCCTGACGGTGCGCAAGGCCGGCGGCGATGCGCTGGAGTACTACACGATCACGCTCGAAGACGTGATCATCAGCTCGTTTTCCACGGGCGGGTCGGGCGGCGAAGAACGCTTCACCGAAAACGTCACGCTGAACTTCGCGAAGTTCCAGGTGATGTACCAACCGCAAAACGCGAAGGGCGCGAAGGAAGGCGGCCCGGTCAAGGCCACCTGGAACATTCCGGCCAACGCGGAAAGCTGATAAGCCTGCGCATGCGCGGGCGTGCCGTGGTCGAGGCGCGTTCGCGCGAGCGCAGCGGATCATGTTCGATGGAACTCGCGCCATGAATGACGTCGCCAGAAAGGACCGGCTGCTGCCGTCGCTGCTCGATCGGCTGACCGACCTCGAGCCCGGCGCGAAGCACGAGCCGCGCGAACGCCGCCTGTTGTCGATGCGCGCATTGCGCGTTTCGGTGCAGCGCGATCTCGGCTGGCTTTTCAACGCGAGCGCGCTGTGCTCGGCGCAGGATGCGTCGCGCTATCCGCTCGTCATGGATTCGGTACTGAATTTCGGCTTTCCGGATATTGCAGGCAAGACCGCCGACGGTATCGACACGGCCGCGCTCGAAGAGTCGATCCGCCGGCTCGTGCAGGCGTTCGAGCCGCGCATCGTCGCCGAAACGCTGCGTGTCACCGGGCTCGGACGCGCGCAGCCCGCGCAGCACAACACGCTTTCGTTCCTGCTGGAGGGCGATCTGTGGGGCGAGCCGTTTCCCGAGCGGCTGTATCTGCGCACGGAGCTGGATCTCGAATCCGGCGATGTGCGTGTTTCCGAAGACCTTGCCCGCTACAAGTCATGACACCCGAACTGCTCAGACACTACAGCCAGGAACTCCAGCACGTGCGCGAAATGGGCGCGGAGTTCGCGCGCGATTTTCCGAAGGTCGCGGCGCGGCTCGGACTGGATGGTCTGGAGTGCGCGGACCCGTATGTCGAACGGCTGCTCGAAGGCTTCAGCTTTCTCGCCGCGCGCGTGCAGGTGAAGCTCGATGCCGAGTTTCCGCAGTTCACGCAGCATCTCGCGGAGCTGGTCTATCCGCACTATCTGGCACCCACGCCGTCCATGGCGGTGGTTCAGATTCAGCCCGATCTCGCCAATCCGGCGCTCGCGCCGGGCGTGACTATCCCGCGCGGGGCCCCGCTTTACGCCGTGCTCGACAAGGCCGCCTCCACGCGTTGTGAATATCGCACCGCGCATGCGCTCACGCTCGCGCCTGTCGAGATTGTGGAAGCGCGCTTTTTCACGCTGAGCGGCGCGCGCGTGGCAACCGCGGGCGCGCCGCCGGGACTTGCCCGCGCGCGCGAAGTGACCGGCGGACTGCGGCTCAAGCTGCGCGCCACCGCCGGGCTCACGTTCGCGCAGATCGCGCTCGACCGGCTCGTGGTGTACTTGCGCGGCGCGGACGATCTACCCGAGCGTATCCATGAGCGTTTGTTCGGCAGTGTCGCAGGCGTGGCGATCGAACGTCCCGGCGAGCCGGGATCGCGCGTGGTGCTGCCCGCGTCGGCGCTCGCCACCGTGGGTTTCGAGGAAGACGAGGCATTGCTGCCGGTGAGCGCGCAGTCGTTTCCGGGTTACCGGCTGCTGCAGGAATACTTCGCGTTGCCGCAGCGCTTCCTGTTTTTCGCGATCGAAGGACTCAGGTCCGCCTTGCGGCATGCGGCGAAGGAACTCGACATCGTTGTGCTGCTGTGTGGCGCGGACGATACGCTTGAACGCGTCGTCGATGCGTCCCACTTCGCGCTGCACTGCACGCCAGTCGTCAATCTTTTTGAGCGGCGTGCCGACCGCATCGCGGTGTCGGGCGAGCAGTTCGAATATCACGTACTGCCCGACCGTGCGCGTCCGCTGGATTTCGAGGTGCATCAGGTGCTGAGTGTGACCGGCTACCGTTCGGACGCGCAGGCCGAACAGCACTTCGAGCCGTTCTATCGCGCCCGCGATCTCGGTGACGCAAAAGGGCGCGAGCAAGGGCAGGCAGGCGGCGCGTGGTATCAGGTGCGCCGCGAAAAGCGCCTGCCGTCGGCGCGGCAGCGCGAGCGGGGTGCGCGCAGCAGCTATCTCGGCAGCGAAACCTTCATCGCGCTCGTCGATACACGCAACGCACCGTATCACGCCGATTTGCGCCAGCTGGGCTTCACGGTTCGTTGCACCAACCGCGATCTGCCGATGATGCTCGCCAATGGCCGCGGCTCGACCGATTTCACGCTCGACGCCGAAGCGCCTGTCGAGCGGGTTCGCTGCCTCGAAGGGCCAAGCGAGCCGCAGCCGTCGCTCGCGGACGGCGCGGTGGCATGGCGGCTGCTCGGGCATCTGGCGCTCAACTATGCATCGCTCGTTGATCCGGATGCGCCGGACAGCGCGCGCGCGCTGCGCGACCTGCTCACACTCTATTGCCCGGCGCAACACGCGGCGGCGCGACGGCAGATCGACGCGTTGCGCGCCGTGCAATCGCGCGCGGTCACGCGGCGGCTGCCCGACGCGGGTGCGATCGCGTTCGGGCGCGGCCTCGAAGTCTCGCTGCTGTTCGACGAAAGCGGCGGCGCATCCGGCGCATTCCTGCTCGGCGCGGTGCTCGCGCGCTTTTTCAGGCAGTACGTGACGCTCAATTCGTTCGCCGAGACCGTCGTGAAGACGGCGGCTCGCGGCGAACTCATGCGGTGGCCCGCGAGGAGAGGCGCATGCCCGACACTCTAGAGGCCAGCCAGACGCTCGCCGCCGCCGCGCCGCGCTACGACTTCTTTCAGGCCGTGCGTTTGCTCGAATGCGCACATGCGTCCTGTCCACGGGTGGGCGAATCGCCGCGCCCGCGCGACGACTTCGTGCGCTTTTCCCAAGAGCCCGAACTCTGTTTCGCGCCGACCACGCTCGCCGGCTTCCGGCCGATTTCCAAACTCCCTGGCGGCGGCCGACTGGTGGTCAATTTCATGGGACTGCTCGGGCCGAACGGGCCGCTGCCGATCCATCTCACCGAATATGCGCGCGAGCGGGCACGTTACGCGGGCGACGCCACCTTCGCGCGTTTTCTCGATGTGTTTCATCATCGCATGGTGGCGCTGTTTTATCGCGCGTGGGCACAGGCGCAGCCCGCCGTGTCGTTGGATCGCGCGGGCGGCGACCGCTTTTCCGTGTATGTCGGCAGCACCTTCGGGCTCGTGCCGCGCGGGAAAACGCTTGAGCATGATCGTGACGTTGACAGTGAGACTGATCGCAGACACGAAGCCGCCGTGCCCGATTTCGCGCGGCTGCACTTCGCCGGCCTGCTCGCGCTGCCGACGCGTCCCGCCGTCGGCCTGCAGCAGGTGCTCGCGCGCTTCTTCGGCTTGCCGGTGCGCATCGAGGAGGGCGTCGGGCACTGGATGACCTTGCCCGACGAAGCGCACACGCATCTCGGCGCGCCCGACGGCGCGAGCGTACTCGGCTCCTCGACCATGCTCGGCGCGCGCGTGTGGGACCGGCAAAACAAGTTTCGAATCGTTATCGGGCCGGTCTGCCTGACCGATTATCTGCGCTTTCTGCCGTGCGGCGCGAGCCTTGCGCGGCTGATCGAATGGGTGCGCGGCTACCTGCGCGACCCGCTCGACTGGGACGTGCGGCTCGTGCTCAGGCGCGCGGAAGTGCCGCGCCTCGCGCTCGGGCAGCAGGCGAGGCTCGGTCACACGACATGGATCGCCGGCGGCCCGGCCCGCCGCGATGCGGACGATCTGGTATTCGCGCCCGCACCCGTCATCGCAAGGCAATGCAAACCTTAAGCATAGGATGGCTAACCAAGGAGGCAAGCTCATGGCCGAGATCAGCCGTGCCGCATTGTTCGGCAAGCTCAACCCGCTCAGCTATCGCGCGATGGAAAGCGCGTCGCTCTTTTGCAAGCTGCGCGGCAATCCGTATATCGAAATCGTGCACTGGATGCACCAGATCCTGAAACTGCAGGACTCGGATCTGCATCGTATCGTCGCGCACTTCGACATTGAACCGGCCGCCCTCGCGCGCGACCTCACCGACGCGCTTGATGCGCTGCCGCGCGGCGGGTCCTCGGTCATCGACATCGCGCCGCAAATGGAAGAGGCGGTCGAGCGCGCCTGGGTCTACGGGTCGCTCTTGTTCGGCGAGGCGCGCGTGCGCAGCGGCCATCTGATCGTCGGCGCGCTGAAGACGCCTTCGCTACGCAATAGCCTGCGCGGCGTTTCGCGACAGTTTGAACGCGTGCGACCCGACGAACTCGTGGAGCGCTTCGCCACGCTGCTTGCCGCATCGCCGGAAACGGCTGCGAGCGCGATCCATGCCGCGTCGCCGTCCTCGGGTCACGACGCCGACGCCATGCCACCCGCCGCGCTCGGCCAGAACGAGGCGCTGCGGCGCTTTACCGTGGATCTCACCGAGCAGGCGCGCGACGGCAAGCTCGATCCTATCGTCGGACGCGACGAGGAGATTCGTCAGGTCATCGACATCCTGATGCGCCGCCGCCAGAACAATCCGTTGCTCGCGGGCGAGGCGGGCGTCGGCAAGACGGCGGTGGTGGAAGGACTCGCGCAGCGCATCGTGGCGGGCGACGTGCCGCCCGCGCTCGCGAACGTCACGCTGCGCACGCTCGATGTCGGACTATTGCAGGCCGGCGCGGGCGTGAAAGGCGAATTCGAGAGCCGGTTGCGGCAGGTGATCGAGGAAGTGCAGGGCTCGGAGAAGCCGATAGTGCTCTTCATCGATGAGGCGCATACGCTGGTCGGCGCGGGCGGGCCGGCCGGCACCGGCGACGCCGCCAACCTGCTCAAGCCCGCGCTCGCGCGCGGCACGCTGCGCACCGTGGCAGCGACCACCTGGGCCGAATACAAGAAGCACATCGAGAGAGATCCCGCCCTCATGCGGCGCTTTCAGGTCGTGCAGGTGCGCGAACCGGACGAGGCGCGCGCCGTCGCGATGATGCGCGGCGTGGCCGCGACGCTGGAGCAGCATCATGGCGTGCAGGTGCTCGACGAGGCGATCGAGGCTGCCGTACGGCTGTCGCATCGCTACATTCCGGCGCGCCAGTTGCCGGACAAGTCCGTGAGTCTGCTCGACACCGCCTGCGCGCGCGTCGCGGTCAGCCAGCACGCCACGCCCGCGCGGGTCGATGACGCCCGCAAGCGGATCGCCGCGCACGAAACGGAGCTGGCGATCATCGCGCGCGAGATGGCGCAGGGTATCGATGCAACTGCGCGCGAGGCCCGCTCACGCGCATGCGTCGATGAAGAGCGCGCCCGGCTCGCGCAACTCGAAGCGCGCTGGGCGAGCGAGAAATCGCTGGTGGAATCGATCCTCGCGCTGCGCGCGCGTCTGTGCGACGAACCGGATACCGGCGACGCCGCGCGCGCCGAACTGCGTGACGAACTGCGTGACGAACTGCGCGCGCGGCTTACGCAACTGGACGAGGCGCAAGGCGAAGACCCGCTGATCCTGCCCGGCGTGGACCGTCAGGCGGTGGCCGCGGTCGTGCAGGACTGGACCGGCATTCCCGTGGGGCGCATGGTGCGCGATGAAATCGCCAGCGTGCTGCAGCTCGCGGACACGCTCGGCGCACGCATCATCGGTCAGGATCACGCGATGCAGACCATCGCGCGGCGCATCCAAACCGCGCGCGCGGGCCTCGACAATCCGGGCAAGCCGGTCGGCGTGTTCATGCTCACGGGCACCTCGGGCGTCGGCAAGACGGAAACCGCGCTCGCGCTCGCCGAAGCGCTCTATGGCGGCGAGCAGAACGTCATCACCATCAACATGAGCGAGTATCAGGAGGCGCACACCGTCTCGTCGCTCAAGGGCGCGCCGCCGGGCTATGTCGGCTACGGCGAGGGCGGCGTGCTGACCGAGGCGGTGCGGCGTCGTCCGTACAGCGTCGTGCTGCTCGACGAAGTGGAGAAGGCGCACCCCGACGTGCACGAGATTTTCTTCCAGGTGTTCGACAAGGGCTGGATGGAAGATGGCGAAGGCCGCGTGATCGACTTTCGAAACACGCTAATCCTGCTCACCACCAATGTCGGCAGCGAGGCGATCTCGCATCTGTGCAAAGACCCGCAGCACGTGCCCGATGCGGATGCCATGGCGCGCGCGCTGCGCGAACCGCTGCTCGACGTGTTCCCCGCCGCGCTGCTCGGGCGGCTCGTCGTGGTGCCGTATTTTCCGCTCTCCGACGCCATGCTCGGCGCGATCATCCGGCTGCAGCTCGGCCGTATCGAAAAGCGCGTGCGCGACGCCCACGGCGTGCCGGTGGTCTTCAGCGACGAAGTGGTGCAACTCATCACGAGCCGCTGCACCGAGCTGGAAAGTGGCGGACGCATGATCGACTCGATCGTCACCAACACGCTGTTGCCGCGCATCAGCGCCGAGTTCCTCACGCGCATGATCGACAAGCGCACGCTCACGCGTGTGGCGATCGGCGTTGAGGACGGCGAGTTCAGCTATGCGTTCGACTGAGCCCGTCATGATTTGCCGTTTCGCGTCAGCCAACCGGAGACATTACGATGCCCCAGCAAGTCACCATGGGCGCGACGCTGCAATGCTCGTTCGGGCTCGCGCCCTCCAGCCTCGTCGTGCTGCCCGTTCACCTCGTGATGGCCGAAGGGCCACCCGCGGCGAACATTGGCGACCATCAGCCGATGGTCAATATCCTGCCCTTCGGCATGTGCACGTCGCCAGCCAATCCGGTAGTGGCGTCGGCGACGGCCGCGGCGATGGGCGTCCTCACGCCGATGCCCTGCATCCCGGCGACCATGACGCCATGGGTGCCCGGCGCGCCGACCGTGCTGCTCGACAGCATGCCATCGCTCGACAACGTGTCGAAGTGCATGTGCAACTGGGGCGGCGTGGTGTCGGTGCTAGTTCCGGCGACCGTGCAGACCATGATTCCGTGAGCGCGCTATGACGACCATCGATGCACATCGCCATGTCGCAGTGCGCTGCGCGGGCAAGCCGGTCAGCCTCGCGAGCCTGTCCGGGCGCGAGGCGCTCGGCCGCCTGAGCGAATACCGGCTCGAACTCTTCAGCACACGCGCCGACATCGCCGCCGCCGACGTGCTCGGGCGCGATCTGTCCGTCGCCGTGGATCTGCCCGGCGGCGGCGAGCGGCAGATGAACGGCATCGTCACCGCGTGGCGGCTCGCCGACGCGGGCGATCGCACAAAAAACCGGCTCGCGCGTTATGAGGCGAGCGTGCATCCGCGTCTGTGGTTGCTCACGCGCGCATCGCACAGCCGCTTTTTTCATGCCGAAAGCGTGCCGCAGATTGTCACCAGGCTGTTGCAGGACTATCAGATCGATTTCGTCAACCGCTGCACGGCGTCGTATCCCGCGCTCGAACACTGTGCGCAATACCGCGAAAGCGATTTCGACTTCGTGAGCCGGCTGCTCGAACGCGAAGGCATCTTCTATTTCTTCGAGCACGCCGATGGCCGGCACACGCTCGTGCTGGCCGACTCCGCCGACGCACACGCGCCGCTCGCCCACTACGAGACGATTCCCTACGATCCGTGGCACGCATCGGGCGAAGAGAAACAGTGCATCTACGAATGGTCCTGCGGCGGCCAGTTGCAGACCGGCACTTACGAAGTCAACGACTACGACTTCGAAAAGCCCACGGCGAGCGCGCAGCAAGGGCTGGTGTCGCGCGCGACGCGCCACACCGCGCACGATCCGCCCGTCTACGCGCAGCAGGAGCATCTTGCGGGGCACGTGCAGCGGGGCGACGGCGAGCGCTTTGCGCGCATCGGCATAGAGATCGCTCAGGCGCGCAACGACAGCATCGAGGGACGATCGAGCGTGCGGGGCATCCTGCCGGGCGGTTTTTTCAGGCTACGCGGGCATCCGCGCGACGCGTTCAACCGCGAGTATCTCGTGACGGGCACGACCTACGAAATCCATTCCGACGAGAACATTTCAACGTCGGCGGCAGCGGCCGCGCGGCCGTTCTTCGATTGCGGGTTCACGGCGCTGCGCAAGGACTATTGCTTTCGCAGCGAGCGCAGTACGCCGCGCGCGGTCGTCGCGGGTCCGCAAACGGCGGTCGTGGTCGGCCCGGATGGCGAGGAAATCCTCACCGACAAATACGGCCGTGTGAAGGTCCAGTTCCACTGGGAGCAGTTCGACCCGCCCGCCGACGCCGCCGCGCGCACCCGTCGCTGCTGGGTGCGCGTGTCGCAGGGCTGGGCGGGCAAGCGTTGGGGCAGTTTTTTCCTGCCGCGCGTGGGCCAGGAGGTGCTGGTGGAGTGCATCGAGGGCGACCCGGACCGGCCGCTCGTCACGGGTTGTCTCTACAACGCCAACACCATGCCGCCGTTTACGCTGCCCGCGAACGCCGCCATTTCCACGCTGCGAAGCAATTCCACGCGCGGCGGCGACGGCTACAACGAACTGCGTTTCGACGATACGAAAGGCGCCGAGCAGGTCTTCTTCCACGCCGAAAACGACGAGGAAACGTGGATCAAGCACGACGCGCTCGCCAACATTGGCGGCGACCGGCACTTGAAGGTGAAGGGCGGCGAGTTCGTCGCGGTGACGGGCGCGCGCAACGACGCCGTGAGCGGCGACAGCAACGCGCAGGTGGACGGCACGGTGTCGCTGAAAGTCGGGCAGAAAATGCAGCAGAAGGTCGGCACCGATCACGCCATCGACGCGGGCATGAACGTGCATATCAAGGCGGGCATGAACGTGGTGATCGAGGCGGGCATGAGCATCACGCTCAAGGCGGGCGGCGCGTTCGTGGTGATCGGACCGGCGAGCGTCGCGGTGTCGGGCACGCCGATCCTGCTCAATTCCGGCGGCTCGGCGCAATCGGGCGATGGCGCGTCGCCCACCGCGCCTACTGCGCCCAAGGACGCCGACGACGGCACGAAGCGGCTGCGTTCCTGACGCCGCCCGCGCCGCCACTCGCCGGGAGAAACCACAATGAGCCAGATGATCCTGTCGCTGCGTGTCCTGACTTCCAACGGCCAGCCGATGGCGGCCCCGATCGCCGTCGAGTTCGGCGCGCAGGGCGGCACGGTCGGGCGGGCGAGCCATTGCACGCTGGTGCTGCCCGATCCCGGAAAGCTGATTTCGCGGGAGCAGGCGCGCATCGAGTGGCGCGGCGATGCGTTTCTGTTCTGCGATCTGGGCGGTAACGCGAGCCTGCTCAACGACCGCGCGCTCGGCGGCACGCGTGAAGCGCGGCTGTCGGCGGGCGACCGCATACGGATCGGCGCGTATGCGCTGGTGGCGGAGATGATTCCGCGCGACGAAGATGCCGGTGTGCGGCGCGGGATATCCGGGGGACAGGCCGCGTGGGGCGTGCATGCGCAGAACGGGCAAGGTGCGGATGACGGCGCGCGTGACGCGGCGGGGCTTTTTGGTGTGGATCTGCTGAGGCGTCCGGTGGGGGGAGCGGGTGGTGCAAGTGGCGCGATGGGCGGGAGCGGTGCGATAGGTGCGATAGGTGCGATCGGCTCGGTGAGCGATCACGCGTCGCCCGGATCGCACGCGTTGCCAGCGTCGTTCGGGGTGCGACGTCTGCCTGCTGTTGCACCTGCGCCGCGTCTCACGCTGCCGGATTCGTTCGATCCGCTCGGCGCACAACCCGCCGCGCCGCCAAGCGATGCCGACGTGCTGATGCCAAAGCGCACACCGGACGCCCGGCGTGGGTTGCCGGAGGATTTGGGTGGGGTTGGCGGAAGCGCTGAAAGCGACGAAATCGCGGGGATCGCCGGAATCGGTGGAGGTGACGAATCCAGCGAAATCCGTCCTGTCAACGAAATCAACCGGCTGCCCGAACACCCGTCGCCGCCCGCATCAAAACCCCCAACATCCCCACGTGCCCCCGCATCCCGCGCGCCGGACACCGACCCCGTACTCGCCGCCTTGCTCGAAGGTCTCGGCCTGGACGTGCGTCACCCGCTCACGCTGGACGCCGCCGCTCTCGCGCGCCTATCCGGCGAAATGCTGCGCGAATCGCTCGCGGGCGCGATGGCCGCGTTGCGTTCGCGTACCAGCATCAAGCAGGAGGCGCGCCTAGACCGGACCGTAATCGCCACGCGCGACAACAATCCGCTCAAGTTCTTCCCCGACGTGGACAGCGCGTTGTTGCAGATGTTCTCCGGCCACGTAGCAGGGTATCTGCCGCCCGACGAAGCCGTGCGCCAGGCATTCGCCGATCTCGCCGCGCACGAACTGGCCGTGATGGCCGGCATGCGCGCCGCGCTGGACGGCATGGAGGCCCGCTTTCATCCGGCGCGCATCGAGGCTCAGGCGGGCAGCGCGCGCTCGCGAAGTCTGCTGCCGGGGCGCAAGGCGCGTCTGTGGGATCTGTATGTCGCGATGCAGGCGCGCAGCGGGCGCGACGCGGCCGCGGGCGGTGGAACGTTCGCCGAACAGGCGTTCAACGAGGGCTATCAACAGCAGATCGCCGCGCTGTCCGGCGGCGCCCGCGCTCCCAACCAGCAAGGATGAGTCCGCATATGTCGCTCAACAACAAGGTGATCTGGTCCGAAGGCATGTTCCTGCAGCCCCAGCATCTGCAGCAGCAGGACCGTTATCAGCGTGCGCAGCTCACCGCGCGCTGCGCAGGGCTGCGGCCGTTCGGCTGGGGTTTCACGTCGCTCAAAATCGACGAGCCGCTGCTCGCGCTCGGCAAGCTCGCGCTGCGCTCGGCGTCCGGCGTTCTGCCCGACGGCACGCCCTTCGACATGCCCGCGAGCGACAGCCTGCCCGAACCGCTCGATATACCCGATGGCGCCCGCGATACGCTCGTGGTGCTCGCGCTGCCGCTCACGCGCCCCGACGTGCCCGAATGCGAGAACGTGCCGCGCGCGGACAGCTTCGCGCGGCATTGCGGCGCGGACCTCGAAGTGCGCGACAGCAGCACGATCGACGGCGGCGCGGCGCTGCTGCGCGTGGGGCGGCTTTGCGTGCGGCTCGCGCTCGCGCCGGATGTCGCGAACGGATACACGTCGCTCGGTGTCGTGAAAGTAATGGAGCGTCTGGCGGATAACCGCGTGCTCATCGACGAAGAATACGCGCCGCCGTGCCTCGACTTCCACGTCGCGCCGCATCTGGCCGGCTTCGTCGACGATCTCGTCGCCATGCTGCACCAGCGAGGCGAGTCGCTCGCGGGACGCCTCGCGCAGCCCGGCACAACCGGCGCGGCCGAAGTCGCCGAACTGCTCTTCCTACAGGCGATCAATCGCGCCGAGCCACTCCTCGCACATCTCGCGCAAACAGCGCTGACGCACCCCGACGCGCTGTATCGCGTGGTCCTGCAACTGGCGGGCGAACTGTCCACGTTTTCCAAAACCGGCAGGCGTCCGCCGTCTTATCCGGTGTATCGCCACGATCAGTTGAAAGAGAGCTTCGCGCCCGTGATCGAGGACCTGTGCTTTTCGCTGCGCATGGCCGACGACGCCCGCGCCGTGCCGATTCCGCTCGAAGAGCGCCGGTACGGCGTGCGTGTCGCGGATGTCGCGGACAAGACGCTCTACGCGAACGCGTCGTTCGTGCTGGCCGTGCACGCCCACATGCCGGCTCAGGCGCTGCTCACGGGCTTTGCGCCACAGGTGCAGATCGGGCCGATCGAGCGTATTCGCGACCTGGTCAATCTGCATCTGCCGGGCATCGGCCTGCAGGCGCTGCCGGTCGCGCCGCGCGAGTTGCCGTTTCATGCGGGCTACACCTATTTCGCGCTCGATGGCGGCAGCGAGCTGTGGCAGCAGTTGCCCGCATCGGCGGGGCTCGCGCTCTTCGTCGCGGGCGATTTTCCGGGGCTCGCCATGCAGATGTGGGCGATCCGCAACTGATGACGCGCCCGGCACGGCATGCCGCCGCCCGGTGATCTTAAGGATGCCTGATCGTGAGCAATGACGACTTCGCGGCGGCGCCAGCCAGTCCGGACGCCGATGCCTATGCCGACGCCGATTCCGGCCCGACCATCCTGGTGCCGCGTCCCGGCGCGGCGCGATCGGCCGCGTTCATGAGCGGTGTGACGGGCGGCGCGCCGCCGCTCGCCGCCTACGCGAGCGGGCTCAATCCGCTCCTGCGTGCATCGAATCCGCTAATCGAAGTAGCGCTCATGCTGCGCGCGCTGCCGGCGCATGCCGACGTCGAGGAACTGCGCATGCAGCTCGTTCAGATGGTCCGGGCCTTCGAAACGCAGGCGGGCGCGAGCGGCTATGACGAACAGACGCTCGGCGCGGCGCACTATTGCCTGTGCACCTTCGTCGATGAAGCTGTGTCGAGCACGCCGTGGGGCGCGGGCGTGTGGGGCGCGCGCAGCCTGCTCGTGATCTTTCACAACGACACGGCGGGCGGCGAGCGCTTCTTTCTGGTGCTGCAGCGCTACGCCCGCGACCCCAAAGCGCATGTGGACCTTCTCGAACAGCTTTACGTGTTCCTGAGTCTCGGATTCGAAGGACGCTATCACCTGCTAGGCGATGGCCGCGCCCAGCGTGAAGGCGTGCGCGAACGGCTCGCGGACCTGATCGGTCGCGAACGCGGCGAGCCCGAACGCGCGCTCTCGCCGCGCTGGCAACCGCAGGCGCGCGAGCAGAAGCCGCTTTCGCATCTGATGCCGGTGTGGGTGTGCGGCGCGCTCGCGGCCGTGGCGCTCGTGACGCTCAATCTGGGTTTGAGCCTGCGTCTGAACGCCGTCTCCGATCCAGTCTTCGAGGCGCTGCACGCCATTCGCGTCGCGCCGCAGCCGGCCGCCACCCGGCACGCCTTGCCGGGTTTGCCGCCGAGCCCGGCCGCGCCGGAGCTTACGCACTTTCTTGCCCCGGAAATTGCGCGCGGGCTCGTACGCGTGAGTACATTGCCGGGGCGCACGACGGTGCTCATCAACGGCGATGGCCTGTTCGCCTCCGGCAGCGCGCAACCGGACCCGGCTACGGCCGACCTGATGGCGCGCATCGGCGATGCGCTCACGAAGGTGCAGGGCAGGGTGATCGTCGCCGGCCATACGGATAACCAGCGCATGCTGTCGGCGCGTTTTCCGTCGAACTGGCATCTGTCGCAGGCGCGCGCCGAAACGGTCGCTGCGCTGCTCGCCGCGCGCACCGGCACGCCGCAGCGCTTTTCCGCCGAGGGACGCGGCGACACCGAGCCGGTCGCCTCGAACGATACGCCCGCGGGCCGGGCGCGCAACCGGCGCGTCGAGATCGTGGTGCTCGCGCCGGGCACGATGCCCTGATCCGAAAACCTTTTTCATCGCAGGCAGGTGGTTCATGAAACTCATCCGCTGGTTGTGCCGCCCCGTCATCCTGTCGCTCGTCGGCGTGCTGGCGCTTGCGCTGATCGTCGGGATCGAAGGGCCCTTGCTCGTGTTCGACGGCGCCGAGCCGCTCGCGTCGCGCCGCAGCCGTCTGATGGTCGCGCTCGTGCTGCTGCTGATCTGGGCGCTGTACTGGATCGCGCGGCATCTCGTGAGGCGTTTTGCGAACGTGCGCTTCGTGCGCGAAGTCGAGGACATGCCGGAGCCGCCGCCGGGCAAGAAGGAATCCGAAGCGGATCTCGCCACGCTCAGACAGCGTTTCGAGGAAGCGCTGGGCGTGCTGCGCGCCGCGCGCGTGAAGGGCCGCTTCGGCAAGCATTACCTATACGAGTTGCCGTGGTACATGTTCGTCGGCGCGCCGGGCACCGGCAAGACCACCGCGCTCGTGCATTCGGGACTGCGCTTTCCGCTCGCCGAACGGCTGGGTCAGACTGCCCGCGCCGCGATCGGCGGGGTGGGCGGCACGCGCAACTGCGACTGGTTTTTCACCGACGAAGCGGTGCTGCTCGACACCGCCGGCCGCTTCACGACGCAGGACAGCAACGCGGCAGCCGACCGCACCGCGTGGTCCGGCTTTTTGCGGCTGTTGCGTAAGTACCGGCCGCGCCGGCCGCTCAATGGCGTGATCGTCGCGCTTTCGGTGGCGGACCTGCTGTGTCTCGACGAGTCCGGCCAGAACCGCACGGCAACTTCGGTGCGCGATCGCATCGGCGAATTGCAGGCGGGTCTCGGCGCGGGCCTGCCCTTATATGTGATGGTGACCAAGTGCGACCTGCTCGCGGGCTTCACCGAGTATTTCGCCGATTTCGGCAGCGACGAGCGCGAGCAGGTCTGGGGCATGACCTTTCCCGTCAGCGCCGACGGCCGCGCCGACGGAGCGCTCGGACGCTTTCCCGCCGAATTCGACACGCTCGAGCAGCAGTTGCAGGCCAACCTGCTGCGCCGTCTTCAGCAGGAGCCGGACGTGCAGCGCCGCGCGCTCATTCACGCCTTTCCCCAGCAGTTCGCCGGTTTGAAGAGCGCGCTCACGCGCTTTCTCGCCGAAGCGTTCGGCGGATCGCGCTTCGATCAGCCGGCGCTCTTGCGCGGCGTGTTTTTCACGAGCGGCACGCAGGAAGGCCGGCCGATCGACCGCATGCTGAGCGCCATTGCGCTGGCGCTCGGCATGCAGCGCAAGCTCGTCGTGCCGGGACACGCGCAGGGGCGTTCCTACTTCATCACGCGGCTCATGCGCGACGTGATCTTTCGCGAAGCGGGTCTGGTGGGCGCGAATCCGCGTCAGGAGCGCCGCCACGCGTGGCTCGAGCGGGTCGCGCTCGGTGTGATCGGCGCGCTGGTTCTGCTGGCGCTGGCGGGCTTTGCGATCAGCTATCAACGCAATCTCGCGCTCGTCGATACCGCGCATGAGCAGGCCGAGCACGTGCAGGCACTGGCGAAAGCGGTCAGCCCCGGCGACGATCCGCGCGCGCTCTTGCCGTTGCTCGACGCCGCGCGCAATCTGCCGCGCGGATACGCGCAGCGCGACGAGCCCGTGCCGTGGCTCGAACGGCTCGGCCTGTTTCAGGGCGACAAGCTCGGCGCAGAGGCACAGGCGGCGTATGCGCGGCTGCTTCAGCAGACGCTGCTGCCGCTCGTCGTCGGGCGCATGACCGACGAGTTGCGTCGCGGCGACGCGAACGACCTCGAATATCAGTACGACGTGCTGCGCGCCTATCTGATGCTCGGCGACGTCGCGCACTTCAATGCCCGCGCGGTGCGCCAGTGGGCGAACGCCGACTGGCGGCGCGGCCCGCTCGCAAACGCAACCGACGCTGAACGCGCCGCGCTCGACGCCCATCTCGCGGCGCTGTTTTCCCCCGCGCTGTTTCAGCCGGGCCTGCCGCTCGACCGCGAGCTGGTCGCCCATGCGCGGGCCACGCTCGCGCGCATGCCGCTCGCGCAGCGCGCGTACAACCAGGCGCGGCGCGACCTGGAGCAGATGAACCTGCCCGAACTGAGCGTGGTCGATGCCGCTGGGCGCAGCGCGCCGCTCGTGCTCGCGCGCGTGAGCGGCCAGCCACTCACGCGCGGCGTGCCGGGCGTCTGGACGCGGGAAGGATGGCGGCGCTTCGGCGCCGCGCGCGATGCGGCCGTGCGCGGCATCGTGCAGGACGACTGGGTGCTCGCGCGTCAGGAGTCGGTCGAGAAGCGCGGCGGCGCGGACGATTTGCGAGCATCGGTGACGCGGCTGTACGAGGAAGACTACATCCGGCACTGGGACGACTTTCTCGCGGACGTGAGCATCGTCGCGCCGGATAGCGTCGAGCGCGCCGCGCGCACGGCAAGCGTGCTGTCCGCACCGGACTCGCCGCTGCGTCTTTTGATGCAGCGCGCCGCGGCAGAAACCACGCTCGGGGTCGCGCAAGGCGGTGCTGCTTCGGCGCAGGCCCAGGCGACGGGAATCGCGGGTCAGTTGGGCGCGTTTAAGCAACGCATGACGCACACCTTCGACGATGCGCCCGCGCAAGCCCCGGGCGGTACGCCGCCACCGCTCGATCCGCCCAATCCCGTCGATGCACATTTTCAGGCGTTGCACGACTTGACCGGCGCGGCAAAAAGCGCCGATGGAGGCGCACCTTCCGGCTCGGGCGGCGCGAGTGCGCTCGATGCGCAACTCGCCGTGCTGCGCGACACCGCCGCCTACCTGAACGCCGCCGATGCCGCGCGCCGTCAGGGCCAGCCCGCGCCGCCCAACGACGCGCTCGCGCGCCTCACGACCGCCGCGCAGAGCGCGCCGCCGCCGCTCAGCGTGATCGGCGCGCGATTGTCCTCGGATGCGTCGGCGGTGCTCACGGGCGGCGAGCATGCGCGGCTCGATGCACTCTGGCAGACCAACGTCGGCCGGTTGTGCAGGCAGGCGATCGATGGTCGATACCCGTTCGTGCGTTCATCCTCACGTGACGCCGCGCCGGACGATTTCGGACGGCTCTTCGCGCCGGGCGGCCTGATCGACGACTTCTTTCAGAAGAACCTCGCCGCTTATGTCGAGATGTCCGGCCCGAAGTGGCGCTGGCGGGCAGGCGTCGCGCCGCTCGGCATCAGCGACGGCGTGCTCGCGCAGTTCCAGCGCGCGGCGCAGATCCGCGATGCCTTCTTCCATGCGGGCGGGCGCGAAGTGTCGGTGCGCTTCGCGGTGCACGCCGTGTCGATGGACCCCGCGCTCGATCAGATCACGCTCGATATCGACGGGCAGCAGCTCGTGGCCACGCCCACGCAACCACGCTGGACGGATTTTCAGTGGCCGAGCGGGCGCGGCACGGGGCAGGCCCATATCGATTTCCTGCCGCAGCAGGATACGGCTGGCGCGAGCGCGCAGGGGCCGTGGGCGCTGCTGAGGCTCCTCGACGCCGGGCATCTCCAGAGCGCCGGACAGCCGGACCGTTTCCGCCTCAGTTTCGGCCCGGATGGGCGGCGCGTTGTGCTCGAACTGAGCGCGAGCAGCGTGACCAATCCTTTCACGCCCGGTCTCGCGGATCAGTTCCGTTGTCCGGATCATCTGTGAACACCGCCCGATGAGCACGCCCGCGGGGTTTTTCGGCAAGCTTCGCTCGCATGGCGATTTCGTCACGCGACGCCTGCCGCCCGAGTTCATCGAACCGTGGGACGCGTGTCTGCAGCGCGGCATGCTGCACGCGCGCGAGGCGCTCGCCGAGCACTGGCTCGAAGCATGGCTGAGCGCGCCGGTGTGGATGTTTGCGCTCGGCGCGGGCGTTTGCGGCGATACGGCATGGGCCGGCGTGCAAATGCCGGGCGTGGATCGCGTGGGCCGGTACTTTCCGCTGACGGTCGCGGCGCGCGTTATCGAGCGCGCTGGATTACGCGCCGCCCAGCGCTGGTACGACAACGCCGCCGCGCTCGCGCTTTCGACGCTTGCCGCCCATTGCAGCATCGACGAGTTCGACGCCGCGCTCGCCGCGCTTCCTTTCGCGCCCGACGATCTCGTTTATCGCGTGCAGTTTTCCGACGGCGGCGCGTTTGGCGACTGGCTAGCAAGCGTCGCGCGGGACGGCGCAAGCGCGTGGTGGACGCAAGGCGCGGCGCATCGCCCGGCCTGCGCATTCGAAACGGCGGGCCTGCCCGCCGCCACGCGTTTCGCGCAAATGCTCGATGGCGGAGCGACATCCGGTACGGACCTGTTGTTGCCCCTGGTCGTCAGAGATGTCGGAGATTGCGCGGGATGACGTTCAAATTCCGGCACGTTGATTCGTCATTCTGATGAACGACCGGCTGGATCAAGGAGAGACGCAATGGCCACGTTTTCGCTCGACCGCGCGGCGGCACGCCGCTTCACAAAAATCGCCGCGCGCTGCGCGTGGTTCGCGGTGGCATGCCTGAGCGCGTATCCGCTGGCGTCGCATGCCGAAACTGTGATGACCGAGCAGCAGGTGGACGAAGCGGCCATCGAACACCTGCTCACGCCCGAGGACGACGACCTCCAGCGCGGCTTTGTGCTGAAGGATCAGACCGGCCAAGGCGAGCCGCACGCCGCGCCGCGCCGGGCGGCGGCGTCGATGCTGATTACTTTCGCCAGCAATTCGGCCACGCTCACGTCGAGCGCGATGGCCGCCCTCGATCAGGTGGAGCGCGCGCTGCAGTCCGACCAGCTCGCGGCATACCGCTTCCGGGTGGAAGGGCACGCCGATCCGCGCGGCGCGGCGGACACGAATCTGCGGCTGTCGGCGGAGCGGGCGTCGGCCGTCGTCGCGTATCTGACGAGCCATGGCATTGCGGCCGAACGGCTCAGTTCGGTCGGGAAGGGCGCGTCCGAGCCGCTCAATCTGCGCAATCCAGCGGCGGCGGAGAACCGTCGCGTGACCATCGTGACGCTCAGGGACTAGGCGCGCGTGCGGCGGAAGCCTCTTATCATGCGCAGCCGTCGTCGTGACGCGTTGCGGCGGCTCGCCTGCGCCGCCGTGACGGCGACCTTCGCGGCGCGGCTTGCCATGACGCACGCCGGATGGACGCGGCGGCAGGACAGCGAAGCCGATGCCGAGGCGTCCGAGCCGCCTTTCGTGCGCGTGCCGCTCGCGCAGCTGGCCGCCGCGCTGCCCGAGGACGGCACGCAACTCATCATCGATGTCGTCGATCAGCCGGGCCTGCATGTGCTGCAAACGCGCAGCATGGCTGAGCAGGGACGCATGTTTGCCCGTATCGTCGCGTTGTTCGAACAGCGCGACATGCCGCGCGACGCGGTGCTGAGTGAAGCGGAACTTTTCGCGCAGGCGCGTCGCGCGGGCGTCGATGCCGGCTCGCTCACGGCCGGCAACAACTTCAGCGCGATAGAACTGGCGCGCTTCTTCGATCTGGGCAGGCGTCAGCGGATTGTTCTGACCGCGCCGGAGCGCAGCCTGCTCGCGTTGCTGGTCGCATGGAACCTGCTGCGCGACGAGGACGGCGCATGGCGCGCCGCGTCCGATGCCGACTTTCTCATTACCTTGCCGGGCTTGAGCACGGCGGCCGAACGGCATACCGTCGATGCACCGCTGCGCGACGCCATCCTCAGTCACGAACTCGGCCACTGGCGCTATTTCTCGGACCCGGCCTACGCGAACGCGTGCCGCCAGTTCTGGTGGCACGACCTGACGCTGACGCAGCGCGCGGCGCTCACGCGACAGTTGCAGCGGCTGGGCTACGATGCGCGCGACAGCATCATCATCGACGAGTTGCAGGCTTATTTGCTGCACACGCCCGCGCGATATATGCCGCTTGGCGACATAAGCGGGACGGAGCGGATGTCCTTGGAAGAAGTCGCGCGGCGACTCAGGCTTCGGACGGATGCGGCCGTGCGCGAGCGCTGATTCATCAGCGAACCGTCATCGAGGAAGCGTCGATCATTTGTTCGAAGGTCGGGCTAGTTAAGCTTGACTCCGTAGGCGGTGCGCGTGTCGAAGCGATTTTTACATAATGTTAATTATCGCAATTTAAACTATTGTCAGAGGTTTAAGTCAGCAGCCATTCTTACGCCTTCGCTTCTTCGTACTACCATTGGACGCAATGGTTTTCCGAGTCGGCCTCGCTGTTTCCCGTTCTCGATCGTCTTGCATCGCTGAGCGTATCAAACGCCGCTCGGTCATCGAGAAAGAATCAATGAAAAACACCTTCCTTTATCTCGCGCCACTGATCCTCGCGCTCACCGCGTGCGGCGGCGGCAACGATGCCGCCTCTCCATCTTCCGCGACTCATGCCGCGCACCAGATAACCTGCGCCGCCCCCACGTCCACGCCCGCGTCCGGTGGCCGCGGCCTGATCACTGCCGACACGCCGAACTCCGACGGCACACGCACCTATCCCATCAACGCGCCGATAAACGTCGCGATAACCACACGCGCCCGCACTGCCGACACGCTCAGATGGACCATCGCCGATACATACGGCAACACCGTCGCGAGCGGCAACTTCGCGGTGCCCGCCGCTGCGACGACGAGCACGCTCACCTGCACATCGACGCTTGCGGGCTACTTCCAGATCGCCGCGACGCTCGACCGCGCCGGCGGCCAAGTGAAGTCGTCGGGCACGCGTCCAGATGGCTTCGCGAGCTTCGGCGTGATCCCGAATCTCTCGGGCGCGATTCCCGCCGTCGAATACGCGACGCAGGATCAGCATCGCTTCGGCATGCAGGGCTTCAACGACTGGAGCGCGGCGCTGTCGTTGCTCGGCATCTCGTGGACCATCGATGATCGCGAGATGGCGTTGATGGAGCCTGACGATCGCTTCGAGTTCGATCCATCGACGGACTATCTCGATCCGTTCTACAAGTCGGGCGCGGTGATGCGCCTCGTGCGTCTCGACGGCCTGCCTGGCGGTGCAAGCATGCATGGCCTGAACCCGGACCACGCCTATATCCCGAACGATCTCGGCTACTACCGGAACTACATGGCGCGCGTCGGACAGGAAACGGAATCGATCCGCGCGAAATACTATCCGACGATGTCCGGAAACTACTATCAGGTCACGTGGGAGCCGGAAGTCATGTGGAAGGATTCCGACAAGAACCTCGTCGCGCTCTATCAGCACGTGTACGACGGCCTGCATTCGACCGACCCGCACGCGGTGGTCATGGGCCCGACCGAGTCGTTTCCGATGCACACGACCGCGCGCCTGCAGGCGCTCGCATCGCTCGGTTTCGCGCAATACATCGATGGCGTCGCGACGCACGGTTACTACGATCCTGCCGGCTCGTCACCATCGCATCCGCCGGAACGGCTGTACACCGAATCGAACGCCGATAACTCACTGCTCAACCAGATGCGCGCTCTTCGCGCCGAAATGCAGCAGGAATACAAGCCGGACATGAAGCTGTTCGTCACGGAAACAGGCATCAACTACGACGCCGGCGCGAGCTACGGCACGAACTATCCGACGCCGAACATCCTGTTCGCGCAAGGCGCGGTCGTCGCGCGCGCGCACATCATCCTTCTGGGCGAAGGCGCGGATCAGACGTATGTGTTCTACGGCGCGGACTTCCCCGACGAGATCGGCTTCGGCACGTTCTTCGACCTCGACGAACCGCAAGGCTCGCTCGACGCGACGAACATCGCGCCGAAGCCCGCCGCGATGGAAATCGCCGCGCTGACGCGCATCCTCGACGGCACGACGACGCTCGGTCCCGTGAACGACCTGCCCAGCGGCGTCTATGCGTACGGCTTCCAGCAGTTGAACGACGGTCCCATCATCACCGCGCTATGGACCCATGACAACGACGTGTGGCCCGCATCGAACGGCGCCTTCAGTTCGACCTACAGCGTGAGCTACACCCTCAAGGTCGATGACGACGGCAACAGCGGCACGGTGCAACTGATCGACGCGATGGGCAACGTATCGAGCGTGCCGTACACGAACGGTGCGGTGACGTTGACGCTGACGGAATCGCCGCAATACGTGGTGTCGACGAACGCGAGCATCGCGAAAAGCAACACGACGAAGCCGGTCGGCTACGTCGGCATGTAGGTGATCGCAACACGTCACGCGATGGATCAGACTGCTTCGTGTCGCGCTATCTGCAAGCCAGGTTTCGCTCACGCTGGGCATGCGTCATCGCTTCTGACCGCAGCCGATGTCGTGATGCGCTGACTCTGTGAACAGGCTGCGGGCACATTGCGCGAGAGGCGATGTGCCCGCTGTTTTTATCAGCGCGCGATTCAGCGTTCGTGATAGATGGCGAGCCAGACGGTTGCCTCTTCGGCGTGCGTCCACGCAACGCGATGACGGCAATGCGGTTCGATCAGCACGTAGTCGCCGGGGCGCATGTCGTGGCGCGTCGAATCGTCTTCGAATTCGAGCACGGCGGCGCCCGACAGCAGCACGACCCACTCGGCCCGCGAGTCGTCGTACCAGAAGCCTTCGGGACTCGCATGTCCCATCGAGACGATCCGTTCCACGTTCAGGCGCGGCCCCGTGATGAGCATGTCTATCCGCTCATCGCCGCCGCGCTTCGCTTCGACGCTGAACACATTACCCGTTTGAAGTTGCATGGCTGGACCTCGCGTCGGACTGCCGACCCACTGAAATACTACTCGTCCAATGGCAACAGCGCGGAAAGCAGGCGCCGCAACTCCTTGCGTTCCGCCTGCGTCAGCCTCGCGGTGAGAATGCGCTCGACCTCCTCGACGCGCGGGCGCAACGCCGCGAGTTGCTTCTTGCCCGACGGCGTGAGGAACAGCACATAGCTGCGTTTGTCGACGGGATCATCCGAGCGCTTGATCAGATCGTTTCGAACCATGCGCGCAACCAGATCGGCGATGGTCGACCGGTCCACGTCGAGTTCATCGCCGAGTTGCCGCTGATTGACACCCGGCTTCCTCTGCAGGATCTCCAGCGCCGCGTACTGGACGCTGGTGATCTCCGCGGAGACTTCGTTGAGCCACACCGAGACGTGGCGTTGCTGGGCGCGGCGTACCAGGCTCCCCGTGAATCTGGAGAGCGCTTCGGGATCAGGTTGTCTGGTCGGCAATGTCTAGGCGTCTGGCGACGGGGTGATCGTTCTAAAAACAGGCCGCAAGAAGGCATTCAATTCGGCGTAGGCGTTCAGCGGAAGGACATGCGCGACATACTGGTCCGGACGGACCACGACCAGCGCGCCCCGTTCGCGGTCGATGCCGCGCTCATCGAAGATATCAGTCACGGCGTCGCTCGTAAATGCCTTCTCGTAGTCGATGAGACCATGGCGCCCCTTGCGCGGCAACAGCGAGGCGTGTAGATCGTCGAGTCTGACTTCGCGATGCGCTTGCTGCAGCACCGCGCGAAGATCGAAGATGGCGTCCGCATCCGCATTCTGCGCGGCGGCGAAACGCAAGACGGAATCCGGCGACGTGACGAGATGTTCACACAGCGCGTCGAGCGCGATCCGGTTCGCGTCCGCGAACGCATACAGACGCCAGCGGCCATCGGCGCGTGCGGCGTGGCCGAGTTGCATCGGCTTCGCATCGGCGAGACGAATCACCGGCGACGAATGAAAGCGCGTTCCAATCGTGAAGCCGCGTGCGAGCGCCTGATGCGTGCCCTCGCCCGTCAGCACGCCCGGCTTGTAGTGCGTTGCGACGCCCGCCGTATAGCGGCCCGCGCGAACGAAATAGGCCTGCAGTTCCGCGGGGTCCACGCCGCCTGCTTCGGGCCGGCTGGGATCCTTGGGCGGCGCGGCCATCATCGCTGACCATTCCTTGTCGAAGTCGATCAACTCCTGCGCGACGGGCTGGCGTTCATCGGAATACGTGCGCAACAGGTCGGGGTCGCCATGTCCTTGCAGGACCGCGCCGAGTTTCCAGCCAAGATTGAAGCCGTCCTGCATGGAGACGTTCATGCCCTGGCCCGCTTTCGCGCTATGCGTGTGACAGGCATCGCCCGCGATGAACACGCGCGGCTCGCGCGATGCGCCGTCGGCGGCGATCGCATCGTCGAAACGATCGGCCAGACGCTGCCCCACTTCATAGACCGAGAACCACGCGACCTCTTTCACGTCGAGCGTATAGGGATGCAGAATCCGTTGCGCCGTCTGAATGATGTGATCGACCGTGGTCTGCTTGATGGAGTCGCGATTCTCCGGCGAAACTTCGCCGAGATCGACATAAAAGCGCACCAGATAGCCGCCTTCGCGCGGAATGATGAGCAGATTGCCCTTGCTCGCCGACTGAATCGCCGCCTTCAGCCGGATGTCCGGAAAGTCGGTGACGGCGAGTGCATCCATCACGCCCCATGCGTGATTGGCCGCATCGCCGTGCAAGGTCTGACCGATGGCCGCGCGCACGCGGCTGCGCGCGCCATCGCAACCCACGACATAGCGCGCACGCACGACGACCTTCTCGTCGAGCCGCGCCGCATCCGTCCGACGCAAGGTCACGCGCACCGGGTACTCGTCGCTGTCATCACGCTGCACGTCGACGACTTCGAGATCGTAGTCCGGTTCGAGCCGTTGCGCGGAACGACGCATCGAATCGAGCAGATAGTCCTGCACGCGCGCCTGATTGACGATGACATGCGGAAACTCCGACATGCCTGTTTCGGTATCCTGAACACGACCGGTGCGTTTGATCGCGCCACGGTCATCCGCATCCGGCCTCCAGAATACGGTCTCGTTCACCCAATAGGCTTCGCGCAACAGGCGGTCGGCGAGGCCGAATGCATTGAACATCTCGACGGTGCGGCACGCGACGCCATCCGCCTGCCCCATCAGCAACGGTCCCGCGCGCCGTTCGACGACGCGCGTTCTGATCGACGGAAACTGCGACAACTGAGCTGCAAGCACGAGCCCGGCCGGCCCGCTTCCGGCGATGAGCACATCGACCGTCTCGGGCAGTTCGACATGCGGTGCGCCTTCGGCGGCGGGTTCGATGGTCGGGTCGCCGACGCGGAATCCATTGAGATGAAATTGCATGATGTCTCGCTCCAGTGTGTCATTGATCATGTTGATGACGAATATACTCCGTACACCAACTATTTCAAAGCACTTCTCGTGGCCCTGATGTTTACCCTGATTTCACGTGGCGCTTTGCGAATCGCCGTCGATGGGAATCATTTGTCCAGAGATGGATCTCCCGGCGTCGGAAGCGAGAAAGACGGCGAGCCCGGCGATGTGCGCGGGATCGACGAAATGCCTGATGGACTGATTGCCGAGCGCCGCCGCCTCTTCCTGCGCGACGGTGCGGCCGCTCGCGGATGCGCGTCCCGCCAGCACCTGCTGAATACGTGGACCTTCGACGGCGCCGGGCAGAACCGCGTTGACTCTGATGCCGAATTCGCCCAGCTCGCGCGACAGGGTCTTGGTGAAGCCGATGAGCCCCCATTTGGTCGTCGCGTATGGGCTGCGGTTCGGATAACCGAAGCGGCCGGCCAGCGACGACATCACGAGGATCACGCCGGCGTCCGATTGCTTCAGGAACGGAATGGCCTGTTGCGTGACGAGGAACGTGCCCGTGAGGTTCACATGAAGCACGGCTTCCCACGCATCGGGGTCCATGTCTTCGACGCTCGCGGTCGGGCCGGCGATGCCCGCGTTGTTGATCAGGACGTCCAGTCCACCGAGCGCAGCCGACGCCTCCGTGACCATGCGCGAAACCGCGGCACGATCCGCGATATCGCACACCGATGTCCTCACGCCCGGCAATTGCGCGCGCATATCGTTAAGCGCCGCTTCGTCGATATCGCAGACGAACACGCTCGCCCCCGCCGATACGAATGCTTCCGCGATGGCGCGCCCTATTCCGCCCGCGCCTGCGGTCACCAGCACGCGCTGGCCCGTGGATGTCGTCATAGAGACCTCTTCATTCACATGCGCTACGAATGAACTCGGGCACGGGCACGGCCTTGAGCCGCCCATCGGCTTGCTTGATGCACAGTGCCCGAGTCGCGCGCCCTTCGCAGATCAGGGTGTCGCCGCGCATGATGCGATGGCTCTGCACGAAGACCTTGCCGCGCCATTCCTCGACGCGCGTATGCACCTCGAGGCTTTCGCCGTAGGTCGCCGAGATGTGAAAACGCGTGTGAATCTCGAGCAGCGGGGCGCCGATGCAATTCGGCAGCGCATGCATCTCGCGCCATGGCGGCAGGCCGCACTGTATAAAATAATCGTGCGACGCGGCGTCCATCCAGCGCGAAAAATTCGGAAAGAAGACGATACCGGCGGGATCGCAATCGCCGAATTGCACATCGATACGACAGACAGTTTCTTTACTCACGGTCCATGCTCCAGCTTTCAGTCCGATCATTGTGCGCGAATTGCGCCCGCCACACTGTCAACGCGGCGACAGTTCGCCCGGCCAGCGCCGGGAGCACGCCATGACGCGGCCAAAGCGGATGGCCGCGACGTCCCTCACGATCGACGAACTGTTCGCGCAGTCGACATGGTTCCCGAAGCTGGACGAAGCGGCGCAGGCACGCGTGCGCGCGGCCGCGTCGGAGCGCGCCGTCGCGGCCGATCAGGCGCTCGGGCACCACGGCGAACGACAGCATGTCTGGTTCGGCATGCTCGAAGGCCTCATCAAATGGTCGATCACCGCACGCGATGGTCAGACCGTCACGCTGGGCGGACAGTCGGCCGGCAGCTGGTTCGGCGAAGGCACGCTGATTCGAAACAAACCGCGTGAATCCGACCTGATCGCGCTGCGCGACAGCCGCGTCGTGCAGATTCCGCGCGCCACGTTCGAATGGCTGCGCGAGCATCAGCCCTCGTTCAACGACTTCCTGCTGCGACAGGTCAACGAGCGTCTGCACTGGTTCATGGGCGCGGTCGTCGCGCATGGGCTGCTCGATACCGACAGTCTCGTTGCACGCGCGCTGGTGGGCATGGTGCAGCCGTTGTCGAATCCGAGTGGCGCGGCGCATTTGCCGCTGTCCCAGGAAGAACTGGCCAACCTTGCCGCCGTGTCGCGTCAAACGTGCAACAAGGCGATGACCCGCTTCAAGAACGCCGGCCTCGTGCGCACCGGGTACGGCGGCATCGTCGTGCTGGATGTAGCCGGGCTGGACGCACTGGCAAGATAGTGCCTCGGTGTTTACGCTGATCCGAATTGTCGCGCGATCGACAGTCGTGAAAGCGCTCGCTCGAAATAATGCGTGTCATACAAGACCAGGAGACACGCATGATTCGCGCTCGTTCGCTGCCCGCCGCAGCCGCGCTCGTCGGAACTTCGACGGACCAGATAGTCGAAGACGCCGTTTTCCGCAAGATAAGCTGGCGCATCATGCCGATCGTTTTGATCGCGTATGTCTTCGCGTTTCTCGACCGCATCAACATCGGTTACGCGCAGCTTCAGATGAAGCACGATCTCGCCTTCTCCGATGCGGTCTACGGACTCGGCGCGGGCGTTTTCTTCGTCACTTACCTGCTGTTCGAGGTGCCCAGCAATCTGCTGCTGGAAAAGATCGGCGCACGCCTGTCCTTCCTGCGCATCATGGTGCTGTGGGGACTCACGTCGGCGGCGACCGCCTTCGTTAGCGAACCCTGGCAGTTCTACGGCATCCGGCTTTTGCTCGGCATCTTCGAAGCGGGCTTCTTCCCCGGCATCATTCTTTATCTGACGTACTGGTACCCAAGCCAGCGCCGTGGCCGCGTGACCGGACTGTTCCTGTTCGGCATGCCGATCACGGGCGTGCTGGGCGGGCCGCTGTCGGGCACGATCATGAGCGGCATGGAAGGCTTCGGCGGCATGCATGGCTGGCAATGGCTGTTTCTCGTCGAAGGCCTGCCGACGGTTCTGCTGGGGTTCGTGCTGTACCGCATGCTGCCGGACAAGCCGGCCCGCGCGCCCTGGCTCGATGACACCGAAAAGCGCCTCGTGCAGTCGGTTCTCGACGCCGATCACCGTGGCGATGCGAAGTCCGGACATCACGGCAAGCTGGCCGCTGCACTGGCGGACCCGAAGACCTACATGCTCGCCTTCATCTACTTCTGCTGCGCCTGCGCGGTCTACACGCTCACCTTCTGGCTGCCGACGATGATCAAAGGCCTCGGCATCGCCCCGATCGCCACGATCGGCTGGTACACAGCGGTGCCCTATATCTTCGGTGCGCTCGGCGTGCTCGTCATCAGCCGCAGCTCGGACCGTCTGAAGGAGCGGCGCTGGCATGTCGGAGGCAGTCTCGTCGTCGGCGCGGTGGCGCTGGCCTCGACGTCCTTTCTCGGCTTCGCGGTCGTGCCGGTGATGGCCCTGCTGTGCGTCGCCTCGTTCTTCATCTTCGGCGGCGGATCGCTGTTCTGGTCGATTCCACCCACTTATCTTGGACGCGACGCCGCCGCTGCCGGCATCGCGGTGATCAGCTCGCTGGGCATCCTCGGCGGCTTCGTCAGCCCGACACTGATCGGCTGGATCAAGGGCGTGACCGGCAGCATCCAGATCGGGCTGCTGGGCCTGATCGCCCTCGTCATTTGCGGCGGCCTGACGATTCTGCTGGGCCTGCCGAAAAGCGCGGTTCGCGTGGGATCGGACGATGGCGCCAGCGCGCACTGATCGAACCGCCCTGACTTATTCTCTGGAGAAGACCGTATGAGCAAGCCCAAAGTCATTGTGACCGTCGCGCCGACCGGCGGCATGGCCAGCAAGAAAATGAATCCGAACCTGCCGACGCAGCCGCAGGAAATCGCCGACGACACCTACCGCTGCTACAACGCCGGCGCCAGTGTCGTGGCGATCCACGCGCGCCGGCCCGACGACGAAGCCACGTGCGACCCCGCAATCTACAGCCACATCAACCGCCTGATCCGCGACAAATGCGACATCATCCTGAACAACTCGACGGGTGGCGGGATCAACGGCGACATGGTGCGTGAACTCGACAACGGCCTGTGGG